>JAEZDN010000021.1 GCA_023433275.1 Verrucomicrobiota bacterium
CAGTGGCACTCGCTGGCATTCGACGTGTCGGTTTGGGAGATCTTCGGCGCGCTGCTCAACGGCGGGCGGCTGGTTGTGGTTCCCGAGTCGGTGGCGCGCGCCCCCGAGGAGTTGCACGCCCTGCTGATCGCCGAGCAGGTCTCCGTGCTGAGCCAAACCCCCTCGGCGGCAGGCGCACTGCCCACCGCCGGGCTGGCCGGGGTGACGCTGATCGTCGCCGGCGAGGCCTGCCCGGCCGAGCTGGTGGATCGCTGGCCCGGGCCCATCATCAACGCCTACGGCCCCACCGAGGGCACCATCTACGCCGCGGTCAGCACGCCGCTGACCGCCGACCCCGCGGTGCCGATCGGCGCACCGGCCGGCGGCGCCGCGCTGTTCGTGCTCGATGCCGCGCTGCGTCCGGTACCCGAAGGGGTGATCGGCGAGCTGTACATCGCCGGCAGCGGGGTGGCCGCCGGGTACGTCCACCGCGGTGGGCTGTCCGCTGCCCGGTTCGTGGCATGCCCGTACGGGCCCGCCGGGCAACGGATGTACCGCACAGGGGGCCTGGTGCGCTGGCGCGCCGCCGGGCAACTGGACTACCTGGGCCGCGCCGACGAGCAGGTGAAGATCCGCGGCTTCCGCATCGAACTCGGCGAGATCGAGGCCGTGCTCGGACGCCATCCGGACGTCCGCCAGTGCGCGGTCACCGTCCACGAGCCCGCGGCCGGTGACAAACGGATCGTCGCCTACTACGCGCCGGCCAATGCCGATCGCATCCCCGATGCCACCGCGCTGCGCACCCACCTGGCGCGCGAGCTCCCGGAGTATATGGTACCGTCCGTTCTCGTGCCCTTGGAGCAGTTCACGCTGAACGCCAACGGCAAGATCGACCGCCGCGCGCTCCCGCCCCCTCCGGCCGCCGCGTCTGCTCCCTCCGGGACGGCACCGCGGACCCTCACCGAGGAAATCCTCGCCGAGATCTGGTGCGATGTGCTGCACCTGCCCAGTGTCGGCGTGCAGGACAACTTCTTCGAGCTGGGCGGCCACTCGCTGCTCGTCACGCAGGCGCTCGCCCGCGTGCAACAGGCCTTCGAACTCGATCTCCCCCTGCGCCTCGCCTTCGAGGCGCCCACCATCGCCGGGCTCGCCGTTCATATCGAGCAGGCCCTCGCCGAGGAAATCAAGGGATCAGCCGCCAAGGAATCTGAACCCGACGTCATCGTCGTCTAATCCACCGTGATCACCGAACCTCCCGCCAGTTCCCGACCAGAACTCTCCGGCCCGGACCGCTCGCTCCTGGAGAAGCGCCTGCAACGCGCCCGCCAGGGCAGCCGGCCCAACTCGCGCCCGGCCATCGCGCCGCGGCCGCAGGCCGGCCGCATCCCGCTGTCGCACGCGCAGGAAAGGCTCTGGTTCCTCAACCAGATCCTGCGGGAGCCGGGCATCTACAATCTCTACCAGGGCATGCGCCTCACCGGCGCCCTGGACCAGGCCGCCCTCCAGCGCGCCCTCGATGAACTCGTGCGCCGCCACGAGGTCTTCCGCAGCGCCATCATCGAGGACGACGAGGGCCCCACCCAGGTTGTCGTCCATCCCGAACGCCTGCCGCTCGATCACCACGACCTGTCGGCGACGCCGGCGGCCGAGCGGGACGCCGCGCTCAAGTCGGTCCTCGTCGCCGAGGCCCGCCGCCCCTTCGATCTCGAGGGAGCGCCCCTGATTCGCGCCCAGCTCGTGCGCCTCGCCCCCGAGGAGCATGTGCTGCTGCTCACGATGCATCACATCGTCTCCGATGGCTGGACCATCGGCGTGCTGTTTCGCGAGCTCGCCGCACTTTACGACGCCTTCGCCGCCGGCCGGGAGTCGCCGCTCGCGCCCCTCCCCATCCGCTTCGCCGACTACGCGCTCTGGGAGCGCGAGACCTTCCAGGGCGAGGCGCTCGCCAAACCGCTCGCGTATTGGCGGCGTCAGCTGGCTGGTGCCAGCGCGCTCCAGCTGCTCACCGACCGGCCGCACTCGACCGAGGCCGTGGTGCGCGGCGCCACCGAGACCCGCCACCTTTCCGCGGATCTCGTGCGCGAGCTCCGCACGCTCAGCCAGCGCGAGGGCGCAACCCTGTTCATGACCCTCCTCGCCGGGTTCCAGGCGCTGCTCCACCGCTATACCGGCCAGGACGACATCGTCCTCGGCTCCTGCGTGGCCGGCCGCACGCAGGTGCAACTCGAGTCTCTCGCCGGTTTCTTCGTCAACACCCTCGTGCTCCGCACCAGCGTGGCCGAACGCCCCTCCTTCCGGCAATTGCTGGCGCGCACGCGCGAAACCGTCCTCGGCGCCATGGCGCATCAGGACCTCCCGTTTGAAAAGGTCGTCGCCGAACTCCAGCCCGACCGGAGCCCGGCGCGAAATCCGTTCTTCCAGACGATGTTCGTCCTGCAAAGCGCGACGGGCGCGCCGCCCCAGTCCAGCGGCCTGAGGTTCGAGCCGATCGAGCTGGATAACGGCACCGCCAAGTTCGATCTCACGCTCTCCGTCTCGGAGGTCGCGTCAGGTCTCGCCGTGCAGGCTGAATACCGCACCGATCTTTTCGAGCCCGCCACCGTCGCGCGGCTGCTCGAACACTATCACCTCCTCCTTGAGGCCGCCGTCGCCGATCCAGCCCGCCGTGTTTCCGAGCTGCCGCTCCTTTCGCCGTCGGCCCGCGCCCAACTGCTGAACGAATGGAGCACCGCGCGGAAGCCGTATCCGCGCGAGGCCACCGTCGTGGAACTGTTCCAGGAATGGGTGCGTCGCACGCCGGACGCGCCCGCGGTCACGGGTCTCGCTGCCCGCCTGTCCTATCGCGAACTCGACGAGGCCTCGAGCCGTCTGGCGCGGGTGCTGCAACGTCAGGGCGCGGGACCGGGAGCCATGGTGGCCTTCTGCCTCGAGCGGAGCCCGCAGATCGCCGTCACGCTGCTCGCCATCCTCAAGACCGGCGCGGCGTACGTCTCGCTCGATCCCGGCTACCCCGCCGCGCGCCTCGGGCTGATGCTGGCCGACGCCCGCCCCGCCGTGGTCGTCACGCAGGATCACCTGCAATCCGTTATTGAATCCGCCCTGTCGACGAGCCCGGCGGACACCGCGCGCCCGACCCTGTTGTCGCTCGACGCCGCGCGCTCTGCGATCGACCGCGAGGAGTCCACCCTCCCCGCCGCCATCATCAATGCCGAGTCGGTCGCCTACGTTTGCTACACGTCGGGCTCGACCGGCCGCCCCAAGGGCGCCTGCGTGCCCCACCGCGCCATCGTGCGCCTGGTCCGGGACACGAATTACATGCACTTCGGGCCTGAGGAAACCTTCCTCCAGTTCGCCCCGGTCGCCTTCGACGCGTCGACGTTGGAAATCTGGGGTCCCCTGCTGAATGGCGGCCGACTCGCCGTCTTCCCGCCCGGTCTGCCGTCATTGGCCGAACTGGCGGACTTCATCCAACAGCAGGGAGTCACCACGGCCTTCCTCACCACCGGTCTCCTCCATCAGATGGTGGACGAGCAGGTCGAGCGCCTGGGCGGACTCCGCCAATTGATCACGGGTGGCGAAGTTCTGTCGCCCGTCCACGCGGCGCGCGTCCTCAAGCACCTGCCGCACACGCGCCTCGTCAATGGCTATGGCCCCACGGAGAACACCACGTTCACCACCGCGCACCACGTGACGACGGCGCCGACCGACGGCCGGTCCATTCCGATCGGCCGCCCCATCGCCAACACCACCGTTTACCTGCTCGATGGCCATCTGCAGCCCGTCCCGATCGGCGTGCCCGGCGAACTCTACACGGGTGGAGATGGCCTCGCCGCCGGTTACCTCGGCCGGCCCGAGCTCAACGCGGAACGCTTCGTGCCTAATCCGTTCGATTCCACCCCGGGCGCCCGCCTTTACCGCACCGGTGACCTCGCGCGCTGGCTCCCCGATGGAACCATCGAGTTCCTCGGCCGAGCCGATCGCCAGGTGAAGTTGCGCGGCTTCCGCGTCGAGCCCGGCGAGATCGAAACCGTGCTGGCCCATCATCCGACCGTGGCGCAAGCCGCCGTCATTCTCGACACCGACTCGCCCGGCGGTCCACGCCTCATTGGCTACGTCGCACCGCGCGGCGCGCTGCACCCGGATCCGGCCGAGCTGCGCAGCCACCTCCAGAAGAGCCTGCCCGAATACATGGTGCCCGCCGTCATCGTGCCGGTCGCCGAGATCCCGCTCAACGCCAACGGCAAGGTCGACCGCCAGGCCCTGCCGGCCATCGATGCCACCGCGTCCGTCGGACGTCCGCCGGTCGTGGCGGCCCGCGACGAGATCGAGGCCAGGCTGGTGACGATCTGGGAAAAGACCCTCGGCGTGGCGCCGGTCGGCGTGCACGACAGCTTCTTCCAACTCGGCGGCCACTCCATGACCGGGGTCCGCCTCTTCGCCCGCATCGAAAAGGAATTCGGTCGCCGCCTGCCCCTCGCGTCCCTGTTCGAATGTCCGACCCTCGAGTTGCTTGCGGCTCGCCTGCGCGAGCCCGCCCGCAAATCGGCCTCGTCCGTGGTGACCCTCCAGCCACGCGGCACGCGTCCGGCCGTGTTTTTCATCCATGGCGCGGGCGGCGGCAACCTCTGGACCTACACCAACCTCGTCGCCCATTTCCCCTCGGACCAGCCGGTCTACGCGCTGGAATCGCGGGGCATGCGCGGGCAGCCCGAGTTCGAGCGCATCGACGAGATGGCCGCCCACTACGTCCGCGAGATCCGCGCCGTGCAACCGCAGGGCCCGTACTACCTCGCCGGCTACTGCTTCGGCGGCAACGTTGCGTTCGAGATGGCCCGACAGTTCTCCGCCGCCGGCGACAAGGTGGCCATGGTGGCCCTCATCGACAGCGCGCCCGCCAACAGCACTTACCAGCGCCTGCCCTGGTGGCGTCCGGAATTCTACTTCCGCTTCGCCCTCAACACCGGTTACTGGCTGCGCGATTTCGCCGCCCAGCCCTTCCGCGACCAGGTTCGCTACGTCCGCCGCAAGGGCAGCCTCATCCTCCAGCGCATTGGCGCCATGGCGATCGGACGCAACGAGCCCCTCAAGATCGAGGAAGTGATCGACGTCAGCCTCTTCCCGGAGATCGAGCTCACGCTTTGGAAAACCCACCTGCGCGCACTCTCGACTTACCAACCCGCGCCGTATGACGGCCCCGTCGTCCTGCTCCGCACGCGCGGGCATCCCTTCCTTTGTTCCTTCGACCCCCTCTTCGGCTGGGGACCACTCGCCCGGGGCGGGGTCGAAACCGTCCACCTCCCCGGCGCCCATGAAGGTATCTTCATGGAACCACACGTGCGCGAAGTCAGCGCTCGTTTCCTCGCCAAACTCACCGAAGCCCAGAACCAAAACCGCACCTCCTGATGAAACTCCTCAAATTCCTCATCCAACGCTGCCGGCGGATGCTCACGACCACCGTGGTTGCCGCCCTGGTGAGTGGCGCCTGCAACGCGGGGTTGATCGCCCTGATCAACCACGTGCTGAATGATCCCGAACGCGAGACCACCTTCGCCCTCACCGCCGCCCTCTTCGGCGCCTTGGTGATCGGCAAGCTGTTCACCGGTTTCATTTCGCAGCTGTGGCTCATCCGCCACTCGCAACAGGCCATCGCCGACCTGCGCCGCCAGCTTGTCCGGCGCATCCTCGGCGTGCCGCTCCGCCGGCTGGAACAGATCGGCGCGTCGCGCGTCATGGTCACCCTGGTCGACGACGTGAACAGCCTGATGGCCGCCCTGTTCGGCTTCCCCACGCTCGCCGTCAACCTCGCTGTCCTGCTCGGCGGTGCGATCTACCTGGCCCTGCTGTCGTGGCACATGCTGCTCGCACTCTGCGGCCTGATCGTCTTCGGCGCGTTCTGCTACCGGCTCTTCATCCGCGCCGGATTCCGCTCCCTCGTCCATGCCCGCGAGGCGGAGGACCGGCTGTACGGACATTTCCGCACGCTGACCGACGGCATCAAGGAACTGAAGCTCCATCATCAGCGCCGCGCCGCCTTCCTCAACGAGGGCGTGCAGGGCAGCACCGAGGAATTCCAGCGGCACACGGTGGCCGCCGAGACCCGCTTCATGCTCGCGCACAACTGGTCTCACTTCCTCTTCTACATTCTCGTGGGCCTCATCCTCTTCCTGCTGCCCACCTACGGGAAGACCGACCTGAAGACGCTCACCGGCTACGTCCTCACCGTGCTCTATCTCATGGGTCCGCTCGCCGGGGTCATGAGCAGCATGGCGGTCTTCAGCCGCGCCGACGTCGCGTTGAGCAAGATCGACAAGCTCGGCGTCTCCCTCGCCGCCGACGCCGACGAGATCTCGGCCACCACCGGCGCCAGCACCCGGTTCTCCCGCCTCGAGTTCAAGGAGATCAAGCACACCTACCGTCACGAGCAGAGCGACGAGAAATTCGTCCTCGGCCCGATCGACCTCAGCTTCCACCCGGGCGAACTCGTGTACGTCGTCGGCGGCAATGGCAGCGGCAAGTCCACCCTGGCCAAGATCATCACCGGGCTTTACCCGCCCGAATCCGGCCAGATCGTCCTCGACGGTCGCGAGATCACCGATGCCAACCGCGACGAGTATCGCCAGATCTTCTCCACCGTGTTCGCCGATTATCACCTGTTCGACACGCTCCTCGGCATGCGCTCGCCCGAGATGGACACGCAGGCAGAGGAATACCTCGCGCAACTGCATCTCAGCCACAAGGTGAAGATCACCGATGGACGCATCTCCACCACGGCGCTCTCGTCCGGCCAGCGCAAGCGCCTCGCCCTGCTCACCGCTTATCTCGAGGACCGTCCCTTCTACGTCTTCGACGAATGGGCCGCGGACCAGGATCCGTTGTTCAAGGAGATCTTCTACCGCCAGCTCCTCCCGGAACTGCGCAACCGCGGGAAGACCGTCCTCGTGATCACCCACGACGACCGCTACTTCTCGCTCGCCGACCGCGTCCTCAAGCTCGACTACGGCCAGCTCATGCCGGCCTGCCCCGCCACCGCCGCCGCGGCCGTGCTCGCGCCCGTCTCGCACATGTCGCTCGCCGCCCTGCGGCCCGCATGATGAGCGGAGAACCCGAGATGAACTGGCCCGTCCCGGAGGCGCTGCCTGCCCTCCTGGACGGCGAGATCCACCTCTGGTGCGCCTGGCTCGGCGCCCCCGGTCCCGGCGACGCGGACTTGGGGGGCCTGAGCGCGGACGAGGCCGCGCGCGCCCGCGCCCTCCATTTTCCGGCGCACCGGCATCACTTCGTGGCCGCCCGCCGCAACCTGCGCCGCGTGCTGGGCGCCTACACGGGGCGACTTCCCACCACGCTGGCCTTCAGTTATGGCCGCTTTGGCAAACCCGCCCTCGCCGATGCGTTGGAGGATGGAGGGAGCTCCGCAGACACGCGCCGCCTCCAGTTCAACCAGTCGCATTGCGGCGCGCTCTGGTTGCTGGCCGTCACCCGCGACCAGCCGGTCGGCGTCGACGTCGAGGCCGTCCGCCAACTCGATGATCTCGATCTCCTTGAAAACACGGTCTTCTCGGCGGCCGAGCTTCCCCGCCAGCAATCGCTCCCGTCGAGGGCCCGTCAGACTGAATTCTTCCGTCGGTGGACCGAGCGCGAGGCCACCGCGAAGCTCCAAGGCGTCGGGCTCGATCCCGCCCTGACTCGCGTGCCGCCCGGCCACTTGGTCCCGCTGTCACCCGCCGCCGGCTACGCGGCCTGCCTGGCTTATGACGGCCCCGCGCTCCGCATCCGCCCATTCTGTTGGAACAACCGCTTGCAAGTTCACCCCCCGGCTCCTACGGTCAATAACCTCAAGGACCTAAGGTCGTTACCCCATCGGCACACGCCCTCCACCACCTTATGCTAAGAACCGCATGGATTTAAGTTTTCACCGCCTCGCGGCGTCCGGTCGTTTGCTGTTCGCGGGGTCGGTGACCCTCGCGAGCCTTCTCCTTGTCAATGCGCAGCCCGTGCCCCAGCCGGGGCCGCCATCCGGTTCACCGCCGCCCCTGCCTCTACCCCAATCGTCGCCGTCCGGCTTTGGCGGCCCCCCGCTTCCCTCGTCTTCCGCACCCGCGGGTCCGCGGCCTCAGTCTTCCACGCCTCTTATCGCTCCCGCCGCCGCGGACGGATCCACCGTCGGCCCGGTGAAACTCCGCAACGAGTCCGTCGACCAGGTGTTGGAGCTCTTCGAGCGCTGGACCGGACGCACCCTGCTTCGCCCACCCACCCTGCCAGGTGGCACCTATACCCTCACCCTCAAGGAAGGCACCACCCGCGAGAACGCCGTCCTCGCACTCGAAACCCTCCTGAATTTGAACGGCATCGCCGTGTCGCCCCTCGGGCCCGACTTCCTGAAGGTCACCGCCCTGAACCTCGCGCGCGCCGAATCGCCCCTCTTCATCGAGGGCCCGGTGAGCGAACTCCCCGCCAGCGGCCAGATCGCCAGCAAGCTCTTCACACCCCAGTTCCTGCGCGTGTCCGAATTTCTCCCGCAAATCTCCGCCCTCCTCAACCCGGGGCTCGGCGCGGCCCCCGTCATTTTCGAGAAATCGAACTCCGCCCTCGTCACCGACTCCGTCAGCAACCTGCAGCGCATCGAGGCGCTCCTCGAAAAACTCGACCGCCCCTTCCTCGACGGCAACACCACCAAGTTCTACCAGCTCAAGTCCTCGAAAAAGGCCAGCGAGGTCGTCGAGCAACTGCGCGCCCTCGTCAGCGGGCCGCTGCAAATGCAACTCGGCGCGACCACCAGCTACCAGGCCGACGACCGCACCAACCAGGTCATCCTGATCTCTGATCCCCGCCAGCACGCTTTCTTCGACGACCTCATCGCTCGCCTCGACGTGGAGGCCGATCCCAACACCCGCAACCAGGTCATCTTCCTGAAGAACGCCTCCGCGAAGGAGATCGCCACCCTCCTCAGCCAGCTTGTCCAGGGCCGCAACCAGGCCGCGCGCAGCTCCGGTGCCGATGCCGCGCGTGTCACCTCGACTCCTGCCGGCCCGGCGGCGCCTCCGGGCACCGGTCAACCCATCGCTCAGGCCGTCATCGCCGACTCGGCCCAGGACTTCAGCGAACTGCTCACCATCCTCGCCGAGGAACGCAGCAACGCCCTCATCGTCTCGGGCACGGCCGACGACATCCAGCTGATCCGCCGCCTCGTCGAGCAGATCGACGTGTTGCTCGCCCAGGTCCGCATCGAGGTCGTCATCGCGGAGGTCACCCTCGGCGACGAGGCCACCAGCGGCATCAGCGCGCTCGGGCTTAACATCATTCAGAACAAGCTCGTCGGTTTCAGCGGGACCGCCGCCGGCATCACCGTCCGCAACGGCACCCTCACCCCCGACGCCAATGGCCACACCGACCTGGCCGCCGAGATCGGGCTCAGCACCACGCCGCGCAAGAACAACACCACCATCCTCTCGCAGCCCACCATCGTCACCACCCACAACAAGGAGGGCTCGATCTTCGTCGGCGAACAGCGGCCCGTGATCAGCAGCTACCTCAACGACGCCACCACCACCACGGCCCAGATCGGCGCCGGCTACCGCTCCACCGTCACCTCAAAGGACATCGGTATCGAACTCGTCGTGAAACCCCTCATCGGCAACGACGGTTCCGTCCAGCTTGAGATCACCCAGGAAGTGAACGACGTGCTCGGTGACATCGTCATCGACGGCAATCCCCAGCCCCGCATCGGTCGCCGTTCCACCAAGTCCTTCATTAGCGTGAAAAGCGGCGAGGTCATCGTGCTGGGCGGACTCCAGCGGAATTCGCGCAGTCGGAACACCAATCGCCTCGGCCCCATCCCGATCATCGGCGACCTCCTCGGCACCCGCCGGCGCGAGAACACCCGCACCGATCTCGTCTTCTTCCTGCGCCCCTACGTGCTGACCAATACCGCCGCGGATAATGTCGAGGCCCTGCGCCGCATCGAAGCCGGCCCGCAGGGCGACGCCGTGCGCTCCGCCATCGACCCGGATTTCACGCCCGAAAAGAAAAGCCCGTCCATTTTTTCGCGCTGATCACCCGCCTCCCTTCTCTTTCTCGTTCTCCCAATCTTTCTCTTTCTCCTCCGTCTGTTTCGGGCGCCGCAATCCCGGGAGATAACTGAAACCTGAGCGAGTCCGACTGATTTTTCGCCTCCATGCCTCTCGCCGCTGATCCGCTTCCCGCCGCCCTCGGTTCCCGCCTCGACGAGGCCGGGCAACGCCAGCTTGCCGAGACGCCCCGCGCCGGCCGTCTCGAATTGCTGGCGCGCCTGCTCGGCATTTCGGAGGACAAAGCCCTCGCGGAACTCGCCGGCGCGAGCGGACTGCCGGTCGCCACTGTCCCCCAAGTGGCCGAGGCCGCGATCGATCTTTTCCCCGCACGCCTCGCCCACGATTTCCAGGTCATCCCCCTGGCCGTCCCAACCGAGTCGCCCGCGGAACTCGCCCTCGCCACCAGCTGGCCCCCGGGCCCCGACTTGGTCGCCTGGATCGCCACCTTCACCCCGCGCCGGCTCAACTGGCACCTCGCGGACGCCGGGCAAATCCGCCAGCTCATCGCCACGCACTACGGCGTGGGCGCCGGCAGCCTCGAGGACGACGCCCTGCCCGAACTGGCCCCCACGACCGCGCAGGACCTCGATGCCGACGCCGACGCCGCCGTCGTCCGCTTCGTCACCGATATCCTCACGCAGGCCGTGGGCGATGGAGCCACCGACGTCCACTTCGAACCGCAGGAGGATCAACTCCGCATCCGTTACCGCGTCGACGGCCTGCTCGTTCCCGTGTCGGTCCCCGACAACCTGCTCCGTTACCAGGACGCCATCATCTCGCGCCTCAAGATCATGGCGCGTCTCAACATTTCGGAACGACGCCTCCCACAGGACGGCCGCATCAATTTCAAGACCGCCGGCGGCGCGCTCGACATCCGCGTCTCCACCATCCCGACCATCTACGCCGAGAGCGTGAGCCTCCGTCTCCTCAACCAGCGTCGCGAGGCCTACTCGATGGACCGCATCGGCCTCAACACGGACGAGCAAAAACAGATCGTGCAGGTGCTCGACTTCCCCCACGGCCTGGTCCTCGTCACCGGCCCCACCGGCTCCGGCAAGTCCACTTCGCTGAACGCGTTCCTGCGCAAGATCAACGCCCCCGAGCTGCGCATCGTCACCATCGAGGACCCGATCGAATACGAGGTACCCGGCGCGAACCAAATGCAGGTCCGCCCCGAAATCGGCCTGACCTTCGCCGACGCGCTCCGCCACGTGCTGCGCCAGGATCCGGATGTGATCATGGTCGGTGAAATTCGCGACCGCGAGACCGCGGACATCGCCATCCGCGCCTCCCTCACGGGTCACTTGGTCTTTTCCACGCTCCACACCAACGACGCCGCCGGCGCGATCACCCGCCTCGTGGACATGGGCATCGAGCCCTTCCTCGTCGCCTCCGCCGTCGAACTCGTCATCGCCCAGCGCCTCGTCCGCCGCCTCTGTCCCGACTGCGCCGGCCGCACTCCGGCCGACCGCGTCGCGCTGCGTGCAACCTTGTCCGCCCTCGGTCTCGACCCCGCCCTCAGCGATGGCGTCACCGAACTGCCCGCGCCTCGCGGCTGCCCCCGTTGCCGCGGCACCGGCTACCGCGGCCGCGTCGGCATCTTCGAGATTTTCCGCCCCCGCGAACTCCACGACATGATTCTCGCGCGCGAATCCGCCCGCCAGATGTCCCGCGCGGCGCGCGAAAAGGGCATGCGCACCCTGCCCCAATCGGGTTGGGAAAAAATCCGCGACGGCCAGACCACCCTCGACGAACTCCTGCGCGTGATCTCCGTGGGCGACACCTGAGCCATGCGCACTTCCCCCCTTGTAGGAGTCTGTTTGCAGGCGATCCGCGTTTGCTCGGCTCTCCACTGGAGCCGGAGCAATGCATCAGGCATGGAGCCGCGGCGACCCCGCCGCGATCCGGGCGCATCGCGGGCAGGTCGCCCGGGCTCCACAGTCGAACCACGAACTCGCTCCAAGATCCCCCTCACCGCGAGGTGGAACGCGCTGAACTCAGCGCGTTGCGGCGCATCCGCTCCAATCCGGCGCGTTGAGGTCAAGTCGCTCCCCCTTTTCCTGCATCGTTCCGTCTGGAGAAGGATGCCCGAAAGGGCGGGCTGTGTCGGAGTCAGGACGCACAGGCCCGCCCATCGTACGTTCTAACCGATGCCGGCCTTCAGCTACACCGCCCGTGAACCCGGCGGCCAGTCCCAGCAGGGATCGGTCGAGGCCCCGTCACGCCGCGATGCGCTTCGAATCCTTTCCGCCCGCGGCCTCCGCCCGCTTTCCGTTGAGGAAGCCACGGGACGCAAGGCTTCTCGTGCCGCCCAACCGGGCACGGCCACCCGCACCGTTCCGTGGACCCGCCGCCAGCGCCTCCCTTTTCTGCAGGCCCTGTCGCGCCTCGTGGGCGGCGGCCTGCCCGCCAGTGAGGCGGTGCGCCTGCTCGCGTTGCGTCTCAAGGAACCACCTCTTCAGACACTTGCCGCCTCCTTGTGGGAACAGCTCAGCCAGGGTCGCACGCTCTCCCAAGCCTGCGCGGACATACCTGCGGTATTCGATACCCAGACCGTCAGCCTAATGGCCGCCGGCGAGGCGACGGGCAGCCTCCGCGAGGTCCTGCAGCGCCTGATCCAACACATGGTCGAGGAGCAGGAAACGCGGCGCAAGCTCATGGCCGCGCTGGCTTACCCCGTTTTCGTCTGCTTCCTCGCCTTCGGGGTCATCCTCTTCTTCCTCTTCTTCCTCCTGCCCCGCCTGCAGGTGTTGCTGAACTCCCTCGGTGGCAAACTGCCGCCGTCCACGCAGGCCCTGGTTTCGCTCTCCGGCTTTCTTCTCCACTACGGCATTTTCCTGATCGCCGGCGCCGTCATCGCCGCGCTGGCCTGGTGGCGTTGGCGCAGCACAACGGCCGGACGCCACGCGACCGACACCCTGCTGCTCCGCTCCCCGCTGACCGGGCCGTATGCCGTCCGGATCACGATCCTTAACTTCACCCACACCGTTGCGATTCTCCTCGAGAACGGCATTACCACCGCCGAGTCCCTCCGCATGGCCGAGCGCACCGTCACCAACGTCGCCATGCGCGAAAAGCTTCACCAAGCCATCGACCGCGTCCTCGAGGGCGAGTCGCTGTCCGTGGCCCTCGCCCGCACCCAACTGCTGCCGCTCCTCGTGATCGACCAGCTGGCCGTCGGTGAGCAGACAGGCAATCTCGCGCCGAGCCTCCGCGCCATCGCCCAGGAATACCAACTCGAGGTCAGCCGTTGGCTCGAGAAGTTCACGCAGTTCGTCTCGAGCATCGTCCTCGGCATCTCCTTCGGTTTCGTCGCCTTCCTGGCCTACGCCATCGTCTCCGCCGTCCTGCAAGTCAGCTCCAGCTTCAAGTTCTGACCTGCGGGTATTTGAAGCGAACGGGTTAACCACTGCGTAGCGGAGAGCGGAGATGGCCCACCGGGAAGATCCCTTTCACCCGCCGCCGTTCCACTGAGCCGGAATCCTGCAGCTGATGTAGGGGCGCGGCTTGACCGCGGCTTTTCTCGCCGCGGGAACCAAGGGCGTGTACGAGCCACGCCCCTGCAACCGAACAGTTCGACCGCGCACACTGCGGAATCGTATTCTGACTGCATCGTTCCGGCTGAGACCCAGAGCAACCGCTGGACGACTGCATCATGAGCGGAGCCGAACTTTGGATAACAGAAACTACGACCGCCACCGTCATCCTGAGCCGGAATCCTGCAGATGATGTAGGGGCGCGGCTTGACCGCGCCCTTTTCTCGCTGCGGAAACGAAGGGCGCGGACGAGCACGCCCCTACAACCGAACAGTTCGACCGCGCACACTGCGGAATCGTATTCTGACCGCATCGTTCCGGCTGAGACCCGGAGCAACCGTTGCACGGCTGCATAGTGATCGGAGCTGAACTTTGGATAACAGAAACTACGACCGCCACCGTCATCCTGAGCGAAGCGAAGGATCCAAGGGAAAGGACGGACGTGCCCCAACTCCATGGATCCTTCACTGCGTTCAGGATGACGGGGAGGGAGGTCTTAGGTATTTCTCAGTTCCAAGAGTAGGCCCGGAGGTGCGCGGACTCCGTGTGGATCCTTCAATGTCAGGATGACGGGCACCCCGCACCCATCCCTCAAAACAACTCGCCCTGCACCGGCCTCGCCTTGGGTTCGACCGGCTCAATGCAAGCCGGCCCCTCGTTGGCCGGTTTGTTGACGAAGTCGCTGACCGGATGGGCCTGCATTTCCGCCGCGGGGAAAGTTCGGCACAACGCCAGCGCATTTTCCTCCGGCGTCGCCTGGTCCACCCACCGCCGGGCATCGTCCTCGGTCAGCATCACCGGCATGCGATCATGGATCGGTTCGAGCAATTCATTGGGTGCGGTCGTCAGCACGATGTAACGCCGAGGTTGCTCGGGATCCTCCTGCCAGTAGAGGCCCGCCATCCAATACGCGGCACCCTCCTTTCTTTGAAAATAATAAGCCTGCAGCGACCGGCCCTTCTCATCCCGCTTCCATTCATAAAACCCGTCCGCCGGCACCAGGCATCGCCGCGTGCGGATCGCATCGGAAAAAGTCTTTTTCTGCCGGGCGGTTTCGGAACGCGCGTTGATCAGGAAAGTCGGACGCGATCCCGGCCCGAAGCTCACGAAATTTCCCCACCGCATCGTCCCCGCCGCCGGCGCACCGGCGTCAAGCGGGGCAACCACCACGTTCTGCTGCGACGGGGCGATGTTGTACCGCGCGCCGCCCGCGTCCGACTGGCGAAACCGCGCCAGCACGACTTCATAATCTTCTCCGGTGATATGGGAAATGATGAGCGCCATGCGCTCCACATTCCGGCCCGTGTATCGCCCGCACATCGTTTAATCTTCCGCTCCTTCGCCGGACCGGAGCGGGTTTCTCGGCTGCGCCCATGACGAGGCCCCACTCCTTTTCGGCAACGGCTTTGCCTGAAATTCACGCATCCGGCCACCGTAGAAGACGCCCTCACAAAGGCAACTCGTGTCCCCCGCGTGAGAGACCGCGGGAGTCGAGCCACAGCCATTCACATCAGCCGTCGGTCATGGAAGCCCCCGACAAAAAAGGCGCTCATCTTTCGATGAACGCCTTTGAAAGTGGTGCCCCCACGGGGAATCGAACCCCGGTTTGAAGAATGAGAATCTCCTGTCCTAGCCGCTAGACGATAGGGGCAAAAAACTGAAAGAACAAAAAAGCCTGCCCGACGGCGGGCCGTCAAGAACACAGTCCGCGTCAGACGGTGAACAATTCCTCGGGCTTGAAGAACCGGGCGAGCTCGATCTTGGCGTTCTCGTCGCTGTCCGAGGCGTGCACCACATTCTTCATCATCTCGGTGCCGAAATCACCGCGAATCGTGCCCTTCGCCGCCTTGCGGGAATCCGTCGGCCCGAGCAGGTCGCGCACCTTCTGCACGATCCCCTCGCCTTCCAGCGCCATCATGATCACCGGCCGGGAGCTCATGAAGCCCTCGATCTCCGGATAGAACGGCTTGCTGGCCACGTGCGCGTAGTGCTCGCGCAGCAATTCCGGCGTCAGGCGGGCCATCTTGCAGCCCACGATGGTAAAACCGGCGCTCTCGAAGCGGTTGAGTACATTGCCGACATGGCGCTGGGCCATGCAGTCAGGCTTAAAAATGACGAATGTTCTCTGCATATAAGCTGCCCACCATAGGTTCGACGCCCCCTTTGGAAAGCCTGATTTAAAGAAACTTTAAACGCGCCGCGGCGACACCTTTCACCCGCAAGTACCTGACTGTAGGCGACAAACCGCTGGAGTCCGCTCTCGGCGTCAGGCCGCTGGCCAACGAATGCGGTGTGGGCAGGATCCCGGATCCCGCCTCCCCCTCCTGCAGTTTACACTCCCACGATCCTCACGCCCTCACCCCGCTCGACGCGCGCCAGCATTTCCAAGCTTCCAGCGCCGCCGCCCGCGCTTCCGCATGATTCACGATGGGCTGCGGGTAACTCCGGCCCAATGTCACCCCTGCGTCCGCCAGGACAGGAGCGGGCGCCTCCCAAGGTGCGTGGAGATGTTGATCCGGCAGCGCGGCCAGTTCCGGCACCCACCGCCGCACGTATTTCCCTTCGGGATCAAATCGCCGCCCCTGCAGCACGGGATTGAAAATTCGAAAATACGGCGCGGCATCGACGCCGCATCCGGCCGACCACTGCCACCCGAGCGTGTTGTTCGCGAGGTCCGCGTCGACCAGCGTGTCCCAAAACCACGCCGCGCCTTCCTGCCAGGGAAGGCGCAGGTGCTTCACCAGGAATGATGCCACGATCATGCGCACGCGGTTGTGCATCCAACCCGTCGCCCACAACTGACGCATGCCCGCATCCACGACCGGATAACCGGTTCTCCCCCGCTGCCAGGCCCGCCGTTGCGCGGCGTCCTTCCGCCAGGGAAACGTCGCGAAGTCCGGCCGCAGCGGCTGCTCGGGCGCGTGCGGAAAATGAAACAGCAGATGATGCGCGAATTCCCTCCAACCCACTTCACCCACATAGGCCTGCGCCCCTCGGTTCGGCGGAAACACGCCACTGCCCTTGGACGACGCGCGCACCGCCGCCCAGATTTGCCGCGGACCCACCTCGCCAAAATGCAGGTGAGCCGACAACGCTGACGTGCCGTCCCTTCCCGGCAGGTCGCGCTCCTCGCCGTAGTCGCCCATCGCTTTCCCGGTGAAACGGCGTAAACGCGCGAGCGCGCCCGCTTCGCCCGGAGTCCAGGCGCCGGCGAAACCCGCATCCCACTTCACCGCCGGGAGGAGACCAAGGTCTCCCAGCGCGCACGACCGCGGCCAGGAGGCGGGCCCGTCGATCAACCCCGGTCGAAGCTTGCGCGGCGCCTCCACCGGCAAGGTCAGGCAATGCCGCCAGTATGGCGTGAAAACCTGGAAAGGCCCGCCCGCCCTGTTTCGCACCGCAAAAGGTTCAAACAAGAGCGAGGCGTTGAAGCTTTTCACCTCCACGCCCAGCCCCGCCTTGAGCGCGGTGTCGCGCGCGACCGCCGCCGGCTCATAGCGTCGGTTCCAGAACACGGCGCGGGCGCCGCACGATTTGATCAAGCGGCGCAACTCCATGGCGCTGTCTCCTCTGGCCAGGAGGAGCCTCAACCCGCGTTCACGCAAGGACTCGTCCAGCGCGGCCAGCGAATGATGAAGCCACCACCGCGCCGCGCTCCCGATGGACCAACGACCCTCGCCTGTATCATCGAGAATATAAACCGGCACCACCGCGCCGCCGCGATCGACCGCCGCGGCCAGCGCCGGGTTGTCCTGGAGCCGCAAATCCTGGCGAAACCAAACGATCGTGGGAGTCATGACCCTCGTCGCGAATGTGGGAGGGCTCTATGCCCCGGCTTTTCGCCTCCGCGGCGTCCCATCGGCGCGGGCGGCGCGGGATTCACCGGCATCCCACTCCATCCGTTTCATCTGCACCATCCGCGGGAAAAATCCTCCGTCCCTCACAACGCGTTCGCGTAAAGTTTTTCGTAGGCCGCCACCGCCGTCTTCCAGGAGAAATCCCGCCGCATCCCCCGCCGCTGCACCTCGGCATACTTGGTCTTGTCGCCAAACAGCACCAGCGCCCGGCGCAACGCCCGGTTGAACGCCTCCTGCGACGGCGAAAACATGATGCCCGTGCCGGTCTCCGGCGATGCCTCGACATCCGACACCGTGTCCACGAGCCCGCCTACCCGGGACACCAGCGGGATGGTGCCATAGGTCTGGCTGTACATCTGGTTCAAACCACACGGCTCGAACAGCGACGGCATGAGAAAGAAATCCGATCCGGCCTCCACGAGATGGCTCATCTCCTCATCGAGCCGCACGCACACGCCAATCTTGTCCGGATGACGCGCCGCGAAGGAGCGCACCGCTTCCTCGTAGCGCTTGTCGCCACCGCCGAGGATCACCAGCCGGCAGTCCTCCTTCGCAAAAAATTCCTCGGCGCCCAACAACAGGTCTATCCCCTTGCTGGCCGTGAACCGGCAGACCATGCCGAAAATCGGTCCCTTGAATCCACCCGCCCCCGCGCCGCCGACCGGCAGGCCCGGGTTCGTGTTCCCGGTCTTCCGCCGCGAGTTGCCGGCCGTTCCCGCCTTCGGGCTCCACCCGAACTCCTGCAGCAACCGCTCCCGGCAAATCGCCTTTCCTCCGATGTTCTCCACGCTGTACCGCGCGGGTAAACTCGGGTCGGTCGCGGGATTCCACACCGTAGTGTCGATGCCGTTGATCAGGCCGTGCAGATCCTCCAGCCGCGTCCCGATCACGCCATCCATGCCGTTGCCAAACTCCGGGGTCTGGATCTCCCGCGCATACCGCGGGCTCACCGTCGTCACCAGGTCCGCATAAACGATACCCGCCTTCATCATGCACATCTGGTCGTAGTACTCGAGGCCGTCGATCGACATCAGCTCCTCGGGCAGGTTGGTCAGGTGAAACGATTTCCGCGGAAAAATTCCCTGGTACGCGATGTTGTGGATCGTGAACACCGTCTTCAACGCCAGCGTCACGCCGTACCGTTGCTCCGCAAACCGCAGGAACAACGGCAGCATGCCCGACTGCCAGTCGTGACAATGCACGATGTCCGCCTTGAAGTCCGTCAGGCGCAGCAACTCGACCACGGCTTTCTGGAAAAAGATGAACCGCGCGTCGTTGTCGTCGTAATCGCGCTCGCCCGTCCAATACGGCAGCTTCCGGTCGAAATACTCCTCGCGCCCCACCAAATGGAGCGTCAGCCCCGGGGCCGGCTTGAGCGTGTGCACATCCCCCGCCAGGAATGAATCGCCCATCTCGATCTTCAACCGGTGCGTGAGCTCGGCATTCCGCGCGTGCGGACCATCCAGCACCGACCGGTACGCCGGCATGAACACCACCACCTCATGCCCCCGCTCCGCCAGCACCCCCGCCAACGCCGCCACCATGTCCGCCAGACCACCGGTCTTGAGAAACGGAAACACTTCACTCGCGGCGTGGGCAATTCGCATGTTGCAACCCTACAACCTCATGCACACGGTGCGACTAGAAAATCCCGCATGCTCGGCGCGACCTTCCCCGCTCCCTGGGGTCGATGTTATTTCCCGGCGACTCGCCCGAATCGCCATAGTCCCTCCTTCCTGAATCCGCCAGCGCCTCTCTTTGTAGGAGCCTGCTTGCAGGCGATCCGGAACTCTTCCTCAACCTTTGCGAACTCCGCGCCCTTTGCGTGAGGCAATACAACCTTCCCGATCGCTGCTGAACGCGGATTGATCCCAATCTTTTGAACCTCGTCCGCCGCCTATGAAAAATCACTCCGAACGCCTCTTCGCCCACCTTTCCCGCAAGCAGTACGTCCCCGTTCCCGCCGAGGTCATCGCCAAGGAATGGAAACTCGACAAGAAGCGCCGCGCCGCCTTCTTCGCCGAAATCGCCCAGCTCGTCCGCTCCGGCCAGCTCGCCCTCATCAAGAACGATCGCGTCTGCCTGCCCAAGGTCGCCGACCTCGTGACCGGCACCATCAACTTCCGCCAAAAGGGTTCCGCCATGGTCGCCCCCGAGGTCCGGGTGAACGAGCCGCGCAAGCCCGCGATCTACATCGACGCCGCCGACACCGGCACCGCTCTCCAGGGCGACAAGGTCGTCGTGCGTCTACGCTCGCCCCGCGAGCGCGATTTCCCGTTTTTTCTGAAGGCCGGCGAGAATGCCGGTCGCGTCATCGAGATTCTCGAACGCGGTGCCTCCACCCTGACCGGCACGCTCCACCGCGGCCGCACCTATTTCTACGTCACCCCGGACGACCCCCGCATCCCGCATGACATCATTGTCCCCGATCCCACCCGATCCGGCCTCAAGCCGCCGGCGCTGGTCGGTGACAAGGTCGTCGTCAAACTGAACGAGTGGCGCGAGCGCCACCAAACCCCCGACGGCGAAATCACCCAGCGCCTCGGCCGCGCCTTCGAGCCCCGCGCCGAACTCGCCGCCATCTACCACAAATACGACCTCGCCACCTCCTTCCCCGACCCCGTCGTTCGCGAGGCCGCAGCCATCCCATCTGAAGTCCGTTCCTCCGACCTCGCCGGTCGCCGCGACTTCCGCGACATCCCGACCTTCACCATCGATCCCGACGACGCCAAGGACTTCGATGACGCGCTTTCCATCGAGTACCTGCCGGCCGGCGAGGTCCGCGTCGGCGTGCACATCG
The DNA here is from genome assembly GCA_023433275.1 of Verrucomicrobiota bacterium. GTDB lineage: Bacteria > Verrucomicrobiota > Verrucomicrobiia > Opitutales > Opitutaceae > Lacunisphaera. The sequence continues at coordinate 20,240 of JAEZDN010000021.1, forward strand.
CCGATGTCAGCCATTACGTGAAACCCGGCACCGCCCTCGACCGGGAGGCCCAGCGCCGCGGCAACTCCACCTACCTCGTCGGCACCGTCGTGCCCATGCTCCCCGAGAAACTCTCGAACGGCCTCTGCTCCCTCGTCGAGGCCGCCGACCGGCTTACCAAGGCCGCCATCTTCACGTTCAACCGCCACGGCGCGATCAAGCACGTCGAGTTCGCCAACACCGTCATCCGCAGCCGCAAGCGCCTCACCTACAAACAGGCGTACGCGCTGCTGTTCGAGGACGATCTGAACCGGGTCCGCAAGCTGCCCCTGCCCGCCGCCCACCAGACCGGTTCCACCGGCCGCGCGCTCAATGAGCTCTCGCACCGGGAACTCTCCGACCTCCAGCAATGGGTCCGGCAACTCTGGACCCTCGGCTCGAAGATCCGCCGCCAGCGCATGGCGGACGGCTCACTCGACCTCGACATGCCGGAAACCAAGATCTTCGTCGACGCCGAGGGCTACGCCGATCGGATCGAGAAAATCGAGAACGACGAGAGCCACCAGCTCATCGAGGAATTCATGCTCCTCGCCAACGAGGCGGTGGCCCGTCTGACTCGCACGAACCGCCTGCCCTCGCTCTACCGCGTCCACGACGATCCCGACGAGGCCCGTCTCGCCGAACTCCGCCAGTTCCTCGCCACCTTCAACATCAAGACCGGCGATCTCATGGACCGCGACGAGGTCGTCCGCCTGCTCGCCCACCTCAAGGACCATCCCCAGGGCTTCATCCTGCGCATGCAACTCCTCCGCTCGATGCGCAAGGCGTGCTACCGCCCCAGCCATGACGGCCACTACGGTCTCAACAAGAAGGACTACACCCACTTCACCTCGCCCATCCGCCGCTACGCCGACCTCGTGGTCCACCGCGTCCTCGGCGCCTGGCTCGCGCGCCAGCCCGGCTACCGCGCCGCCCACACCGACCAACTCGCCGAACACCTCAGCCTCACCGAGATCAACAGCACCGAGGCCGAGCGCGATTCCGTGAAGGTCAAACTCATGGAATATTTCGACCGCGAGGCCGAACGAAAGAAGAAGACCGTCTTCAACGCCATCATCACCGACGTCCGCAACCACGGCTTCTTCATCGAGCTTTCCGACGCGGGCGCCTTCGGCATGGTCCCGATCTCCTCCCTGCGCGACGATTTCTACGTCCTCAACGCCCCCGGCACCGCGTTCGTCGGGCGCAAGACGAAGCGCCGCTTCGAACTCGGCCACCCCGTCAAGGTCGTCGTCATGAAAGTCGACCGCCAGAAACGCCTGATCGACTTCACGGTCCCCTGACCACTGCCCCGTTCCCTCCCCCTGGCGCCGGGGCACCCCCGCCCCGGTTTCCCCGCCGCCCGCCCCACTCGGTAGGGGCCGCGCTTGCGCGGTCCTCCATCCGCGACGGCGCCCGACTTTTTGTTTGAGCTTCCCCGCGGCCGGAGTATTTCGTTCACGGCAACGATGCCCAAGCCTGTTGCCAAAACGACCAGCGATTCCGACTGCTACCAGTCCGCCGATCGCTTCTTCCCCGCCAATCTGCCGAGCGCGCTGACCTACGACGACGTGTCGCTCGCCACGCTCTATTCGGACGTCCTTCCCAAGGACACCGACCTGGCGACATCCCTCTCCGACCGCCTCTCGCTCCAGATCCCCATCATCTCGTCCGACATGGACACCGTCACCGAGTCGCGCATGGCCATCGCCATGGCCCTCAATGGCGGTCTCGGCCTGATCCACTACAACCTCCCGGCCAAGGAACAGATCAAGGAAGTGGCCCGCGTGAAACACCATGTCCACGGCCTCATCCAGGACCCGATGACGGTGAAACCCGGCGCCACGATCGGCGAGGTCCTCGAGATGATCGAACTCCGCCGTTTCGATTTCCGCACTTTCCCCGTCGTCGACGAGACGGGCAAGCTCGCGGGCCTCCTTCCCGGCAACGTCGTCCGCGACCGCTACAAGGCCCTCAAGGTCGCCGCGGTCATGACGCCGCGCAAACAACTCGTCACCGTCGAGGAAAAGCGCATCGCCAACGACCCCATCAAGGCCGCCGACCGCTTCTTCACCGAGCACGTCGGCATCCACAAGATCCTCGTCGTCGACGCCCAGGACCGCCTCCGCGGCCTCATCACCAGCTCCGACGTCGAGCGCATCACCAGCGAGGCCAAGTCCCGCCGAAAACCCGCCCGCGACTCCAGCTTCCGCCTCATTGTCGGTGCCGCCATCTCCCCCGTTCGCACGCCCGACGGCAAGCTCGACCGCGACCGCATCATCGCCCACGTCAGCGAGCTCGTCCACGAGGACGTCGACGCCGTCGCCATCTCCACCGCCCACGGCCACACCGCCGGCGTCGGCGACATGGTGAAACTCATCCGCGGCGAGTTCAAACACCTCACCATCATCGCCGGCAACGTCACCAGCGGCGAGGGCGTGGAGTTCCTCGCGAATGCGGGCGCCGACGCCATCAAGGTCGGCCAGGGCCCGGGGTCCATCTGCACCACCCGCATCGTCGCCGGCGTCGGCATCCCGCAACTCACCGCGCTCTACGCCGCGGGCCGCGGCGCCGCGAAAAAGGGCGTCCGCCTCATCGCCGACGGCGGCATCACCAAATCCGGCGACATCGTGAAGGCCCTCACCCTCGCCGACTCCGTCATCCTTGGCGGCCTCCTCGCCGGCTGCCGCGAGGCGCCCGGCGAGATCATGGAGATCTCCGGCAAACTCTATAAGCAATACCGCGGCATGGGCTCCCACGCCGCCATGAAGGCCGGCTCGGCGGCCCGTTACGGCCACGACAAGAACGACACCGTCCGCAAGGTCGCCGCCGAGGGCATCGAGGCCCTCAAGGAAGTCTCGGGCTCGATCGACGACGTCCTCGGCGCCCTCATCGGCGGCGTCCAAAGCGGCATGGGCTACCTCGGCGCCAAAAACCTTCCCGAATTGCGTCGCAAGGCCCGCTACATCCGCGTGACCCCGGCCGGACAAAAGGAAGCCGCTCCCCACGACGTGATCGAGGTCGCCACCCGCTCCGGCGGCTGAGCCACGGCCGCCCTCGCCCAAGGGCAACGTTGGTTTCAGACCCCCGGCGTGGCCGCTTCTCCTTGGCCCGCGCGCCGGCGCATCACCGCCGGAGAACAACCCGCATCTCTTACCTTCTAGGGGCGTGGCTTGACCGCGCCCTTCGCTCATCCCATCCCCCGCCGGCCGAACCACCCTGCGCCCCGGGGGTCCAAGGAACAACAACGCCAGCAGCCGCGCGTCCGCCAACCCCGGCCTTGTCGGTTCGCGGCCTTGATCAGGTCCCGCCGTACTGTCCGTCACCGTTTCAGGCGTGTCCGAAAATGCCGATGAGATACGCTAAGTCACCCCCATCTCGCGTGCCGAACCCAGCCTCACCCCCGGCGGATCCACGGCCGATGCTCCGTATTCCCTTCGGGCTGCGGCGCGGCATCGCGTTCTTCGCGGGCGTCCTTGCCTTGGTGGCGGCCGAACCGCCGCCCGACCGGTTCTTCCGCCTCACGGAAGAGGAGGGCCTGGCCCACTCCGACGTCCGCGCCATCGCGCAGGATCACGCGGGCTTCATGTGGTTCGGACTGAGACTGGGCGGCCTCACCCGCTACGACGGCTACGAGTTCAAGGTCTATCAACACGACCCCGAAGATCCCCGCTCCCTCGGCAGCCGCGTCATCTGGTCCCTCCTCGTCGATCGCACGGGAACCCTCTGGATCGGCACCGAGGGCGGGCTCGATCGCCTCGACGCCGCCACGGGCACTTTCACCCACTATCGGCACGATCCCTCCCGGCCCGACAGCCTGCCCAACAATGTCGTCGTCTGTCTCTACGAGGACGCCGCCGGCCACATCTGGGCCGGCACCCGTGACGGTCTCGCCCGCCTCGACGACCGCGAGCGCGGCTCGTTCACCACCTTCCGTCGTCCCCAGGTCATTCCGGGCAGCACGCAGAACAACACCTTCCGCGCGATTACCGAAGACCCCTCCACCGGCCTGTTCTGGCTCGGTGCCTCCGACGGCCTCGCCGCGTTTGACCCGCGCACCGGCGCGTTCGCGAGCTACCTTCACGACCCCGCGGACGCACAAAGCCTCAGCAACAACGCCGTCAACATGGTTGTCCGCGATCCGGCCGGTGGTCTCTGGGCCCTGACCGAATACGGTCTCAATGCCTTCAAGCCCGACTTCACGGGCATTCCTGAACACGCCGTCAGCACGTCCGCCCTCCGCTTCACCCGACACTTTCCGGACGACGTGGCCAGCCCGGGCATCCAATTCATGCGCGGGGGACTTTTCGACGACGCGGGTCGCCTCTGGATCGCCAGCCGCGGCGGTGTGCAACTGTTCGATCCCGCCACGGGGGCCTTCACGGTCTACCAACGCCGCGTCCGCGACCCCACCAGCCTCGGCGACAACCTCACCCAGGCGATCTTCATGGACCGCGCCGGCGATATCTGGGTCGGCACCTATGCCGCCGGCGCCAACCTCCTGCGCCTGGGCGCCAAGCCCTTTCGCATCCAGCAGCACGATCCCGCCAATCCACGCAGCCTTACCGAGGACCGGATCAGCGGCCTCGCCTTCGATGCCGCCGGTCGGCTTTGGGCCGGCACGGTCCACGGGCTCAATCGCCGCGATGCCAGCGGATGGACCCGCTTTCTCCACGATCCCGCCGATCCCGGTTCCCTCCACTCCAATGATGTCTCGACCCTCGCCATCACGCCCGGCGGCGATGTCTGGGTCGGCTCCAATTACCGCGGCGCCGCGCGCTTCGACGGGACACGCTTTCACTCCTTCCTGATGTCCCCCTCCAACGTGCCCGCGCCCGACGGCTGGCACGCGTTCACGGGCGGACAGGTCAACGCCTTACTCCCTTCACCCAACGGCGGCGTGTGGGTCGGCGCCCGCGCCTACGGACTCGATTTCCACCGCGATGGCCGGTTCCGCCATTACACCCCGCAGGAAGCCGCCCCCGGCCGCGCCGCCCAACCCACCACCAACGCCATTTTTGGCTTCGAAACCGAGGATGGCCATCTCTGGTTCGCCACCGAGACCAGCGGTCTCGTCCGCCTCCACATCGCTTCCGGACGGTTTACCGCTTTCCAACCTCCCACCCGCGCAACTGGTATCAACCACAGCCTGCACTGCATGGCCCGCACCGACGACGGCCACATCTGGCTCGGCGCCGCCGATGGACTCTTTCGCTTTGATCCGGCCACGGAACAGTTCCTCCGCCACTACACCGTTGCCGACGGCCTGCCCCACGCCGCGGTCGTGAACATCGTGCGCGATCGCCGCGGCCACCTTTGGATCGGCACCGCCAACGGTCTCGCCGACTTCGACCCCGTATCGGGAAAATTTCGCGTGTACGAAAAACCCGACGGCCTCCCGTCCAATGTCTTCGCCCAGCGCGCAGGCGTCCTCGGACCCGATGGCCGCGTGTACCTCGGCACCCGCGCCGGCATCGTGGATTTCGATCCGGCGCAACTCCGCGACAACCCCACGCCTCCGCCGGTCGTGCTCACGGAACTCCGCTGGCTCGGACCGTCTCCCGAGGACGCCGATGCGCGTCCCGAGTCCTCTTTCCACGTCCCCGACACCATTCGCGTCCCCGCCGGGCAACCCGGCTTCATCCTGAAATATTCCGCGCTGGATTTCAGCGCGCCGGAGAAGAATCGTTTTCGCCACCGCCTCGAGGGCTGGGACGAGACCTGGCGGGAAACCGGCGCGCGGGAACGCAGCGCCACCTACACCGCCTTGCCTCCCGGCTCGTACGTTTTCCGCGTGCAGGCCAGCAACCCCGACCTCGCCTGGAACACCCACGGCGCCTCCGTCCGCATCATCGTCCTCCCCCATTTCTGGCAAACCTGGTGGTTCCGCGTCCTCCTCATCCTGCTGCTCGCCGGCCTCATCGCCGCCATCCTGCACCGCCGCCTGCGCTCGATCCGCCGCGACAATCTTCTCCTGGAACAGCAGGTCTCACTCCGCACCGCCCAACTCGAGCGCGAGGTCGCCGTCCGCCAGCAAGCCGAAGCCAGCCTCCGCGAATCGCACGCCGAGCTCGAGCGCCGCGTCGAGGCCCGCACCAGCGAGCTCGCCCGCACGAACGCCAGCCTGCAGGCCGAGATGGCCGAGCGGCGCAATATCGAGGCCCAGCTGCGCCAATCCCAGAAAATGGAAGCCGTGGGCCAGCTCGCCGGCGGCATCGCCCATGATTTCAACAACCTCCTCACCGTCATCCTCGGCCAAAGCTCCCTGCTCACCGACCCGACGCTTCCGCCCGGCGCGCGCGTCGACGCCGTGCGCGACATCAAGGCCGCCGCGCAGCGCGCGACCAACCTCACGCGCCAGCTGCTCGTGTTCAGCCGCCGCCAGGCCATGAACCCCGCGCCCGTCGACCTCAACCAGGTCGTTCTCGGTGTCGCCAAGCTGCTGGGCCACGTGCTCGGTGAAAACATCGCCCGCGAAACCGATCTCCCCGGCGAGCTTCCCGTCCTCGCCGACGCCGGCATGCTCGAGCAGGTCATCCTCAACCTCGCGGTCAACGCCCGTGACGCCATGCCCCGCGGCGGGCGGCTCCAGCTCGTCTCATCCCGCGTCGACGTCTCACCCGAAAAGGCCGCCCGCACCCCCGGCGCCCGCCCCGGTCCGCACGCCCGGCTGGCCGTCATCGATACCGGCTGCGGCATCGCCGAGGAGGTGCTGCCCCACATCTTCGATCCGTTCTTCACCACCAAGGAGGCCGGCAAGGGCACCGGGCTCGGTCTCGCGATTTCCCTCGGCATCGTTCAGCAACACGGGGGCTGGATCGAGGTGGAAACCCAGCGCGGCCACGGCACCACCTTCGCCGTCTTCCTGCCGGCTCACGCCGCCGCGCTTGTTCCCACCGCCTCCGCCCCGACTCCGGCCCCGGCCGGGCCCGCGGGCAACGCGACCGTCCTCCTGACCGAGGACGAGGATGCCGTGCGCTCCGTCGCCCGCCGCATGCTGGAACGCCAGGGCTACCGCATCATCGAGGCCGCCAACGCCAGGGAGGCCCTCGAGCGCTGGAAGGAACATCACCACGAGATCTCCATCCTGGTCACCGACATCGTCATGCCCGGCCCCCTCAACGGCCACGACCTGGCCGCCCGCCTCCTCGCGGAAAAACCTTCCCTCCGCGTCGTCACCATGAGCGGCTACGATCCCCGGGAATTCATCAGCCGCCCGTCCTTCGCCGGCTTTCATCTGCGCAAACCCTTCGCCATCGAGGATCTTCTTCGCGCCGTCGGCGGTCTCGATCCTTCGCCCGGCGGCCCCTGAGCCAAACGATGAACAACCCCGCGCCTGCTTCCATGGCCAGGAGCGCGCGGGCATCAGCATCAAGTTGTTTGCCAAATCACTCTCCGACGCCGATTTTACGCAACAAAGACAACGGGTCCCTTTCTTACACCCAACATGAATCGTCGTCTCCTCCCCTGGTTGATGGCGGCCACGCTGCCCTTCCTCTTTACCCGGGCCCCCGCCACCACCGTCGTCGCTCCGGACTTTGAGCGCCTCGTGCATGCGGCCGACTACATCGTCCGCGCCACGCCCAAATCCATCACGTCCGACTGGCGCGACAATCCCGATGCCCCCGGCCAGCGTTACATCGGCTCCCTCGTCGAGCTCGACGTTCACGAGGTCATCAGCGGCGCCCCGCCCTCCCCCCTGGTGCTCGACCTGGTCGGCGGACGCATCGGCGACAAGGAACTCGTGATCGACGGCGCCCCGCGCTTCGTCGTCGGCGAGGAATGCATCCTCTTCGTCCGCGGAAACGGCCGGCAGATCATCCCACTCGTCGCCATGAAACACGGCCATTATCCCGTGCGCCGCGACAAACGCACCGGCGACGCGCAAATCACGCGCAGCGGCGGCAAGTTTCTCTACCACGTGGACGAGGTCGCGCTGCCCGAGGCGGCCGCGAGCGCCCTCCCCGCCCGCAATCCCCGCGCCCGGCCGCTGAGCTCCGAGGAATTCGCCGCGCGCATCCGCTCCACCGCCAGTTCTCCCCAACGTGAACGGTAACTGCCTCCGCGCCCGTCGCGCCGCCCTCCTGCTGGCTCTCGTTGCGGCCGTCGCCGCGTTCGGCTTCGACCTGATCCTCAATACCAACAACCCGCCGCCCAACGGCACCGGGTTGCCCATCAAGTGGCCGGCCGGCACCATCCGCCTCCGGCTCATGCTCGGGGCGGGCAGCCAGCCGCTGAGCGACAACTCCACCTACAACGGCAGCGCCGCCGCCGCCGCCGCGATCTGGAACGGCGTCCTCGGCTCCGTCCAGTTCCAGACCGAACTCGTCGCCGCCGGCAGCCCGGGCGACAGCAACGACGTCAACGAACTCGCCTTCGCCGCCAAAGTCTACGGCCGCGACTTCGGCGAGAACACCCTCGCGGTCACCACCGGCTACAGCGTGGGCAACGAACGCGTCGAATCCGATATCACGTTCAACAGCGCCTACACCTGGGATTCCTACCGCGGCAACACCCGCCGCATCAACGGCAACCTCGTGGCCGAGATCCAGCGCGTCACACTCCACGAACTGGGCCACCTGCTCGGCCTCGACCATCCGGACGAAGCCGGCCAGACCGTCGACGCCATCATGAACAGCACCATCGACAACCGCTATGAGCTGAGCGTCGATGACATCCGGGGCGCCCAGGCGATGTACGGCCCGCCTAACGTCCCCGCCAACGACATGTTCGCCAACGCTACCGCCCTCTCCTTCAGTGGCGGGCGCTCGATCACCGTCACGGGCTACAACACGAAGGCCACCAAGGAAAACAACGAGCCCAGCCACGCCAACGACGGCGGCGGCGGCAACGCCAATCCCGGCGGTCGTTCCGTGTGGTGGCGGTGGATCGCCCCCTCCAACGGCAGCGTCACCATCGACACCCGCGGCAGTTATTTCGATTCCCTGCTCGGCGTCTACACCGGCAACGCCTTGGGCAGCCTCACGCGCGTCGCCAGCAACGATGACATCAACCCCGGCATCGTGCAGGCCAGCACCGTCACGTTCAACACCGCGGGCGGCACCACGTACCACATCGCCGTCGACGGCTTCAACGGCAACGACGGTTTCGGCGCCGACAGCGCCGGCCTCACCCTGAATCTCACCTTCGACGGCGATCTCGGCACCGCCCCGGCCATCACGACGCATCCCGCCGGCGTCACCGTCACGCGCGGCGCGAGCGCCTCCTTCTCCGTCGCGGCCACCGGGACCGCCCCCCTCAGTTATCAATGGCTCCGAAACGGCAGCCCGATCACCGGCGCCACCAACTCGACGTACACCATCGCCAGCACGACCAGCGGTGACGCGGGCAGCTACAGTGTCACCGTCTCGAACAGCTCCGGCTCCGTTACCAGCAACACTGCCACCCTCACCGTGAATGCCCCCGCGTCCCCTCCGCCTTCCAGTGGCGGCAGTGGTGGCGGTGGTGGCGGCGGCGCCCCTTCGCTCGGCTTCCTCGCCGCCCTCGCCGTCCTGGCCGCCACCCGCGCCCTCCGTCGGTTATCCCGCTCGCACCCCTCGTGAGGTACCATCCGTAATTCCGTCCCCTTGTGGACGGGGTGCCCCACGCACTTCCTCTTTGTGGGCAAAGCGCCCCTTGCCCCGCAATTTCCCTGTGTGGGCGGGGTGCCCTCACCCTGCGATCTCGCTCTGTTGGCGGTGCCCTCACCCTGCAATCTCCCTCTGTTGGCTGTGCCCCTCACCCCGCAGTTTCGCTTTGTGGGCGGGGTGCCCTCACCCCGCAATTCCCACGCGCATTCCGCGCACCCGGCTCTGTGCCCCTTCGAACATCGTCTTCCTCCTCCGCTGCGTTCTTTACCTGCCGCGACCGCGTCGCTATTCGAGCGAGCCGTGAATCCCGATGATCCACCCGCCCGACCGCCCTCGTCGCCACCGTCGACCGCGGCCCCGGATATCAGGTCTCGCGTCGCGGCTTTCCGCGCCCAGCTCTCCCTCTCGGTTTTCACCATCCTGGCCATCGCCGTGGCCGCCTTCGTTATCCAACTCGTTCCCGCCTGGCGCACGCCCCTGATCTATGACCGCGGCCCCCTCGCGGCGGGCGAATACTGGAGAATCTGGACGGGCCATCTCGTGCATTTCGGCTGGCCGCATTTCCTTGTCGACACGGGGCTCCTCCTGATCGTCGGCTGGTTTTCCGTCCAGCGCCACCCGCGCTTCACCCGCTGGGCCATCGTGCTGATGCCCGCGTTCATTTCCGCCAGCCTCTACTGGCTCGAACCAACGATGATCCGCTACGCCGGACTGAGCGCGTTCAATCTCGGCCTCCTCGTGTACGTCGCCGCGCAAGGCTGGCGGCGGGACTGGACGGATTGGTTCTGGCCCGCGGTCCTGTTGATCTACGTCGCCGAGCTGCTTTTCGAACACTACCGCGGCGGCACCGGTGGCGGCGCCATTCGCTTCGACGACCCCGACGTCCGTGTCGCCACCGGCGCGCACCTCGCCAGCGCCGTCTACGCCCTCCTGGCGATCGGCGTGGCGCAGTTGGGCAGGAAGCGCTCCACGTAGGGCCGGCCTTGGCCGGTCCTTCTCCCGCTCACAACATTCGCCTGATCAACCGCCGCAACACCGGCCGCACCTGCCGTGCGAGCGCCGCATTCGCATAACCCGCCCACGCCACCGGCGTGGTCACATCCAGCGGTGACACCAGCTTCCCGCCCAACGGCGCCTCGATCACACATCCGGCCTCCCGCGCGACCAACGCCGTGCAGATGTCGTAGGGATGACACACCAGCGCCGACTCGACCCCGAGCTTTCTGAAAACCAGAGGACGCAAATCCGCCAGAAACCGATCATGGCCCACGATCAATTCATAAAGCTGGCCGCCCGTGCAGATGTACTGGTCGTCGAACACCAGTGGCCCCGCCGAGCCCTCCCGCCCGTATAGCTCCTGCCAGAGCCTTTCCTCCATCGCGGCGAGCAGCCCCTTTCCTTCCGGGAAAAATCGGCTGATCGCGGCAAATCCCCCCCGACAATCCCGCGCCCGGCTCGGCGCCACCGCCAGCCGTTCGCGTGCCCCGCTGAAAACATCCACCGCCTGCGCCCGCACCCCGGCGCCGCGCACCGCGCTCAACTGGTCCGAGCGCCATTGCTTCGTCGTCGGCAACTCCGTCATCGCCGCCACGACGATGTCACCCAGGCTGGTTCGCCCCCCGCGCTGCGGCGCGAGCCCCGCCAGGATCCACGCGCTGCGCTTGTCGTACATCACCCCCCGCGTGCCGTCGATCGGGTCGATGATACACCGTAGCTTCGTTTCCCGCACCGGCGTTCCCCGCGGAAACGTCGTCGCCGCCTCAAGCCCTTCCATCACGATTTCCACCGGCCACTCCGCCGGCCAATGCTCCGCCAGCCACGCGAGCGCCGCCTCCTCGCCCCGCCGGTCGATATGATAAATCGTGTCCGCCGCGGTCACCGCCACCACTCGCGCAAACTTCCGCGCCTCCCTCTTCCTCGCCGCAATAACGACGTCGCGCATGTGATCCTGCATCCGGCACAGCAGGCGTCGCGTCTGTTCCCAATCACGAGGTGTCATGACAAAACGCTGAAGCCCCGCCCCGCCGCGCTCAACACAAACGGTGGGGCCGAAAACCCCAACTCAACCCATCGCACGCTCCCACCGATAGCCCCCGCCACCACCCAGACCAACCCCTGATCTCGCCTCGGTCGCCATGCCCCGGCGAATCCCTGCTGCCCGACTCACCGCTCCCGCCGGTCCCCGCTACGCCGACTAAGCCCGAACCATGCAGTTGGAGCTCGATTCCGCAGCGTGCGCGGTCGAGCTGTTCCGTTGTAGGGGCGTGGCTCGTCCACGCCCTCGGTTCCCGCAGCGGGAAAAGCGCGCGGTCAAGCCGCGCCCCTCCATCCGACTGCATGATTCCGACAAAGTAGTCTTTTAGACGACCTCGGGTGCTCGCGGCGGAAGTGGTGCCATGAACTACTTTGGTTTCGCGCTCCCGCGAAGGAATCGACGGACATCGATGCGGGACGTTCAGGCCGCGCGCTGGACGCGGATATTTTCTGGCGCCGGACGGGCAGAATCCGCCTGCCCTATCCCTGATGCCTCCGTGGCTCCCATCGCAATTTCCGGCAGCGGGGCATAACCGGTCTTTTGCCTTGCGGCGGTCCCGCGGCTCGCATTTCAGCTTACCCGCAACCGGGGACCCTTTCCTTGGCTGCGCATCGCATGCCACTCTCCCCTTTCCGCAGCCAGCTCATTGCCGACGTCGGCCTCTCCTTTGGTGACGAAGGCAAGGGACGCCTGATTCCCGAGGTCATCGAGGAACTTCACGCCACGCCCGCATCCGTTTCCGTCGTCTTCAAGGTCAACGGCGGCTCCAACTCCGGTCACACCGCCGGCGGCCTCAAGCTCAACCTCCTGCCCGCCGGCGTCGTCGCGAGATCCGTGCCCCACCTCGGCATCGGCGCCGGCGTCGTCGCCGATCCCCGCAAATTTCTCTGGGAAGGCCGCCCGCTCGAGGCGCGCGGCTACGCCATCTTCTCCCGCCTCGTCATCGACGAGCGCACCCTGGTCACCGACCTCAGCCACCGGCTCCTCGACCTCGCCTGGGAGGACTATCGCGTCAACGTCCTCCAGGAGGAACCCCGCGGCTCCACCGGACGCGGCATCACGCCCGCCTACCAGGACGAGACCGGCCAGTGGCAGATCACCTTCGCCGACTTCCTGGGCGGTCCAAACTTCTTCGCCCGCAAACTCGCCGCCCGCGCCGATCGCGCCTGCCGCACCATCCAGCACGTCTGCCAGGTCAAACCCGCCGCTTGGGACGCCTTCTTCGAGAAACTCACCGCCGCCGAATCCAAGGCCAACGCCGAGGCCGTCGCCCTCGGTCTCTTCCCGGCCACCGAATTCGACTTCCTCCGCTTCAAGGGCGCGCAACCCTTCACCCTCGACCTCGACGCGCTCACCGCCGCCTACTGGGAAGCCGGCCAGCAACTCCGCGCCAACATCGGCGAGGTGCGCGAACTCGTCCTCCGCGAACTCGCCGCCGGCCACAGCATCGTGGGCGAGTTCGGCCAGTCCTACTGGCTCGACAAGCGCCACGGCTACTCGCCCAACGTCACCGCCTCGCACACCTTCACGCCCGAATTCTTCGAGAGCGCCGGCATCCCCGTCCAGCCCATCCACACTTTCGGCGTCGCCAAGGCCTACGACACCAAGGTCGGCACCCACACCTTCCTCACGCAGATGCCCGACGATCTGCCCCTTTGCCAGAGCCTGAAGAAACTCGAATTCGGCGTGACCACCGGACGCCAGCGCATGGTCGGCTGGTACGACGCGGTCGAAAAGGGCGATGCCCTGCGCTACGGGGGTTTCCAGGATATCATGATCAACAAGATCGATGCCCTGTCCGGCGCCCCCGAGTTGCTGATTTGCACCGCCTACGCCGACGCCTCCGGCAAGCGCTACGGCCACGTCCCTCGCAACGAGGCGCTGCGCAAGACGCTCCACCCCGTTTATTCGAAGCACGCCGGCTGGAGCGAGGACATCTCCGGGGTCCGCCACTTTGCCGATCTCCCGAAAAACGCCCAGCGCTACACCGCGGCCATGATTCGCAGCGTCCTCGAGGTGGCTCATCCCGACAAACTTCCCGCTGTCCTCCCCAACTTGCGCTACCTCGGCGTCGGACCCGATCCTTCGCAAATCATCAAGGACGTCCCCGCCACGTCAGATCTGATCGCCCTCTGATAGCCCCCCGGCGGCCTCTCCCCCGCTGGGAGAGAGAACTCGCTCGCGATCCTCATTCAGGCCGAGCGCGACGGCAGCCGCGCCGCGCGGGACCGCTCTCGGCATACCAACTGAATTGTCGATCCGCGCGGCGGCCCCGGCCGTTCTCATTCTCGCAATCCTACTCGTTCTCGGCCCGAACGTCCGCACGCAGGCCGCCCCCCTGCCGTCATCCGACACAAGGGTTGTGTGGCCGGCACGTTTTCGGCACACTGCCGCTCATGTCCCCGGCCCACCATGAATGAACCAGCGCGCGGGCCACTGTCGTCATTCAAGTTTCGCCCGCGCGTGCTCCCGCTTTTCCGCGAGGGCTACACGCGCCAGCAGGGCGTGACCGACGTCTTCTCCGGCGTCACCGTCGGCCTCATCGCCCTCCCGCTCGCCCTCGCCCTCGGCGTCGCGAGCGTGCCAGCCGGCGCCGCCACCCCCTTCCCCGCTCCGGCCATCGGCATCTTCACCGCCATCATCGGCGGCTTCATCGCGTCCCTTCTCGGTGGCAGCCGCGTTCAGATCTCCGGCCCCACCGCCGCCTTTGTCACCGTCATCCTGCTCGTCATCGAGAAACACGGCTACGACGGCCTCATCCTCGCGACGATCATGGCCGGCTTCATCCTCGTGCTGATGGGCGCCACGGGTCTCGGCTCCCTGATCAAGTTCATCCCCTACCCGGTCACGAGCGGCTTCACCACCGGCATCGCCATCTCCATCATGCTCGGCCAGGCCCCCGCCTTCTTCGGCCTCCAGGGCGAAACCGCCCCGCCCGGCGAGTTCGCGGAAAAAATCCCCTGGCTTGTCGCCCATCTCCCGGGCCTCCACCTGCCCACCATGCTCATTGCGGCCGCCTGCGGACTGTTCATTCATCTCTGGCCCCGCTACCGCGCCCACCTCCGCGCCGAGCGCATTCCGGGCGCGATCATCGCCATGATCGCCTCGGCCGCCGCGGTCGTCTGGCTCGGCTGGGACCAGCCCGCCGGCGTCGCGACCATCGGCTCCCAGTTCGGGCGCGACGCCATTCCCCACGGCCTCCCGCCCATCGTGTGGCCCGAAATCAGCCTCGAGCGCATCCGTGATCTCATCGGCCCGGCCACCACCATCGCCCTGCTCGGGGCGATCGAGTCCCTCCTCTCCGCCGTGGTCGCCGACGGCCTCATCAACGACCGGCACGACTCCAACACCGAGCTGATGGCCCAGGGCGTGGCCAACATCGTCTGCCCGTTCTTCTGCGGCATGCCCGTTACCGGCGCCATCGCCCGCACGTCCGCCAACGTGAAGGCCGGCGGGCGCACCCCTGTCGCCGGACTCGTCCACTCCGTCACCCTCCTTTTCATCGTCCTGTTTTTCTCCTCCTTCGCGCGCTACGTGCCGATGCCCGCGATCGCCGCCGTCCTCGTCCTCGTCGCCTTCCGCATGGGCGAATGGCACGAGCTGCTCCGCCTTCGCCGGATGCCCCGCAGTGACGCCCTTGTCCTGCTCACCACCATGACGCTCACCGTCGTCTTCGATCTCGTGATCGCGGTCGAGGTGGGCATGGTGCTCGCCGCCATCCTCTTCATCAAGCGCATGGCCGAGACCACGGAGATCGGCCGCGTCACCACCCACGACGAGCTCGAGACCCCCGAGCAGGTCGCCCATGGCAAGGACATCCCCGAAGGCGTGCTGGTCTTCCGCATCTTCGGTCCCTTCTTCTTCGGCGCCGTGGAGAAAATGGAGGACGCCCTGCAGCGCGTCGGCACCCTGCCCCGCGTCCTCATCCTCCGCATGCAACTCGTGCCCGCCATGGACGCCACCGCGCTGAACGCCCTCGAGAGCATCGTGGAGCGCATGCAGTCGGCCGGCGGCACCGTCATCCTCAGCGGCCCCCACCGCCAGCCCCTCGACATGATGGTCAAGGCCGGCTTCGTCGAGAAACTCGGCCGCGCCAACATCCGCGCGCACTTCGACGACGCGCTCGTCCGGGCCCGCGAGATTCTTGCCCTGCCGGCCGGGAAATAATCCTGACATGATTCGCCACCAAACCCCCGCCTGGATCTACCTTGGCGGCCTCACCCTCGCCACCACCGCCGGCACGATCAATGCCGTCGGTTTCCTCGGCGTGCACCACCAGGCGCTCAGCCATCTGACGGGCACCGTCACCGTGCTCGGGTACGAGCTCGCCCGCGCCGGCTACGGCGTGGCCTTCCACGCCTTTTCCATCTTCGCGGCTTTCTTTCTCGGTTGCCTGCTCAGCGGCATGATCATCCGGCAAAGTTCCCTGCGCCTCGGCCGGCGCTATGGCGTCGCCCTGTCGCTGGAAGCCGGCCTCCTGTTTCTCGCGGTGCTTTTTCTCCGCCGCGGCGCGAACACCGGCGATTACCTCGCGGCCATGGCCTGCGGCCTTCAAAATGCCATGGTCAGCACCTACAGCGGCTCCACCATGCGCACCACCCACGTCACCGGCATGGTGACCGACCTCGGCATCGCCTGCGGGCACGTCCTGCGCGGCACCCCCGTCGATTGGTTTCGCTTCCGCATCTACGGGATCCTCCTGCTGGGCTTTTTCGCCGGGTCCGTGCTGGGCGGGATCGGTTACGAACGCTGGGGCTACGACACCCTGCTCTTTCCCGCGATTCTGAGCGGCGTGACCGGCATTGGCTACACCGCGGTCAAGATCTACGAGCGCCGTCGCACCGCCGCGGCCCGGCACTCGCACTGATCACTCGCGCCACGTGAGCGCATGGCACAGCGCCACGCCGGCCGCATCGGCCTCGTCGAACGCGAGCATGCGCCCGTGCCCCAACATCGCCATCACCGTCCGCGCCATCTGCTCCTTGCTGGCCCGCCCGGCGCCGACCACCGCCTGTTTGACCCGCAACGGCGCATACTCGAAGACTTCGCTCCCATTCAGCGCGGCCGCCGCGATCGCTGCGCCCCGGGCCGCCCCCAGGATCTGCGCCGTCTGGAAATTCTGCACATAGATCGTCTGCTCCAGCGCCACGTGCCGCGGCGAGAAATCGGTCATGAATCCCGCCACCGCGCGGTGAATCTCCGCCAGGCAATGCGACATCGGGTGCGCCGGCTTCACCTTCACCGTCAGGCACCGCAGCAACACTGCCGGTCGCCCGGGCGAAAACTCGATCAACGCCAGGCCCGTCCCCCGCAGGCTGGGATCCACTCCGAGCACGCGCCCGGCAAACGGCGGACGCTGCAGCACCGGCGCGTCGGGCCAGCGCTTGGCCGCGAGCGTCCCCTCGATCTTCGCTTTCCAAAGTTGTCGGATTGATGCGCGAGCCATGGACGATCCACCGAGTAATGAAATGCGCCAGCGAGGCGCAAGAGACATCCGCCGCCAGGTTGAGCCCGATCTCCAGGCGGCCTGATCAATCCACGCGGGCAACCCAAGGGTACGCATCCCGGCTTGGCGCCCCGGCGCGCCATTCGGGTCGCCCGCCGCGATCCGTGTCCATCTGCCCCTTCCGCGGTGAACTACATCGGCCTCGTCCATTCCTCGCCTTTGCTGGCCTTGGAAGTTCGGCGTCTAAGAGTTTCCTCATGAATCTCTGTGCCTCCGTGTCCCTGTGCGCCCATTCCCATTCCGATGACCAACAACACCTCGATCACCCCGGCATTATTTTCGCACCGAGACACAGGGACTGTTCCGTTGTAGGGGCGTGGCTCGTCCACGCCCTTGGTTCCCGCAGCGACAAAAGGGCGCGGTCAAGCCGCGCCCCGACATCATCGGCATGATTCCGGCTAAGACCAATTCCTCCACTCCTTATCCATCTGGGTGAATCTGTGTTGATCTGTGGTTGAACTGCATTCTTCCGGCTCAGCCCAACCCGTCAGCCGACGGGCGAGAATCAAAAAAAACGCCCGCGCCTCGTGTTTGTTCGAGTCCATTCGTGGACTCCTTCGCATTACCTCCAATAAAAAAGCCGCGTCCCTTCGGAACGCGGCTCGCCTGAATGGCCGGGCGGGGATTCCGCCTCAAGGGCTGCACCTAGATCGCCAGCCGGAGGCACTCAACCGGGCGACGACTCACTTCTTCTCTGGCGCCTTCTTCTCGATCTTTCCGCTGCCGTTGCACTTCTCGCAATTGTTACCGGCCTTCGCGGCCTCGACGCAGCAACCGTGGCCGCACTTTTCACCTTTCGCGTCCGCCTTGGCGCAGCACGCGGCAGCCTTCGACGCGGGGGCTTCATTCTTGGCTTCATCGGCGAACATCGCGCCGACCGAGAAACACGAGACCATCACGAGGGGGAGGAGGAGCTTTTTCATAATCATGGGGTTTGGGATGAGTTCAACTAAGACACCGGATCGGCAAACAAGGTCCCACGATAACACCGGGACCGTAAACTGGTGCGCCATGTCGGAGTTGAACCGACCTCTCATGCTTGGGAAGCACGCATAATAGCCGATATACTAATGGCGCGAACAAGAACGCCGGTACTAAAACTGCCCCCCTCCCGCTCCGCAAGGAAAGACCGCACCTCGCCTCCGGTAGGAGCCGGCTCGCTGGGCCCTCAGGAAAAAATTCGCGTCACGCTCATCATGAGCGGCTGACTATTCGCTGGGACCTCCCCCTCCTCCCTCACGAATAGTCCCGCCGCGCCTCAAGCGCGCTCTTCAGCGTGACCGCGTCGGCATAGAGCACCCCGCCCCCGCTCGGCAGACCAAACCCGATCCGCGTGACCTTCACGCCGCTGGTCGGCAGCCGCTCGGTGAGGTAATGGCAGGTCGCCTCCCCTTCGACGTCATTCGACAACGCAAGGATCAGCTCCTTCACCTCGCCCGATTCGATCCGTTGCAGCAACGAGGCGAGATTCAAATCCTCCGGCGCCACGCCCCGGATGGGCGACAACTTGCCGTGCAGGACGTGATAACTGCCGCGATGCGCATTGGACCGCTCGATCGCCGCCAGATCCTGGACATTTTCCACCACGCAGAGCTGGCCGGTCCGACGCCGCTCGTCCGCGCAGATTGCGCACTGTTCCTCCTCCGCCAGGTTGCCACACGTCGCGCAACGCCGCACCGTCCGCGCCGCAGCCTCCAACGCCGCGACCAGCTCCGGCAAGCGCGCCGGTTTCTCGACCAACAGGTGCAACGCGATCCGTTCCGCTGAGCGATAGCCGATGCCCGGCAGCTGCTTGAGCTGCCTCTGCAATTGTTCGAGCGCGGGAGTCATGGAACCAGACAGAGTGATTTTAACGCGGATGACACGGATAAATACGGCATGATAGCCAGTCTCCGCCCGCATCCGCTAAGACATGCGAGCAACAGCCGGCCACCTGCTTGGCGGAGAGGAGCCTCGAAAATAGTAATTTGCCCGCCGCCCTCATCCTGGGACCGCGAGCAACCGCTGGGCGTAGCATAGTGAGCGAAGATGAACTTGAGCGAAGATGAACTTGAGCGAAGATGAACTTTGGAGAAGATGAACTTTGGAGAATGAAAAAACAACCGCCACCGTCATCCTGAGCGGAGCGAAGGATCCAAGGCAAAGGACGGTCGCGCGCCGACTCCGTGGATCCTTTACTGCGTTTAGGACGACGGCGGGGGAGATTTTAGGCGTTTCTAATTTGGAGGGGGCTCACCGGCTCAAAACTCGTTCAGCTCATCAGCCGCTGAGCGAAAGTTCACGGGGTCGCCGCGCCATTCGGCGAAACCTCAGAATAATCCCGGCATCTGGATTCCAGCCGTGATCTTCTGCATCTCCGCCTCGTTGAGCGCCTGTGCCTTCGCAGCCGCCTCGGTCACCGCGTTCAGCAATGTTTCCTCCACCAGCTTGGGATCCTCCTTGAGGAATTCGGGATCGAGCTTCACGGCCAGGAATTTGCCCGCGCCGCTGATCTTGATCTGCACCGCGCCGCCGCCACTGGAAATATCGAGCTCACGCGCCTCGAGCGACTTCTTCATCTCCTCGATGCGTTGCTGCATTTTCTGAGCCTGTTTGATGAGTGTGCCTACACCGGCCATGGTATGTGGGATTGGAGGTTGGATTGAAAAAATGAATTAGCGCCGATCGCGCGAGTCCGCGCAACGTCGTTCACATGGCGTCACCGTTCTCAAGGCACCACCGGGCCATCCGGTTCCACCGTGTCACCGGCGGTGGCGCCAAGCTTCAGGATCGCGGCGAATCCCTCGCGATAATCCGGATACTTCGGGCTCCACGAGAGCAGGCGATGGATCTTCTCACTCGAGATGACGCGATCCGGCATCGGCGCCCCCGCACGCCGGCTCGTGGCCGTGCCGTCGAAACCGGGAGGAGGGCATTTCAACTGCTCCGCCAGCCATTGCACCACCTCGCCCCGCGGCGCAGGCGCCTTGTCCGCCACGTTGAAAATGGCGTCGCCCACCGCGGACGGCGCTCCCAGGCACGCGAAGATCGCCGCCACCACGTCATCGCGGTGCGCAAGGTTCAGTCGATGCGCACCCGATCCGTTCAACGTCTTTACCCCTTCCCGCAATTGGTCCAGCAGGTGATGCCGCGCCGGACCATACAGGCCGGCCAGACGAAGGATGAATCGCCGGCGAATCGCCGACACGGGCGCGTTCTCCAATATTTTTTCCGATTCCCGGATGATGGCGCCATTCGGGGTGGCTCCCGGCGCATCCGCCGTTTCATCGACGACGGCGCCGCCGCCCTGCGGATAGACCGACGTGCTGCTCGTATAAACCATCGTGCCGACCGGGCGGCTGCCCGCGGACGCCCACGCCACGATGGATTCCATGCCGCCCACGTAGGACGCGCGATAACGGTCGGGTCCGCCCGAACTTACGGTATTCACCACAAAATCAGGAGCCTCGGCAATCCGACCATGCCACGCAGCGGACGCGAGGTCCGCCACCATCACGTTGCCCAGGCCCGCCGCGCGCAAGGCGAGCGCTTTCTCCGCATTGCGCGTCAATGCCTCCACTCGCGCTCCCGCGGCCAGCGCCGCTTCCGCCACGGCTGACCCGACATAACCACAGCCGAAAATGACGAGACGCCTGTCCTTGAGAAATTCCATTGGTCTGTCCTCAGTCATCATTCACTAACGACCACGAATCCAGACAGAAGTCCCCGCCTCTTCCTGCAGGAGCCTGTATACAGGCCACAGCCCGAACTTCCATCGACTGTCCCGATCGCCGGTGAACAGGCTCCTGCGAGCTGAAAACTCCAACGCCTCCGAAATTGAGATCACCGGATTCGGTGCTACCGTCCACCCCATGCCCACCGTCCTCGTCCCCCTCGCCGACGGCTTCGAAGAAATCGAAGCACTGGCCCCCATCGACCTCCTGCGCCGCGCCGGCGTGGAAGTAACCGTCGCCGCGCTCGCCGATACCATTCACGTCACGGGCCGCAGCGGGATCACGGTTCACGCCGACACCACTCTCGGCGCCGTGGGCAGGCGCGATTTTGATCTCTTGTTCCTTCCCGGCGGCGCCGGCGTGAAGCATTTGCGGGCGGACTCTCGAATTCGGGAGCTGGTATTGCGCCAGCACGCCTCAGGCCGCTGGATCGCAGCCATTTGCGCGGCGCCCACCGTCCTCAACGACTGCGGCCTCCTTTCCGACCGGCGCTACACGGCCCACTTCTCCGTCGCCGCTGAACTTCCCCATATCCTCGCCCAGGAAAAGATCGTCACCGATGGCAAAATAACCACATCCCGGGGGGCCGGAACGGCCCTGGAATTCGGCCTCCATCTGATTGGCCTCCTGACGACACCAGATAAGGCGACCGAGGTAAGCAAAACCATTTGTTTCTAACGCCTTGCGACAAATCGGCATTGCTACGTCCTCTGCCGTTGTGTTGGCTGATCCCGGCCGGCAACGGTCCCCTCGTGTGCGGAACGCACCCAGTCTTATCTAGGGTCTCTCCCCTGTATCGGGAAGTGACGGGGCGAAGCCATCTTCGTTCCCCCCCGCCATGTGCGGCATAGCAGGAATCCTCTCGTCCAAGCTTGGACCAGCCGAACGCGCTGAATCGGTCGGCCGGATGGTGCTTGGCATGGTCAGCCGGGGCCCTGACGACCAAGGCTTCCACTCCGAAGGCGATGTCACCTTGGGCATGTGCCGGCTCGCGATCTTCGATCCGGCTAACGGCCATCAGCCCATGCGCACCCCGGATGGGCGGTTCACGATCGTCTTCAATGGCGCGATCTACAACCATCAGGAATTCCGCGCGGAGCTGGAGTCTGCGGGTTGGACGTTGCGCACCCGCTGCGACACCGAGGTCCTCCTTGCCCTCTTCGCCACCCAGGGCGAAGCCTGCCTTTCGCGCCTCCGCGGCATGTTTGCCTTCGCCGTGTGGGACGAACGGGAACGCACCCTCTTCGCCGCCCGCGATCCGTTGGGCATCAAGCCGCTTTATTACGCGCGTCTGCCCGACGCGGGTCTCGTCTTCGCCTCGGAACTCAATGGCTTGCTCGCCTGCGGCCGCGTCCCCCGGGAAATCGACCCCGCCGCGGTCGGCGAGTATCTCGCCTGGTTCAGCGTGCCCGCCCCGCGCACGATTTATCGCGGCATCGCCAACCTGCCGCCCGGACATTGCTTGATGGTGAACGCGTCCGGGGACGTGCGTACGCGCGCCTGGTGGCGCCTGCCCACCCCCGTCCAAACCGGTCGCGCCGCCGGCAATTACCAGGAATTCATCCACGGCCTGCGCTACCAACTGGAGGATTCGATCCGGGCTCACCGCGTGGCCGATGTTCCCGTGGGCGCGTTTCTTTCCGGCGGCATGGACTCAACGGCCGTCGTGGGACTCATGTCCCGGCAGGGCGGCCCGAAACTGAAAACCTTTTCCCTCGTCTTCGGGGAGAGCGGCTACTCCGAGCAAGCGAGCGCGCGTCTCGCCGCCCGCACCTTCGGGACCGAGCACCACGAGGACCTCCTCACCGGCGCCCGCGTCGCCACCGATCTCCCGCGCATTCTCTCCGCCTGCGACCAACCCACCGGCGATGGCATCAACACGTACTACGCCAGCCGCCTCGCGCGAGCGAGCGGGGTCACGGTCGCGCTCTCCGGCTTGGGCGGCGACGAACTCTTCGGCGGGTATCCTTCGTTCCGCGACCTCCCCCGCTTGCAGGCCTTGATTCCGTGGTGGCGGAGAGTCCCGGCAAGCCTCCGCAACACCCTCATCGAACGGCTCCGCGCCCGCCCCGGCGTCCGCGCGCGCAAGCTGGCCGACTTCCTCCACCACGCCCGCGACCTCCACGAACTGGCGTCGCTTCAACGGCGCGTTTTGCCGGAGGCCAAGCGACTCGGCCTTCTCACGCCCGAAGCCCGCCGCATCGCCGTTCGTCTCGGCCCCAATCATCCGATGCTCGATGACTTCGCGTTCGAACTCATCGGTGCCGATTCATTCCAGATCATCAGCGCATGGGAGCTCCGCACGTACATGGCCGATACCCTGCTGCGTGACAGCGATGTCTTCAGCATGGCCCACTCCCTCGAACTGCGGGTGCCCTTCGTCGATCGCGTCCTGCTCGAATGGCTCTGGCCCCAGCCGGCGTGGTTCAAATACGACCGCCGTCACGCCAAGCGCGCCCTGGCGGATGCCACCGCCGACCTCGTCCCCGCCGCGATCCGCAACCGGCCCAAGCAAGGATTCGCGCTCCCTTTCGCCCAGTGGATGCGCGCCGAACTCAAACCGTTCCTGGACGACACCTTTTCCCCTTCATCGTTCGCCGCCTGTCCCTGGCTCGACGCCCCGGCCGCCACCGCCCTCTGGCAAAACTATCTCGGCGGTGACGACACCCGTGCCTGGTCCCGCGTGTGGACCGTGGCGATGCTGATCGCCTTCGCCAACCGGCCCGCGAAATGAACACGCCCCCATGACTCCGGCAACCCGCCCCGCCGCCCCCCGCAGCCGGAATACCCTCACCGAAGTTTCCCACCTGGGGTCGGCCTGCCCTCACCGAGCTGGTTCCCATGTGGGCGCGGTGCCCTCACCGAGCTGGTTCCAATGTGGGCGGGGTGCCCTCACCCCGCGAATCGTAACCTCCACCGCACTCACACCTCGCCCCGCCGCCCCTGCTCGCTCCCGCCACGCATGACCCTGCAAAGCGCCAATCCGGCATGAACTACCTCCTGCTATCGCCGGAGCTCTTTCTCCACGAGGGTGGCATTGCCCGCATCATGCGTCTTTACCTGAAGGCGCTGTGCGAGCTCGCCGGCCCGCAGGGGCGCGTGGATTCCCTCGTGCTCAACGACCGCCCCACCGCCGAACCGCGGTTGCCGCGCTATTCCAATGATCGGCTCGGCGAACACGTCGGCTGCGACCGCCGCAAGCTCGCCTTCGTCCGTCACACGCTGCGCCTTTCCCGTCGTGCCGACACCCTCGTGTGCTCGCATCTGCATCAGTTACCGATCGCCTGGCTGGCGCAGCGTTTCCGCCCCGCGCTCAAATACTATTTGGTCGCGCACGGCATCGAGGTCTGGCGTCCCTACTCGCACCTCGAGCGCATCGCGTTGCGGGGCGCCACGCGAATCCTGTGTGTGAGCGAATACACGCGCCGGCAAATGCTGCGTTTCTGCCCGGAACTCCGCGCGGAAAACCTGGTGGTCGTGCCCAACACCCTGGACCCTCATTTCGCCCCGGAGCTCAACAACCGGCTTTCCAGCGCCCCGTTCGCCGTGCCGCGCATCCTGACGGTGGGCCGCCTCACCACGTCCGACACCTACAAGGGTTTCGACACCCTGGTCGAGGCGATGCCGGCGGTCCGCCAGGAATATCCCACTGCGCGCCTCCGCGTCGTCGGCACCGGTGACGACGAGCCCCGCCTGGCCCAACTTTCCAGAGACCTCGGCGTGGCCGGCTCCATCGATTTCCTCGGCCCCATCAGCGATGAGGCGCTGCGCGCCGAATACGCCGCGTGCGATATCTTTGCCCTGCCCAGCCGCAAGGAGGGCTTCGGGCTCGTTTACCTCGAGGCCATGACCTACGGCAAACCCTGCGTGGCCGCGCGCGCGGGCGGCGCGCCGGAAGTCGTCACCGCCGAGGTCGGCGAACTCGTCGACTATGGCAACGTACCGGCCCTCGCCGCCGCCATCGGCAGCCTCGTCCGCCATCCCCGCGATTCCGAGATTGTGCGCCACCACGCCGACACCTTTGCTTTCTCCGCCTTCCAGCGCCGCCTGTCGGCCGCGCTGGCCTGAACATGTCGCCCCCCCCAGTCCTTCCGGAACTCGTCATCGAAGCCGGCCGCGCCGAGCGACACTATTGGGCGGACCTCTGGCGCTACCGCGAGCTACTCGGCTTCCTCGCCTGGCGCGACATCAAGGTACGGTACCAACAGACGTTCCTCGGCGCGGCCTGGGCCTTGGTTCAGCCGCTCGCCTCGGTCGCTATCTTCACCTTCGTCTTCGGCAGGCTTGCCGGCATGCCGTCCGGATCGGAACCGTACTTCCTCGTCGTCCTCGCCGGCCAGCTCGGCTGGCAGCTGTTCGCCAACACGCTTGGCAATGCCAGTGCCAGCCTCGTCACCAACACGCACCTGATCGCCAAGGTCTATTTCCCGCGCCTCGTCGTGCCGCTGTCGACCGTCGCGGTCGCGCTCGTCGACTTCGCAATCCTGCTCCTCCTCTACGCGGTCGCGATGGCGTGGAGCGGCACGATGCCCACGGCGAACATCCTCCTGCTGCCGCTCTTCATGGCCCTCGCGCTGCTCCTCGCGCTGGGCGCCGGTCTCTGGCTGTCGGCCCTGACCGTGCGCTTCCGCGACTTCCGCATCGTGGTGCCGTTCCTGCTCCAGATCGGCGTCTTCGCCACGCCCGTCGGCTACCGCACCGATTTCCTGCCGAACTGGCAGCTGCTCCTCGCGTTGAACCCGATGACCGGCGTGGTCGACGCATTTCGCTGGTGCCTGCTCGGGCCCGACACGGTGTTCCACTGGACCAGCCTCGCATCCAGCGTGGCGTGGGCGGCCTTCCTCCTCGCGACCGGCATCTGGTACTTCCGGCGCACCGAACGGTCCTTCGCGGACGTGATCTGACCATGGGCAACCCCATCGCCATCCGCGCCGAGAACATCGCCAAGCGCTACCGCCTCAGCCACCTCGCGGGCCAAGGCACCGTGCGCGACGCGATGAGCCACGCCGCCCGGCTGGCGTGGCGGCGTTTTCGCTGGAACGCGCGCCTCGAGCAGGAGGACTTCTGGGCACTGCGCGACGTCAGCTTCGAAATCGGCCAGGGCGAGGTCGTCGGCATCGTGGGCCGCAACGGCGCCGGCAAGTCCACCCTCCTCAAGGTGCTTTCCCGCATCACCGAGCCCACGACCGGGCTCATCACCCTGCGCGGCCGAGTGGCGAGCCTGCTCGAGGTCGGCACGGGGTTTCACCCGGAGCTGAGCGGCCGCGACAACATCTTCTTGAACGGTGCGATCCTCGGTATGTCGCGCACGGAAATCCGCGCCAGGTTCGACGAAATCGTGGCCTTCGCTGAGGTTGAGCGTTTCCTCGACACCCCCGTGAAACGGTACAGCAGCGGCATGTACGTGCGGCTCGCGTTCGCAGTCGCGGCCCACCTCGAGCCGGAGATCCTGATCGTCGACGAGGTGCTCGCGGTCGGCGACCAGCAGTTCCAGAGCAAATGTCTCGGCAAGATGCAGTCCATTGCCCGCACCAGTGGGCGCACCGTGCTGTTCGTCAGCCACAACATGCCGGCGGTCGCCGCGCTGTGCCCCAAGGCGCTGCTGCTCGCGGGCGGTCGTCTCGTTGCGTACGGGCCGACCGCAAAGGTTGTCGCCTCGTACCTGAACGCCGGCAGTTCGAACGAGGGCCGGCGCGATCTCGCCTCCACCGGCGCCAACCCCGGCATTCGCCTCCGCTTCGTCGAACTCCGCAACCCCCACGGCCAGGCCACCGGCACCCTTGAGAACGGCACGCCGCTGCTCGTCCGCCTCGGCTACGAAAAACTCCCCCGCTTCGACGGCGCCGTCACTCCCTCGATCGCCGTGACCACCAGCGGCGGCCTGCCGGTCTTCCAGCACCACTCGCGCCTCAACAAACAGGCGTTCCGGGACCTCGCCGAATCCGGCGTACTCGAGTTTCACCTGCCCCGGCTGCCGCTGTCCGCGGGCGACTACTACCTTGGCGCAGCCCTTGTCAGCGGCGAACGCATCATGGACGAACTCGGCCGCGCGCTGGAGTTCAAGGTCACCGACGGTCCGTTCTATGGCACGGGCGAATCCTCGCCCGCCTCGCACGGGCTTGTCCTGGTCGATGGCGAATGGCAGCAATCCCAGCAAGGATGAGCACCCGGAACTACGAGGACTACATGCAAACGGACGCGCCCGTGTTCGCCGATTTGCGCGCGCTCTTCGACGTCGAACAGGTCGCGACGGTCCTCGACATCGGCGCCTGCGAGGGCGAGGACTCGCTGCGCTACGCCCGCCTCTTCCCGCGGGCCCGCGTGTTCGCGTTCGAAGCGCTCCCCGAAAACCAGGAACTCGTGCGCGCCCACTTCGCCCGCCACTCGGACGGACGCTGCGAACTCGTCCCGGTCGCCCTCTCCGCGGAGAACGGCACCGCCACGTTTCATGTTTCGTCCGGGGCGCCCGAGGACAAGCCGCAGGGCGAGGATTGGGATTACGGCAACAAGTCCAGTTCCCTGTTGCCGCCGGGCAAGGTCGGGCGGGACTGGATTCCCTGGCTCAAGTTCCATCGCGCCATCACGGTGCCCACGCGCCGCCTCGACGATTTCTGCCGCGAGCGGGGCCTGGCCGCCGTCGACTACATGCACATCGACGTGCAGGGCGCCGAGTGGCTCGTGCTGCAGGGCGCGCGCGACATCCTGCCCGCCACCCGCTGCATCTGGATGGAGGTCGCCGAAACCGAACTCTACGAGGGCCAGCGGGCCCGTTCGGAGGTCGAGGCGTTTCTCACCGCCCAGGGCTTCCGCCCGGTGCGCCGCGACACGCATGATCTCGAAAGCGACGTGCTCTACGTCAACCTGCGCTGGCCCGCCGGCCGCCGGCGCTGGCGCGCCGTCCGGTGGAAAAAATTCCTCGGTGACGTGCGAATGAAACTCGGCCGGTGGCGCCGGCTCGGCCGGACTTGGTCATGATCATCGTTCGACTCAAGGGTGGGCTGGGCAACCAAATGTTCCAATACGCGGCTGGCCTCGCGCTCGCCGAGCGTCACCTCACCACGCTCAAGCTCGACGTCTCCTGGTTCCGCCGCCGCCCCGACCACGCGGCCCACAACCGCTACGCGCTCTCCTGCCTCAACATCACCGAGCAGTTCGCCACGGCAGCGGAGATCGCGCCGTACGAGCCACTGACGCTGACGCGCACGGAGCGCTGGAGTGTCGGCCTCGCGCGCGCGCTGCGCCTCCACCAGTACGCCCGCCGGCACACCCGCACCGCCGCGTGGCACGTGCCGCCCCACGTCAATTACTACGCCGACTTCGAGGCCCTGCCCGACGGGATCGCGCTCGACGGCTACTTCCAGTCGGAAAAATTCTTCGCTTCCTGCCGGGAACAGCTGCGCCTGCATTTCTCCTTTCGTTACCCGCCGACACCCGAGGTGGCCGACGTCGCGCGCCGCATCCAGTCGGGGCCGTCCGTCGCGCTGCATTTCCGCCGCGGCGACTATGCCCGCAACCCCGAATTCGCCCGGCAATTTGGCGTGCTCGACGTGGACTACTACCACCGGGCGCTTGCGCTCCTCCGCGAACGCTCGCCCGGGGCCCGCGCGTACATCTTCTCCGACGACATCGAGGCCGTCGCCGCCGAATTCAAGCCCGACGGCCCGCACGAGTTCGTGCGCTGCATCCAGCCACACCACGCGCACGACAAAATCCGGCTGATGTCCCTCTGCGAGCACATCGCGATAGCCAACAGCACGTTCTCCTGGTGGGCCGCCTGGCTCAACCCGTCGCCCCACAAGCTCGTGATCGTGCCCGACCCTTGGTTCACCGGCAGCCCCGACGAGCCGCGGGATATCGTGCCGGAAACCTGGACGAGCCTACCGCGCCGCTGAGCGCTTCTCCCATGCCCCTGGTCGACGTCCTCATGCCGGTGAAAAACGGCGCCCGCTTTCTCCCGGCGGCGCTCGACAGCCTCGCCGCACAAACGATGCGCGACTTCCGCCTGCTCGCGTGTGATGACGGTTCGACCGATGACACCGCCGCGATCCTTCGGCGTGAGACCCGCTTTCCGGTGACGATGGTCGCCCACGCCTCGAGCGTGGGCGTCGCCCGGGCTCTCAATACGCTTCTCGATCTGTCGTCGGATAGTCGTTACCTCGCCCGCTTCGACGGCGACGACCTTTGTCATCCCGAACGACTCCAACGACAGGTCGACTTTCTTGAGGCTCATCCTGACGTGGGCATCGTTGGCAGTGCGATGGAGATCATTGACGAGAAAGGAGCGACCACGGGACACAACCACTATCCCCGGGATCCCGACGGCGTGGCGTGTGAATTGCTGTTTTCCGATCCGCTGGCCCACCCTGCTGTCATGCTGCGGGCGAACATCTTTCGAGGCGACAACGCCGCGCGCTACGACCAAGCGTACACCGTCACCGAGGACTATGAACTCTGGTGCCGACTGAGCACCACCACCCGTATGGCCAACCTGCCGGAACCTCTGGTCCGATACCGGCGGCATGCCCAGGCAGTTGGCGTCTCCCGCCGCAATGCCCAACTCGTCGAAATCGCATCAATTCGCAGGCAACAGGTGGATCGACTCAGCCTGCCTGCCGAGTCTCGTGCCCTGCTTCTGAGCGCACTTGGCCTCGATCCGCAGCCGTCCCGCGTCGCCGCCGCAGCCGCGCGCCGACTGCTGGCCGTACTCGATGCACGCTTCGACGCGGCGGGCTCAGCGCATTACCGAGTGCGCCGCGCGGAGATCGCGCTCGGACTGAGCGTGCGCATGGGACGCCTGGCCAAGCTCCAATTCCTCCTCGGCGACGGAGACGTACGGAGAGCGTACCTGCGCGCCCGTAGCAAACCTGGTGATGCCCGCCGAGAGATTCGCCAGCAACAATTGGACCGCCAGCGCCTCGGACGGTCCCTGTCCGCGCAGATCATCGGGCAAGATGGCCAGTGCGGGGAGGATCTGCGCATCTATGGCGATGGACGGGCTGGACAGCGCATTAGCTTCGGTCAACAGACCATAATCGAACACGGCTGCAGCCTGTGGATATCACCGCCCGAGTACCATCGGAACGGAATGCTCCGGGCGGGCGAGAATTTGTTTCTTGGCTCCAACTGTCGCATCAATGTGTACGACGACATCAGGATCGGCGCGCGTGTGCTGATTGGCGCCAACAGCTACCTAACGACGAACAACCACGAATACCGCCAGCGCGACGTACCGATCCAATCCCAAGGCTTCACCGGCGCCCCCATTACGATCGGTGACGACGTCTGGCTCGGTTGCAACGTCGTTGTCCTGCCCGGCGTCACGATCGGCAACGGTGCCGTCATCGGCGCCGGCAGCGTGGTCACTCGCGACGTGCCCGCCGGAGAAGTCTGGGCCGGGGTGCCCGCGCGGAAGATCAAGGCCCGCTAGTGCGCCCGTCCGCGTGATCATCGTCCACATTGCCACCACCCTTTCCGGCGGCGCCGGCACGGGATTGTGGCGCTATCACCGCGCCCTCTGCGCCCAGGGCGTCGATTCGCGCATCCTCGTGATCAATCCGCCGGCGGGCGCGACCGATCGGGTCGGTTCCGTGCGCTGGCGGAAGCGTCCCCTCCCCGCCCGCGTCCTTCGCCGCCTCGGCCTCTGGACGCCCGTCCCGGAACGCCTCCGCGCCCGCATTGCGGAACTCGACCGCCAGGCCGGCGGCGCCTCGTACGAATTGTTCAGCCTCCCCTACAGCGATCACGTACCGGAGGAACACCCATGGGTGCGCGAAGCGGACGTAATCAACCTGCACTGGGTGGCCGGCATCCTGGACTGGCCGCGCTTCTTGCGCCGCGTTTTCCAGCCGATCGTGCTGACGCTGCACGACCAGCAGCCCTATCTCGGCGGATTTCATTACGCGCTCGACCGCGACAACAATCCGCAGCTCTCCGCGCTCGAAGCGGAAATGAAGGAGATCAAGCAGCGCGCCCTTCACGGACACCGCGTGTCCGTCATGTCCAACAGCCGGTGGAATGAAGCCGAAGCGCGCCAGAGCGGATTCTTCCCCCGCGATACGCTCATCGAAACAATCTATTACCCCCTCGACACCGCGGTGTACGCACCACGCCCGAAGCTCGACGCACGGGCCGCCGCCGGCATCCCGCCCGACCGCCTGGTCGTGGGCTTCGCCTGCGAGAACCTCGACAACAAGCGCAAGGGCTTCGCGGAGCTTCTCGAGGCGCTGACCCGGTTGCCCGATTCATTGCGCGCGCACGTCACGCTGCTCAGTTTCGGCCGCGATCCCGGTCCCGGGGCGAAAAGCCGGCTCGGCCTGCCGTGGCGGCACCTTGGCTTCCTGGCGACCGACGAGGAGAAAGTCACCGCCTATGCCGCCATGGATGTATTCGTGGCACCTTCACGCGCCGAGGCATTCGGACTGACGGCCATCGAGGCGCAAGCCGTCGGCGTTCCAGTACTGGCGAATCCCGTGGGCGGCTTGGCAGAAGCCGTGACCGATGCATCCTCGGACTTTAACCGGGAGTCTTTCTCCCCAGCGACACTGGCCAACGGACTCACGGCAATACTAGCCGACAACTCGCAGCGAATGACACGAGCTTCCAAGGGACGCGCCGAAGTATCATCCCGGCATGATTCGCGACACATAGGCCCTCAACTCGTGGAACTGCACGAGAGCGCATGCCACTAAATTCTCTGCTTCAGTGCCTGCCATCCCCAGTTGCAGGCTTGACCGGCTGGCCTTGGACGGAAGAAACGCCAACCGAAATCTATGCTAGTCGCCACGACTGGCCGCGCATCAGCATCGTCACACCCTCCTACAACCAGGCGGCTTTTCTCGAGGAAACCATTCGCTCGGTCCTGTTGCAGAATTACCCGAACCTGCAATATATCGTGATCGACGGGGGCAGCACCGACGGCAGCCGGGAAGTCATCGCCCGCTACGCGCCGTGGCTCGACCACTGGGAATCCGAACGCGATCGCGGCCAATCGCACGCCATCAACAAGGGCCTGAGCCGCTGCAACGGCACCTGGTTCAACTGGATCAACAGCGATGACTGCCTACTTCCGGGCGCGCTGGCCGCCGTGGCCGCGGCGCACCGCCCCGACGCGCTGCTGATTTCAGGGTTCGAAGTGGCTGGTCCGACCCTGGCAACTTCCGTGCCCCTCGGCCGCACCAAAACGGGGCCCACGGTGGAAGACGCCCTCGTCAACCACTTCATCTGCCAGCAGGGAATGTTTTTCCGCACCGATGCCGTGAAGGCGCGCCACGGGGTGCGCGAGGATCTGCACTACGTCATGGACCTGGAACTCTTCGCGGACCTGTTGCTCCAAGGCGGTCCCGAGGCCGTGAGCGTAACCTCGGCCCACCTCGCGTTTTTTCGCCGGCACGTCGCCGCCAAGACCACGCTCGCACCGGAAAAGTTTTTCGCGGAGGAACACCGCCTGTTCGCCGGCCTCGGTCGCGCTGCGGGCATCGACGCCACCCTCCTTGGGCATTTGCACGCCTCGGAACCCATCGAGATTCCGAAAACCGCCACGGCTCGCATCGAACCCACGCGGCTGGCCCGTCTGCTGGCGAAGAAGTATTGGTGGGACGGGACGATCGAGACCGCGTGGCGCCAGCGGCAGCTCGGCGAGTTCCGGCGCGAGGCTCGCGCCTTTGCGCAGTCGTTCCCCCAAGTGACGAACCGGCGCATATCCATGCTTCACTTCCTCGCCCGGCTTCCCGAACCTCTGTTGCGCTTCGTCTCGCAGTTCCGCGCCGAGCCCCAGCCATGACCCTCTCCCGACTCCCCGCCGCGTTCGGCGACCTGATGCGTGGCCTCCGGGGCTTGATTCATCAGGAACAGAATCGCCGGCGCCTGGAGGCGCTCTTCCCTGGCGTACATTTTGAATGGCCGATCCAATTCCTCGTGGATGATTCCTCCGCCCTGACCATCGCCACCGGCGTCTCCATCGGAGCTTTCTCGGAGATCGACGCGCTGAAACACGCGCCCCAAAGCCCGGTGGCCGGCGGCCTGCCCATCGGGGCCGGCGCGGGCGTCACGATCGTGCCGGGCGTTAGCATCGGTGATGACGCGGTCATAGGCGCCGGCCGCGTCGTGGCCAAATCCGTCGGACCGCGTGAAACCTGGTGGGGTGAAGCCGCTCACCCCGCCTGACACAAATGCAAGCATCCTTACCCACTTCCACCGCCTCCCGGCTCCGCATCCTCACGATGGTGGCCCGCCATGTTGGCGGCGTCGCGGTTTTCTGGGAGAACATGCGCCGGCAGTTTCCCGACGTGGACGTCATCTACTTCACAGCCGGCGAACGCACCTATTTCGACGAGTCCGCCCGCACCCTTCACTACAACATCTTCGAGCCGCTCACGCACGTGTACCGCGTGCTGGCCGCGCACGTCGACGCCAGCCAGTACGATGCCCTGGTCGCCAACGAGAGATTCGAGCTCGAGTTTTTCCTCTGGACCGGCACCGCGCGTCCCATCGTGTGCATTGTGCACACCAATCACGAGCACTCCTACGCGACTGTCTTCCGCCACGCCGATCGCGTGGACCACTTCTTTTGCGTTTCCGAAACCGCCGCCGCCTACCTCCGGGCCCGCGGGGTCACGCGCATCAGCGCCTTTCGTTATTCGACCTTTCTCGACGCCGTGCCCGCGGCCACAAAGCGGAACCGCGTCATCTACGTGGGCCGCCTCGAGCCGGACAAAAATATTCTCGAAACCCTCGGGCTGTTCCGCGTCTTCAAGCAACACGGCTACGAGGTGCGCATGATCGGTGTAGGCAGCCTCGAACCGGAGGTTCGCGCTGCGCTGGCGCCTGCGGAAGTGGGCATCGGCCTGCCTCGCGCCCAGGTTCTTCAGGAACTGGCCGAGGCGCGCTTCCTCTGCCTTAATTCCTATGTCGAGGGGCTGCCCATCATCTTTACCGAGGCAATGCATTTCGGCCTCGGCGTCATCTGCAACTACCTCGACAAATCCGGTCACCAGGTCCTGGGCGCCAATCACCTGCTGCATTCGACCGATGCCGACCTCCTGAGGCGCATGGAAAGCTTTTCCTTCAGCGCCCCGCCCGAGCCACGGCGTATCAACAATCCGGCTCTCAACGAGGCCTTCTTCGCGGAGATCGACGCAGTGGTTCCCCGGCCCCGCACGGCCTTTCACGCGGGCGGCGTCCTCGACCGCCTCCCGCTCGTTCCACCCTCCGTGATCCGATCCTTCCGCGCCTGGAGGATGAATCGTCGCACCGCTCGCTGAGCCCCCATGCCTGCCCGCATTTTCTGCACCGTCGTCACCTGGTCCCACCTGCCCTATGTTCAGGCATTGCGCGACTCGCTACGCGCCTCAGGTAATCCGGAGCCGTTCCACGTTCTCGTTCTCGATGCCGTGGCGGCGGACAAGCTCGCCGATGCCGACTTGGTCTTGTCCACCTTGGAAGAGATCTCACCCGCGCCCCCGCCGGCGATGAAGCACTACTTCAGCGCGTTC
Organism: Verrucomicrobiota bacterium; assembly: GCA_023433275.1. GTDB lineage: Bacteria > Verrucomicrobiota > Verrucomicrobiia > Opitutales > Opitutaceae > Lacunisphaera. Next base: position 54,592 of record JAEZDN010000021.1, read on the forward strand.
GAGCTCTGCAACGCCCTCAAGCCGTTCTTCACCGTCCATCTGCTCGGCTTGGGTTTCGAAAAAGTGATCTATCTCGATTGCGACCTGCTCGCGACCGGTTCGTTCGAACCCATTTGGAACTGGATGGACGAGGCGTCGCTCCTGCTCACGCCGCACCAACTGGTGCCCCCGGCGCTCGACCGCCCCCACATCACGGAGGTGGATATCGTCGACATGGGCCTCTTTAACGGCGGATTCTCCGCGTGGCGTCGCAGCCCGGCCGCGGACCGGATGCTCGCCTGGATGTGTTCACGCTTCCCTGTCTATGGTTTCGCCGATCGCGCCCACGGCATGTTCGCCGATCAAAAACTCTTGCCGCTCCTGCCCGAGTATTTTCCCAATGACGTCAGGATCGTGCGCGACGCCCGGCTAAACATCGCATTCTGGAACGCCCATGAGCGTGCGGTCCAAAGCGCAGGCCCCGGTCGGTGGACGATCGAGGGCCGGGATGTCATCTTCTTTCATCTGAGTGGCTACCGCACCAGCCGGCCCGGCGTTCCTTGCACCTACACCCCCGCGGCCCTGAACGCCTCCTTGCTGCAACAATGTCCCTGGCTCCCCGAGGTGCTCGCCGCGTACCACGCCGGACTGATTCGCTACGAGGGCAAGCATGCCGTCCGTCCCTACATCTATTCCCACTACGAGGGCACTTTTCTGACGCCGGAGTTTCGCCGCCTTCTCTTCAAAACCGGCCGCCTGGATCGCGGCTCATTGGATTATTGGATTATCTGGACGCGCGAGAAGCTGCGTCCGCCCAAGCAATTTGTCACCCGCGTGTTCAACCGCACCCTGGCACGTCTGGGCCTTCGCTAGAACACATCCCCGATGAAGCACCCGCTGGCGCTCTTCTACGAGGAGCCGGATCCCAACCGCTGGTTCCCCGGCGATCGGTACCCCCGGCGTTTGATCAGGCGTCTAGTCCATGGCCCGCGTCGCCCGGGTGGACAGGAAATCGTCTTCCTCAACCTGCGCGCGGGACTCGACCGGCTTGGCGTGCCGTACCGGGTGAACGACTACCGCTGGGCACGGCATAATCCCAACGCGCCCGTGGGTATCATCGGCAAGCCCTTCGTCCTCGACCGCCTGGAATGGCGCAACCCGATCCTTTTCGGCGCTTCCGTCATGTCCCATCCCGACGTCGATCCCGGACTGCTGGCGCGCCGACCCATCCAGCGCATCCTCGTTCCGGGCGAATGGATGCGCCAAATGTGCGAGCCTCGCTGGGGCGACCGCGTGCGCACCTGGCCGGTGGGCATCGACACCGACCTCTGGCAACCGGCGGAGCATGCCTCACCGCGCTGGGATTTTCTCCTCTACGACAAGGTCCGTTGGGAGCATGATCGTTACGAGCGCGAACTCCTTGGTCCCATCCGCGACCGATTGCGGTCCGCCGGCCTCTCGTTCACCGAAATTCGTTACGGCCGCTACCGTGAGGAGGACTACCGCGCCCTGCTCCCCCAATGCCGCGCGCTGCTGTTCCTGTGTGAACACGAAACCCAGGGCCTCGCGTACCAACAAGCCTTGTCGAGCGGAGTGCCCATCCTGGCGTGGAACCGCGGCGGCTTCTGGCAGGATCCCGAGTTCTATCCCCATCGCGTGCAATTCCGCCCTGTTTCGTCGGTCCCCTATTGGGACCCGCGTTGCGGCGAATTTTTCACCGGGATGGATACCTTCAGCGCGGCCCTGGCCCGCTTTCAGGACCAACTGGCCGCCGGCGCCTACGCGCCGCGGGATTACATTTTGGATAACCTGACACTGGAAAAGGGCGCGCAGGGCTACCTGCACCACTGGGAGGAAACCTTTGGCGCCACCTGACCACGGGCAACCATCGACGGATCGAGCGCTGGCCGGCCGGCGAATCGTGCTGCTCACGCTCCAGCACCTCGCCCACGCCCCCCGCGCCCAAAAGGAAGCCGCGGCCCTGGCTGCGGCGGGCGCGCAGGTCACCGTGCTCGGGAGTTGGTGGGATCGCACCAAAGCCGCCGAGGACGAACACCTCGCGCGGGCGGGTGGCTTCACTTTCGTCCCCTTGGTCACGCTTTTTCAAGGCACTCGGGGCGCCACGCTGGTTCGGCTGCGAGCCCGGCTCGCTCGGGAACTTTACCGCCGCTGGCGCATCGTTCGGCCCGAGGCCTACGGTCTGACAGCCCGACTCCTCTTGCAATCGGCCCACGACCTAAAGCCTGACTTGGTGATGGTTCACTGCGAGCCCGGTCTCTGGGCGGGCCGCGAATTGCACCGTCGTGGCTTTCGGGTGGGCATCGACTTCGAGGACTGGTTCTCCGCCGACCTGCTCCCCGAGGCACGCGCCGAACGACCTGTGGCGGCGCTGGCCGAAGCGGAAAACTACTTGCTCCGCCATGCCGCGGTCCGCTTCGCTCCCACCCGAGCAATGGCTGAGGCACTCGCAAGAAACGCCGGCGTGCCCACCATCCCGCTTCGGATTCCCAATTGCTTTCCATGGTCCGATGCCCCGGCGACCGGCCGAACATCGGGCGACGCGCGCGGCGCGGCAACCCTGTCACTCTACTGGTTTTCCCAGACGATCGGGCCGGGACGCGGCCTGGAATCGCTGGCATCGGCGCTCGCCTTGGTCCGTGGTCCATGGGAACTCCATTTGCGCGGCGACATTCACGCTCATCGAGCGTGGTTTGAGGCGACTTTCCCGGCCGCTTTACGCGAGCGAATTCATATTCACCCGCCCGCTTCAAATCACGACCTGCCCATTCTCAGCGCCGCGCACGATGTTGGCCTGGCCTTGGAAATTCCTTTCTGCCCGAGCCGGGACCTGACTGCGACCAACAAGATCTTCGAGTACCTGCGCTGCGGCCTCGCTGTCGTGGCCACCGCCACGACTGGGCAGCGCGAGGTCATGCGGGAATGCCCCGCTGCGGGCTGGCTCGTGCCGCCGGGGGATAGCGCCGCCTTGGCTTCGACCATCCAATCCTGCTTAGACCGGCCTGACATGGTCCGCGACGCTCGCGAGGCAGCGCGCCAGGCCGCACGGGATGCGTGGGCTTGGGAACGTTTCAGGCCCGACCTCGTGCAAGCCGTGACCACGGCGCTTCCCCGGAATTGAACTCATGGCCCTGGCGCCCTACCATAGCAGCCGCCACCTGCCCGCGCTCGACGGGCTGCGCGGTCTCGCCATCATCGGCGTGCTTGCCTGCCACTTTGTCCGCGTGCCGGACGGAATGAATGGAACGGCCCTCGGCTTTCTCAGCCAAGCGGCAAGCCTGGGCTGGCTGGGCGTCGACTTGTTCTTCGTCCTCTCCGGCTTCCTCATCACCGGCATCCTCGTCGACAGCAAGGAACACCCGGGATACTTCCGCAATTTCTACGCCCGCCGGGTCCTCCGCATCTTTCCGCTCTACTATGCTTACATCCTTGGGCTATTGGCGCTCGTCCTCGCGCATCGCACCCTCGCCGGTGCCAATCCCACCACGGATCAATTCGTCCGCGACGTCCGCTGGGCGCTGCCCTACCTCACCAACGTGCAAATGGCGCTCCACAATGGCAACGTCAGCACACCCCTGAACCACTTCTGGTCCCTCTGTATCGAGGAACAGTTCTATCTCCTCTGGCCGGCGGTCGTCTGGCTGACTTCCCGCCGCCAGCTTGCGGCCATTTCCCTGGCGCTGATCGTGGCGGCGGCCGCCCTGCGCCATGGCTTGATCGAGGCCGGTTACACCGAGGCGGCATTTAATCTCATGCCCTGCCGCGGCGACAGCCTGGCCACCGGCGCGCTGCTCGCCCTTGCCGTCCGTCAACCCGCGGCGCTCACCAGCCTCAGGCAAATTCCCCGTGCCGTCCTGCTCCTGCCGCTCATGTTCATCCCGCCGGGCGTGATCCAAGCCACCGGCCTGCCTGGCTCGCTGCACCTCTCGCTCGCGGCCCTCGCCTTCGGCGCCCTGCTCTTGTTCGCGGTAACGTCTCCCGACGGAAGTTCAGCCGCGCGATTCTTCACGTCGGGCTTCCTGCGGACTTTCGGCAAATATTCCTACGCTCTCTACGTGTTCAACCAGATGGTCGCGTTCTTCCCCGGTAACGTGAAGGTGCACGAGAAACTGGTCGCGCTCACTTCGTCTCCCTCGATCGCCCTGGTGCTTTTTGCCGCCGGCGGGGTCGGGATCAGCTTCCTCCTCGCATGGGCCAGCTGGCATCTCATGGAAAAGCACTTCCTGCGCCTGAAGAGCCGCTTCGCGTAAACCGGTCCCCATGCGACGCGTCCTGATCATTTCCCCCCACTTTCCGCCGGTGAACGCGCCGGACATGCAGCGTGTGCGTCTCGCGCTCCCTTGGCTCGGGCCACTCGGTTGGGATCCCGTGGTGGTCGCAGTGGCGCCCGACCGGGTGGAGGGCGCCTCGCTGGATCCCGTGCTCGAGCAAACCTATCCGGCCGACATTCGCGTTATGCGCACTGGTGGCCTCCGGGCGTCCGTCACCCGCTGGGCGGGATTAGGCAGTCTCTGGCTGCGGTGCGGGCAACCGCTGGTCCACGCGGCGGAGCAACTCCTGGCCGGCGGCGGCATCGACCTCGTTTTCATCAGCACCACTCAGTTTGGAGCGTTCCCGCTTGGCCCCCGTTGGCGTGCGCGCTTCGGGGTCCCGTACGTCCTCGATTTCCAGGATCCTTGGGTGAACGATTATTACGCGCGAACCGGGACCCCTCCCCCGGGCGGCAAGCTCAAGTACGCGCTATCCCAGTGGCACGCCCGCCGGCACGAGCCCGCCGCCTTGCGCAGCGCGTCCGGGATCGTTTCCGTTTCCGATGAGTACGGCCCCATGCTGGCGCGGCGTTATCCTTGGTTCGATGCCACACGGGTCACCGTCATTCCGTTCGGCGCTTCCACCTTGGACTTCGACGTGGCTCGGCAACATCGGCCCGACCGTCCCCTGGTGCCCTTCGGCGACGGCAACATCCATTTCGTCTATGCCGGCCGCGTGGTGGACGGGATGCGGCATGCCCTCACGCTCCTCTTCGGCGCTCTTCGGCTCCTGCGGGAAAACGACCCCGCCCTGGCCGCGCGCGTCCGCCTCCATTTCATCGGCACCAACTACGCGCCCCCGCCCCGGGACCGGCCCATGGTGCTGCCCATCGCGCGCGAGGCCGGTGTTGAGGAACTCGTTCGTGAATACACGAGCCGCGTGGCCTACTTCGATGCCCTGCACTACCTCGTCAAAGCCGATGGATTGCTCGCCATTGGGTCCGATGACGCCGGCTACAGCGCCTCGAAGATTTTCCCATGCCTGCTGGCGGGCCGCCCGTTGTTGGCGCTTTTTCACCGCGACAGTCCGGTGCAGGGGCTGGTGCAGGGACAGACGGGCGTCGTTTCCGTGCCTTTCGACCCGACCGTGGATTCGGCGGCCGGCGCGAACGCCATTTGGCGGCGGTGGTTCGCGCCTTGGGGCACCCTCCCTGCGGTGCACCTCAGCCCCGAGACCCAGGAGATGATTACCGCTGAAAGCATGACCCGTCGGCTCGCCGGGTTCTTCGATCAAGCCGTGTCATGACCCGTACGGCACAACTTGTCCTTGGCGCCGGATTGTTTCTTTGCGGCGTGCTCGCGGGCGTCTACGTGCAACATCGCTGGCCCGTCGGTCGCTGGGGCAAGGAGATTGCGCCCACTCTTGCCGCGCCCGCCGCCGATCCCGGCCAAATCGCCCGCCTGCCATCCAACCGCCGGCTCGTTCTGTTGCTCGCCGGCCAGTCGAACGCGGCCAACTATGGATCCGTGTTGGCCGATGCCGGCCCCGGTGTGTACGCGTGGCATGACGGCAAGCTGCTCCCCGCTCGGGATCCCTTGCCGGGAGCGGATCAGCATCGCGGCTCCCCGTGGACCCGGCTCGCTGCCATGCTCATGCTCACGAAAAGGTACGATGCCGTGGTCCTCGTCGCGATCGCCCAAGGCGGCACCTACGCGGCGGACTGGGCCCCTGGCGGATCCTGGCATGGACGCCTGCAACAAACGCTGCGCGATCTTCAGCAAGCGGAATTGCCGCCCGACTTCATCCTCTGGCAACAAGGGGAATCCGAAGGGGGAACCCCCGGCGCCGCGGGACAGGATTACCTGACGACGATGACGGCCCTCCTGGAATCGACGCGCAGCCTTGCGCCCCACGCTCGTTGGGTCATCGCGCGCGCCACCTATTCGGATCATCACCTCGGCAATGCACAAATTCGGGAAGCCCAACGTCTCGCGGCGAGTCTGCCTGGCGCTCACCCGGGTCCCGACCTCGATATATTGGACGGCCCGTATCGCAGCGACGGCGTCCACTTTAATGGCCGGGGTCTCGATGCCGCCGCGGCCCTCTGGCGCGACTCGCTCGATCCTCTGTTGGTGGAACGAACTGCGCCATGAACCGGATCCCCACGCTCGACGGATTGCGCGGCCTGGCGATCCTGCTGGTGTTGGCGGGCCACACGGTGACCAACTCCTCCGCCGCGCTGGCGGACGCCCGGCGCTGGTGGGAATGTTTGGCCAATCCCGGCATGGGCGTCCGACTGTTTTTTGCGCTTAGCGGCTACTTGATCACCACCCTCCTGTTGCGAGAGCAGGAAACACGGGGCTCTGTCGAACTGGGCGGTTTCTACCGGCGGCGAGCCCGGCGCATTCTGCCGGCATTTTATGTTTTTCTGTTCCTTCTCGCCATCTGGATCCATCTCGACGCGGAGGCCACCCGTCTGCCGCTGAGCGCTTGGTTTTCCACCGCAGCCTTCGCGTGGAATTATTCCTTCCTGTGGACCGATCACGGCGTGGCCGGACTGTGGAATCTCGCGCATACGTGGAGCCTCGCCCTTGAAGTCCAGTTCTACCTGCTGTGGCCCCTCGTTCTGATCCGCCTGGGCCCGCGCCGCGCGCTCCACGTCTGCCTCGCCTTGCTCGGGCTGGCGCCCCTGATCCGCCTGGGGATTTATTTCTTTCTTCCGCAACAACGCGGTTTGCTCGGAATGATGCTGCACACCAGTTACGACGGGGTGATCGCAGGGTCGGCCGCCGCCCTGCTCGTGCGCTGGCCCTCCGTGACCGCACACTTGCGCCGTTACGCCAGCCCGGGCGCCTGTCTCGCCTTGGGCTGGATCTTTCTCCTCGGGCCGCTGGCGAATTTCGGAATACGGGGATTCTCCATCCTGGTGGGCTTCAGCCTCGATGCACTCGCCGCCGCCTGGCTGGTCAGTTCCCTGCACCTCCATCCCCCAGCCTGGGCAAACCGGCTGCTGGGTGAGGGCGTGATGCCCGCCTTGGGCCTCATTTCCTACAGCCTTTACCTTTGGCAACAGCCATTCCTCTCCCGCGACCGCTGGCTGGGCGACGGCTGGGTTTTCCTCCCACTGGTGGCCGCCATTGCCATGGCAACCGTCTCCTACTTTTTCGTCGAGCGACCTTTTCTTTCGCACCGTAGGCCGGGTCCGCCTCGCCTACCGTCCGCCGCACCCCAGACTTGATCGCCCCCCCTTCGACGCCAGCTCGCCATGTCCACCCCCAACCCTGATTTCAACCGGAGCCGCTTTCTCACGTTCGCGGACATCGCGGGGGGGCTGCGCCGGATCATGGACGCCGGGCGGATGCCGCTGGCGCTGATCCTGGCGGCACTCTGCGGCCTGCTCCTCTATCAGGGCAGCGAAAACATCCTGGGTTACATCCTGATCGCGGTCGGCACCTGGGCATCCCTCGCCCTGTGGGGCCGGATGGGCATCGGGCTGCCGGTGCTGCCGATGTTCGTGCTGCAGCACTTCTTCACGTTCGCCCTGCCCATCCTCACCGACAACGAAACCCTCGAGCGCTACCCCGCGGGACTCATCAACCTGGCGAGCTTCGAGGTGTTCATCCTCATGGGCGTCATGTCCCTCACCTGGTACTTTGCCCTCCAGCAGATGCGATCATCTCCCCCGGTCTGCTATGCCCTCCAGGGCTTTGAAAAGGACGGCCTCAAGCGCCTCCGGTTCATCGGCTCCGCCATGATCATCGGCATCACCGCGTTCAACGTTGCCCGCATGACGGGGTTCATGAACACGATCTATGCGGTACTGCCATCCGGCATGAACGCCATCGTCAATGCCCTCACCTCTGCCGTCGGCGTGTGCGGATTTTTCCTGGTCGCCATGCTGCAGGGCAGCGGGGAAGAGCCGCCGTGGCAACGCACCGTCCTCTGGACGCTGTTTGCGATCAACCTCCTCGTCCTTTCCTCCGGCTTCATTCTCTCCTCGGCCTCACTCCTTGTCGGCGCCGTGTTCATCGGACTCCTCTGGGGCAGCGGCCGCGTGCCATGGCGCTTCATCATCATTCTCGTCTCCATCCTCGCGTTTCTAAATTTCGGGAAGTTCGTCATGCGCGAGCGTTATTGGGTCGACGAGGATGAGATGAGGAATCTGACAATCTCGCTGGTCCAGTTGCCCGAGGTCTACGCGGAGTGGGCGGAAGCCAGCTACGACCTGCTGGTCAACGATGCGCCGCCCGAGCCAGCGGTCTTCAGCCGCGCGCCGTCCCGTGAGGGCCAGAGTCTGCTCAATCGCGTCAACAACATGCAGAATCTGCTCTATGTGATGGATTCGATCGAAAATTATCGCACGCCAGTCCTGCATGGCGCCACTTACACTCTCATCCCGCCGCTGTTGGTGCCGCGCTACTTTTGGCCGGACAAGCCCCGCGCCCACGAAGGACAGATCATGCTGAACATCCATTTTGGCCGGCAAAGCCTGGAGGCCACCGCGGTGACCTTCGTGGCTTGGGGTTTGCTCGCCGAGGCCTGCGGCAATTTCGGACTGTTCTATGGGTCCATCTTCCTCGGCATTGTCCTCGGCCTGTTCTGCGCATGGACCGAAAGATTTACCACCGCCAAGCTGCTGTTCTCCCTCGAAGGCCTGCTGGCGCTGGTGATTTTCATGGGGCTCCTGAATTCGTATGAGATGGTGGCGAGCGTGCTCATCACCTCCATCTTTCAGTCGCTGTTTCCAGTGTTGATGGGGTGCAGTCCATTCGTCGAACGACAAAGTTCGCTCCGACCCGATGTCTATGGAGCCTGACCAGAGTTGCCCCCCGCCCGCCCTTCGGCTGGCCATCGTGGTTTCACACCCCATCCAATATTACAGCCCCTGGTTTCGCTGGATGGCCGCCGCAGGCTGGCGCCTGCGGGTATTCTATCTCTGGGACTTCGGGGTGGTCGCGACGACCGACCGGGAGTTCGGCCGTTCTGTCGCCTGGGACGTCGACCTGCTTTCAGGTTATGATCACGAGTTCGTGCCCAACCGCGCCACGCAACCGGGCACCCACCATATCCGCGGTCTCGACAACCCCGCCCTCCCGGACCGTCTCCGGCAATGGGCGCCGGATGTGATCCTCCTTTTTGGCTACAAGTATCTGACGCACCTGCGCCTGATCCTGCGCGGCAACACGCCGCTCGTCTTCCGCGGCGACTCCCATTTGCTCGACTCCCCGACTCTCCCTCTCGCCAAGCGCTGGCTGCTCGGCTGGCTCTACCAGCGATTCGCCTCGATTACCTATGTCGGGCAAGCCAACCGGGCCTATTTCCGCGCCTTGGGCGTGCCCGAGTCCCGCTTGTTTCATGCGCCCCATGCCGTTGACGCGGCGCATTTCACCGCGACGCCTCCCCGCGTGGCGGAGGCCGCCCGGCTTCGGACCGAGTTGGGCCTCGGCAACCGGCGCGTCATCCTGTTTGCCGGCAAACTCATCGCCAAGAAGCAACCTCTTGAGCTGCTCGCCGCGTTCCTAGCAGTCGACCGCCCTGACGCCGCTCTCGTATTCGTGGGCGACGGCCAGGAAAGGGAGTCGCTGGTCCAGCTCGCCACCACTCGGCCGGGCCACGTCGTGCGCTTCCTCTCATTTGCCAACCAAAGCGAAATGCCCGCACGCTACCTCCTGGCCGACGTGTTCGCGCTCCCGTCGCGCGGCCCGGAGGAAACCTGGGGCCTCGCGGTGAACGAGGCGATGCACTTGGGCCGGCCCTGCCTCGTCAGCGACCGCGTGGGCTGTCAGCAGGACCTGGTGAGCGACAGAGAGACGGGCTGGGTTTTTTCCGCAGGCGATCCAGACGCCCTCCGCGCCGCGCTCGATCGCGCGCTGGCCGCCGACCCGACCACCCTGGCCGCCATCCAGAAAAACGTCGCGCGGCGCATTGCCGGCTACACCTACGCCGCAGCCGCGGCCGGATTGGGGGCCGCCGTTTCCGCCGCGCTTGCGGGTCGCTGATCCCGTCCGCACGATCCCCCATCGCCGATGCCATCCGCTTCGACTCCTCACCTCGGCCAAGGCAATTTGAACCCCTACACGCGGGCCGAACATCTGCGCCGGCTCACCTGGGCCATGGTTCAACGTACGCTGTTCCGCTGGAGCCCGCGGCCGTGCCACCGCTGGCGTGTCGCGCTCCTCCGCGCGTTTGGCGCGCAGGTGCCCGATTCCACTGGCATCAAGATCTACCCCACGGTCGACGTCAGCTTCCCTTGGAAACTCACGTTGGAAAGCGAGACCCTCGTCGGGCCCCATGTCCGGCTCTATAACCTCGCGCCCGTCACCCTGCGCCGCGGCGCCACCCTCAGCCAGTACACGCACCTGTGCGCGGGCACCCACGATTTCATGCGCTGGTCGATGCCGCTGGTGGTCGCACCCATCGTCATCGGGGATAATGCCTGGCTCGGCGCCGATGTCTTCGTCGGTCCCGGCATCACCATCGGCGAACTCGCCGTGGTCGGCGCGCGTTCCGTCGTGGTTCGTGATCTCCCCTCGCGCATGGTATGCGCCGGGAATCCCTGTCGCCCGCTGCGCGAACGCCAGGAGCCCGTCTGAGCCCGCATGCGTCTCTGTCACATCGTCCCCAGCCTGGAAGAACGTCATGGCGGTCCTTCCAAATCCGTGCGCGCCATCGCCGACGCGCAGGCGGCGCTGGGAGCGGAAGTGGAGCTCCTGTCGACCCAGTTGCCCCCGGTCGACCATGGGGCCGCGACCCCGGGAATCGCGCGCAACCTGAACTTCGCGCGTGAATGGCCCACGACGCTCTATCGCTCCACCGGCCTGCGCGACCATCTCAAGTCCACGCGTTACGACTGCGTGCACAGCCACGCCTGCTGGATCCTGACCGTGCGCTACGCCGAAGCCGCCGCCCGCTTTCACCGCGTGCCCCTCGTGCTCTCACCGCGGGGCATGCTCACCGAATGGGCCTGGCGTCATCACCGGGGACGAAAGGCTCTCGCCGAGCGCTTCGTCCACCCCGGCGCTTTCACGCATGCCGCCGGCTGGCATGCGACCAGCACCGAGGAAGCCGACGACATCCGGCGGCTCGGCTACACGCAACCGATCTGCGTCGCACCGAATGGAGTCACCGTGCCAGACGACGCTGCGACGGCCGCCGCCCGCGCCGCGTGGCAACCTCTGGCCAACGCCGCGGGTGCGCGTCGCGTGGCGTTGTTCTACTCGCGTTTCCACCGCAAGAAACGCCTGCGCGAATTGGTCGACCTCTGGCTTTCCTCGCCCCGCGACGGCTGGTATCTGGCGCTCGCCGGTTTGCCGGAGGAGTTTTCCGCCGACGATGTCTCCAGGTGGGTGACGGACGCCGGGGCCCAGGACCGCGTCGGCGTGTTTTCCAGTGAAGGCCGTCCGCCGCCTTACCCGCTCGCATCGATCTTCCTGCTTCCGTCCCATTCTGAAAACTTCGGCCTCGTGATCGCCGAGGCGCTCGCCGCGGCGGTGCCGGTGCTCGTCACGGACACGACCCCCTGGCGAAATCTGGAGAAAGAGCAGGCGGGCTGGTGCGTGCGGTGGGCCGACTATCCGGCCGTCCTTGCGACCGCCCTCGCGTGCTCGCCCGCCGAACTTCGCGTACGCGGTGAACATGGACGCCGTTGGGCGGCCCGCGACTTCACGTGGGAAAGCAGTGCCCGCCGGCTGCTTGATTTCTACCAGGAGCTTGGGGCTTGAGCGCTTCAATCAAATCGACTCCCGCCACGACACCGCCGCTGGCCGAACGCATCGTCTTCGTCCATCTCACGATCCTTCTCGTCGGTCTGGCCTGGGCATTCGGTGGCCAGTCTCCGTTGGCGCGGCAGGCTCTGCTGCTCTGGGGAACGGCGGGCATCTTGCTCTTCCTCAGCCTGGCAGCCCGGACGCCCGGCGCGTTCCGGACCGCCACGCGCTGCCTCTGGCCGCTGGTGCTGTTCGACCTGCTCACGATCGCCAGCGCATTTAACCCATCAATGGAAACCATCGTGCGGCTCGGCACCACATCCCGCATGGTGGTCGATCCACCGTACACCTGGCTGCCCAGCAGCGCCCGGCCCGATCTCTCGCTGCGCGAACTCTGGCAGTTCAATGGGATCGTCCTGTCGACTTTCAACGGCTTCCTCTTCTTCCAAAGCCGCCGGCGGATCCGCGTCCTCCTGGCGATAATCGCGGGCAACGCGCTCGTGCTCGCGGTCCTTGGGACTCTCCAAAAACTGGCCGGCGCGCAGGGTCTCTGGTTCGGCCTCATCGAGTCCCCGCAGCCGTTGTTCTTCTCCACTTTCATCTATCACAACCACTGGGGCGCGTTCACCTTGTTGAATACCGGCGCGTGCCTGGCCCTGCTCTTTCACGCGTGGCGGCGCGGCGGCCATCGCGATTTCTGGCACTCCCCTGTTTTCACCGGCGCGGTCGGCATCTTGCTGCTCGCCGCTTCCATTCCGCTCAGCGCGTCGCGCTCGAGCACGGTGCTCATTTCCGTGCTACTACTGGGTGCCCTGACACACGCCGTGCTGCGCGTCATTCGCGACCGCCGGCAGCGCGGCCAGCCGGTTCTCCGCACCGTGGTCGCGCTGATCGTCTTTTCGCTGCTGGCAACCGCGGCGATCGGCTACCTGGGGCGCCGGGTGATCGCCGAACGCACCCGGCTCACTTACGAACAAATCCAAACCGACAGCGGCTTCTCCCGTTTTGGGACCTACAAGGATAACTACATCGCCTCGCGTCTCCGCCTGTACGGCGACACCTGGCGTATGGCTTTGGCAAAGCCATACACCGGCTGGGGGCTTGAAACCTACTCCACGGTGTTCCGCATCTACGACACGACTCCATACAGCATTCGCGACCGCTTTCGTCCGCGGTTCACCGAGGCCCACAGCGACTGGCTGCAATCCTTCGCGGAGAGCGGCTTCGTGGGCACCGGTCTCCTCGTCCTGCTCGGCGTCGCGCCACTGGTCGCGCCGCGGTGGCGCCGGGTTGGTTCACCCATTCCCCGTTACCTGCTCGCCGGTTGCGGACTCGTGCTGGTGTACGCTTGGGTCGAGTTCCCCCTGGCCAATCCCTCGGTGATGGTCGGTTTCTGGACTTCTCTTCACCTCGCCGCCCGCTACGCGATGCTCGACCAGCGAACGGATCCCGGGCAAAACAGCCCGAAATCATGAACGCGCGCGCCCCGATCTCCGTGCTGATTCCCGTGAGGAACGAGGCGGCCAACCTCGCGGCTTGCCTCGCCTCCGTCGCCTGGTGCGACGACGTTGTCGTCGTCGACTCCAACAGCACCGACGCCACGGCGGAAATCGCCCGCGCCGCCGGCGCCCGCGTGGTCAATTTCACGTGGAACGGGCAATTCCCGAAGAAAAAGAACTGGGCGCTCGCCCAGGTGGATTGGAAGCACGACTGGGTCTTCATCATCGATGCGGACGAGCGCTGCACCGCTCCACTAGAGACGGCAATGCGTGCGGCGCTCACCGCCGGGACCCACGCCGGTTACTATGTGAATCGCCGCTTCTGGTTTCTCGACGGCTGGCTCAACCACTGCGGATACTTCCCCAGCTGGAACCTCCGCTTCTTCCGTCACCGCCTTGGCCGCTACGAGCAACCCGCCGGCGCCGCCGCGACCGGCTCCGGCGACAATGAGGTGCATGAGCACGTCGAACTGCAAGGCGCCGCCGGCTACCTCGCGGGCGAAATGGAGCACCACGCCTTTCCCGACATCGCCACATGGGTGGAAAAGCACAACCGCTACAGCAGTTGGGAAGCGCGCGTTCAGGTGCAGGGTGTCACCGACGACGCCGCCGGACTGGACCCCGCCCTGGCCCGCAAACGCCGCCTGCGCCGGCTCGCCTGGCGCCTGCCTTTCCGACCCACGCTCCGCTTTTTCTATCACTACGTCTGGCGCGCCGGCTTCCTCGACGGTTATCGCGGCTTCGTCTTCTGCCGCCTCATGGGCTGGTACGAATTCCTGAACGCCGCCAAGGCCGCGGAATTGCGCCGGCAGCGCTAGCCCGCGTCCGTCGGCCGGTTCGACTTCCGCGACGATTTCTCGCTCCTTCCCTTCCCATCCTTGCCTGTTTCCCGCGTCATCTTCGTCAACCGGGTTTACTGGCCCTCGACCGAGGCCACCGCCCAGTTGCTCACCGATCTGAGCGAGGGACTGGCCGCGCGGGGCTGGCCGGTTCACGTCATCGCAACGGGCGAGACTGCCGGCGCCCGCCACGGCGTGACAATTCACCGCACGGGCGCGGGGGAGACCCACGGCGGCATGCTCTCGCGCGCTTGGAATTTCCACCGCTTCCAAAGCGCCGCGCGTCGCCAGCTCCAAACCATGGCGCAGCCAGGAGACGTCTTGGTCGCGATGACCGATCCCCCGATGCTCGGGGCTCACCTCGCTCCAGCTGCCGCTGCGCTCGGTCTTCCCCTCGTTCTTTGGGTTCAGGACATCTATCCGGAAATCGCGGCCGTTCATTTCGGTCCGGCCGCGGCCCTTGCCCTGAGCGCGCTTCGTCATCGACGCGACCGGACGTGGCGCCAGGCGCGGGCCTGTGTGACTCTCGGCCCGGACATGGCATCGGCGATCGCGCGACGAGTCGTTGATCCCGCCAGGATCCCGCTGATTCCCAATTGGGCCCCGCGCGAACTTCACGAGCCCGCCCGGCCGGCGGACTCGGCGGAGCGACGCCGCGCCTGGGGCGTCGACGGAAAGTTCGTCGTCGCCTACTCCGGCAACCTGGGACGCGTGCATGAGTTCGAGACCGTGCTCGACGCCGCCGAGCGCCTTTGCTCCCGGACTGACATTGTCTTTCTGCTCATCGGTCGCGGCCCACGCCTGGAGGCCGTGGCCGCCGCGGCCCGCCGTCGCAGGCTTGCCAACGTGCGCCTGCTCCCGCCGGAACCGCGCGAGCGTCTCGGCGCGGCCCTGGCGGCAGCCGACGCGCACCTCGTCACGCTGCGCCCCGAATACGCATCCCTGGTTTACCCGAGCAAACTCGCCGGCGTGCTGGCCGCGGGCCGGCCGGCGCTCTTCGTCGGTCCGCCCGCCGGGGACATCGCGCGCCTGCTGGAAACGAACTCCTGCGGCGCGACTTTCCGCCCCGGCGACGCGGCCCTTCTCGCCGACACCATCGCGCGGTGGCAGGCTGATCCCGAACTCCTGCGCCGGCTTGGCGCCGCCGCCCGGGCCACCTATTTGCAAGCGTTCACGTTCGAGGCTGCGCTCGCGCGTTGGGACGAATGCCTCCGTCGCGTTTCCACGCCGGCCTGAACTGTTTCATGCGCCCTTGTCCCTCGTCCACCCGGTTTGACGGTCCTGACATCAATCGGCGCAGGCGTCATCGGGATTTGCCAACCCGAAATCCCACAGCGTAACATGGTTCAGACATGACCCAGCGAAGAATCGTCACCCTGACCCTGATGGTGCTGGACGCGCTGGCGGTGTTTCTCGTTTTCAATTTCACCGCCTGGACCCGCGGCGTGATGCATTGGGATGCACCGATTGTCAGCGCCCTCGCGCTGCCGCTGTTCATGCACATGCTGGCCGTGTACCTCATCGACGGGTACAGCTCCCGCTCCGACATGATGTCGGTGACCTACACCAGCCTTCATGCCATCGCGCTGATCATGGTGGCTGTGCTCACCCTGCTGCTGACCTTCGTCATCATCCCCGCGGGCTTCACGCTTCAAATCAGCCGCTTCGTCCCCGTCGCGTCGTCCATATTGCTGATTCCCATCACGCTCTTTTACCGGCGGTTTTTCTACCGCCGGCAACAGGCGCGCAAGCAACAGCGCTACTTCCTCTTCCTCGGCAACCCGGAAAGCTGCCTCGCGTTCAAGGAGGAATGTCGTCGCTCCGGCATGGCGCAATCCGTCCTCTATGCCACTCCTGCCACCTTCGCGGCGCCTCAGGCTGACCGGAGCCTGTCCCTCCCCCCGGCCGGCGATGTGGTCTACTACCTCGAGGAATATGAATCGAGTCTGGACGCGATCATCCTGCGGGAATCGAGCCAGGACCTTCCGCCCCATGTCGCCGAGAAGCTCATGCACCTCCATTTCTCGGGCGTTCCCACCTACACGCTGGAGCTCTTTCACGAAATCTACTGGCGCAAGGTCCCCCTCTATCGCCTCAACCAGACGTGGCTGTTCCAACAGGGCTTCCAGATCGCCCGCGAGCCCGTGTTCGAGCGCTTGAAGCGCATCAGTGACATCGTGCTCTCGATCCTCGGCCTCCTGCTGGCCCTGCCCTTCCTCCTCCCCGCCGCCGCCGCGATCTGGCTCACCGACCGCGGCCCCGTCTTTTTCCGCCAGGCTCGCGTGGGCAAGAACCGCGAGCTTTTCAATATCGTGAAGCTTCGCACCATGCGCGTGCACCACGACGGCGCACTCTACACCGACAGCAACGACCGGCGCGTCACCCCCGTCGGCCGCTTCCTGCGGGCAACGCGCCTCGATGAGGTGCCTCAACTGTGGAATGTGCTGGCCGGCGACATGAGCCTTATCGGCCCGCGAGCCGAGTGGATTCGCCTGGTGGAGGAATACGAAAAGAAAATCCCCTGTTACCATTTCCGCCATCTGGTGAAGCCCGGCATCACCGGCTGGGCGCAGATCAACTATCCCTACGGTGCGAACCTCGAGGACACCCTCCGCAAGCTCGAGTTCGATCTCTACTATATCCGTTACTTTTCCTTCGTCCTCGACGCCTCCATTGTCCTGAAGACGATCCACATCATGCTCTTTGGGAAAGGACGCTGACATGCGCGTCCTCTTCGCCAGTGTGATAGGCCGGCGACTGACCTTGCCGCCGCCCCGCATCCTCGCCGCCCTTATTGCGGGCGGGTTCCTTCTCTATACGGTCGTCGGCGCCTGTATCGCCGCCCTCTGGCAGCACCGCGCCGGGGTTCCCCTGACCGGCGCCGGCTTTGGCTATGGGCCCCTGATCGATGCGCTGGACCAGACTGGCACGTACCGGGTGGTGGATGTGCATTACCCCGGCGTGGCTTTCAGTGCACACCGCTTGCCGCTGATACCCTACGCGCTCATGGCGCTGCGCGAGATCGTGGGCGATGATTTGGCCTGGATCGGACTCGCGAAAGCCCTGCTCTTCAATTCGCTCCTGGCGGCAACCGCGTGGATCGTCTTGCGACGAACCCCTTTCCTCACCGTCGCGCAGCTGCTGCTGCTCGCTTCGCCGCTGACGCTCCCGTTCTGGAACCTAATATTGTTCGAAATATCCGTCGAAGAAGCCTACCTGATTCCGCTGCTCGGCCTTCTGACTGTCTTGCTCTGGTTCGAAATCACCCCGATCCGCCAACGCCCTTCCGCCATCGCGGGTGTGATCCTGATTTGCGCCTGCCTGCCCTGGATCAAGCATTCCATGCCCTACTGGGCGATGGCCGCGCCCGTCTTCCTCGGCCTGCGCACGCGCTCTTGGCGCCTCGGCGGGATCGCCCTCGCCGTCGTTGCCAGCTCACTGACCGCGCTCGCCTCGTTCAATCTCCAGGTTTCAGGACGCTTCACCACGCAGAGCTCGTGGGAGGGCTGGAACCTCTACAAGGGCAACAACCCCGCGACCCGGCAGACCTATCCCTATCATTCCCTGGACATCCTCGACTACACCGGCGGAGTCCAGGCGGACCGCCCCCTCCGGGATGAATGGGATCACAATACGTACTTCAAGGACAAGGCCTGGGCATTCATCCGCGAAAATCCCGGCGAGTTCGCGGTGAACTGCCTCCGCAAGGCGTGGGTGTTTTTCTTTGAGATTCGGCGCACCGGCCGGAGCCTCGGGCAAGAGGATGACGCCTCCGCCCTGCGCCTCGTCCAGTCGGGCGCCCTGGCGGTATACCGCCTCCTTTTCTGGATCGCCGTCGCTCTCGCCGTCCGCGCCGTCCTTCTGCCCACAGAGTCCCTGGCGTGGCGTTCGGTGCCCCTGAGCTTCCTGCTCCTGATCGTGCTCTACGCCGGGTTTCATGTCGTCGGATTCGCCTACGAGCGCCACGTCATGCCTCTCGTGCTCCCCACGATCCTGTATCTCGCCTGGCACACCGGCCCGGGCCGCGATGGCCGAATCGTCTCCGCCACTGCCTCGCGAATTCCAACGGTCTCGTTTACCTCTACCTGACCCGGCGCGGACCCGGCCGGCACAAATCCCCTTCAGCCATGAAACGTTCCTATGACTTCGTCTGTATCGGCGGCGGCAGCGCCGGTTTCAACGCCGCCCGCGTGGCTGCCGGACTCGGTCTCAAGGTCGCCGTGGTCGACGGCGCCCGCCAACTCGGCGGCCTTTGCATTCTGAAGGGCTGCATGCCCTCCAAGACTCTGCTTTACGCCGCGGAAATCCTGCACCATGCCCGCCATGCGGACCGCTTCGGCGTGAAGGTTGCCGGCGCTCGCGCTGACATGAAAGCCGTTCACGCGCGTAAGCGAAGGATCATAGCCGATTTCGCCTCGTATCGCATGGACGCGCTCACCAGTGGCAAATTCGACCTCATCCGCGCGCAGGCCCGTTTTGTCGATTCGCACACACTCGAACTTTCGGATGGCTCCCGCATCCGGGGAAAACATTTTCTCATCGGAACCGGCTCCCGGGTCGGTACTCCGCCCGTGCCGGGCCTCCGGGAGCTGAAATGCTGGACGAGCGACGACGTGCTCGATCTGGATTTTCTGCCGAAGAGCGTCCTCGTGCTCGGCGGCGGCATTGTCGCCTGCGAGCTGGCCCAGTTCCTGAATCGCATCGGCACGCGCGTGATCCTCGTGCAACGCAGTCGCAACATCCTGCGCGACCATTCCGACGAAGCCTCCACCGTCGTGCAGCGGGCGCTGGTCGACGAAGGCGTCGAACTTTACGCGGGCACGAGCATCACCCAGCTCCGGCAGCACCGCCGGGGCGTATCCGTGACCTTTGAACACGACGGCCGCTCCTTGACCCGCCGCGCCGCCCATTGCCTCAACGCCCTCGGCCGCGTGCCCAACACCGCGGGCCTCGATCTAGCCGCTGCGGGCGTCAAGACGCGCCCCGATGGCCAGATCATCACCAACCGCTGGCAGCAAACCAGCGTGCCTCATGTCTACGCCGCCGGCGATTGCTCCGGTCCGCATGAAATCGTGCACGTCGCCATCGCCCAAGGGGAACTCGCCGCACGCCACGCCGCCGGGGTGAAGCAGATCAAGCCCGTCGATTACTCCCTGCTTCTGAATGTCGTCTTCACCGATCCCCAACTCGCCACCATCGGCGCCACCGAGCGCGACCTCGACGCCCGGGGAGTGAAGTATCTCAAGGCCAGCTATCCCTTCAACGATCACGGCAAGTCGATCCTGATGGAGGCCAGCTATGGCTACGTGAAGGTTCTCGCCGAGCCAGGGCGCGGTCGGATTCTCGGCGCCGAGATCGTCGGAAAGGACGCGGGCG
Organism: Verrucomicrobiota bacterium; assembly: GCA_023433275.1. GTDB lineage: Bacteria > Verrucomicrobiota > Verrucomicrobiia > Opitutales > Opitutaceae > Lacunisphaera. The sequence goes on from JAEZDN010000021.1 coordinate 74,260, forward strand.
AACTGATCCACTGCTTCTCCACTCCGCTGGCCATGCGCGCCACCGTGCGCGACATGCTACGCGCCCCGTGGTACCATCCCACGCTGGCGGAGATCATCACCTACCCGCTCGAGGAAATCGCCGACCAGCTGGTCTGAGCCGTTTCCGGGCGGATTTCCCGAAGCCAACTGGAGCGCGGCTCGCCTCGCAGGGATGCCTTTCTGCAGCGAGGGCGTTGCGGATCACGTCACCCCACGATGAGCCAAGGGGCATCGCCTTGCCCCGGCCGAGCTGCATCAGCTGCCCTTGGCCGGTTGCCAGAGCTCGATGCGGTTGCCCTCGCCGTCCTTGATCCACGCGAATTTTCCGTATTCGGAGACTTCGATGCCCTTGGGATCGATCCAGACGCCTTCTTTCTTTAACGTGGCGAGGACTCTCTTCAAGTCGGCGACGCGGTAATTGATCATCAGCCCCTGCTTGCCGCGGCCAAAGTACTTCGTGTCGCCCTCGAAGATACTCCAGACTGTCATACCCTTCTTCTTGGGTTTCTGGTCTTCGCGCCAGTTGAAGCAACAACCCGTCCATTGCTCCCCAATGTCGAGGCCCAGGTGCTTTTGATACCAGCCTCCCAGCTTCCTGGGATTCTTCGCCTTGAAGAACACTCCACCCAGGCCCGTCACACGCGGTTTGGTTTTCATCCAGGAAGGATTACCGGGGAAACACGAGACGCACAGCGCTAAAATTTGCTGGTCCAACGTCCCCCTGAGCCCTTCGTCACCGCGCGGCGCGCTGGTACGCGTATTCGATGCGCCGCGTCGTGCCATCGGACCTCGGGCCCTCGATCCACGCGAGCAGGCTGCCATCCGCGTTCAGCCGGTAGCCGATGACCTGCGGAAAGTCATACTCCCGGTTTTCAAACACGATCTCGCCGTCGGAGTGCGCGACCAATTTGAAAGTCGCTTCCTTCTGACGCGAGGGTTGGGCGATATAAAACAGCCCGCCCTCGGGGCCCTCGCGGATCTGGACGAACTCGAACTCCGCGACCTTACCTTTGGCCAGAGTCCGTGACATGCCGAGCATGACCCCACCGGCGGGGGCCATCCACTGCTCGTCCACGACGCGACCGTTCCGCTCCATTCGCCAGGAGCCGGCCAGCCAGCCCGCCACCGAAATCGACGCCGCCGCCCCCGACACCTGCTGCGCGCCAGCCGCGGACACCATCAGGGCCAGCGGGAAGACGAGCGCGCCCCATCCCGACGTCCGGCAATGCGTTCTTATCATGACGAGAGCGTGGGCCGGCCCGCGGGGGACCGGCCGGTCGAAACATCGGTCAGAAAATCGCCGACAACACCAAGGCCTCGACCAGGCCGATGAGCGAGATCGCAGACAGCACGACGGTCCAGCTGCGCAACGTGGCGCGCTCGTTCCAGCCGCACATGCGGCTCACCAGCCAGAATCCACTGTCATTCATCCAGGAACAAAACAGTCCGCCGTACCCGATCGCCAGGAACACCCAAAAGGGATGGCAGCCGAAACCCTGGCCCCCGGCCACGGCCATGAGCATGCCGCTGGCGGTGATCATCGCCACGGTGGTCGAGCCCTGCGCCACGCGAATCACGGCGGACAATAGCCAGCCCAACAGCACAAAGTTGATGCTCCGGCCGTCGGCCAGAGTCGTCACAGCCCCGGCCAGTCCGGCCTCACGCAGCATCGCGCCGAACGCGCCACCCGCACAAGTGATGAGGATGATCGTCCCCGCGCTTTCGAGGGGCGCGCCCAGGAGGGTGCCAAACGCCGGCCCGCCCGAGCGCCGATGCACCAGCGCCAGCACGAGTCCGGCCAACATGCCCGCCAGGAGAGCTACATGCTTGTTGCCGGCCAGATTGATCACCTCGGCGATCCCACCGGCGTACCATGCCGGCTTGAAGGCCGCGCAGGCTGAGGCGAAGGCCAGCAGGACCAGTGGCAGCACGACTGGGGTCAGGGACAGGCCGAGACCGGGGAGAGGGCCCGGGGCGGCCACTGATTCGTGCCCCGCCGAGGCCAGCGGTTTGGTCGGCTGGCGCCGGTTCACCCAGCGGGCTACCACCAGTCCGCCCCATGCCGGGAGCAAACCGCAAACCATGCCGCCCACGATGACGAGCCCCAGGTCGAGCTTGAGCGCCTCGGCCACCAGCAGCGGTCCCGGCGTGGGGGGCACCGTCGTGTGCGTGATCACCGCGCCGGCGCACATCGCCAGCACATAAAACGTGTAATCCTTTCCCGTCCGCACCGCCAGCGCGCGGGCCAGCGGCAGGAGCAGCAGGAAAACCGTGTCGAAGAAAACCGGGATGCCGAGGATGAAGCCGGCCACGAGCAGCGCCGCGCCCGCCCGCTTCTCCTTGAAGAGATCCAGCAGCCAGACGACCACTCGCTCGGCGCCGCCGCTCACGGTGAGGCATTCGCCAATCACCGCAGCCATCGCGATCACGAACGCGATCTTCCCCGCCGCGGCGCCCAACTCGAACACCGGCCGTTCAATCGCGTCGATCAGCGTCAACTTCCCGAATCCGCCCACCGCCACGACCATGCCGACCAGCATGGCCGCAAGCATCAGCGCGAAAAAGGCGTGCATTTTCCAGCGGGCGATGGCGAGAACGACGAAGATCACGCCGATGGCAAGGGCCAGAAAAGGCCCGGCCACCGGGGCGGCGGGGGTAAGGGTAACAGGCATGGGGTAAGGGTTGGGGTCGAAAAGCACCGCCCGCGAGAGGCGGCCAAAACCGCGCCACTAAGGCGTTCCTCCGTGCCAAAAGCCAGCCTCGGTTTCGTTGGGTTTGGACCGCGCCGCCGGCCCGGTCCACCCGGGAGAAGCAACTCAGAAGAACATTGCCTCGGCCAGCGCCATCTCGGGCGCGAGCAGGTGCGCCCCGACCGTCAGCGTCGTGCGGCCATGGCCGAGATCACCGATGAACTCCGCATGATTGCCCGCGAGATCGGCCCGCCACTGGAAGATCTTTTTCGGATCCTCGTACCCGAAGGCCAGTTCAAAGCAGCCATGACATTTCTCCGGCGTCACCTGGAACGCGATCGCCGCGAGGTCGGCGCCGCCCCGCCCCAGCCCCTTCTTGATCCAGCCCAGCAGGCACGACGCCTCCGCCGCATACTCCGCCCGGTGCCGGAGTGAAACGGTCTTCAGCCCGCCCGAGATGTCCGCGGGTGCGTAGCGGCTGAGGAATTGCCCGAGGTTCTGCCGCAACGGGAGCGTGCGCGTGTACGCCAGGTCGCGCACGGCGGAGAGATTGGGCCACGGAAAAGTGAAGGCGTCCGGCGGGACGATCGCGCTGTCAAAGAGCACGCGCGCCGAGCGCGTCAACAGGTTGTCGTAATCCGCGATCCGCCGGCTCTCGACGAAGGCATGCGCCCAATAATAAAGCGGCAGGTCGGTCGACAGGCAGACCGAGACCTGGCTCTCCAAGTGCCCGCGCGCCGCCATCGTGTAGTGCAGGATCACGAACTCCACGCAGCGCGTGTCGGCCTTCGACTTGCCGAAGAAGCACTCGCCATAAATCTTCGCGCGGATCTCCACCGGCCGCCCCTCCTCGTAATCAGGACACAGCACCACCACGCGGCATGGGTATCGGCGGGCAAAGTTCTGCAGATGCTGGAACTGTGCCCTGGCGTCCTCCGCCGTGGAGCGTCGCCCGAGGTGCAGCACCAGGTTGAGCTGCACCGCCCGGCCGTCCTTGGCCGGGGTATCGGCCCAAAGTTTTTGGAAGGCGGCGGAAATCCCCCCCACGGGAACTTCCTGTCCAGGCAAGGCATCGAAAAATTCAGGCACGGCGGTGAGAGCTCCGGTTCATCCAACTCGCGCCAGCGAGCAGGTCGCGCTTGGATTGGGTGGCCAGCATGGCGGCGGATTCGGATTATAGTTTTGGGTTTTCGTTTGGGGCGTGCGTCGAGGGGGACTTCATCGATCGGCGCGGCGCCTCAGGGCTCGCGCCAGCCATGACCATTGGCTCCCAACAAGTCGGCGGCCGCCTGGGGACCCCAGGAGCCGGAGGCATAGGTGTCCATGCCCTTGCGCCCCTGCGCGGCCCAGTGCTCGAGGATGGGCGTGACGAGTTGCCAGGAACGCTCGGTCTCATCCCCGCGGATGAAAAGCGTGCCGTCCCCGATCATCGCATCGAGCACGAGGCGCTCATACGCCTCGGGTGTGTTCGAGCCAAACGTGGTGGCATACTTGAAATTCATCTTCACCGGCTGGGTCCGTGTTTCGAGGCCCGGGATCTTGGCGTTCAAGACGAGGCTCAGGCCCTCATCCGGCTGGATTTGGAACGCGAGCGTGTTGGGCGCCAGCTGGAAGCGCTCGGACTCGGCAAACAGGCTGCCGGGCGGGCGCTTGAACCGGATGGCAATCTCGCTGACGCGTCGCGCCAGGTGCTTGCCCGAGCGCAGGTAGAATGGCACGCCCTGCCAGCGCCAGTTGTTGATGCTCAGACGGAGCGCCGCGTACGTCTCCGTGGCGGAATCAGGGGAAACATCCTTTTCCTCCAGGTAACCTCGCACCGGCTTGCCGCCAATCAGGCCTTCGCCGTACTGCGCGCGCGCGGCGTCGGGATTGGCTCCCTCGAGGCGCAGGGGCTGGATGGCCTTCAGGACCTTCACCTTCTCGTCGCGCACGGACTCCGCATCCATCGACACGGGCGGCTCCATCGCGGTGAGCGCGAGGAGCTGCATGGTGTGGTTCTGAATCATGTCCCGCAGGCACCCGCTCTGCTCGTAATAGCCCGCACGTGACTCCACCCCGACCTGCTCGGCCACGGTGATCTGCACATGGTCGATGAAGTTGCGGTTCCAGATCGGCTCGAAGATCGAGTTGGCGAAACGCTGCACGAGGAGGTCCTGCACCGTTTCCTTGCCCAGGTAATGGTCGATGCGGAAAACCTGCGGCTCCTCGAAGACCGCCGTGAGTTCGCGATTCAGTTCCTGGGCGCTGGCCAGGTCGCGCCCGAAAGGTTTTTCGATGATGACCTTCGATTGGTGGCGCTGGCCGAGGTGGCGCTCTGCGAGGCCGCTGGCACCGAGATTGCGAATGATCGGGGCGAAAACCGTGGGCGGCGTCGAGATGTAGAACAGGCTTTGCAACTGCTGGCCGATCTCCTTTTCCAAGCCCGCGATCCGCTCACCCAGACGGTCGAACGCCGCCTTCTCGTCATAGCCGCCGCTCACATACAACGTGCGCGGCGCAAGGCGTCCCCAGATATCGGCGGACGGCTCGCGCCGGGAGAATTCCTTGATGGCACCGGCGGCAATCTTCTGGAATTCCGCATCGGGGATCGGTTTGCGGCCAAAGCCAATGAGGTAGAAATCCGCCGGCAACAGGCCGTCGTGCGCCAGATTGTAGATGGCCGGGATCAACTTTCGCGCGGTGAGGTCGCCGGACGCGCCGAAGATCACGACGACCGTCGGCGGAGAGCCGCGGTGCTTGCTGAGTCCGTGCAGGAATGGGTGGCGGTTTTCGTCTGCCATGTGCGGCGGCGAACGTCTGGCTGATGCTGGGTCCCCGCAAGGCTTTATTCCGCGCGCGACCGCATGTGACACAGTCGACTGTCCGGCCCGCCGGGACATGGCGTTTCGGTTGTCGTCCCGCCCGCGAGGGGCCCCGCGCGCTCCGGCGCGGTCTCCTATCCTTCGGCCGCGCCCGCCGCGGGATTCTGGCGCGCGAGATAATATCCCTTCGGAAACAACGGCGCGTTCTCGTAATGCATCACCTGCGCGGGCAGACGCTGGCTCAGCGTCACCTCCACGATATCGAAACGAAACGTCCGCGGCGGCGGCACCAGCTGCGCGAGGTAAGCCTGCACCGCCCGGCGCAAGGCGCGCTTCTTGCGCTCGTCCACCGCCAGGTACCCGCTCACCAGCGCGCCCTCGGCGCGGCCCTTCACCTCCACGAACACGAGGACGTCGCCGTCGCGGCACACGAGATCGATCTCGTTCCGCCGGTCGCGCGGGCTCCGCCAGTTGCGCGCCACGATCGAATAACCATGCCGGCTGCACAGGAAATCCGCCGCCGCCTGCTCGCTCCGGCTCCCCGCTTCAGCCTCGGCGCTCGACGCGGCCGGATTGTCGGGCTTCAGCCTGTTCCAGAGGGATTTGAGCCAGCGAATCATTTGCAGTTCTCCCTCGACCACGCTTCTTTTCAGCCCTACAAGCAAGCGTGTTTTTCGACGGTGGGCCATCGTAATCCCGGCCGCTCCATCGGGACGACGCCCACCCCTTCCCTTCTCATGGCCACCGCAAGTAATCTCACCGGCACCCTGCGCCGCTCCCTGCTCATCAAGGTCATTTCGAAACCCGCGCCCAGCAAAGAGGACGTCAACACCGTCATCGAGCTCACCGCCAGCAAGGTTGTCGAATCCCTCCAGGCCCAGTCCATGACCCTGTATCTCGTCGAGGGCGGCGAGATTGCGTTCAAGCACATCTATTACTCCCCCACGCTCTGGGGCCAGGACAAGGACAAGGAAATCCAGTTCAAGGAAACCACGCGCAAGCTCCTCGCGCTGAAACTACCCGCGGGCACGGGCAACGTCGGCAAGGTCATCCAAACGGGCGAACCTCTCTTCTTCAGCGGCAAGGGCGCCGACGCCGCGACCCTCAAGAAAATGGACGTGGGCTTCGAGGTGAACTCGATGCTCACCGTGCCCCTGAAGACGAACATCGTCATCGGCGCCATCCAGGTCCTCAACAAGGAGCCGTCCGCCGGCACCGGCGGTTCGTTCACGCCCAAGGACCTCAGCGTCCTCCTCGAAGTCGCCGAATACTCCTCGACGCTCATCCAGCGCATGCTGGATCCGAAGTTCCAGCTCACGCCCGAGGACACCGCCAAGTTCATCTCGAAGTTTACCGAGCTGCCGTTGGTCACGAAGATCGAGGATATCGAGGTCGACGAGAAGCTCGTCGAGATCACCGGCGATGCGATCATCCGCCGCGAATCGATCTTCCCCTACAAGAAGACCGGCGCCAGCTCGTGCTCGGTGCTGATGACCAATCCCCTCGACTACGCCAAGCGCGAGGCGTTCTCACAGGCCACGGAGATGTCGATCGACGACGTCAAGGTCATCCCCGCCAGCCTGCTCGACGCCCTCCTCAAGAAGGCCTTTGGCGAGAAGGCCGGCGCCAAGAAGCCGGGCGAGGAAGCCGCCGAGGTCGACATCGATGAGGTGAAGGACCTCATCGCGGGCGCCTACACCGAGGGCGGCGGCTCCGGCGAGGTCAAGGCCACCGACCTCGAGAGCGAGGACTCCGCCCCCATCATCCAGCTCACCAACCGCATCATCGAGGACGCCTATGTCTCGGGCGCTTCCGACATCCACATCGAGCCGATGGAGAAGGACCTGGTCGTGCGCTACCGCGTGGACGGCGTCTGCGCGGAAAAGATGCGGCTGCCCAAGCAGGTGTGCTTCGCCCTCGTCGCCCGCCTGAAGATCATGTGCAACCTCGACATCTCCGAGCGGCGGTTGCCGCAGGACGGGCGCATCGTCTTCAAGAAATACACCAAGAAGAACATCGATATCGACCTTCGCGTCGCCACCGGGCCGATGAACCACGGCGAGAAGGTGGTCATGCGCATCCTCGACAAGGCCAAGTCCACCCTGCCCCTGCCGATGCTGGGCTTCTCCGACGAGAACCTCGCAAAGTACCGTGAATGCGTCCGCCAGCCCTACGGCATGATCCTGCACTGCGGGCCGACCGGCTCCGGCAAGTCGATGACGCTCTACGCCGCGCTCGCCGAGATCAACACCCCCGACGTCAACATCCAGACCGCCGAGGACCCGATCGAGTACACGCTGCCCGGGCTGAACCAGATGCAGATGAACAAGCAGATCGGCCTCACCTTCGAGCGCGCGCTGCGCTGCTATCTCCGCATGGACCCCGACATCATCCTCGTCGGTGAAATCCGCGACAAGGAAACCGCGCAGATCGCCTGCGAAGCGGCGCTCACCGGCCACTTGCTCGTCTCCACCCTGCACACCAACGACGCGCCTTCCACCGTCGCGCGCATGGGCGAAATGGGCATCGAGCCCTTCAACATTTCCGCGGCGCTCGTCTGCGTATGCGCCCAACGCCTCCTCCGCCGCGTCTGCAAGAACTGCAAGGTCAAGTACACGCCCGAGGGCCGTGAGGCGGAGATCATCATGAAGGCGCTCGACCTCAAGGAGCCGCCCGAGATCTTCAAGGCCGCCCCCGGCGGCTGCCACGTCTGCAGCGGCAACGGCTACAAGGGCCGCGTCGGCATTCACGAGCTCATGGTCAACAACGAGGAACTCGTCGAAGCCATCAACGCCGAGGTCGAGGTCGCCGACCTGAAACGCGTGGCGATGAAGACCGGCATGAAGACCCTTCACCAGGACTCCATGCTCAAGGTGAAGATGGGACTCACCACCATGGAGGACGCACTCGCGAACGTGCCCGCCGACATGATCTCGGACGACGGCGGTTCCGACACCCCCAAGGCCAAGAAGGGCCACTGATTTCTCGTTCGTAATACCCCGCGAACGGGCAAGCAAAGGAGGCGCGATCCGCAAGGGTCGCGCCTTTTGCATGGGACGAATCCTCCCCGCCGGGGCTGCGCCCGCTTCAACGCGGGCGATGCTGCTCGTACTGCTCCAACGTCCACGCGACGATGCCCGTGCCGAACAGGATGATGGCGCAGAACGCGAGGTCGACCTGCCGGCCATTGAACATATACAGCAGCCAGAGACCGGCGCCGGTGATGATTGCGGTAAGGGGCGTTTTCATGGGGTTCCTTTTCCTGGATTGTAACATGGTCCCAGGGCGTTGGCTCCGCGTCCGGTTCGATAGAAGGCCGCGCTACTGCCGGCCCCCGGGAGGGCAATATCTGCGCAGCGCTGGGATAAGGGGCCGCACGCAAGGAGGTCGGGTTACGGACAGATGTTGGGTCAACGCCCCATGGCGTGAATCGGGCCAGTTGGCTACCTTTCACGCATGAACTTGCTGCTCATCATTCTCCTTCTGCTCCTTCTTTTCGGCGGTGGCGGCTTCTATTTTGGTGGCCCCGTCATCGGCGGGAGCAGTATCGGCCTGATCCTTCTCATCCTCCTCATCGTCTACCTGATGGGCGGATTGCGGAGCCCGCGGTCTTAAACGGGACCGAGGTGGCCAAATGGGGTTTCGTCCCCCCGAACCGGCCGCGGCACGCCCGGTCCAACGGTATCATGAATCCAATCATCGCAGCCCGAACGTCGGCGGGACTCCTGGCCCTGGCTGGCCTCATGCTCGCCGGGTGCGCCGGGGCGCCCCGCTGGGGCACGTGGGCCCAGCGCCCGACGGAGGCCGAACTGGTGGCCGCCGTCCGCGGTCTGGACCAATACGCCTATTTTCCCGGGCACGAAATCTACTATAACCGCACCCAGGGCTACTTCGTGTACCTGGACGAGAACGGATGGGTCGAGCGCTTCGAGTTGCCGGAGCACATCGACAAGCAACAACTGCTCTCCTCTCCCTTCGTCGAGATGGCGTTTCACGACGATCCGCAAGGCCATCACGCGGAGGTCTCCCGCGCTTATCCCCGCGAATGGGGACAGGCAGATTCCAACCTCGCGCTTAATCGGTAGGCACCGCGGTCAACCCGCCAGCCCCAGGCTCGCTAATTTCGAACGGGCGCTTGGGCGCCTCGCACGGAATCTGCGATCGTGGTCGGGACGGCTTCGGCCTCGCCGCGCTCCGAGTTGAATCGCATCGAGACGGTCTTGGACACGCCGCGCTCCTGCATCGTCACCCCATAAAGCGCATCGGCGGCCGCCACGGTGCTCTTGTTGTGCGTGATGATGATGAACTGCGACTCCTTCACGAATTGCTTCAGGAGATTCGTGAAACGGTGGATGTTCGACTCGTCCAGCGGCGCATCGAGTTCGTCGAGCAAACAGAACGGCGACGGTTTCACCATGTAGAGGGCGAAGAGCAACGCGACCGCGGTCAGCGTCTTCTGGCCGCCGGAAAGGAGCGTGATGCCCTTCAGCTTCGTGCCCGGCGGCTGCGCCACGATCTCGATGCCGCTCTCGAGCGGATCCTCGGCCGTGACCAGGTCGATCTCCGCGCGTCCGCCGCCAAAGAGAATGTTGAACGTGTAGGCGAAGTTCTTGCGGATCTGCTCGAACGTCACCTTGAACTGCTCGAGCGAGGTCTGGTTGATGTCGTCGATGGCCTTCAGCAGGTCGGTCTTGGCGTTGGTCAGGTCATCGCTTTGCGACTTCAGGAACTCATAACGCTGCTTGAGCTCGGAATACTCCTCGATGGCGACCAGGTTGACGGCACCCATCGTCCCGATGCGTTGCCGGAGCGCGTCGACCTCCGCCTTCACCTCCGCCCAGTTCGTGCCATCCAGCGAGGCCAGATCAGCCTCCGTCGGCTCGCCCTTGTTTTCCTTCTTCCGGCGTCGCTTCGGCTTGGCTTCGGCAGATTCGGAATTCTGAACGGCTTCACCTGACGACGCGGCGCCCGCGGCTTCCGCCTCGTCCTCATCCAAATCCAAATCCTTCATGCCCTCGGGCTCGTCGTCGGCATGCCACATCAGCCGCCGCCAATCCTGCGCGGCGAGGTCGGCCTGGAACTCACGGGTAACCTCCTCGGTGATGAACTGCAGGCGGGCACTCGTCTCCGCGACTTTCACCTCGTGCCGGCTCAACTCGGATTGGGCGGATTCCGCCTCCGTGCGGATGGTGGAAAGCCCATCCTCCACCGCGGTGATTTCCTGCTCCACGGTCGAAAGCTCAACGCGAACCTTTTCGACACCCTCCTGCGCCACCGTCAGCGTCGTGACAATTTCCTCGGCCCGGCGGCGCTGGCCCTCGGATTGTTCCTCGAGCACGGCCACCTGCTCGGTCCACGTCTCGAGCTCGATCTGGCGCTGCGTGATGAGCTCGGCTAGCTGCTCCCCGCGGCGCTCCATTTCCGTCAATCCGCGATCGAGCACTTCCACCTTCTGGCGGCGCTCCGCCAATTCGAGGCGAGCCTGGGCCAGGATTTCCTTCTTTTGGTCGCGGTCGGCGCGTTTTTCCGCAATGGAATTTTCGATCCCCGTGATCACCTGCTTTTGCGCGGTGACCCCGGATTCGGCCTCTGCCAGCTGAGCCTGGGCCTTGGCGAGGCGGGCCAGCGCCTCGTCGTGATCGCGCTTCAGGCCATTCAGTTCGTTCTCCATCCGCGCGAGGCGGTTGACGGCATCCTCGTGTGACTTCTGGGCATTGCGCTCGTCCGTCTGGATGGCCGCCGCCTGCTGCGAGGTGGCGAGGACATCCTTGCGCCGCTGCTCGAGTGTCTGCTCGGCCTCGGCCAGCGCCACGTTGAGTTGATCGATCACCCCGCGCTGCGCGTCATGGGCCTGTTGCTCGGCGACAACCGCCTTGCCCGTCTCGCGCAAGTCGACCTCACGCTGGACGATGCTGTTGGCCGGCTTCTTGTGATGTCCGCCGTAGATCAACCCGCGGCGGTCCACCAGGTCGCCCTTGGCGGTGGCGACCATCAGGAAGCCGAAGGACGGGTTGGATTTCCAAAAATCGAGAAACGCCGCGAGGTCGTCGGCCAGGTAACACGCCGAGAGGATCGAAGCCGCCGGATGCGAGGGATCCAGGTTCGCCACCGCTTCCGTGGCCGGACGAAGCCCCGCGGGGAGCTCCGTTCCAGACGAGGGCGAGCCGAGCCCCGGCACCTGCAGGCACACGGAGCCGATTTTGTCGGCCTCGAGCTGCGCCAGGATCTTCTGCGCCGTGTCGAGATCGGACACCGCAATCGCTTCCACGGAGGCACCCAGCAGCGCCTCGACCGCCTTCGCGTACTCGGCACGAACCTCGAGCCCTTGGGTGACCGGCACGAACTTCTGTTCGCCCAACAAGGCCTGGAACCGGCCCTGGAGGATAGCCTTCGCGCCCTCGCCGAATCCCTCCCATTTTTCCTGCAGCTGCTGGAGCAACTTCAGGCGCGCGGTTTTCTGCGCCAAGCTGCGGTCAATTTCCTGGAGCTTGCGTTGCGCGTCACGGAAATCGTGCGTGATCTTCTGCAGCGCCGCCTGGGCCGCCTGCGCCTCCTGGTTGGAACGGCTTTGCTCGACGCGGGCCTCCTCGAGCCGGGTGCGCACCTCGGCCAGGGCCTGCGCCGCTCCCTCGACGGCGGACCTCAGGTTGGCGAGATCCTGGGAAAGCGTGTCGAACTTGTGCTGGCTGGTGCGAGCGTCGACCTCGAGGCTCGAGCTCTCGGTGCGATGACGCGCCACGGCGCTTTCCAATTGCAGCAGATGGAATTTTTCCTGGCTGAGCTGTTGTTCCGCCTTGGTCAGTTCGCCCTCGGTGATGGCGAGCTCGCGATTGCGGTCCTGGAAAACGGCGTCGGAACTGCCCAGCAACGTGAGCTGCGCCTCCTTGTCCTGGGATCCGGAGTCGACCTGGGTGGCCAGCTCCCGGCGCTGCATTTCGAGTTCCTCGAGATCCTCCTTGCCGGCTTCGAGCCGCTCGACGAGGCCGGCGCGTTTCACCTGCGCCATGTTGGCGGCGTTCTCCGCCGCCTCGCGTTGCGAACGCAGATCGAAGACCGCCTGCTGCGCATCCTGCACGCGCTGACCGAGGAAATTCCGCAGCGTGCGCCCCTCGTTCAATTTCTGGCTGCGCTCCTCGAGGACGGACCGGCGGGCATCGGCCGCCTCGCGCAGGCTGGCAACCCGGCCTTCGAGTTCGCCCAAGGTCGCGCTCAGGCCCTGCCATTGGTGGCCGCTGTGGGCCAGCGCGAGCTGCCGAAGGCGGAAACTGAGCCGCTTGTACCGCATCGCCTTCGCGGCCTGGCGCTTCAGGCTGCCAATCTGGCGCGACACTTCGCTTATGACGTCGGAAACGCGGGCCAGGTTCTGTTCCGTGAGGGCCAGCTTGTTCATCGCCTCACGGCGCTGGCTCTTGTACTTCGTGATTCCCGCGGCTTCCTCGAACACCACGCGGCGCTCCTCGGGCTTGGAGGACAGGATCTGGTCGATCTGACCCTGCGCCATGATCGAGTAACTCGTCCGGCCGACGCCGGTATCCATGAAAAGCTTGTGGATGTCCTTCAACCGGCATGGCTGGCCGTTGAAATAATACTCGCCCTGGCCGTCACGCGCCACGCGGCGCATGATCTCGATCTCATGGAATTCGCTGCCGAGCTGTTTTTCGCAATCGGTCAGCAGCAACGCCACCTCGGAAAACTGCGCCGGTTTGCGCGTGTCCGCGCCCTCGAAGATCACGTCCTGCATCTTGCCACCGCGCAGCGCCTTGGCGCTCTGTTCGCCGAGCACCCAGCGGATCGCATCTGCAATATTGCTCTTGCCGCACCCGTTGGGGCCCACGATGGCCGTCACACCAGGCTGGAAGCTGAGAGTCGTGTTGTCCGCAAAACTTTTGAAGCCGTGAAGCTTGAGCGCCTTGAGATGCATTAGTGCTTAAGGTGAAAAAGTGAGTCGGCGCCGGTTGCCGGTGCAACGGTAAAAACGAGAACTATCGCCACCGTAATTTATTTTTGCCCCGGGCGATACGGGCGCTGGACAAGCCTGTCCTCGCACGTAGCCTCCCTCCTTGGGCCCGTTCCACCTCCCCGTCTGTTTGCGAGTCCTGCCACCGCCGACCCATGACCAGTCCCGCCCCTGACGTCCCTTCCAGCTCCACGCCGGAATACGCCGCGTTCACGCTCGATCGCCAGGGATTGGTAACCCACTGGTCCGCGGACGCCCAACGGCAGTCCGGCCATGCGCGCGAGGAAGTCATCGGGCGCCCCTACAACTTTCTGTTTTCACCGGAGGCCGTTGCCGCCGGCAAGCCCGCCGCCATCCTGGCGGCCGCCGCCCAGGACGGCTTCGCGGTCGACGAGGACTGGCGCCTCCGACGCAATGGCTCGCGGTTGCGCACCAAGTTGATCGTCACCGCCATCATGGAGCCGTCGGGCAACGCCACCGGGTTTTCGGTCGTGCACCGCGACCTCACGGAATTGCTGCGCGTGCAGGCCCAATTGAACAGCCAGGCGGCGATGCTCGATCAGGCGCAGGATGCGATCATCCTGTATGACCTTTCCGGGAAGGTTGTCTTCTGGAACCAGAGCGCCTCGCGCATCTTCGGGTGGACGGCCGCGGAAGCCATCGGACGCTCCGGCGAGGAACTCTGCCAGCCGGTCGACCAACCCGTGGTGCGCGCCGCCATGAAGGACACCCTGCTGAATGATTCCTGGCAGGGCGAGATGCACCTTCACACCAAGTCCGGGCAACCGATCACGCTGGGCACCCGCCGCAGCCTCGTGCGGGGACCCGATGGGCGGCCAACGGGATACCTGTGCATCACGACCGATCTCACCGAGAGAAAGCGCCTGGAGGCCCAGTTTCTCCGCGCCCAGCGCATGGAGAGCATCGGCATCCTGGCGGGCGGGATCGCCCATGACCTGAACAACATCCTCGCGCCGATCCTCATGTCGATCGCCCTGCTGAAGCTGAAAATGCCCGATCACGAGGGCGTCCAAAAACAGTTGGACCAACTGGCCGGCAATGCCCAGCGCGGGGCGAATCTGGTGAAGCAGGTGCTCGCCTTCGGGCGGGGCATCGAGGTCCAACGGGTGTTGATGCAACCGAGGCACATCGGCCGCGAGATCGAACAAATCGTTTCCGACACGTTTCCGAAGAACATCGAGTTCGAGTTCAGTTTCTCCCGTGACCTTTGGACAGTCACCGGCGACCCCACCCAGGTCCACCAAGTCCTGCTCAATCTCTGTGTCAACGGGCGCGATGCCATGCCGGGCGGCGGCCGGCTTTCCCTGCGCATGGAAAACGTGACGCTCGACAGCGTGTACACCGGCATGGCCGGTGAGACGCGCGCCGGCCCGTATGTTCGGGTCGAGGTTGCGGACACCGGGACCGGCATCGCGCCGGAAAACCGCGACCGCATTTTCGATCCATTCTTCACCACCAAGAACGCCGGGCGCGGCACCGGCCTCGGCCTGGCCACGACCCTTGCCATCGTCAAGGCCCACTCCGGTTTCATCACCCTCGATAGCCAGGTCGGACGCGGCACCACCTTCCGCGTTTTTTTCCCGGCGGAGCCCGCCGGCGCTCCCGCCCCGCTCGAGACCTCCATCCATCCGGATATCCCGCGCGGCCGCAACGAGCTGATCCTGCTCGTGGACGACGAGGAACTGATCCGCGAAATTGCCCGCACCACCCTGGAACGTTTCGGCTACCGCGTGCTCCTCGCCCAGCATGGAACGGAGGCCGTCGCCCTTTATGCCCTCCACCGCGGGGACATTGCAGCCGTGATCACCGACATGGCCATGCCGGTGATGGATGGCCCCGCGACCATTCTCGCGCTGCGCACCATCAATCCCGACGTGAAGATCATCGGTTCCAGCGGCCAGGGATCGGCCTCCGCCATGCAGCAGGGCAAATGGGAATCCAGCGGGTTGAGTCACTTCATCGCCAAACCCTACACCGCCGAGACGCTCCTCCACACCCTCCACCAGGTGTTACACTGACGTCGCGGCACTTGGGAATGGTTTCGATCGAATCGGGCGGCGTGGTCGGAGCCTCTTGCCACGCGGTGCTCCCGCGCTGCTGATGAACTGAACGAGTTTTAGTCTCTGGGCTGCTGATGAGCTGAACGAGTTTTGAAGCTGTGAGCCGCTTCTCTATTAGAAATGCCCAAACCCTCCCCCACCGTCATCCTGAACGCAGTGAAGGATCCACGGTGTCGACGGCTCGGAGGTGCCGGAGATACACACGTCCTTTCCCTCGGATTCTTCGCTCCGTGCTGATGACCTGAACGAGGTTTGAGTGTCTGGGCCGCCTCCATATTGGAAATACCCAAGCCCACCCCCACCGTCATCCTGAACGCAGTGAAGGATCCACGGTGTCGACGCATGCCCGTCCTTCCCTTGGATCCTTCGCTCCGCTCAGGATGACGGGGCGGGTCGTATTTTCCATTCTCCAGAGTTCATCTCCGCTTACCATGCGACCGCCCAGCGGTTGCTGCCGGTCTCAGCCGGACTCCTGCAGTCAGAATGCGATTCCGCAGTGTGCGCGGTCGAACTGTTCGGTTGTAGGGGCGTGGCTCGTCCACGCCCTCGATTCCCGCAGCGAGAAAAGGGCGCGGTCAAGGCCGCGCCCCTCCATCCAAGCGCATGATTCCGGCTCAGGATAACGTAGAGGCGAAATCGCAATCTCTGATGCACCTTCGGCCCCAGGCCCGATCGTTTCGCGAAAAGTCCGAATGCTGAAAGCGCCCGCCCGCGCGCAAGGAGTCACGCTCGCAGCTTGATGATCAGATCCTTCGCCTCAACGGCGTCCCCGACGCCAGCGTTGAGTTCGGCCACCACACCATCGGCCGCCGCATAGACCGTCGTCTGCATTTTCATCGCCTCCATCATGAAAAGTTTGTCGCCCTTGACCACCTTCGCGCCGACGGAGACGGACATGATCACGATCAGTCCGGGGATGGGGGCCGGCACGTGCAACGGGTCCGCCAGGTCAGCCTTGGGCCGCGCCTTGGACTTGGTCACCGCGGTCCGATCCTGGATGATCGCCTCCCGCACAATGCCATTCAATTCATACGTGATCGTCCGGCGGCCATCCTTGTCCGCGACGCCCACGCCAATCAACCGGATGATCAAAACCTTTCCCTCCTCGATCTCGACGGAAATCTCCTCGCCCGGCTTGAGCCCGTAAAAGAACGCTGAGCTGGGCAGCACGCTGACGTCACCGTATTCCCGCTGGTGCTTCGCGAAATCGGCGAACACCGCCGGGTACATGAGATGGGAGTACAGGTCGTCGTCCGACGCGGGGCGCTTGAGCTTGTCGCTTAGCTCGGCTCGCAGCGCGGCCAGGCTTGATTCCTCCGCCCGCGCATCGCGGGACGGCTTTTTCGAGGTTTTTTTCATCGCCGCGAGATACCGGGCTTTCGCTTCCTTGAACCGCTTGTCGCCGAGCACGGCGCGCCACATGGGCTCCGGCCAGCCGCCTTCGGGCCAGCCGAGGCCGCCCATGAGCATGTCGATCACGCTTTCGGGAAACGGCGTGGCGCCGGGTTCGAGGTTGACCACATCCGCGGGCTTGATCCCGCGTGAAAAAAGGAAAAGCGCCAGGTCGCCGACGACCTTCGAGGAGGGCGTAACCTTGACGATGTCCCCGAAGAGCTGGTTGACCTCCGCGTAGGTGCGCGCGATCTCGGGCCAGCGGTGCGACACGCCCATCGACGCGGCCTGCTCCCGCAGGTTCGTGTACTGCCCGCCGGGCATTTCGTGCAGGTAAACCTCCGCGGAACCGGTGCGCGGCGCGGTGTCGAACGGCCGGTATATTTCCCGCACCTGTTCCCAATAATCGGAAAAGGCATTCAGCCGGTCGAGGTCCAGGCCAGTGTCCCGCGGCGTGTGTTGGAGCGCGGCGACCACCGAGTTGAGGTTCGGCTGCGAGGTGCTGCCGCTCATGGAGGCGAGCGCGAGATCCACGACGTTCACGCCTGCATCCGCAGCGCGGAGCACCGACGCCGCGGCGATCCCGCTGGTGTCATGCGTATGAAAATGCACCGGCAGGCCGACTTCCTCGCGGAGGGTCTTGACCAGCTTGTGCGCCGCGTACGGGCGGCACAGCCCGGCCATGTCCTTGATCGCGAGGAAATGCGCGCCCATGCGCTCCAGCTCCTTCGCCAGCCTCACATAATACTTCAGGGAGAACTTGTCCCGGCGCTCATCCAGGATGTCGCCGGTGTAGCAGATTGCGGCCTCGCAGACCGCATGCGTGTCCTGCACCGCTTCCATGCCCACGCGCAGGTTGGGCAGGTAGTTCAGCGAGTCGAAGATGCGGAAGATATCCATGCCCGACGCCGCGGCATGGCGCACGAAACCGGCCACGATGTGGTCCGGATAGTTGGTGTAACCGACCGCGTTTGCGCCGCGAAACAGCATTTGGAAGCAGATGTTCGGCACGCGGGCGCGGATCTGGCGCAGGCGCTCCCACGGGTCCTCGTTCAGGAATCGCATCGCGGTGTCGAAGGTCGCCCCACCCCACATCTCGAGGGAGAACAGTCCCGGCGCCTGCTGCGCCCGCGCGCTGGCGCACGCCAGCATGTCGTAGCTCCGCACGCGCGTGGCCATCAACGATTGATGGGCGTCGCGGAAGGTGGTGTCGGTAACGAGGAGCCGTTTCTGGCGCAGGGTCCACTCGGCGAATTTTTTCGGTCCGAGTTCCAGGAGGAGCTGGCGGGTGCCCGCCGCAGGTTGCCCGGGGCCCGTCGCGGGAGGCACCGGCGTGGCGAAGGACTTTTCCGGCCGGAAGCCCTTGGCGTGCGGATTGCCATTCACGATGACGTTGCCGAGGAAGTTCAACAGCTTGGTCGCGCGGTCGCGGCGCGGCTTGAACGCGAACAGCTCCGGCGAGGTGTCGATCAGCGAGGTGGTGGCCGCGCCGGAACGGAACAGCGGGTGCGCGATGAGGTTCTCGAGGAACGGGATGTTGGTCTTCACGCCGCGGACGCGGAATTCCGACAGCGCGCGCTGCGTGCGCTGCATCGCCGCCTCGTAGGTCCGCGCGCTGGAAACCAGCTTCACCAGCATGGAATCATAAAACGGCGTGATCACCGCGCCGGAGAAGCCCATGCCGCCGTCCAGGCGGATGCCCAGCCCGCCGGGTGAGCGGTATGCCATGATGCGTCCGTAGTCGGGAATGAACTTGTTCGCCGGGTCCTCCGTCGTGATCCGGCACTGGATGGCGTAGCCGTGGCAGGGCACGTCGGCCTGGCGGGGCATGCCGACCTCGGGGGAATGCAGGGCGTGGCCCTGCGCGATGAGGATTTGCGCCCGGACCAGATCGAGCCCGGTCACCACCTCGGTGACCGTGTGTTCAACCTGGATGCGCGGATTCATCTCGATGAAGAACCACTCGTGACGATCGAGGTCGTAGAGGAATTCGATCGTGCCGGCATTGTCGTATTTCACCGCGCGCGCCATCCGCGCCGCCGCCTCGCACAGCTCCGCGATGATTTCCTTCGGCAGGCCAAAGCTGGGAGCGACCTCGACGACCTTCTGGTGCCGGCGCTGCACCGAGCAGTCCCGCTCGTACAGGTGGATCACATTGCCGTGCTTGTCGCCCAGCACCTGCACCTCGATGTGCTTCGCCCGCGAAATGTATTTCTCGAGGAACACCGCGGGATTGCCGAACGCGCGCTCCGCCTCCCCCTGCGCCTCGTCGAGCAGCGCACCCAGGTCCGACGCCTTGTGCACCACGCGCATGCCGCGTCCACCACCGCCGAAGGCCGCCTTGATGATCAGTGGGAACCCAATGCTCCGGGCGATCTTCATCGCCTCCTGCCGGTCGGTCACCGGCTCCTCCGTCCCGGGCAGGACCGGCACGTCGATCTTCTTGGCCAGGGCGCGGGCGGCCGTCTTGTCGCCCATCATCTCGAGCAACTCCGGACGCGGGCCGACCCATGTGATGCCGGCCGCCTCCACCGCGCGGGCAAAGTCGGCGTTTTCGGAGAGAAATCCATAACCAGGATGAACCGCATCCACCCCATGCGCCTTGGCCACGCCGACGATGCTGTGGATGTCCAGATAGGCCGCGACCGGCCCTTTGCCGGTGCCCACCTGATAGGCTTCGTCCGCCTTGTAACGATGAATGCCCAGGCGATCCTCATGCGCGAAAACGGCGACGGTCCGCATGCCGAGTTCGGTGCCCGCCCGAAAAATGCGGACGGCGATTTCGCTGCGGTTGGCCGCCATGAGCTTGCGGATTGGGCGCACTTCAGGCGCGGAAGAGTCGGCGTGGAAGGACATCTGGGGGTAAGGTCCGTGGAATCTGAAATGCACCGGATCGGAGGCAACGAAAGATTTCAGCGGACCGTGGGAACGGCCGAGTCCGCCCAACGCGCGTCCATCGGATCGACCGCCGCAAGCGATAAGCGAGTCCTCCTATTCGCCATCCCTGGAGCAGGCCCGCCCTCGGGCCGGTCGTCGGCCGAGAAAAGCGTGGCTCTCATCCCGCCGGGGCGAGCGCGCCCCGGCTCCAGGGAATGCCGGCCTCAATTCCGGGCGCCCAAACGTCCGTCACGCGCGCGAGCTCCGCTCACTTGTGATCCCACGGCAGATGGACCTGCAATTTCTGGTACTTCCAGATCCAGACCTCGTCGAACATCTTCCCGGGATTCAAAATACCGCGCGGGTCGAGGGCATTTTTCACCGCCCGCATCGCTTTAACCTGAGCCGGGGAATGCTGGATGCGCAGGAACGGCGTCTTCGCCAGGCCAATGCCGTGCTCGCCTGAAATCGCCCCCCCGAGGCCGACGACCGTTTCCATCAAGTCCCGCACCGCCGCTTCAGCCGCCTTGGTTTCCCGCGGGTTCGCGCGGTGATACATGATATTCACGTGCAGGTTTCCGTCGGCGAGGTGCCCGAAGGTGGGAATGGCCAGACCGGAGGTTTTCTTGACGCCCGCGAGGTAGCGCGCGAATTTCTCATAGTTCCGCATGGGCACGACGATATCCTCGTTCAGCTTGGCGTCGCCGAGTTCGAACATCGCGCCGGAGCACTTGCGCCGCACCGCCCACAATTCCTCGGCCTCGGTCCGGCTGCGCGCCTCCTTGAATCCGAGCGCCTGTCCCTTCGCCCAGGCCAGCACCTCGCGCTTGACCTCCCTGACCTCGCTGACGGAGCCCGCCAGTTCGAGGAGGATCACCGGGCGACCCGCCTGGCCGGGGAAAACCGTCCGGCCCGTGGCCCGCTCGGCGCAGAGCACGCTTTCCCGATCGAGGAATTCGCAGATGGCCGGCTGGACCCGCGCGCGAAAAAGCGCCTTGATCGCCTTGAGCGCGATCACTTCGTCGGAAAACGACGTGAGCACCGTCCAGCGCGCGGCGGGCTGCGGCACCAGTTTCAACACCGCCCCGGTCACCACGCCCAGCATGCCCTCGCTACCGATCCACAGGTCGCGGAGATTGAATCCCGCGGCGAATTTCTTGGTCGCGGTGCCCCACTCCACGAACTCCCCGGTGGGCAGGTAGCCGCGCAGGGCGATGATGAAGTCGCGCGTGACGCCGTACTTCCCGCCGTGCATGCCGCCGGCATTGCAGGCGATGTTGCCGCCGATCGTGCAGTATGCCTTCGAGGACGGATCCGGCGGATAAAACCAGCCGTGCGCCGCGGCCGCCTCCTGAATCGCGCCCGTGACGGCCCCGGCCTGGACGTGCGCCATCCCGGCGTCCGCATCGATGGTGATTTCGGCCAGGCGCAGCATGTCGATCACCCATCCACCGCGCACCGGCGCCGCCGAACCCATGAGCGTCGTGCCCCGGCCGCGCACCGTGACGGGAATGCGATGCCGGTTGGCCAGTTCGAGCACGATCCCGATGTCGGACTCGCGCCGCGGCGTGATCACGGCGTCGGGCAGGAAGGAAATCTTGCTGCTGTCGAAAGAGGCGGCCCACCGGCCTTTTTCGGATACGTCCACCATGGCCCCCAGCCGACGCTTAAGGGAGGCAGTGACTTGCGCAGAGGTTTTCATTAGCGAAACGTCAGCCAACGAGATTTTTGCCGTCAGCGCAACCCGCATGACAGGGCCGGGCCAAGATTCGCTTTGTGTGCACCCATCGCGTGTGTTCAGCTCGCGACTCCCCATGACCCGCATACTTCTCACCACCACCTCGTTTCAAGACACTCCCGGCGCCCACCATCAGATGCTGGCCGACACCGGATGGGAAATCATCCGCGCCCGCGGTCCGCTCAATGAAGCCGACACCCTCGCCCTCGTGGGCGACATCGACGGCTACATCTGCGGCGACGACATGATCACGCGCGCCGTGCTCGAGAAGGCGCGCCCCCGGCTCAAGGTCATCAGCAAGTACGGCATCGGTGTCGACAAGATCGACGTGAAGTCCTGCACGGAGTTCGGCCTGCCGCTGCTCTTCACGCCCGGGGTCAATCACACGACGGTTGCGGAGCACACCTTCCTGCTCCTGCTGGCACTCGAGAAGAACTTCCTCTACCACACTGATTCCACCCGGGCCAACACGTGGAAGCGCAAGACCGGCCACGAACTGCTCGAGAAAACCATCGGCATCATCGGACTCGGCCGCATCGGCAAGGAAGTCGCAATCCGGGCCCGGGCATTTGGCATGAACGTCATCGGCTTCGATGTCTATTGGGACGAGAAATTTGCCGCCGCCCACAACGTGAAGCGGGCCGCCACTCTCGATGAGGTGTACGCGGCCTCCGATTACCTTTCGTTGCACACCAACCTCACGCCCGAGACGCGCGACATGATCAGCGCGAAGTCATTTTCGAAAATGAAGAAGGGCGTGCTGATCCTCAACTGCGCCCGCGGCGAGATCGTGCACACGGCCGACATGGTTGAGGCCCTGAAATCCGGCCAGGTCGGGGGCTATGGCACCGACGTGCTCGATACGGAGCCCCCCACCCCGGACCACCCGCTCCTCAAGCTGCCAAATGTGGTGTGCACCCCGCACATCGGCTCGCGCACCTACGAGAGCGTCGTGCGCCAGGCGACCACCGCCGTGAAGAACCTGATCCTCGCCATGAACGGGGAAAAGCCCCTCGCGCAGATCAACCCCGAGGTGCCGGTGCGCAAGGTCGTCTGACCTTGCGCGAGCCTTC
Source organism: Verrucomicrobiota bacterium (assembly GCA_023433275.1). Lineage (GTDB taxonomy): Bacteria > Verrucomicrobiota > Verrucomicrobiia > Opitutales > Opitutaceae > Lacunisphaera. The sequence continues at coordinate 96,889 of JAEZDN010000021.1, forward strand.
AGCAATCAGCTGTCAGCTCGCAGCCCAGGACCGCTCAACCATCTCAAGAAAACTCAATCCAAGCTGACAGCTGATCGCTGAAAGCTCACCGCTCTTCCCCCATGCCCGACACCTACTTCATTGTCCCTGAATCCCAGCACAACGCCCTCGTCCAGGCCGCGTACCAGCACCGCGGTTTCCATGCCGACGAAGCGGCCGAGGGCGCCGCGGTCTGCGCGGACGCCTCGCGCCATGGCATCCGCACCCACAACGGCATCAAGGCGCTCCACCTCGATCACCTCTTCGGCTCCGGCTCGAAGGGCTGCGTGCCGGGCGCCCAGATCGTCGAGAAGCCGACGAAGTTTGAAGCCGTGCGGATCTGGGACGCCAACCGCAAGCTGGGACAGTCCACCGCGGTTCGGGCCATGAATGAAGCCATCCGCCTCGCCGACAAGTATGGCGTTGGCACCGTGTCGGTCGACAACGCCTTCCATTACCTGTGGGGCGGCGGGTATGTCATGGACGCCGCCCGGCGCGGCTACATCGCGTACACGAACTGCACCGCGGCCCTCGCCGAGGTCGTGCCGTTCGGCGGAAAATTTCCCACGCTCGGCACCAACCCGCACTCCTGGGGCTTTCCCACCATGGACGCGGTCGGTTACCCGATCGTCATCGACTGGGCCACGTCCGTCGTCGCGATGGGGCGTGTGCAACAGCTCGCCCGCGAGGGCAAGTCGCTGCCCCCGGACGCCGCCGTTGATGAAAACGGCAAGGTGACCACGGACCCGCAAAAAGCCCGGTACCTCATTCCCTTCGGCGCGCACAAGGGCTACGGCCTGGCGTTGATCAACGAGATCGTCGGCGGATTCATCGGTGGTTCCCTTCCCACCATTCGCAATCGCTGGACTCAGGCCGAAGGCGACAAGGGCACCTGCTGTTTCTTTTTCCAGGTCATCCATCCCGATGCCATCAACGGCGGCGCGTTCGCCAAGGGCCGCAACCAGCAGCAAAACGTGAAGGCGGTCATCGACGACGTGCTCGGCCATGGGAATGAGAAGTGCATGTTGCCCGGCCAGCTCGAGGCCGGCTGGGCGAAGCACAGTGCCGCGGCCGGCGGCCTCCTGTTCACCGCGGCGGAGATCGAGGCCTTCAACGAGATTGCGAACGAGGCGGGCCAGCCCCGCTGGGATCCCGCCTCCTTCAAGACCGTCGTGATCTGAGTCCGGCGGAATCTCGCGTGCATTGAAACACCTGCGTTTGGCGCCGGGGCGCCCTCGCCCCGGCGCGATCAATTCGCCCGCTCGCGGTTTGGCTCCCTTTCCGCCCAGCCGGACAATTATCCCATGGCGCTGGCGATGACCCGCGCTACGTTGCTGCTCCCGTGATCGCACCATTCGGCATCAGGCAGCTGATCCATCCCTGGCGCCGGCTCCTCGCCGAGCCGGAAATGGGAATCCTCATGCTCAGCAACATGGTGCTGGGCCTGGCCTATTCCTTTGTCGTCCCCTTCTACTCGATGTGGGGTACGATCGAGGTGGGCATGTCGCCGGTCGGATTCGGCGTGTTCATGACGATCACCTCGGTCGCCGGCATCGTGATCAGCACCGCCCTCGCGCGCTGGTCCGACACGCATATCAGCCGGCGCTCAATCCTGCTCCTCGGTTGCGCCGCCGGTTTCGTGGGCTACCTGGGATACGGCTATGTGCGCAACGTCATCGCCCTGACCTTGATCGGCTCGATCGCCCTCGGCATTTCGTCGGTCACCTTCACCCAGCTCTTCGCCTACCAGCGCGAGTCCCTGCCGCGGTACGGTATTCCGCAAAACGAGGCGCCGTTGTACATGAACATCTTTCGCCTGCTGTTCTCGCTTTCCTGGACGATCGGGCCGGCGATTTCGGCCTGGGTGATGATCCATTATTCCTATCCGGGAATCTTCCTGATCTGCGCGCTCTTCTTCCTGGTTCTGTTCGGCATCGTCTGGTTCTGCATTCCCGCGCGCCCGCCGCCCGCCGCCAGCGTTGCGGCCAAGGTGCCGCTCAGCCGCGTGCTGCGGCGCCCGGACCTCCTCTGCTACTTTGCCGCCATCGCCCTCGTGTTCATTTGCACGACGATGGGCATGATGAACCTTCCGCTCATGATCCTGCGCGAGCTGCACGGCACCGAGGCGCAGATCGGCATCGCCTACAGCGTGGCCCCGGTTTTCGAACTACCGCTCATGTTCTGGTTTGGCGTGCTCGCCTCGCGCGGCGACCCCGGCCGGCTCATCCGTTGGGGCGTGATCATTGCCATCGCCTACTACGCGCTGCTGTCACAAGTCCACGCCGCCTGGCACATCTATATTCTGCAGGTTTTGAGCGCGGCCATGATTGCCGTGGTGTCGGGCATCGCGATCACCTTCTTCCAAAGCTACATTCCCGACCAGCCCGGGACGGCCACTAATTTGTACCAAACCGCGAATCGCATCGGCTCAACCATCGGTTACCTTTCCTTTGGCGGCCTGGCGAACGCGTTCGGCTACCGCGCGGTCTTCCTGGTTTGTGCGGTCCTGTGCTCGGGAGCTTTCCTGCTGCTGTGGCTCGCCCGGGAAAAACACGAGCAGGCGGCGGGAGCCGGGTGAGTCGCCCGTTTCCTTCACCCCAAGGCGGAACTATCAGATGCAACGAGACTACTCCGTGCGCGCAGTCGGACTATTCCGTGGTAGGGGCGTGGCTCGTCCGCGCCCTTGTTTCCCGTAGCAAGAAACGGGCGCGATCAAGCCGCGCCCCTCCATCATCTGCATGATTCCGCCCAAGTCGGTCGGGGCCGAGCTCGGTCCTTCATTCGATCGCGGCGTGATATCCTGAGCCGGCTTCGTGCAGTTGAGCCACAGATGAACACAGAAAGACACGAATGGGGACCGGGGTAGCGTCATCCGTGAACCCAAGCTTCATTTCACTCCCCTGCACGGTGAAAACCGCGAGCTCTTAACCTGGGTAAGCCATCCTGATCCGTGCGTATCTGTGTCGATCTGTGGTTGCCTCTGAATTGTTCCGACTAAGGACCGAGCAAACTCGGCCCCCACCCTTCCTGCCAAGGGTTTGGAGACCTCGCTCAGGCCTCGCCTTGCGCGGCGGCCCGCTCGAGGGCCAGCGCGCGGCAGCCCTTCAGGTCAGTCTTGCCCGTGCCCAGGACCGGAATCGCGTCCACCTTCACCACCAGCTTGGGCACCCAAAGATTGGGGAAACCCGCTTCGAGCAACTTGGTGCGAAGCTCGCCGACCGTCACGTCCTTCGTCGTGAGCAACACGAGCGCTTCGCCCTTGGCCGCATCGGGAATCCCGGTGACCACCGCCGTGGGCCCCTCGTTCTGCTCCCATTCAAAGGCGGAAATCAACCGCTGCTCGATGGTGCCGTGCGGCACCATCTCGCCGCCAATCTTCGAGAAGCGGGAAAGCCGTCCCTCGATGAACACGAAGCCGTCGTCGTCGATGCGCCCAAGGTCGCCGGTCATGAACCAGCCCTCCTTGATGGCGGCGGCGGTCTTTTCGGGATCCTTGAGATACCCGCCGAACACATGCGGGCCCTTCAGCCAGAGCATGCCCGTGCTGTTCAAGGGCAATTCCTCGCCCGTCTCCGGGTCCGTGATCCGCGCAGTCGAGCCGGGCAACAACCGTCCGACCGCGCCGAGCCGCTTGCCTTCCTGGTGCTCGGCCGTCGAGGTCGTGATCGGGGGATGGTATTGGTTGATGCTGGCGGCCGGCGTGGTTTCGGTCAGGCCGTATCCCTGGAGAATCTCGATGCCGAATTGCTGCAGGAACGCGTCGTAGAGATCCATCGGCAGCTTCTCCGCGCCCGTCACCACCAGGTTGAGGCTCGAAAGTTCCTCCTTGGTCGCCTTCTTGAGGAACGGCCGGATGAACGTCGGCGCCCCGATCATCACGGTCGCCTTCTCCTGTGCGATCGCATCCACGATCTTCTTCGTGTCGAGGGGACTGGGCACCGTCACAACCCTGCATCCGCGCATCAGGGGATACCAAAGCGTGACCGTGAAGCCAAAGGAATGGAATACCGGCAGGCAGCCCAGCATCGTGGCCGATTCCGGCAGGATGGAGAGCGACGAGATCTGCGCGCAGTTGGCCAGGATGTTGCGGTGGGTCAGGACCACACCCTTGGGCTCGCCCGAACTTCCGCTCGTGAACAACAGGGCCGCTTCCTCCTGGTCCCCCGTGGCGGGCAGGCGCATGAGGTCGGCCACCCACTGGTTGGGCAGCAGGTGGACCGCCAGCAGCCAGGGCACGATCGCCTTTTTCCCCCCCGCGGCCGCAACCTCGGTCTTGAAATCAAGTGTCCGCTCCGGAAACGGGAAGTTCGGCACCTTGGCCCGCATCGCGTCGGCTGAAATCACCGTGTTGATCTCACCCAGCCGGAGCGAGGCCTCGATCGCGGACCGGCCCGCCGTGAAATTGAGATTAACCGGCACCTTGCCCGCGCAGGCGACGGCCAGGTTCGCAATGGTGGCTCCAGCGCCCGGCGGGAGGACGATGCCTACGCGCTTCTCGGGCACGGTCTCCCGCAGGCGCCGGGCCAGCACCGCCGCCACGGCCACGAGCTGTCCGGCGGAGACTTCGCGTCGCTCCGCGGTGCGATCGACGACGGCGATGTGACGCGGATGCTTCGCCAGGGCGCGCACCGCCTCGCGCGCGAGATTGCGTTTCAGCACGGGACGCTCCTGGAACGCGCGCTCACCCAGGTCCAGCAGCGCCCGCCGCGCCGTGTCGCGGTCGATCCGGTCATGCGGGATCGGCTGGCCGAAGACCACGCAGACCGGGGTCGGTTTGAGCCGCGGCGATTTCCAAAGGTATTTGTTGCCCGCAAACGAATAGATTGAACCCCAGAGACCATCGATCACCGCCGGAATGACCGGAGCCTTGGCCGACTCGGCGATGATCCCGAAGCCACGCTTGAGTTGCATCAACTGCCCGGTGCGAGAGATGGCGCCTTCGGGGAAAACACAGACCAGCTCGCCGGCCTTGATCGCGTCCCACGCGAGCCGGATGCCCTTCATCGGCCTGTTGGGAGCCACCGGAATGACGCCGGCGGCACGAAACACGAAACGCATGAACGGACTCCTGGCGAAACCGGCAAAGGCGACGAAGCGGATCGGACGCGGCGAGGCGATCTGCAGGACCACCGCGTCCACGTAGGAAAGATGATTGCAGATCATCAGGGCGCCGCCGGGCGGGATGTTCTGCCAGCCAATCGATCTCACCCGGTAGAACAATGGCCCGACAAGGCGCATGACGGTGCAAACGGTGTGATGCGGGATGTGCCAGACCCCGTAGAGCAGCATGGCGAACGTGGCCGCGGCCAGCAGGAAAATTTGCGCCGCCGGGCTCAATGCGAGCTTGTCATCGCTCGCCAGCAGGCTGAACAAACCGCTCATCGCGCTGCCCGCCAGGCTGTCGAGCAAAGCCACGCCGGCCAGGATCCGTCCGCGGCGGTGGTCACCCGACGTTTGCTGGATAAAGGCGTAGAGCGGCACCACGAACAGCCCCGTCGCGAAACCTGCAGCCACGAGCAAGCCGGTGAAAGCCTGGCCACCCAATGGCACCAGCCCCATGGCCACCAGCACGACGAGCAGCAGAAAGCCACCGATCGGCGCGAGGCCAAGCTCGACGCCCCGCCGCGAAAGCAGTCCGGCCAGGAGATGCCCGAGCATCGTGCCCAGTCCCACCCAGAGAAGCATCAGGCTCGACACCGCCGACGTGCGGACGCCGCCCCCCTCCAATTCGTACGCGATCTGCGGGACCAGCAGCATGAAATATCCGCCGATGGCGTAGAAAAAACAGATCCCCATGGTGGAGCGCCAAAGCGGGCGCTCACGCCACACCTCAAGCACGTCGGTGAAATGCCGGAACCACAGCTTCCAATGAAACGGCTCGGCCGACTGCGCCTTCGTCGGTGCGGCGACTTGGAAAAACGCCCAGGCCGCGACCGCCAGGCCCGTCAACGGCCAGGCTACTTTCAAGCCCGCCGCCCAAATGTCACCCGTGGACGCAAGCCAGTGCGAGAACAACCATCCCCCGGCAAAAGTGCCGATCAGGATCGCCGTGATGTTCAACATTTCCATGTAGCCGACCCAGCGCGACAGCTGCCGCGCCCCCACATACTCCAGCAGGATGCCGCGTTTCGCCGGCGCCAGGACGGCGGTCTCGGTCGAAAGCAGGAAGAAGGCGATCATGGCCAGCCAGAAGGACCGGAACTGCAGCGCGGCCACCAGCAGCAGCATGACGAGGATCTGCGAAACCAGGGTCCAGTTCAGCACCGAGCGCTTCGAAAACCGGTCCGCCAGCCACCCGCAGACCGGCGCAAACAGCACATAGGGGAGCACCAGCAGGAGCGCGATGAACGCGGTCATCGGCTTCGGATCCTCGCCCGCCGCCCGGGCCAGTTGCTGCGCCACGCCAATGAGCATCATCTTGGCCGCGCAGTCGTTGAAAGTTTCCTGCGCCTGGGCAAGGAGGAGCGCGGCCAGCGAAGCACGGGGTGGTTTCATGCAGGGGTAACACCCCAACAGTGCGACGCGAACCGGGCCCGGCAAGTCCGTTCGCTGGACGGGACCGGCGTGGATCCCACTATTTTTTCGACCAGGCGCGCAGGTCCCGCGCGAGAGCGCCAAATCCGTTGGGGAAATCGTGCTCGAGGCGACGGATGTCGCCGCGATGACGCGTCACTTCCTGCACCGCGCGCTTCATTTCATGCTGCAGTGAGGGGCGCTCCGTGCCGTACACCCGCCACTTGAGCTCGCGTCGCGTGTATGGAGGCTGACCCGCGGCCTGGCCGTCGAGCCAGGCCTTCTCGGTCACCGACGTGTCCCGGCCGCAAAGGAGCCACGCCTCGAGCGCCGGTACGCAGACCCCGACCGCGCGGAGGACCCGTTCACGGCCGTGGGCTGGCGGAAGATTCTTGATGGTGCGCCGGAACACCCCGCGCAGCCGGCAGATGCGGCAAAGGGGATGATGATAACCCGGCGCCTCGTGATCGTCGGTGTGCACGATCGAGTCGTCGGAATCGACCACCACGACAAGCCCGTCGGCGTCGGTGTTGAAATGAAGGTGCCGGATGATCGGGGGCAGCACCTGCTCCACCGATGGCCAGCCCCGGGCGCGGAGGTCCGACTGCACGGGAATGAAGGGTTCGCCCAGCACATAACCCACGAGCACGTGCAGGGCCGCCTCGTCGGCCGGCGATTCGCTTAGGATCGCAATCTTCATGGGCCTACCCGGTCGGAACGCCGCCCAGGATGCCGCTGTACCACAAGTCGCCGAGATGGGCTTCCTTCATCAGCTCCATGATGTCCGCGCGTTCCGACAGTCGTTCGAACGTCGCCGCCGTCCCGTGCTTGCTGGCGAGCACGACTTCGTCCGGGTGCTCGCGGAACTGGTCGAGAAAATAGGGCGAATGTGTCGTGGTCACAACCTGCACGGGCTCGCGGTCCATGCCGCTGTCGCGCGGGTAACTCAGGCGATAGAGGGCATCCCGCACCTCGCGCAGCGAACGGGGATGCATGCCTCGATCCGCTTCCTCCAGGCAGACAATCGCGGGTGGCTCCGGGGCGAAGGCGAGGGCCAGGATGGCGAGCAGGTAAAGCGTCCCCTGCGAGAGATTGTCCGCCGTGACCAGATTGCCGCCGTTTTCCTTCAGGCGCGCCCCCAGTTCTACCGTGTCCGCGCCGGCAGGTGTAATCTCGAGGCCGGTGAACTCCGGCATCAACCGGACGAATTCCGCCTGCAAGGCGGCGAAGGCCCCGGGGGCGAGTTGTTGCCAGCGCGCCAACACCGCCGCGAGGTTGCTCCCATTCGAAACCAGGGCCGCGCCCTCGCCCAGTTTCGCGGGTGCGGCCATGGCGTAGTGGTCGAAAAGATATGCGCGAGTCGACTGCAGCTTCTGCCGCAATTGCGCCCAGCGGTCCTCGGCGCCGGGAGGGTGAGCAACCACGAGGAGGTTGCAGACGAGCTCGTCGGAGTTGCACCCGAGCGTCACGCGGATGTCCGCATAAGGCGGAATGAACTGAAACTCGATCTGCGGCCCGTCCGCCGGGCCCGCGTCGAGCGTGCCGGGCGCGACTGCCGGCAGACCCGCCAGCGTGCGGAGGCGCAACATCGATTGGATCAGGCTCGTCTTGCCGCTGCCGTTGGGTCCGAGCACCAGGTTGAACGGCGCCAGGGTGACCGCCGTCGATCGCAGGGCCTTGAAATTTTTGAAGTGAACCGCGGCGATCATGGGCAGGAAGTATGACCGAAAGCTGGGACCGGCCGGCCCAAAAGGCCAGACCGAGTGTTGGGCGACCTGGCTTTTGTCACGAAGAAGACCGGCGCATGACACCCTACTCCGCCTGCACGATGACGAGATCGTCGAGGTGCAGGCAGCAATAGACGCGATCGCCCTCGTGATAGGCCTCCTGCGTGGCGCTTTCATTGGCCACCAGGGCGTGGAACCGGGTCCCCTGCTCGGTCACGAGGCGCAGCAGGTCCGTGGCGCCCTGGAAAATCTCCTCCTCGATGGTGGCCAGGAACACGTTCTCGGCCACCGCCGGGGTCCGGCTGATGTGGATTTTCTCCGGGCGGATCGACACCAGCACGCGGCTGGCGCCCGCGGGCAGGTCGGAATACGCCACGCCCAGTTCCAATCCCGTGTCCAGGCGCAGGCGCGCCGTCGTGCCGCTGCGCAGGATGATGGTGGCGCTGATGAGATTCGCCTGTCCGATGAAGTCCGCGGCGAAGGGCGTGCGAGGCCGGTGATAGATCTCCGTCGCGGTCCCGAGTTGTTCGATCCGTCCCTGGTTGATGATGGCGATGCGGTCCGACATGGTGAGCGCCTCCTCCTGGTCGTGCGTGACGAACACAAACGTGAGGCCGAGCTTGCGCTGGAGGTGCTTCAACTCGAGTTGCATGCCATGGCGGAGCTTGGCATCGAGGGCGGACAGGGGTTCGTCGAGCAGCAGCACCTTGGGGCGGCAGACCAGGGCGCGCGCGAGCGCGACGCGCTGCCGTTGGCCGCCGGACATCTGGTGCGGATGCTTCCCGGCCTGTTCGACCAGCGAGACCGTGGCGAGGGCGTCCTTGATGCGAGCTTCCGCCTCGGCCGCCGGCACGCCTTGCATGCGCAGGCCGAAGCCGACGTTCTCCTTCACCGTCATGTGCGGGAACAGGGCATAGCTTTGGAAAACCTGATTCACGCTGCGCCGATAAGGGGGCACATGGGACACATCCTCCCCGTCGAGCAGGACGGCGCCCTCGTCCGGATGCTCGAAACCCGCGAGCAAACGCAGGAGCGTCGTCTTGCCGCAACCCGACGGTCCGAGCAGCGTGAGAAACTCGCCCGCGTTCACGGTGAGACTGACATCATTGACCGCGGTGAACCCGCCGAAGCGTTTGGTCACCCCGCGAAACTCGATCATGGGCTTGGGGACGGCAGACATTGAAAGGGTGTGGGCCGGGAGGTTGATAAGGTGAGGACTCGCGGATCCCAGTCCTCGGGTTTCAGGTTTACATCTCAGGTTTCGGAACGGGCGCCGCGGCGCTGCAGGATGGCGTAGGTCAGGGCGAACATGAGCATGAAGATCACCCCGAGCGCGGCGCCGAAGGGCCAGTTGTTGGCGAGGCGGAACTGGTTTTGAATGACGTTGCCGATCATCGGCACCTTGGCCCCGCCCATGAGGTCCGTGATGGCGAACATGCCGATGGCGGGCACGAAGACGAGCAGCGTACCGGCCGCAATACCCGGCAGTGTCAGCGGCACAATCACGGCGCTGAACGCCCGCACCGGGCCGGCGCCCAAGTCGTACGCCGCCTCAATGAGGGAGTTGTCCAGTTTCTCCGCACTGCCGTAGATGGGCAGGATCATGAAGGGCAGGTAGGCATACACCAGGCCGATGACGACGGCGGTCGGAGTGTAGAGCAAGTTGAACGGTCCGATGCCAAGCCCCATGCCCTGCACGAGGCCATTGAGCAGGCCCTCCTGCTTGAGGATCGTGATCCACGCATAAGTCCGGATCAGGAAACTGGTCCAGAATGGGATCATGACGAGCAGCAGGAGCTTGTTGCGAAGCCCTTCCGGGCTCCGGGCCATGTAGTAGGCGACCGGATAACCCACCAGCGCGCAGATCGCGGTGGTGAGCGCCGCATAGCCGATCGAGCGGGCGAAGATGCGCAGGTACACGGCATCAAACACCCGCTGATAGTTCTCCAGCGTGAAGTCGAACACCACGCCGCCGATCTCGTCGCGCTGACAGAAACTATAAACCAGGAGAATCCCGCCCGGCACGACGACGAAAAGCAGCAGCCACAGCACCATCGGGGCCAGCAACGCCCACGCCCTCCAGCCCGGCCGGTGATGGTCGGAGGTGCCGCCGGCGGTGCCGCCTGTTGCTGGAGCGTTAGGCGCTAGTTGGCCCAAGGCAGCAAGGCGCGACAGCGCGATCGCAAGGGCGCAGTCCAGCTGCGACCTCAGGGGTGTTATCGAGTTGGGGGGCGCGGGAAGACCGCGCCCCTGCAGAAAGCACTCGATAACCGATAACCTTCATCCGATGACTGGGCGCGGGCGTTACTGCGCGCTCTTGAGGTCGGTCAGGAGCTCGTCGATGTCGGCGGCAGCACGGCCGATGTCGCGGAAAGTATCGAGCTTGGGCGAACCCGGGGGATAGCTCGCGGGATTGGCGAGTTCCTCCTCGGACAGGAGCTTGCGGGCCGCGGCGTTCGGGTTGGTGTAGGGAAAATCGCGCGAGACGATCTGCGAGACGTCCGGGCGCAGGATGTAATTGATGAAGGCGTGGGCGGCGTCCTTGTTCGGCGCGTCGGCGGGGATGGCGAGGATGTCGATGAAACGGTGCGCGCCCTCGGCCGGGAGGATGTATTGGAACTTCTTGTCCTCGTTCCAGAGGAGCGCAGCTTCGCCGCTCCAGACGATGCCGATGTCGACATCGCCGTTCAGGAGCGCGGTCTTCGGGCTGCCGGAATCGAAGACTTTCACCAGCTTGACCCACTGGGCAATGACCGGGCGGACCTTGGCGAGGCTCGCCTGGTTGATCTCGTTCGGGGGCAGGCCGAGGGAATAGAGGGCCCAGGTTACGATCTCCCGGTTGTCATCAAGCACCACGAGGCGGTCCTTGAACTTCGGTTGGAAGACATCCTTGTAGCCGGTGATCTTGTCCTTCACGCGGTCGGTGTTCACCACAATGCCGACGGTGCCGGACATGTACGGCACGGTGAACTGGTCCTTGGGATCATGGTCGAGGCCCTTGAATTCCGGCGCGAGATTCGCGACGTTGGGCAACTTGGCATGATCGAGCGGGGCGAGCATCTTGCGCCGGATGAGCAACTCGGCGGTGTACTCGGATGGCTGGATGAGGTCGTAGTTGCCCCCGCCGGCCACGAGCTTCGAAAGCATGGCTTCGTTGGAATCATAGGTTTCGAAGTTGACGGTGATGCCCGTCTCCTTGGTGAAACCGTCGATCACGTCCTGGGGAATGTATTCGGACCAGCCGAACAAATTGAGTTCGGCGGCGGGCAACCCGGAGGTTGCGGCAAGCAGCGAGAGCGCGAGGAGGGCTTTCTGGAGGGTTTTCATGATGGTGGTGAGGGGAAAATGGTCAGCGGCTGCCGAGTTTTCGGAGATAGGCGGAAAAGAGGACGAACGCGACCGTTGCCAGGATGAAGATGGCCGAGAGGGCGTTAAGCATGGGATTCAGCCCCTTGCGCGCGAGGCCATACACGTGGATCGGCAGGGTTTCCGAAGCTGCGCTGCCGACGAAGAAAGTCACGATGAGTTCATCCAGGGAGAGCGTGAAGGCCATGAGCCCGCCGGCGATGATCGCCGGACGCAGCGTCGGCAGGATCACCAGCCAGAACGCCTGCCAGGGCGAGGCGCCCAGATCGAGCGCGGCCTCCTCGAGCGCGGGGTCCAGGCCCTGCAGTCGCGCCTGCACCGCCACGAGGACAAACGGAAAGCTGAAGGTCACGTGACCGATGATGACCGAGGCGAAGCCGAGCTTCAGGCCCACCGTGACAAAGAGGATCAGCAGGCTGATGCCCATCAGGATTTCCGGCATCACCATGGGGATCGCCACCAGCGTCTGGATGAACCGCGAAAAGCGGAAGCGATACCGGTGCAACAGCCACGCCCCGGCTGTGCCCAGGACGACGGAAATCAGCGTGGTGACCGAGGCGATGAGCAGGCTGTTCTTGGCGGCGCGGATGAGGGGCCCATTGCCAGCCAGGCGTTCGTACCAACCGAGGGTGAAGCTTTCCCATACGATGTTGAGCCGGGAGGAATTGAAGGAAAACACCACCAGCACCGCGATCGGCACATAAAGAAAACCAAAGACCAGCGCCGTCCATCCACGAAGGAACCAGTTGAGCAGCGTGAGACCGGATGGAATGAGCGGACGGGGCGCGGGCATCGCAAAAACTGGCAGCTCTTATCGTGCCAACCCATGGCCGAGGCAAGCCTCGCCAACATCGAAGCCAATCGAGAACGAGGGCAGACGGCGCAGATGCAGGGCGCTTATCCCAACGGACAGGGTGGGCTTTCGCCTCAATAGGGCCCGCGGATATGCGGCGCGACTTGTCGCTCGTAGAAAGCGGCGAGCTGGACGTGGGTCGTCCGACTGAGCGGCGCCAGCGAGCTGGCGCGGACATTGGAGCGTACCTGATCCGGGTTCCTGGCCCCCGGGATAATCACGTTCACCGCGTCGAAATCGAGGCACCAGCGCAGCGCCCATTCGGCCATCGTCAGGCCCGCCGGCACGCGGGGTTTGAGGGCGTCGGCCAGTTCCACACCCTTCACAAAGGGCAGGCCGGCGAACGTCTCGCCGACATTGAAGGCCGCGCCGTCGCGGTTGAAATTCCGGTGATCGTCGGCGGCAAACGTCGTGGCCGCGGTCATCTTGCCGCCGAGCAGGCCGCTGGCGAGGGGCAGGCGGACGATGAGCGCGACGCCATTCGCGCGCGCCAGGTCGAAGAGCGTGTGGACCGGCTTCTGACGGAAAACATTGAAGATGATCTGGAGGGAGGCGCAGCCGGGCTGGCGGCAGCACCACAGGGCCTCGTCCATCGCCTCGACGCTCGCGCCGTAGGCCTTGATCTTTCCCTCCTGCTTGAGCTCCTCGAGCCAGCCAAAGACTTCTCCCCGCATGAGGACCTCGGGAGGAATGCAATGAAACTGGGTCAGGTCGACCGCATCCACGCCGAGCCGGCGGAGTGAATCCTCGGTATGCTGGCGGATGACCGCGCGCGTGAAATTCTCCGGCCAGCCCGGATCGCCGCGCCGCCCGAGCTTCGTCGCGATGAACAACCGGTCGCGGGCCCTCGTATCCTGGAGGAACCGGCCAATGAGCTTCTCGCTCCGGCCGCCGCCATAGACGTCGGCGGTGTCGAAGAACGCGGTTCCCTGCTCGTATGCGGCGCGAAGCACCGCGAGCGCGGTGTCGTCCGAGACGTCACCCCAGTTACCGCCGATCTGCCAGCAACCCAGGCCCACTTCGCCCACCACCCTGCCCGTCTTGCCGAAAATGCGCGTATTCATCGGTCGCACCATTGCGGGACCGCGGGACACGGCAAAGCGGAAATCGCTCTAACGATGCACCCTGCCCGCGCAGCTGGTTCCGGCGCACGCATCGCACCCTCGGGGGTGAGCTTTGGAGCGCGGCGACGGATCCATGAGGTCGCAGTGGGCTTCGATGCCCTCATCGCGAGAACCGTGGGCCACTGGAAGGCCGAATGCAGGGTGCGCCCCGACCGCCAACGGCCGGGCTCAGTTGTCCATGTCGAGGAAATCGGCGAGCTTGGACTGGGCGATCTTGGTGAAGAATGCGGTGGGATCGGGCTTCGCGAGCGTGCCGCCCAGCGTGACCGCTTCCTTGGTCCGGGAATAGCCCAGCTCATCCTTCGTGCCGTCGAGCAGTCGGGCCTTGGCGAAGAGCTGCTCGATCTTGCCGCGCGCCGCGAACGAGAGCCGGGCGCTGAACGGCTGCTCCAACAGCGGGCGCCCCACCACATAAGTCACACTGCCCTGACCGTTGAGGCGGATCTCGGGCGAGACGAGGCTGATGTCCTCAAGATTCATGTTCAGCAACTCGTCGCGGGCCAGGCGTACGCTGAGCAGGTCGTATTTGAATTCGCCAATCCCCTGCGCGAGCTGGTCGACGAAGTACGCCTGTCCGGCAACCTTCTCGGCGGTCTTCGTCGCCTTGTCCGAGCCCAGGAGCGAGCCCAGCACGGAGGCGCCGAGTTCAACGGCCTTGGAGGTCATCGAGAGCTTGCTGCTGCTGCGCTGCAGGCCGCGGAAGATTCCCCCGCGGCTGGTCAGCTGAAAGTCTCCCTGCGCGCGTTCCATCGCCCGCCCGATGGTTTCGCCATTCCCCGCGATGCGCCCGGCGATATTGAACAATCCCTCCACGGTCGGCGGCTTCGATGGATCGATGGCACGAAACAACCGGCCCGTGTCGAAATCGTTGAGCGCATACTCGCCGGTCAACCGGTACGGCATCGAGCCGCCGGTGAAGCGCAGGTCCATCTTCGCATCCAGGCGACTCGTGTCGCCGAAGGAGGCCTCGAGCTTCTGCAGGGTCACGAGCGAGGGCTCGATGGCCAGCGTGCCCGTCAGGTCGGTCATGGCCCACGTTTCCCCGCGGGTCACCGACTTGATATCCAAGCCAAGCCGGCCGCTGAACCGATCCCAAACGGCGGTCGTATCCGGCGGCACGCTCGCGGCGGCCACCGGTTTGTCGGCGGACTCCGGTGCGGCCGACGCGGTGAAGACACTCAGCACCCCGAGCAGGTCCTCAAGTTCGACCTGCTGGCCGCCCAGCCGGCCATCCAGCGAATAACCCTGGCCGAGCGGAGAAAGCTCGATGGAGAAGTCCAGGTCGGAGCGACGACCGGCGTTGTCGAGGAGCACGGGGACGCGGAGGGAAGCCGCGCCATTGGGCTGCACCCGCGCCCGAAAACCGATATTCGCGACCGGCAGGGTCAGGCCATCCACCGCGGAAACGAGGCCATTGAGAGTCACACGGGCCTCCATCTGGCTCAGCGTGCCCAGGGAGGCGCGCATCTCGCCGGTCGCCCGGCCACTGCTGACCGCCTGCGCCCCCGCGAACAGCGGCTGGGTCGCCAGCGCCGGGACCTCGAGGGCAAATTCAAGCACCGCCTGGGCATCCTGCCCGGGCGACTGCGTGGCCTCCAGTTGCAGGGTAACCACGGACGCGCGCGCCGCATTGCGGACGGTGACCTCACCGGTTCGAATCTTGAGGTTCCCGCGCCCCAGGTAATCGAGCACCGGACGCGCCTCGATTGCCAGGCCCGTCAGGGATGGCTGCCGGTCCCGCGTGAGCGAAACGTCGGCCAGCCGCAGCGGCGATGTGGCGCCGAATGTGATCTTGCCGGCAGAGATGCCGAGGTCGAAATCCGCCTGTTGAACATATCCGCCCACCGCGGTGCCCGGTTCGGTTAGTGGAAGGGTCGACAAGGGCAGGCGTCCGAGGGCAAGGCGCATGATCGTCGGCTCCGCGCCCGCCGGAACGAGCGCGTGCGTGGCCAGGTTGAACGAGAAACCCTGGACAATCGTGGCGTCGAGCAAGGCGCGCCCCGCGCCCTGGCGCAGTTCGACCCGGCCCGGGCGAACCTCGAGCAGGTCCCCGCGCACCGTGACGTCGATTTCCCCCTGCCCGGTGACCGGAGCTCCCGGCAGCCAGCGCTCGAGCAATTTGGGAGACGAGAAACTAAAACGCGTGCCCACCGCCATCGGCGCATCCGGCGCGAGTCCCGTGGCCAGCCGCCCGGACAACGCCAGGGTATCGCCCACTGGCGTGCGCGCCTCGAGTTCGAATCCGGGCACCGTGACGGTCCCGCCGGCGAAACTCGCTTCACCGCGCGCCGAGATCGCGGCCTTGCTGAGCCAGCTGCGGCCCTCCTGCACCACGTTGAGTTCCGCGAGCGTGAGCTCGCCCCGAACCGTGGCGTCGGTTGCCTGGGGCGACGTCCGCACAACCTCCAACTGGCCGGTGATCAAGCCACCCGAGATGTCAGCGGCTGTCACAAAGGGCCTGATCCAATCAATCGGGAGGCCCTGAATCGTCACGTTCAGCAAGGCGTCAGTCACGCTCGTCTGCGGGAGGAGCGCATTCTTGCCCAGGTCGTAGCGGATCGGCGCGGTGGCCTGGATCGCGAGAACGGGCTTGTCGCCCGCGACCGTGGCCTTGAACGCGCGCAGGTCCAGCACGCCATCCTGCTGGCCGAGGTCAAAGTTCGCGTCGATGGCGAGGTTGCCGAAAGTCCGCCAGGCGGGCTCGATCAGTTCCAGGCGGCTGACCTTGCCCTCGAGCGCGCCCTGCAGCGCAAAACTGCCCGCCGCCGCGTTGAACGAGAAGTGCCCGCCGCCGCGCGCATCAAATTCCGGGAGACTGCCTCCGAGCACAAATGGCTCCAGCTGCGCGGTGCGGACCTTCAGGTCCCAATCGCCCACATACGCATCCGAGGCGGAGGGCAGCCGGGCCTGCACGATCAGCAGGTTTTCCGCCGTGCCGTGCAGGAGGGTGCTCACGGTGACTTCATAATTTTCCCCGGCCGAAGTACCGTAGAGTTCCGCCCCCACCTTCAGTTGGGCCTGGTCGGCCAGCGCGGCCCCCTGGGCATCCACCACGGTGTTAAGGCTTACGCGACTGAATGTACGCTGCGCGGTGAGCGTGGCGCGCAGGTCGGCCCGGGCGCGCAAGGTGCTCACCTTGGCGCCGGGTGCGGGATTGTTGAGGTTGGCGCCGAGCGCCAGCGTGCCCTCGCGGCCGGCCGCAAAGCCGCCGCCCGTGAGAGTGTATTGCGCCTCGATCGGCGGCTGGCCGACGGCGCCGGGCAGCAGGGCCTGGCCCTCGATCCGGACGTTGTCCATCACCAGGTCAAAAGGCAGTTCGAGCTGGCCGAGCAGGCCGGGAGCGGCCGCAGGCGCGCCCGCGGCGGCGGCCTCGGCCCGGGCGCGTGACAAGTGGCTCGCATCGACGTGGAGCCCGGTGATGGCCACGCGGCGCAGCTCGAGCTGCCGGCCAAGGACAAGCCCGATCAGCGAGAAATCGGCCTCGAGTTTGTCCAGCTTCACGGGCACTCCCTCGGCCACGGCGCGCACGCCGGTCAGTTTGACTCCAGAGAGGCCCGCCTGGACCGACTCCATTTCAAGATTCAGGCCCGGCACATCGCGGGTGGCTTTCAATACGGCCCAGCGTTGGACGGACGGCGTGAGGACCAGGCCGATCAGTGCGACCGTGGCCAAAGCAATAATTCCCAGAACAATGAGCAGAACACGAACAGGCTTCATGCGGTGCGGTAAGGACACATCAATTCAGGTCAAGTTGCCAGCAGGAGAATAAAAAAAGCCGCCCGCAGGCGGCCTCGATCAAAACGGCGACAAATCAGGGATACTGCAGTTCGCCGGTGGGATGGGACTCGTCCGGCAGGCCCATCGCGTTGCGGACGGAAGCGACCGCGACGTTGTAACTATAGTAAGCCTGGACCTGGTTGAGGCGGGCCGTGGTGAGGTCGACCTGGGAGGTGAGCACGTCCAGTTGCGTCGCAGTGCCGGCCGCATAGCGGGCATTGGCGAGGCGAACAGCCTCCTCCGCCTGGGCCACGACCTTCTGCGAGGCTTCCGCCAGTTCCGTGGCCTGCTGGAAGGTCGAGATCGCGCGGCGCACCTCGACGTCGGTGTTCAGCTGGGCTTCCGCCAGGGCCAGGCGCGTCTGTTCGAGGAAGGACCGGGCTTGGGCCACGCGACCGGCGGTGGCGCGACCGTCGAAAATATCCCAGCTCGACTGCACACCGACGGTCCAGCCGTCCATTGAGGATTTTCCGCTGGAGATGGGGGCGCGGCGGAAATCATAGGAGCCGAAGGCGGACACGGTCGGGAAATATCCCGAGCGGCTGGAGATGACCCCCTGTTCGGCGGCATCAGTCAGGCGGGCGAGGCGCAGCAGATCGGGCCGCTGCTCGCGGGCGGTGGCCAGCGCGCTGCGCAGCTCGAAGGTCGCGGGCTTGAATTCCAAGGACCCAAGAAACTCGGGGACACGCGTGATGTTCTCGTCACTCGCGGCAACATAACCGAGGGACTGACGCAGTTCCTCGATGGAGAGCCGGTAGTCGTTGCGCGCGGTGATGAGCGCCGGCTGGGCATTGGCCAGGGCGACCTCGGCGCGCAGCACCTCGAAGTTGGAGACGGTGCCCGCCTCGTAGCGATTCCGCACGTCCTGCAGCTGGCGCTGGAGCAGTTCGGTGTTCTGCTCCTGGACAAGGATCTTCTCCCGGTTGAGCAGCACGGTGAAGAAACGGATGCGGACATCGACCAGCGCGTCGTTGATCACCGAGCGCAGGGCGAGGACGGCGGCGTCGAGCGCGAGTTGCTGGCGCTTGATGTTGGCCGACACGCCACCGCCGGAAAAAAGCAGCTGGCTGGCGGTGATGTCCACGGACCAGGAGTGGTCCCGGCCGTTGGTGGAAACCTCGTCGGCGTTGCGCTGGTAGCCGCCCGAGGCCCCGACGTTCGGAATCCGCGCCGAGCGGACCTCGAGCACGATGCCCTCCTGCTGGCGGATGCGCTCCTTCGCCTGGCGGATGGCGAAGTTGTTATCAAGGGCGTACGCCAGCGCGTAGTTCAGATCGAGCCGATCCGGGACCTGGAAATCCGGGTCGGGCTTTCCGTCATTGAGCTGGGCCGTGGCCGGCAGGGCCGCGAGCAAGCTCGTTCCCACGAGCAGGATGATGGGCAATCGCATAGGAATTTTCATGTAATGGAGACGGAAACGTTTACTTGGCAAGGGCGGGTTCCGCCGTCACGGGCGCGGACGGGCGAGCGTGCTTGGCGTGGTCGCGGGCAATCAGCATGTAGAACGCCGGCACGACGTAGAGGGTGAAGAGCGAGCCGACCGCCATGCCGATCACGAGAACCCAGCCGATGCTGTTGCGGGCCGCGGCACCCGGGCCGCTCACGAAGATCAGCATGATGTGGCCGAAGACCGTCGCCGCCGACGTCATGAGCACGGGGCGAAGACGCGTGGCCGCCGCGCGGCGGATGGCGTCGCGCTTGGCCACGCCCTGTTCCTGGAGGGTGTTGGCGAAATCCACGATCAGGATGCCGTTCTTGGCGATGAGACCGACCAGGGTGATGAGGCCGATCTGCGAATAGATGTTCAGCGAAGTCTGCCACAGGAAGATCGGCAGCATGGCGCCGACCAGGGCCAGCGGCACGGAGCCGAGCAGGATGATGAACGGGTCGCGGAAGCTGTTGAACTGCGCCGCGAGCACGAGGAAGATGAGGACCAGCGCGAGCCCGCCGGCGGACCAGAGGGCATTGCCCTCGTAACGGAGCTGGCGCGACTGGCCGCCGTAATCGATGGAATAGCCGGCGGGCAAAATCTCCTTGGCCTTGGCCTCGAGCTTCTTCAGCGCCTGGTCGACGCTGGGACCGACGCCCTGGATCTTGACGGAGTTCAGCTGCTGGAAGCGGTTCAACGTGCGCGGCTGCACGGTTTCCTTCAGGGTGGCGATGGTGGAGAGCGGGATGAGCTGCCCCTGCGGACCGCGGATGTGATAATCGAGCAACTGGCCCGCATTCAGGCGCTGGCCGCGCTCGACTTGCGGGATGACGCGGTAGCTGCGGCCGTCGTTGACGAACCGATTGACGTAGCCGCCGCCAAGCATCGAGCCGAGGTCGCGGGAGACGTCGGAAAGGTTGAGACCCATCGCGGCCACCTTGTCCTTGTCGATCTCGATCTCCACCTGCGGCAGGTCGAATCTCAGGTCGGTGTCGGCAAAGTAGAACGTGGGCGCGCCGCCGCCGGCGTTAGCCTCGGTGTTGGCGAAGAGGGCGAGTTTCTGCGCGAATTCCTCCATCTCGCGGTGGTCCGCCGTGGAACGCACCACGAAGTCGATGGGCATGGAGCCGCCCGAGGGCAAGGGATCGGGCGTGGTGATGACCACGTTCAGCCCAGCAATGGCGGCCGACGGCGCCTGGAGCGCCTGCTCAATCTCAAGGGAGCTGCGGCTGCGTTCGGACCATGGCTTCAGAATGATGCCGGAGAATCCGAATCGCGCCCCCGTGATCTGGAATGAGTTTTCGTACTCGGGGACGTTCATGAACATCTTCTGAACCTCGTTGGCGTAAATGATGTTCTGGTCGATCGTCGCGGTGGGCGACGGAATCATGAGGCTGAACACGACGCCCTGGTCCTCCTTGGGCGCGAGTTCCCGTTGCGCGAGCATGAAGAAAGGCACGAGCAGGAGAGTCAGCAGGCAGGCCGCGGTGATCGTTACCGGCACCCAACCGAGGCTGGCCCCGATGGCCCTCTCGTATCGGTCGCGGACGCGATCGAAGAAATGGTTGATGGTGCCCGTCAGACCCTTCTCCTCGTGCCCGCCACCCCTGAGCAGATGGGCGCTCATCATGGGCGAGAGCGTCAGCGCGACGAAGCCGGAGATCAGCACCGCGCCGGCCAGCGTCATGGCGAACTCACGGAAGAGTGCGCCCGTCAAGCCGCCTTGGAATCCGATCGGCGCGTAGACCGCCGCGAGGGTGATCGCCATGGAAATGACGGGCCCGACGAGTTCGCGCGCGCCCTGGATGGCGGCGTCGGTCGGCGACAGACCCTCGCGGATGTGACGTTCGACGTTTTCCACCACGACAATGGCGTCGTCGACCACGATGCCCACCGCGAGCACGATGGCCAGCAAGGTCAGCAGGTTGATGGTAAACCCGAAGACGAGCATCAGGAACATGGCGCCGATCAGGGAGAGCGGCATGGCGACGATCGGGATGAACACCGACCGCAGCGAACCCATGAACAGGAAGATGACGATGGTGACGATCAGCAGGGTCTCGCTGAGCGTCTTCACGATCTCGCTCAGCGCGTCCTCGATGTACTTGGTCGCGTCGTAGGCGATCAGGCCGTTGAGGCCGGCGGGCAGGCTGGCCTGGATGTCGGGAAACGCCTCGCGGACCCGGGTCATGACCTCCACGGTGCTCTCGGTCGGCAGCACCCAGATGCCCATGAAGGTGGCGGTCTTGCCGCCGAACCGGACCTCCTCGTCATAGCTCTCGGCGCCGAGCACGACGTCGGCCACGTCGGCCAGGCGGATGAGCGAGCCGTTTTTCTCGGCCACGACGAGCTGGCGGAATTCCTCGACATTCTTGAGGTCGGTGTCGGCCACGAGGCTGACGCTCAGCATGGTGCCCTTGGTGGATCCGACCGCGGAGAGCGCGTTGTTTGCCTGCAGGGCCTGCCGAACCTCGGCGGGACTGAGGCCGCGGGCGGCCAGCTCGTCGGGCTTGAGCCAGACGCGCATGGCGAAGACCCGGCCGCCGAGCACGTCGGCCTTCTGCACGCCCTTCACCGCGGCCAGCCGCGGCTGGACCATGCGATTGAGGTAGTCCGTGATCTGGTTCTGGTCGAGATCGTCGGAATAGAAGCTCAGGTACATCGACGCGAACTCACTGTCGGCCGTTTCCACGCTGATGGTGGGCGACTCGGATTCCGGCGGGAGCTCGTTGCGCACCTGGTCGATCTTGGCGCTGATCTGCGCCAGGGCGGCATTGGAGTCGTAGTTCAGCCGGAGGAACACCTTGATGGCGCTGAAGCCGGCACTGCTGGTGGATTCGATGTAATCGATGCCGTCGGCGCTCGCGATCGCGCGTTCGAGCTGCGTGGTGATGTAGCCGCGCACCGTGTCGGCGCTGGCGCCGAAATAGACGGTGCTGACGTTGACCACCGCGGCGTCGCTGCGCGGGTACTGACGCGTGTTCAGCTTGAAGTACGAGACGAGCCCGACGACCAGGATGACGATGTTGACGACAAGCGCGATGACCGGCTTGCGGATGAAGAGATCGGTGAAACTTTTGGAGAGCATGGGCAGCGGGTGTGGCTCGGTCGGGCTCAGGTATTCGCCGGTTTCGGTGTCGCGCTCGAGGCGGGTTGCACGACGTTATTCACCTGGACCGGCGCGCCGTTGCGGAGCTTGAACACCCCGGAGGTGACGACCTGCTCGCCGGCCTTCACGCCCTCCGTGATGGCGACGAGATCGCCGCGGGTGGCGCCGAGCTTCACGAACTGCTGCCGCACGCCTAGGTATTCCTGACCGGCCTCGTCCTTCATTTTCTCGACGATGAAGACCGAGTTACCGTAGGAAGCGTAGGAAATGGCCGTGGCTGGCACCACGACCTGAGGTTGGGCGGCGGACATCTGGACCTCGACGCGGGCGAACATGCCGGCGCGGAGAAGTTCATCAGGGTTGCGCATCGTGGCTTGCACCGAAATGTTCCGGGTCGCGGCGTCCACCTCGGCATTGATCGCGGTGATGGTGGCTTGGAAAGTGCGCTCCGGGAACGCGTCGATCACGATTCCCACCTCCTGGTTGATCGCGAGGGCCGGGAGCTGCCGCTGGGGAATGCTGAAGTTAACGTAGATCGGGTCGAGTTTCTGCAGGGGCAGCAGGGGCCGGCCCCGCGCCACGTACTGGCCGAGATTGACCAGGCGGATGCCGATCCGGCCGTCGAAGGGGGCGCGGACCTGTTTCTTGGCAATGAGCGCCTCGATGGCGGCCACCTCGGCGATGGATTGCTTGTGGGTCGCGTCGGCGAGGTCGAATTCCGACTTCGACGTTGCATCACGATTCCACAGGTCCTTGGCGCGCTCAAAATTGATGCGCGAAAGCTCGGCGCGCGCCTGGGCCGCGGCGAGTTGCGCGGTTTCGACGGTTGTGTCCAGTTCAACGAGCAGATCCCCCGCCTTCACTGCCGCGCCGCTTTCCGCGACGAGCCGCGTGATGGTGCCGTCGGCGTCCGCGGCGAGCGTGACACCCTCAACCGGCGCCAAAGTGCCGATCGAATGGATGAAGGCGTGCCAGTCGACGGTCTGGGCCTCCGTGGTGGTGACAGCGCTGGGGGGCGGCACATGCGAGATGGCGGACATCTCCGCGATTTGCTTGGCTTTGACGGCGCCGAGCAGGAGCACGACGAGGACAAAACCGGCGATGGCGATGAGGAACTTCTTGAACATGGAGGGCTTGGTTTGAGTGGTGATTTGGAAATCAGGACGAAGGGGTGAGGCTGGCTGGCTCCGCCCGCAGCGTGGCCGCGTGCTGCTGAACCTTCACCAGGAGGCGGACGAGGGTCTTGCGCTCGCTCTCGCTGAGAGTACTCATCACGGCGGCGATGATGCGAAAATGCCCCGGCAGAAACTCCTGCAGGAATTGTTCCCCTTTGGAGGTGAGTCGGACCGACAGCATGCGTCGATCGGAAGGATCGGGCTCACGGACCACATAGCCGTCCCGCTCCAACGTATCGATGAGGCCAGTCATGGTCGCCCGCGTCACCCCGGCGGCGTCGGCCAATTCGGCCGGCGTGCGCGGTCCCGAGGCGCAATCATCCGCTCCGAGCAATTTGGCTGCCCGTGGCTGCGTGCTCCGCCACAAAAGCATGAGAACTCCGAATCGGCCCTGGGAAATATGGAAGGAACTGAGGTGGGACTCCGTGGTGCCGAACGCCTCGTCTCCGGTCCGCAAGAGGTGAAGGAAAGCCTCGGCGGCGGAGGGATCAAGATCAGGAAATTCCCGAGACGCTTCCAGCAAACATTCGTAGCGAGGGAGGTCTTTCAGAAGGAGATGCGGCATGATGTGTTATAAATCCGGAAATCAGGAGGCTGACTATTAGCTCCCTAATCACTTCGGCAAGGATCGTTTTGCGTGGGACCAACACAGTGTTGGCCCCGGCAAACAATACAGCCGGTGGGTCTTTCCGCCGGCTGGTCGGCCGACCAGGACGGCGTCTTCCGCTTAGAGGGACTTGGCCGCCTCGATCACCGCATCGGTGGTGATGCGGAGTTCAGCCATCGCGATATTCCCGGGAGCGCTCAGGCCGAAGCGATCAATGCCGAGAACCTTGCCGTCCAATCCGACGTACTTGGGCCAGAGCGCCGTGACACCGGCTTCGATGGCCACGCGCTTGCGGCACGACGGCGGGAGCACCGACTCGCGATATTCCCTGGATTGCGCGTCAAAGCGCTGGAACGAAGGAATCGAAACCACTCGCACGCCAGCGCCCAGTTGTTTCGCGGCGGCGATGGCCCATTGGAGTTCCGATCCAGCGGACAGGAGGATGTGCGTGAGCGGCGCGGTTTCCTTGATGGCAATGTAACCGCCCTTGAGGACACCTTGGCGGCGCTCGGCCACGGGGATGTCATTCAGCATCGGCACGGCCTGGCGGGTGAGCGAAAGGAGCGTGGGCCCGTCGGTCCGCTCGAGCGCGGCGGCGAAGGCACCGGCGGTTTCCTCGGGATCGGCTGGACGGATCACATCCAGGTTCGGAATCACGCGGAGTCCGGAAACCGTCTCGACCGGCTGGTGGGTCGGTCCGTCCTCGCCCACCCCGACGGAGTCGTGGGTGTAGATGTAGATCACCGGGAGCTTCGACAGCGCGGCCAGTCGCATGGACGGGCGCGAATAATCGGCAAACACCAGGAAGGTTGCGCACGACGTGCGGAAAATGCCGTCGTAGGCGACACCATTGTTGATGGCGGCCATGGCGTGTTCGCGGATGCCGTAGCGGAGGTTGCGACCGGCGCGGTTCGCTTGGTCGAAATCCTTGTCCGCCGCGATGTAGTTGAGCGTCGATCCATGCAAATCGGCGGAACCGGAAATCAGGAGCGGCACGGCCGCAGCCACCGGCTGGAGCACATCCTTGCCCGCCGCACGGGTGGCGAGCTTGGCGTCGGGAGCGAATGCCGGGATCTTCTCGAGCAAGGCCGAGGCGTCGAGGCGGTCATTGCGTGAATCGAGCAGCGCCGCCTTCTCGGGATGGGCGGCGCGCCAAGCCTCATAGGTCTTGCGCCATTTGGCGTAGGCGCGCTTGAGACGCTTCTTATGGCCGGCGAAGTAATCGCGCACCTCGGCGCTGACGTAAAAGTGCTCCTCGGGAAGGCCAAGTCCCTTGCGGGCGGCATCGGCGAATTTCGCCCCACCCTCCCCGTGCCCCTTCGAAGTGCCCTGCACCTCGGGGATGCCCTTGCCGATGACGGTCTTGGCGATGATGAGCTGCGGCTTGCCGCTCTTCGCGCGCTTCGCGCGGTTGATGGCCTTGAGGATCGCGTTCAGGTCATGACCATCGGCGAGGGTCTGCACATCCCACCCGATCGACTTGAAGCGGGCGGCGGTGTTTTCACTCTGGGTCTTGTCCGCCATCGCGTCGAGCGTGACGTCGTTCGCATCATAAATGAGGATCAGGTTGTCGAGGCCCTGGTGCCCGGCGAACGACACGGCCTCCATCGCAACGCCTTCCTGCATGCAACCGTCGCCCGCGAGGACGACGACATGGTGATCGAACAGGGTATGCTCGGGCGTATTGAACCGCGCTTCCGCCATCTTGCCGGAGAGCGCGAGGCCGACGCCGTTGCCGATGCCCTGGCCGAGCGGGCCGGTGGTGCATTCAACACCTGGTGTCTCGTGAAACTCAGGATGACCGGGTGTCTTGCTGTGCAACACGCGGAAGTTCTTCACCTCGTCGAGCGACAGGTCATAGCCGCTCAGGTGGAGCCAGCTGTAGAGAAACATCGAGCCGTGGCCCGCGGAGAGGACGAAGCGATCGCGGTTCAGCCAGCGGGGCACATCCGGATTATGTACCAGCGCATGGCCATAAAGGACGGCGCCGATCTCGGCGGCGCCCAGCGGCAAGCCCAGGTGCCCCGAGGAGCATTTGTGCACGGCGTCGATGGCGAGGCCGCGGGCTTGGTTGGCTGCTTGGGCGAGAATCTCAGTATGGAGTTTCATGAAAAGGGAACGGATGAATTGGAGGGAAGGCGATTAAACGCCCGGGGGCGAGCCGCTGCAAAGCCCATTTTTTGGCATAAAAAAAGCGAACCCGTCGGGTTCGCTTTTGTTCACTCTATAGACGCGGGCAATCAGGCCTTGGCTTCGTCGTAGCGCTTTTCCTTCACCGCCATGGCGGCCTTGCCGGTCCGGTCGCGGAGATAGTAGAGGCGGGCGCGGCCGTTCTCCGAGGTCTTCTCGATCTCGATCTTCTCGACGTTCGGCGAATTCACCGGGAACACCTTCTCGACGCCCTCGCCGTAGCTGATGCGGCGGACGGTGAAGGTTTCGTGGATGCCGGAGCCCTTGTGGGCGATGACGACACCGGCGAAAATCTGGGTACGCTCCTTGTCACCCTCGCGCACCTTGGTGTGCACACGGACGCCATCGCCGACCTTGAAGGGGGCGGAGGCAGTTTTCACCTGAGCGGCGGTGATTTCTTTGATGATCTGGTTCATGGCTGTTTTTTGAGTAAATCGGGACGAAACTGTCGGGTCTTTTCCAACTGCTGTGCGTGCCGCCACTTCTCGATTTCGCCGTGGTTGCCCTGGAGGAGCACTTCCGGCACGGACATGCCGCGGTAAACGGCGGGACGCGTGTAATTGGGAAAGTCGAGCAAGTTGCGGGTGAAACTTTCGGCGGTCAACGACTTTTCTTCCCCGAGCACGCCAGGGATGAAACGCGCCAGCGCATCAATCACGACCGCGGCTGCCAGCGTCCCGTTGGTGAGCACGTAATCGCCAATGCTGATTTCCTCGTCGATGACCGAGTCGCGGACTCGCTGGTCGATGCCCTCGTAATGCCCGCTGACAAGGATAAGGTGTTGCTGCTGCGACAGCTCCTCCGCCTTGGCACTCGTAAACGGCACGCCATCGGGCGTCAGGTAGATCCGCCGACACGACGGGGTCTGCAACTCCTCGATGGCGGCGAAGAGCGGCTCGCATTTCATGACCATCCCGGCGCCACCGCCGAAGGGCCGGTCGTCCGTCGTGCGGTGCTTGTCGGTGGCCCAGTCCCGCGTGTTGCGCACGTTGATTTCCAGCAGCTTCGCCTCGCGGGCGCGGCCCAGCATGCTCTCCGAGAAAAATCCATCGAGCATGCCCGGGAACAGGGTCAGGACATCGATGCGCATGGCGGGATTCTCCAATAAAAAAGGTCCGGCGCGAGCCGAACCTTGGGGATTCAATATGAGCGGAAACTCAGGCCGTCGCGGCCGCGGCGCGCTTGGCCCGCTTGATCATGGAATGCATGGTCGCCGTGGGCTTGGCGCCCTTGGAAATCCAGTAGTCGACGCGGTCGAGCTTGAGCGTCATCGGGTTGCCCTTGGCGCTCGGGTTGTAGGCGCCGAGCTGTTCGACGGCATCGCCATCGCGGCGGGAGCGCTCCTCGGCGACCACCACGCGGTAGTGCGGGGTGTTCTTGGTGCCGACGCGGGAAAGACGAATTTTAAGGGCCATGTGATGGGTCAGTTGACTTGCGGAGACGTGTTTTGGTTTGGAAAAGGGGCAGAATGGACGGAACAACTTTGCCCTTGTCAAGCCCCCAGTGCCACCGCTGAGTTCGACCCTTAACGCACCCAATTTTATGCTCAAAGCCGGTATCGTCGGTCTCCCCAACGTGGGCAAGTCCACGCTCTTCAACGCCCTCACCCGCTCCCGCAAGGCAGAGGCGGCGAACTATCCGTTTTGCACCATCGACCCCAATGTTGGCGTCGTCACCGTGCCCGACGAGCGCGCCTACGTCCTGCAGAAGATCGCCAAGACGAACGTCGTCATTCCCGCCGCGATCGAGTTCGTCGACATCGCCGGGCTGGTCGCCGGCGCCAGCAAGGGCGAGGGCCTCGGCAACCAGTTCCTGGCCAACATCCGGGAAGTCGATGCCATCGTCCAGGTCGTGCGTTGTTTTGAGGATGCCGACGTCGTGCACACCATGGGCGGTGTCGATCCCGTCCGCGACATCGAGGTGATCACCACCGAGCTCGTGCTCGCCGATCTCGACGCGGTGGCCAAGCGTCTGCCCAAAGCCCAAAAGGCCGCGAAGGCCGGGGACAAGGATGCGGCCGCGGAACTCGCATTGCTCGCCAAACTTGAGCCTCACCTCAATGCGGGAAAGACCGCCAACACCCTCCCCGCCTCCGACGACGAAAAGGCCCTGATGAAGCTGCTCCAGCTCCTCACCGCCAAGCCGGTTCTTTTCGCCTGCAATGTCGCCGAAAACGACCTCGCAACCGCCGAGCAAAACCCGTTTGTCCAAAAAGTCGCGGAATACGTTCGCACGCACCACGACGCGGCTTACGTGCCCATTAGCGCCAAGATCGAAGCCGAACTCATCGATCTTCCGCCCGAGGACGCCAAGGCCTTCCTCAAGGATCTCGGGGTCGACGACTCCGGCGTGTCCGCGCTGATTCGAGGCGCCTACGCCCTTCTCGGGCTTCAAACCTACTTCACCGCCGGCGAGAAGGAAGTCAGAGCTTGGACCATCAAGAAAGGCTGGAAGGCTCCTCAGGCGGCGGGCGTCATCCACACCGATTTCGAATCCGGTTTCATCAAGGCTGAGATCGTTAGCTACGAGGATCTTACCCGCCTCGGTTCCGTCGCCGCTGCTCGCGAGGCGGGAAAATACCGGCTTGAAGGAAAGGAATACGTTTTCCGCGACGGCGATGTCGCACTCTTTAGGTTTAATAACTGAGTAAACAGCGCCGAATACGTCGGGCGGGTCCTCTCCGTGGGTTGCCTTTTTAGGGTCTCCCCCCTAGACTCGCACTCGACCATGACGTTATTCGCCGCAGCAACTGATCGCGTTCCATCCGTCATGCGGATCGGGGTCGCGCTTTGCCTGCTGCCCTTGGCCTCCACCGGTCAGGTCATTTGGGATAACGGAAGCGGCAACAACCAATGGGGCAACGCGGTAAACTGGAACCCAAACAGCGTTCCCACCTCCGCTTCGAGCGTTCAGTTCAATGCCAACGACGGTGATTCCACCGTCAACAACATCACCCTCGACGGTAATCGGACGGCAAACAGCCTCACCTTTAATAACGTCAACGACAACTTCTCGATCGGCAACGGCTCCGCTTCGAGCACCCTCCGGCTGACTTCCCGGACCATCACCCGCACGGCCGGCAGTAGCGGCAATCAATCCCTTTCCTTCACCGCCCTCGCCCCGCAAAATGATTGGGACGCCGGCTGGAATTGGAACATCGGCGGCACCGGCAGTCTGACCATCGCGTCGAACATTTCGGGCGGCTGGGGCGACAACGTGAAATCCGGTGCCGGGACGCTCGTCCTTTCCGGCAACAACACCTTCAGCGGCATCACCTATATCAACCAAGGCGTGGTGGTCGCCGCCAGCGACACCGCCCTCGGGACCTCGACCTACGGCAACGTCATCGCCAGCGGCGCCGCACTCCACCTGCAAAACAGCATCACCCTTCAGGAGTCTAATTTCCAGGTGGCCGGCTCCGGCATCAGCAACACCGGCGCCATCCGCAACCTGAGCGGCAACAACACGCTCAACTCCTCCATCAATCTCACCGGCGCCACCACGATCGGTTCCGATGCCGGCAACCTGACCGTCAGCAGCCAGCTGTCCCTCAGCCACAACCTCACGGTCGTCGGCGCGGGCAACGTCAATTTCACCGGCGACATCAACAACTCCGGCACCCTGACCAAGAATAACTCCGGGACCCTCACGCTTTCCGGCAGCGGCGCCAACTCCAACTCCGGCGCCATCACGATCAATCAGGGGACCGTAGCCCTGGCAAAAACCGCCGGCACCAACGCCATCGGCGGAGCCACCGTGACCGTCGGCGACAACAACACCGGCAACGGCACCGCCACGCTGCGCCTGGATGCCAGCAACCAGATCGCCGACTACGCGGGCCTGATCACCATCAACGCGGATGGCACCCTGCAGGTGAACAATTTCAGCGAATCCATCAACCGCCTCGGCGGCACCGGCCTGGTGGCCCTATCCACCAGCGGCTACCTGAAGGTCGGCGCCAACTCCGGCGACTCCACCTTCGGCGGATCCCTCAGCGGCTCCGGCACGCTCGAAAAAATTGGTTCCGGCACGCTCACCCTCACCAGCGATCTTTCCTTCGACGGCACCTTGCTGGTGAGCGCGGGCAAGCTGGAACTCACGGGCAACCGCGACCTCGACGCCACCGTCGAATTGAAAGGGGGCACCCTGTTGCTGTCGGGCACCAACCGGGACATGAACATCGATTCCCTGATGGTGACCGCCAATTCCATCATCGATTTCGGTGGCACGGACATCCGGCTCCGCCTGGACACTCTCACGATCGCCGCAGGCGTCACGCTCACGATTCAGAACTGGGCCGAGGCATCCGACTACTTCTTCACCCAGAATTGGACCGGCGCTTCGTTCAATGTCACCGGCAGCCCGATGGATCGCGTCGTCTTCACCGGCCACTCCTCTCCGAACACCACCCATTGGCAGGCATACGACCGCCAGATTACGCCGGTCCCGGAACCCTCCACGTACGGCGCCCTATTGCTGGGTGGCTTGGCCGCATTCTTCGCTCTGCGTCGCCGCAAGGCGCGGCAAGCCTAGGCGGGTGCCCGATCCCGCGCCGGACGTTCGAGCTTCGGTGGAAATAGACTCTGACTCCCGGCCGCCATCCGCGCATGACACGGTGAACGCGGAAAATAATTCCGCCCTACGCGGCCGATGGCGTCCCCGCGGTCGCGGCCAAAACGCGCCTTGTGAACGTCGCCTCCGGCCGTTATGCATCAACCACCTCGGTTATGCCTACGCCCCACGCGCCGCGGTCTTCCGTCACTTCGCCTCCTGCCCGGCGGAGCCTGCCGACGTCTTGCCTGCGATGGACCCTCCCCCTGCTCGTGCCCTTCAGCCTGTCCGCCCAAACCTCCCTCTACTGGGATGTAAATAGTACCACCGCCGGCGCAGGCGGCGCCTCCCCTTCCGGAAACTGGCGGACCAGCGGCTCGGGCCAGAACTGGGGCAATCTCGCGGACGGCACGGCCAACACCGGCTACTGGGTCAACGATTCGATCGCCGTTTTCAGCGCCGGCAACGACGCGACGGGCAGTTTCACCGTGACTGTAAACAACGTCACCGCCGACTCGATCATCATTGAGGAGGGAAACATCACGTTCAACTCGAGCACGATCACCCTCTCCGGCGACATCCCGGGCGTACAGGTTGCCGCCGGCTTGACCGCCACCTTCAGCAGCCGAATTTCCGGCGAGGACTTCCACAAGACGGGCGATGGGGTGGTGGTCTTCCAGGGCTCGAGCAAGAACTACAGTGGCATCACGTACGTCGACGCCGGCGTGCTTCGCCTCGGGTCGGCCGGCATGATCGGCAACACCAGCAACCTGGTCATCGCTTCGGGCGCAACGTTCGACCTCAACGGCTACGTCGACACCATTGGTTCGCTGGCCGGCTCCGGTTCCGTCTCGCTCGGTGGCGCGACCCTCACCATCGATGGGGACGGCGAGACCACGGAGTTCAGCGGTATCATCTCCGGCGCCGGCGGTATTGCGAAAACCGGCACTGACACCCTGATCTTGTCTGGCGCGAATACCTACGCTGGCCTCACGACCGTCAGCGCCGGAGTCCTCAACATCCGCCACTCCCAAGCCTTGGGCTCCACGGCGGCAGGCACGACGGTCACATCGGGCGAGGAGTTGCAACTTCAGGGCAACATCACGGTCGGCGCCGAAAGCCTTTCAATCACCGGCACCGGCGCAGGCTCCACCGGCGCCCTCCGCAATATTTCTGGCGATAACGTCTGGGGCGGACTCGTCACTCTCACCGGCACCTCCCAGATCACCGTGGATTCCGGCAGCCTCGACCTCAGCGGCGGCGTAGCCGGTTCCAACACTGCGCTCACCCTCACGGGAGCCGGCGACCTGACCATCTCCGGGGTCGCCTTGGGGAGTGGCGCCCTGAACAAGCGCAACACCGGAACCCTGACCTTGTCCGGTCCCAATTCCTCGACGGGCGCCATGACGATCGGCACCTCCGGCGGCGCGGCCACCGGCACGGTGCGATTGGACAGCGATGATGCTTTATCCAGCGGCACGCTCACGCTCTACGCCGGCACCCTCGATCTCGACGGAAATAGCGCCACCACGGGCGCACTTGTTCTCGGTGGTGGCGTCGCGGGTTCCTCCGTCAGCATCGTCACTGACGATGGTGTTCTCACCTTGGGCGGAAACGTCACGTACTCCGCCACCAACAACACCAACGGCGCGACGATCAGCGGGTACCTCGACCTCGGCAGCGCGAACCGAACATTCAACATCGGCAACAGCAGCGCCACGACCGAGGACGTTGTCATCGATGCCATCATGTCCGGCACCGGCGGCCTGAATAAGGCCACGGGCACCGGCACCCTCGTTCTTTCCGGAGCCAATACCTACACCGGGGCCACGACCGTCGGTGCCGGCGTGCTCAATATTCGCCACTCCCAAGCCTTGGGATCCACTGACACGGGCACGACCGTCACGTCCGGCGACGAACTGCAGCTGCAGGGCGGAATCGCGATCGGTGCAGAAACTCTCAGCATTACGGGTACGGGCGTGTCCAGCAACGGCGCCCTCCATAGCGTTTCGGGCGACAACTCTTGGGCCGGAGCGGTGACGCTCACGGGCAATGCGCTGATCAACGCCAGCGCCGACAGCCTTAGCCTCACCGGCGGCATCTCGGGCACCAACCGCACCTTGACGCTCGCGGGCGACGGCAATGTTAGCGTGGCCTCGATCACCACCGGCAGCGGCGGACTGATCAAATCCGGCGCGGGCACCGCCACACTCACGGGCACGAGCACCTACACCGGGTCGACCGCCGTCAACAGTGGCACCCTGCAACTCGGCGCCGACGACAGCGCATCCACATCCTCCGCCCTTTCGGTGGCCAGCGGCGCAACCTTTTCGCTGAATGGCTTCGACGGCAGCGTCGCCACCATCGCAGGGGCGGGGACGATCCACCTCGACGGCGGCACGCTTTCCACCGCGGGCACAGGCACCACGACATTTTCCGGCTCGATGATCGGTGATGGCGGCTTCACCAAAGGCGGCAGCGGTACCCTCACGCTCACCGGCACAAATTCCTACACGGGCAACACGGACGTCAGCGCCGGCATCCTCCGGATCGGTGCCAACAACTCCCTCGGCGCCGCTACCGCGGTCACCGTGGCCACCGGCGCCACCTTCGACGTAAACGACCGCACTCAAGCCGTCGCCACGATTGCGGGCGCCGGCGCGATCGATCTGGGCAGCGGCGCGCTCTCCACCACCGGGACCGGCTCCACCACCTATTCCGGCACAATGTCCGGCACTGGCACATTCACCAAGGCGGGCTCCGGCACGCTCACCCTCTCGGGCACGAACACCTACACGGGCGCGACCACAATCCAGGAAGGAACCCTGCAGCTTGGGGCGTCCAACGTGCTCGCCAATGGCACCGCCGTCACCGTTTCGTCTGGCGCCGTGCTTGATCTGGGCGGTTTTTCCGAGACGGTCGCCACGCTCGCCGGTGCCGGCACGGTGCAGTTCGACGGGGGATCGTTGACCGTGGCCGGCAGCGGATCCACGACCTTTTCCGGCGACTTCACGGGCGACGGCACCTTCACGAAACAGGGCGCGGGCGTGCTCACGCTGGATCATGACCTTGGTTTTGACGGGACCTTCAATCTGGCGGGTGGCACCCTCCGGCTCAGCAACGTCGACCTCCATCTCGGCACCCTGAACATCACCGGCACCAGCATCATCGACTTCGCCGGCGTTTCTTCGCTTAATATTTCGCAGTTTTCCATCAGCGGGGGCGTGAGCCTGACCATTCAAAATTGGGCCGACGCCTCCGACTACTTCTTCGCGCAATTCTGGAGCGGCGCGAGCCATGCTACCACCGGTTCCGCCCCGATGAACCAGATCACCTTCACCGGTTTCAGCCCAGGCGACACAAAATGGCTGGAGTACGACAATCAAATCTCCCCCGTACCCGAGCCCGGCACCTATGGGGTGCTGTTGCTCGCGGCCGCTACCGGCGCCATCGCCTGGCGCCGTCGGACTATTCGCAGGCGCCGATTATCACCCCGGCCTCACTGAGAGCGCTGCGCAATCCGCGGGCATAACCCGCCGGGTCGGGACCGTCGCCATGCACGCAAACGGTGTCCGCCACGAGATCGAACTCGCTCCCATCCACGGCCCGCACCCGCCGCTCCCGCACCATCCGCAACACCTGCTCAATCGCCACGGCGCGATCATGGATCAACGCGTCAGGCCGTCCTCGCGGGGTCAGCGACCCATCCGCCTGGTAGCTCCGATCGGCAAACCCCTCGCGCATGACCCGCAATCCACGCTCCCTTCCCGCTTCCGGCAACCGGCTGCCGGCGAGCCCCACCAGCACGAGCGCCGGATCCGCCTCGAACACGGCATCCGCCACCGCCCGCGCCCAGACACCGTCGCGCGCCGCCCGGTTGTAGAGCGCCCCATGCGGCTTCACGTGCCGCACTCGAATGCCCATCTCGACCGCGAGTCGCTGGAACCGGCGCGTCTGGCCCAGCACCAGCTCCCTTACTTCGTTGGCCGTCAAGTCGTGCTCGGTTCGGCCAAAGTCTCCCCGGTCCACCAGTCCGGGATGCGCCCCGGCCGCGACGCCGTGTTCGATGGCGAGGGCCAGCGCCGCGCGCATCGTCGCCTCATCCCCGGCGTGGCCGCCGCATGCGATGTTCGCGGACGTGATGATCGTCATCAATTCCGCGTCGTGCTCGCTCCCCTCCCCGAGGTCGCAGTTGAGGTCGATGCGGCTCATCCCGTCATCCGCGCCAACCCCATCCGCGCCCGGGCGAGGTCGCGCTCGCGGCGCAGTTGAAGCTGCAGCGCCACCGCGGTGGCGACGCGCGAGAATCGCACCCGGTCGCCGGGACGGAGTTGCGTGAAACGGCCCACATCCGCCGCGGCCACCACGGCGATCCGGGGGTAGCCGCCCACTGACTGCCGACTCGGCAACAGCACGATGGGTTGCCCGGAAGGCGGCACCTGCACCACCCCGGTGTTGACGGCCGACGAGATCATTTCCCGGGGCTTGGACTGCGCCAGTTCCGCCCCATGCAGGCGCACGCCCATGCGATCCGCCTCTCGGGTCGCTTCCCACTCCGAGGAGAAAAACTCCCGTTGTGCCTCGGCCGTGAACCAGTCCCATTCCGGCCCGCACATCGCGCGCACCGTTCCCGCGGGCGCCTGCTCGCCCAATGTTTCCGGTCGCACGCTCCAAACCGTCGCCCGCTGCCCCCGCGTCCGCAGCGAGGCCAGCAGCGCGTCGGCCCAGGCCCCGGGGGCGAAAGTGGACAGCTGGTCCCCAGTCGCCAGCGGACGTCCCTCGTGCCCCCCAAGCCCCGCGCGGCGGTAGGTGGAACGGCTGCCCATCACCAGCGGCACGTCGATGCCACCAGCCACGGCGAGCCAGCCGCGCAGGCCCGTGCGGGCCACGCCGAAATGCACCACTTCCCCGGCCTCGACCCGCACGGCTCGGTCCCGGGGAAGATTCTGCCCTCCCACTGTCGCCTCGAATTCGCCGCCAGTCCACGCGACCAGCGCCGCACGCTCGAATCGCAACTCGGGACCGGTCTGCGCAAATTCCAGCAACGCCGCATTGTCATCGTTCCCCACCGCCATGTTCACGACGCGCGCGGCAAAGGAATCAAGCGCCCCACCGACCGAAATGCCGTACTGCTGGTACCCGGGCCGGCCCAGGTCCTGCACCGTGGAAAACTGTCCCGGCTTCAGAACGTGAATCATGCCCGCGCCTCCTGCAGCTGTGCAAATTCGGCCGCGGTCACGGCCTTGAAGGTCACCTCGTCGCCCGGCTGCAAGAGCACCGGCGGGGTCTCCTCCGGACGGAACAGGCGCCGCGGCGTCCGGCCGATGATGTTCCATCCGCCCGGCGTGCTTTGGGGATAGATGCCCGTCTGCTCGCCACCGATGGCCACCGAGCCCGCCGGCACCGCCATCCGCGGCTTCGCATGCCGTGGGGTCGCCAACTCCTTCGGCAACCCGCCCAGATAAGGAAAACCCGGGGCAAATCCAATCAGGTGCACCAGATACTTTGCCCGGCTGTGGCGCTTTACCACTTCATCCGGGAATAATTTCGCCTGCGCCGCCACCCGACCAAGGTCCGGCCCGAAATCACCGCCATAGCACACCGGGATCTCAATCCGCCTGGTTTTTGCCTTGGCCGACTTCGGCGGATTCTTCAGCCGCTCCCGGATGCGCGCCGACAGCCAGCTCACGATCTCGTCCGCCGGCGCACCCGCTTCCACCACCCGACGCGGATCGTAATAAACCGTAACGGAGGTGTATGCGGGCGCCGCGTCGCTGACCCCGGGCAAAGGCTCTGACGCGAGCGCCCGCCACGCAGCCTGCACCCGGCGCTGGGTGGACGCATCGATGGCATCCCCCATCACCAGCATCAGTGCACTGTCACCCAAAGGTGTGATCTGCATGCCCACGGTTTAGGGGTCGAAACGCATTCCGCAGCCAAAATCTCTCGCCTAATCCCCCCGCCCGTTGCGTCTCATAGATAAATGGAAGAGTTGCGGTTCATCGCGGAACGCCAATTCTGGAGGACGACATGCCACGCCGCCCCTTACTCCTTTGTGCCCTTCTATTAACCACCACATTGCTTGCCGGGTGCAGGGATCGCCAGATCACTGCCTATCGGGCGCCCAAGGACCCGGCCGTGCCGGGCCAGGCCCGTCCCAGCGCCAGCGGTGAGCTACCCCCTGACCATCCCCCCATTCCCGGAACCGCCGGGGCCGGAACCCCGTCCGCTCCAGACATGGCCAACACACCCGTGCCCACCGCGGGCGGATCCGATCTAAAATGGTCCGCCCCCGCCTCATGGACGGCGAAGACGGGCTCATCCATGCGCAAAGGCAGTTATGCCGTGTCCCGCGACGGCGCGGAAGCCGACTTCGCGATCACGGCGTTTCCGGGAGATACCGGCGGCCTCCACGCCAACATCAACCGCTGGCGCGGACAAGTCGGCCTGCCCCCCGCGAATCCCGCGGAGCTGGATGCCTCGGTTCAGCACGTCGACGGCAACGGCCTGCATTTTGACGTGGTCGATCTGGTCGGCCCGTCTGGCAACCCACCCACCCGGATGCTCGGCGCCATCACCTCTTACAACGGCAACAGCTGGTTCTTCAAACTCATGGGCCCCGCACCCGTGATCGAGGCGGAGAAGGCCGCGTTCTTTGCCTTTCTCCAAACCGTGCAGGCTCCCTGAACCGATGAACAATCTCACCCGACAATTCCGCGATTTCTTCGTCTCGCTCCAGCTCACGGTTGTGCTGCTGATCCTGTCGCTGCTGCTCGTCTTCGTGGCCACCCTCGACCAAGTGAACCTCGGCATCTGGGCCGTGCAGGAGAAATACTTCCGCAGCTTCTTCGTCCTCTGGCGCCTGCCCGACTCCAACATTGTGCTGCCGGTCTTCCCCGGCGGCTACTTCATCGGCGGACTTCTGCTGATCAACCTCATCGCCGCGCACGTCTACCGCTTCAGCCTGACTTGGCGGAAACTGGGTATCCAGCTCACCCACGCCGGACTCATCTTCCTTCTCATCGGGGAACTCGTCACCGGCATCCTGCAGGACGACAGTTCCATGCGCCTCGAGGAAGGCCAGACCAAGTCGTACTCTGAAAGCTTCCGGACGCACGAACTCGCGATCATCGACCGCACCGACCCCTCGTTCGATGAGGTTGTCGCCGTGCCCGAGGCCGTGCTCGCCGATCAGCAATCCCTCCAACATCCGAAACTGCCCTTCCAGGTCAGCGTGAAGGCATACTACGCCAACGCGACCATGCAAATGGGCACGCCTTCCGGCCGCCCCGGCGATCCGGTCGCGACCCAGGGAATCGGCACCCGCGTCCAGGTCTTGCCCCTGCCCCTCACCTTCAAGCCCGATGAAATCAATCTGCCCGCCGCATTTGTCGAAGTCGTTGGGCCCGCCGGCACCCTCGGAACCTGGGCCGTCTCCCCGCTGGTCGGCATGCCGCAGACCTTCACGTTCGAGGGCCGTACCTGGGAACTCGTGCTGCGCCTCAAGCGCCACTACTATCCCTTCTCGATCAACCTGCTCCAGGTCACGCACGACAAGTATCCTGGCACCGAAATCCCAAAGAACTTCGCGAGCCGGATCCGCCTGAAGGACGACGCCGGCCACGAGGATCGGGAGGTGGTCATCTTCATGAATAACCCCCTCCGCCACGGCGGCCATACGTTCTATCAGTACCAGATGAACGCGGCCGGGAAAATGTCCGCCTTCCAGGTCGTCCGCAACCCCGGCTGGCTCATGCCGTATATCGCGTGCATCCTCATGGGCATCGGCCTCACCTGGCAGTTCGGATACTCCCTCCTTGGCTTCATTCGTAAACGCTCCCGCCCGTCCTCGTCACCGGCAGTCCAAAATCCGGCCGCATGAAAAAGTTCATCCCTCTCATTGTCCTCCTGCTCGGTCTCGCCTACCTCGCGTC
Organism: Verrucomicrobiota bacterium; assembly: GCA_023433275.1. Classification (GTDB taxonomy): domain Bacteria; phylum Verrucomicrobiota; class Verrucomicrobiia; order Opitutales; family Opitutaceae; genus Lacunisphaera. The sequence goes on from JAEZDN010000021.1 coordinate 135,262, forward strand.
CACGCTGCGCCCCGAGAAGAATCCCACCGATTTCGACCTCGCTGGCTTCGGCCGCGTGCCGGTCCTCGTCAACGGTCGCATCAAGCCCCTCGACACCGTCGCCCGCACTTCCCTGCTCACCCTCCAGGGCCGCCAGCGCGTCAGCTCGCCGGACACCGGCACCTTGGTGCACTCCCCCGCCGAATGGCTCGCGACCGTCTTTTTCGACGCCGCCAAGGCCGACACTTTCCCCATCATCAAGGTGGACTCCCCCGAGGTCCTCACGCTGCTCGGCCTTGAGGACAAGGACGTCCGCATTGAATACGACAGCGCCGCGAAGCGCATGATGGCCGTGCTCGGCTTCCTGCCCTCGACCCGCTCCCGCTTCTCTTATGAACAGCTGAAACCCAAGCTGCCCGAGCTCGACCGCCAGGGCCGCCTCGCCGAGCCCGTCGAGGCGCAGCTGCGCACGCCCTTTCAGAAACAGGTCATCGCCGTCCGCAACCGGGTCATCCTTTATCTCCAGCTCCGGCTGTCGGTGCAAATGCCGGAGTCCACCGACTTCCTGACCGAGATCGAGCTCTTCGAAAAGGCCCTCCCCGCGGGCGTCTCGGCCGTTCTCGCCAAGCAAAGGGGCGAGGAGCACAACGCCGATGCCCTCAAGGTCATGAAGGAAATGGCTGATCGCTTCGCCTACATGGAACAACTCGGGCACCTGCGCCTGGTGCCGCCCGCCGACGGCGACAATGATCCCACCCATTGGGAGCTGACCGGCAGCACGCTGCTTTCCTCTTTCGGCACCGGTAAGATCAACCCGACGGTGCTCGAGTATGCCCGCCTCGGCCAGGCCTGGCGCAAGGGCGACTCCGCCACCTTCAACCGGATCGTCGTCTCCCTCCACGATCAGCTCGAACCCCGGTATCCCGACGCCATGCGCAAAAGCGACATCGAGTCGCGCTTCAATGCCGCCGGTCCCTTCTACAGCAGCATGAGTCTCTATGTGTGGGCCTTCTTGCTGGCGATCGTGTCCTGGCTGAAATGGCCGCAAGAACTGGGCCGCGCCGCCTTCTGGCTGCTCTCACTCGCCTTTGTCGCAACCAGTGCCGGCATCCTGGCGCGCATGTGGCTGGAGGGCCGGCCGCCGGTCACCAACCTCTACTCATCCGCCCTGTTTGTCGGCTGGGGAGCCGTGTTTCTCTGCCTCATCCTGGAACGCTTTTTCCGCAACGCCATTGGCAGCGTCGCGGGCGGCCTGATCGGCTTCGCCACCCTGCTCATCGCCCACCACCTGTCGCTCAGCGGCGACACCCTCGAGATGATGCGCGCCGTGCTCGACTCCAACTTCTGGTTGGCGACCCACGTCATCATCATCACCATTGGCTATTCGGCCACCTTCCTCGCGGGGTTCCTGGCGGCGATCTACATTCTGCGCGGCCTCCTCACCCGCACGCTGGACCAGGCCACGGCCGACGCACTCAGCCGCATGGTTTACGGCATCGTGTGCTTCGCAACCCTGTTCAGCCTCGTGGGCACTGTACTCGGTGGAATCTGGGCCGATCAGTCCTGGGGCCGCTTCTGGGGCTGGGATCCCAAGGAAAATGGCGCACTTCTCATCGTGATCTGGAACGCGATCATCCTCCACGCCCGCTGGGGCGGGATCGTCAGGCAACGCGGCCTGATGTGCCTCGCCATCTTTGGCAATATCGTGACCAGCTGGAGCTGGTTCGGCACCAACATGCTGGGCGTGGGCCTCCACAGCTACGGCTTCATGGACGCCGCCTTCTGGTGGCTGATCGCCTTTGTGATCAGTCAGCTCGCCATCATCGCGCTGGCCATCATCCCGCTGGAAAAGTGGCGCAGCTTCCGCTCTGCGGCGTGAGTTTCCCGATTTGGGGTCGGCCTCCGGGCCGACCGATCCACGGAGGGCCGGTCTCCGGACCGGCCGCGGTCAATCGGTAAACCAAGCCTGCACATGACGGAGGGCCCGCGTCGCCGCGGGCCGGTTCACGGGGACGCGAGCTCCCCCCACGCCTACTGCTTCACTTCCGGCGGCGGCGGCTGGATCGTTGCGTGCTGCGGCGCGGCCTCCGCTAGGTTTGGCGTCACGTCCGCGTCCACGCGTTTGCCGGCCCATTTCAGCATACCGGCCAGCATGGACTGGAAATACGCGCTGTCCCACACATCCTCGCGGTGGCCCATGGCATTGTACGCCACGCGGCCCTGGCCATGCGGACGCGCCCAGGCCAGCGGAAACGGCGGACGCGCATAGTCACCGCCCTCCATGCCGGCGGTCTGCATCACGAGCAGCACACGCAGGTCGGGCATGAAGTCCTTCAGCGTATACCACTCCTCCATCACCTTGAGCTCGTTGCCGTGGCCGTCGAATCCGGGAAACTTGCGATCGGTGATCGTCGCGGTGGCCACCTGCTGCGGGCCGTGGCGGATGAACTCTCCGCCGAGCATGCGCACGTAGGGATCGGCGTTGGCGCCGTTGCTGCGGTAACGCTGGAGCCGGCGCGGGTTGTTGCCGCCGCCGCGCTCGTGCGTGTGGAAGGTGTCGGCACAGGCGTGCAGCCCCACGAACCCGCCGCCGTTGGCCACGAAGTCGAAGAGCGCATGCAGGCCCTGCACCGTGATGCCGGGGTGCCGGTCGGTGCCCGTCGTGGTCAGGTCGCCGCTGGTGTAGAACAGCAGCACGTCGAACTGCGCCAGATACTCCGGGGAAAACAGCGATCCGTCCTTGCTGGTGGTGAACACGATGTCCTCGCGCGCTCCCAGCTTCGCCAGCACCTTCTCGGAATAGCTCGGATTGCCGTTGTCCTGCCGGATCACGCTGTGTTCGAAACCCGAGGATTTCGTGAAATAAAGCACCCGCAACGGCGCGGCCGTGACGGACAGGGCGGACGTGACAAGGAGAGACAGCAGCAACCGGGGGCGTCGGAGGTTCATGACCAATGAGTGAAGTCTTCCACCAGGGCAACGCAACCGGCTTTCCACCCCTCAAACTAGGGGCGAAAGTTCGCCCCGCTAGCCGCGCTTGAATCCCCGCTTGGCGGATGAAAGTGTGGTCCGAGTGCCACCACGCTGTCGCTGCCGCTCCAGCGCGGCTACACCTCAGGACCTGGAGGGGCGCGCCTTGTGCGCGCCCTGGCGGACGTCACCAAATCCAGGGCGCGGTCAAGCCGCGCTCCTACACCATCGCCTTCGAGACCTCAGTGCCCGAGCCGCGAGACCATCGCATAGACGATCAGCGCCAGCAGCACGAGGCCGGTGCCGAAGAAGATGAAGCCCCAGGCCTTGGCGATGTTCTTGCGACCTTCCCAGTCGTCAGACTTCACACGATAGACGTTGAGTTTCCCGGCCGCGACCAGGCGGTCATACCAGCGCTTCCGCTCGTGCAGCATCTCGGTCTTCGAGATGCGCCCGGAGAAGATCACCGTGTCCATCGGGAATTTCTCGATGCGGAAATGCGTGTTGAAGAAGTGGAATGAGAAGATGAAACCCGCGGCCAGCAGCGCCTCGTCCGAGTGCACCACGAGCGCGATATTGATCACCCATCCCGGCAGGAACTGCGTGAAGAACCCCGGGAACCACATGATGAGGCCGGAAAAACCGATGATCGCCACGCCCCAGAACACGGCGAAGTAGTCGAAGCGCTCCCAGTAGGTCCAGCGATCGAACTGCGGTCGGGGTCCCTTGCCGAAAAACCATTTCTGATGCGCGATGAAATCGCGCCAGTCCTGCGGCGACGGCACCATGGAGTCGGGATGGAAAATGATGCCGGCCAGGCGGCGCAGCGTGAACTTGCCCGTGACCGGGTCCTTCAGCCCGCCCCGGTTGCGCCAGAAGCCGCGCGCCAGTGCGCCGAGATGCAGGAAGAAATAGGCGAAGGTCACGACCGCCGCGTAGTGGTGCAGCGTGCGCGCCACTTCGGCGTTGCCCAGCATCCGGAACATCAGCTTCGCCCAGTCCGTATAATAGAACTTGAGCGGCATGCCGGTGATCACGAGCGCGAGGAAGCTCGTCACCATCATCAGGTGCAGGAACCGCTCGAAGGGGGTGAAGCGCGTGTAGTTTTCGTCGTCGGTGTGCGCCGAGACCACGGCCGCGCGGAACGACTTCGTGTCGTGCAGGTACAGGTAGATCGAGCGGAAGAGCCAGAACGCCGTGTGCAGGCCGAAGAACGCGAACACGCCGATGAGCAGCGACGTCATGAACCAGAAAACCTTGTTCAGGATCGGATAATTCTCCGCATCGAGCGGGTTGGCGTGCGGCTGGTATTGGGTGAACTTCGGTCCCACCCCCGGGTGACACTGCTGGCAGGTGGCGAGGATCTTGTCCTTCGACAGCCGCGAGCGGTCGTCGCTCACCGGAAACACGTCGTGGTGACCGTGGCAGTCGTAGCAGGCGGCCACATCCGAGGCGACGTTCGGCTGGCCGAGCGCCATCGCCTTGCCGTGGTAGGTCTCGCGATAGTGGGTGAGCCGGTCCTCGTGACACTTGCCGCAGCTCTGGTCACTGGTGGCCTTGAAGTGCGCACTGGCCGGCTTTTCGATGTCGTGGGCGCTGTGGCAGTCGGTGCAAACCGGGCCCTTGCCGTCACCCTTGCGCAACAGCTGGCCGTGCACGCTCGCATTGTAGGTGTCCTCGATGCCCAGGTGACAGGCGCCGCAGGACTGGGCAATGTTCGCGTGATTGGTGTGCGAATCCTTGTCGACGCTGCGCTTGATGTCGTGGACCCCGTGGCAGTCGTTGCAGCTCGGGGCGACGATCAGCCCCATCTGGGTGAGCGCCCGGCCGTGAATGCTGTCGAGGTAATGACCCGCCGCCCTCGTCTGGCCCATGCGGTAGTCCTGGGTGATCTTGTCATTGTCGTGACAGGTGCCGCAGGTCTTCGCCAGGTTGAACTTGAACACCGGCGAGTCCGACTGCTTCACCGGCACCATGTCGTGGGATCCATGGCAGCTCGTGCAGGAAGCGGCATCCGAGGAACCCATCTTATGGCTCACGCCATGGATGCTTTGCTCAAACTGGGAGACCGCGTCCTCGTGGCACGTCGCACACTGTGCCGGGGGAAGTTTCGAGGGATGCTCGGGCTCGGTGATCGAGACATGGCAGTCCACGCAGTTCAATTTTCCGTGGACCGACTTCGCAAAGACATCCGGCCGCACGCCGATCCACTCCTTCGGCATGCCGCGCTTGCGTGGCTTGAACTCGGCCTCGTGGCAGTCCATGCACTCGCTGTTCGGCACCAGCGTCGGCATGATGGCCTCCGCGGATTTCAGCGGCGTTTCCTCGGCAGCTTGCAGCGGGCCCAAACAGAGTCCGCCAATGCCGGCCAGGAGGAGAACAACGCGGTGACGGGATGACGATGCCTTGCCCATGTACATTCCAGTCTAGCAAAACCTGCGCAGTCCGCTCCGCACCCCTTGCACGCCCGTAGGCGTTAATTGCGCCGCCACGCCCGAGTGCTCCTCGCGGCCCGCCTCGGCCTCCGGCTACCGCGACGTCGCAGTGGAGCGCCAGGAAATGACGAAATGATACGCTCCCTCCGCACCTTCTTCCGAATTATCGAGCGGGATGATGCGACGAAAGGAATTCCTTGGAAACCCAGGCATCGAAAAGCCGTAGAGACTGATGAGCACCCACTCATGACACTCGATCTCGACCGCTCCACCGCTCGGAACCCGAAGAGACCATCGGTGATGCTGCGGACGCCCCGTTTTCTGGTTGGTCAGCCGGACTTCTACAATTCGCTCTGAGCCCACGGCGTCCGGCTGAACTGCGCGCGGCAATACAACGGGGTCCGAGTAACCTTGGCCAGTGCCAGTGCGAATGCCCGCAGCGATGACCAAAGTAAAACTCAGCACAGCCCCAAGAACTATGCCTCGCCTCTTCATTTTAGCCAACGTTCAGTGATGAGCCATGGTTGCGTCGGCTTCAGCCAAAAGTGCAAGTTGCCGGTGTCTCATCTAGGTGAGGGAGAAAACAGCCTACTCTGTTCTCGCTCAAGTCTTGTCTCAGGAACCCACGCCTTTCCCGCGGGTTCGTTTCCGGCACACCGGCTATTTGAATCACAAAGACACGAAGGCACAGAGAGACAGCATTTCTCCGTGCCTGGATGCCTCGGTGGTTCGACTAGTCAGGGCGACGGCGCGGGCGGTTCACCGGCAGGCTTGGCCGCGAGCTTCTCCGCCTGCTTCATCTCCTCCAGTTGGAGCGGATGCTCCTCCAGCATCTCCGCCTCGGACATCCGGCCGGTGAGCCAGGCGAGGTTCATCGGATAGACGTCAGGGTTGAAGATCACGAAGTAGAAATGCCAGAAGATGATGGCGAGCGTGGCGAGGATGGCCTCGTAGTAGTGAATCGTGCGCGAGACATCAAAGCCGAGCTTGGAGAAGAGATTCATCGACGTGTTGTCGAACCAGAGGATCGCGCCCGTCACGCCCATCAGCAGCGTGCCCCAGACCATGGCCCAGTATTCGACCTTCTCGATGTAGCTGAAACGCCCGAAGGCGGGCTTCGTGGGCGCGAGCCCAAGATTGTATTTCAGCACGCGCCACGGGTCGAGCACGTCGCGCCAGCGCGGGAGCAGGTCGACGAGGAGTTTCCGGCCGGCCGGGGCGAAGGCCAGATAGCCGATATGCCACGCGCCGCCCGCGAGCATGATGACGCCCGCCACCCGGTGAATGAGGCCGCGCCATTCGAAAGCCCGATCGCTCACCCCGCGCAGGCCCACCACCCACCAGGCCTCGGGAAAGCGCAGCATGAACCCGGTGATCACCAACACCACGAAGCTCACCACCAGTACGAGGTGCTGCAGCCGCTCGTGCAGCGTCATGCGCAGATAGAGCCGGTGCGCAACGTGCGCCTCCTCGATCTCCCCCTTCTGGATGGCCAGCTTCCGGCGAATCTTCTTCAGGAAATCGAGACCGTTGTGCCCCAGCATGCCGCCGATGGTCACGGTGATCAGGATGAGGTAGAACGTGGCGATCCAATACAGGATGGGCGAATCCTCGCGCTGCTCGTCGCTCGAGTGCACCGCGCCGACGGCAAAGCGCCCCCCCGCCCCGGGATGACACTCGCCACAGGTCTGCATGAGGTTGGCCTTGTGCACGCTCGAGGTCGGGTCGTCCTGCGACTTGATGACGTGGCTGCCGTGGCAGCTCGCGCAATTGACCACGCTCACCGCGCCGCCGCGGACCGCGAGACCGTGGTAGCTGTCGGCAAAAGTCTTGAACGTGTCGCTCGCCAGTCCGTAGCGGCGCGTGAGCCGCACCGAGTCATGGCACTCGGCGCAGACCTGTTGCGCGAGGTTGGTCTTGTGCACCGGCGACGCAGGATCGGTGTGCGGCTTGATATCGTGCTCACCATGGCAGTCGGTGCAGCCGGCGGAATCGAGGTTACCCTTGCCCAGCGCCACGGCGTGCACGCTTTTCCGGTAGTCATCCGCGGCCTCCTGATGGCAGCGCGCGCAGGTGTCGGTGAGGTGCAGGCGGTTGACCGACGCGCTGCCAACGGCGGCCTTGTTCATGGCGTGGGCGCCATGGCAGTCCACGCAGCTCGCCGCCTCCGCCTTGCCCGCGCGCAGGGCCGCGCCATGGACGGAATGATCAAACCCGGCGACAAACTTGGCCCCCGCCTCGGCCTTGGCGCCGTGCCCGTTGTTGCCCACGTGACATGATTCGCACATTTCGGCCTGGGCAAGCTTCAGCGCGACCGACGGATTCTTGAGCGCGGTCGCCGAGATGGGTTCCCGATGGCAAGACAGACAATCAGGGCTGTTGCGGTCGGCCGATACATCGCGCAGGGCGTGGGCGGAGGAAAGATAGCCGTCGCGCGCCTCCTCGTGGCAACGTCCGCACGACTCGGGCTGGGCCGCCGGCCGGTAGGCGAAGGCCGGGTTCTTCACTGGCAGCATCTCGTGCGGATCGTGGCATTCGGCGCAGGCGGTATCCCGGCCCTCGGGCAGCGGACTCAGTGCGAGCCGCGGATGAAAGGCATGTTTCGCCGCCGTGTCGCGATGGCAGGATGAGCAATCCACCGCCGGCAGTTTCGAGGGATGCTCGGGCTCGGTGATCGTGGTGTGACACTCAACGCAGGCGAGTTCGCGGTGGGCCGAGGCCGCATAAGCATCCGGCTTGATGCCGATCCATTCCTTGGGCTGGCCCTTCTTGCGCGCCTTGAACTCGGCCTCGTGGCAGTCCATGCACTCGCTGTTGGGCACGACCGGCGGACCGGACGGCTTGAGGTAATCGGACGGCTCCGCCGCTCCTGTCGCAGTCAGGATGATCAGAAGGGCGGCCAGCCAGCGGGGCGCACGCGCAGTTTTCATCTTCCGCGTGCATCATCGCACAGTTGGCGACCGTCCGCTCCGCAGGCGTTGGTGGGCGCGGGGCGTAAATTGCGGGAAGTTATCCGTACAAGACTGCGGCTCGCGGCCGTTGGGCGCGTGAATTGGGCGCAAGCGTAGGAATGCAGAGTTTCTCCACCGACTGCAGACGTCGCGAAACCCGACTCTCCGAAAAGCCAGAGGTGAAGCCCGCGCTCACGCGGGCTCGTTAGGATCCCGCGCTAAGGGCGGGTTCCACCCCACCTCCTCACTTCCCCTGGATGCCGCCGTTATGGCAATCCGCGCAGGTCAATTCCTCGTCGTACTCCCCGTTGGGGTGCACGAACTCGAGACCAGTCGGGCTGATGGATGCCAGCTCCTCCCCCTTGCCCTGGGCGATGATCGTGTGGCACGACGTGCAATCGCTGGCCCGGACGGTCTCGCCCTTCTCGGTGCGGTGCTTGTCATCGTGGCAGCGGAAGCACCCCGCCCAATCCTTGTGGCCGATGTTGTTCGGATAAACGCGCCAGTCGGCCTTGCGCTCGGGGAAGATGGTGGTGGCGTAGATCTGCTGCACCGCCGCGATCGTGGCCGGCAGGTCGGCGTGGTCCTTGTACTTGCTCCGGAGGAACTCGGCGATCTTGGCCGGCGCCTGCGGTGCGGACGTGATGTCTTCCTGCAGCATCGCCTGCACGGCGGTGCGCTTGATATTGGGGAGCTTGGTGCTGACCGTGCCCAAGGCCATCGCGTGCTCGACGGCGTCGTTGGCCGTCGGAAAAACGTGCGCGGGACGGTTGTGGCAGTCCATGCAATCCATCAACCGGACCAGATCGGCGGGCGGCTCGCCCTTGAATGACTCGTTGCGGAAGATCTTCACGGAGCCTTCCTTTTTGTCCGTCACGCGCATCCAGACGATATCCTGGCGTTTCTCATCGACCGCGTAGTACTCGACCGTGCTGTCGGGGCTCACGTGCCAGTGAATGCCACCGAGCGGACTGCCCGGCCGGCCGGAATTCACATGCATCAGCATGCGGATCGTGTGCGGGTCGTTGCGGCGGTTGGAAAGGTAATGATCGTACACCATCTCGACGTTGCCGTGGAATTTCTCCGGCCAGTGGCATTGCTCGCAGGTTTCGCGCGCCGGGCGAAGATTATGCACGGGGGTGGGAATCGGGCGCTGGTAATTGTCGAGAACGAAGCCAATCAGCTGACGCGTGCCATTGACCTTGGCCTGGATGAACGCGGTGGCTCCGGAGCCCACGTGACACTGGACGCAATCCACCCGGGCATGCGCGCCGCGTTGATACGTCTCATACTCCGGATTCATCGCGGTGTGGCAGACCTGTCCGCAAAACTGATTGGACTCGGCGTAATGGTAGGATTGGTAGCTGCCGAAGGCGCTGAGCAGGAGGAAGACCACACCGCCACACCCGAACAGTACCAGCAGCCGGCGCTGGTTATGATTGTTGAAGTCCAGGCGCCACTTGTCGGGCTGGGTGGCCGCATGCTTGATTGCCCAGCGACGCTGGGCCCACGCGCCGAAGAACGTCAGCGCGATGCCGGCGATAAGGAATCCCGGCGCCACGATGTAGGTGAATATGCCCAGATAGGGATTCTGGTTCGAGCCCGTGAGATCCATCCATGTCAGGAGGGCAAACGAGAACAATGCGCCGATGGCGAGGACGGCACCGATGGCGGAAATCCAATTATTGAAGTGCGAACGTGGCTTCAGGACCGGCGTGGATGATGGCTGGGATTCGTCACTCATGGGGGCAGGTTGGGGTAAAAAGCAGACGGCGTGAACCGTTAAGTTCACGCCGGGAGGTGATTTGTGACCGGAGAATGGATCCTCAGGCCTTCAGCCCGCGAATATACTCGACCAGTTCCTTGGCTTCCTTTTCCGGGTTTTCGAATTCGTCCTTGTATCCCTTCATGCGCTCTTTTCCGTTCTCGAAGTAGCCCTCGAGGATGGCCTTGAGCATGGCGTCGTCCTTGAGCTCGGCTTGCACGGCGGGGTCCGTGTAGTCACGAATCTTGAGCTTCTTGCCCTGCTTGGTCTGGGCCTTGCCGTCCTCGCCGTGGCAGGATGCGCAGTTGTTTTCCCAGTTCTCTGCCGCCGTGGCGGCGCGGCCGACAACACTGAGGGAGATAACGGACAGACTGAGCAGTGCGATTTTGGTGGTGGTTTTCATGGGGAATGAAGTGGAACGAATGGACGCTGGATGTTTGCCGGGAGACTGGCCATCAGAAACAGAGATCGGTGGCCGGATTTCCCCGGGTTGTCCTAGAGCGAATGCTCAAAGGAGAGATAGGCAAGCGGTCCCTTGTAATCACCGTAGCCCCCGAGCGTGTTATTCCGGCTCTCCAGATAGCCCAGCCGGGCGTTGACAATTAACCGGTCGGACAACTTGTGCTTCACCCCGACGGTCACAGAACGCTCGAGGATATCCGACCCGTAGGGCATGGTGTGAGAGGCCAGGTACGCGTCAGAATTATCCGCGCGATAGTACGAAAAGCGAAGCAGGGCGTCGGTATTCTTGGCCACGGCCCAGCCGCAGACGAAGCTGCCGGTCACGTAGTTGTTGTTCGCATTTTGAAGAATACGGTTGGTGTCGTAGCCCGCATTCGCACCGGCCGGAGGCGTGAGACCCGCCCGCGGATAGATTGTGCTGAGCGTGCTGTAGACGACGTTGCCGTTCAGTTGCATCCAGCTCTGCTTGTTGGGACTCCACGAGAGGCTGCCGCCGATGTCGTGGTGATCCACGTCGCCGGAATCGTAGAGCGGGAAGAGCGGTTGAAAGCCCATCGTCCGCATCTCGCCGCTCTGATAAACGTAGCGTGTGGTGAGAGACACGGCCTCCACCGGCTTGATCACCGCGGTGAGCTTCAGGCCCTGCATGTCGGATTCGATCCGGTAGAAGTCGCCGAGCTGGGCATCGAAGCCGAGGGCCTCGGTGGAGCTTTGCCTCGTGAAGAGCTCGGTGCGCAGACTGAGGGCCCCGGTTGCGTTCCAGACCGCGCCCACCGTGAACTGGTCACGCGACTCGGAATTATCATTGATCGCCAGCGTGCCGTTGGCGGCCGTGTTGGTGTTATAGGCAGAGGTGTTGCGGCTCTCGCCGGAGAGACTGCGCATGCTGCCCTTCGCATAGAGACTCAACCCTTTGATGCCCGTGTAGCGGGCTTCAACCACCGGCGTGCTCGACTTCGTGTCCCGCTTGGACCAGGCAAGTCGCGGAGTGTACGTTGTCCCCGAAAGCACGGTGAAGTCGCTGCGGGCCCGGGAACTCATATCGTCCGCGCGAACGCCGGCCATCAGGTAAAGGGTCTTGGACGGCTTGTAATCCAAGGCAAGAATGCCGGTGTAGGTGTTGATGTCACCCGTGCCGGTAAGGGCGGTGTAGCTGGTGGAGCGCACCTGGTTGACGACTCCACCCGCCGCGGGCGTCCAGGAGATGATGTCGCGATCGCCCGAGAGGTCCGCCCGGACTTGCTGGTAGCTGGCGCTTGCGCGGAGCGCCAGCTTGTCGGTGATCGCCGTGTTGGTCTTCACGATGACGGCGTCCGACTTGTTGCGAAGGCCGTCGGTCTGCGTATAGGACTGCTGGTTGGCCCAGGTGATCGGATTGAGCAGGGCCAGAGCGGCATTCGAAGGTGTCGGGAAAGGCACGCTCTGCCCCGGGGAGTTCATGACATAGCGCGTGTTTAGGTTGTCCACTTCGCTGTGAGTTGCGATCACCTCGACGGTCGTGTCCTTGATCGTGTGCTGGATGGTTAAGGTCAGTTCCTGCTGGCGTTCGCCCAAGTCGATGTAGCTGGGGGCGAACTTGCGCACCGGCGTGATGGGGTTGGGCGCTACATTGAAGGGCAGACCGGTCAGGCTCGAGGAACCCCAGATCGTGGAGTTCTTGCGACCGTTGCGCAGTTCATTGGCGTAATGAAGGCTGAGCACCGGCCGGTCGGGCAGCGCGGTTTTCACGTCCATCCAGAAACGGCCGCGGTCCACGAACAGGTCACGGTTGGTCAGTGACAGGAAACGGCCATTGGTGGGGAAAAAACCGCCCACCCCATCGTAGAAGGTGCGGAAGCGCTTGTATCCGGTCTCAATGCTGCCGACCTCGTCCTTGCTGAACTTCAGCCGGGCAAGGTAATCCTCGGAACCGAGCATGGCCCGGCCCTCGGCTTCGTAATAGACATCCTTGGCGGTGCTGCCTTTGTAGAGGAGAGCCTCGATGCCTCCCCCCTCGGGCGCCTCGCCCGTGCCGCGTTTGAATGCGGACTCGCTGCCCGACACACTGGTGCCGTAGCCGGTCACCTTGATGTAGCTTTCAAACGGTGCAAAGGTTTCGGCGCCACGGGCGGAGACGGCCAGCAGGCCGAGCATGGCGCTGGCCAGTAGCCCGGCACCGCGGAGGGAATGGGAAAACGTCGCGTTCATGGGTGGAGTGTCCGGGGGTTAGAAGCGGAGGTGGTAGCTGGCGTTTGAACCATGGACCGCTTCGTGGCAGCCCGCGGACCAGCAGGTGCCCTGCATGGAGCGGGCATTGTGATTGGCCACGCTGTCGCCGAGGGCGTTGGCGTTGATCTGGCCGGGACCGGTGTGCGCGAGCGCATGGCACGAGAGACAAAGGTTCGCATCGCGGGCCCGGAGCATCTTCTCGTTCGCGGTGCCGTGGGGATTATGGCATGACACACATCCTTCGCGGGTACCGCCGTGTTCATACACGAATGGCCCGCCCTGCGTCGTGTGGCACTTGATGCAGGATGCGTTCATGTCTTCCAGGACCAGGGCGTTCGCGGAGGTGATTTCCGCTTCGTGCGAGTTATGACAATCGTTGCAGGTCATCTTGCCCGAAAGAACCGGATGGGCGTGCGCCTGGTTGAACTCACCGCGCTTGTCGAGGTGGCATTGGAAACAGGTCTCGGGGGATCCCTGCGGATTGATGATGGTGCCGAGCTCACCGCCGGACTTCACGTGCAGCGAAGCCGGGCCGTGACAGGATTCACAGCTGATCTCCTGACCCTTTTCATTCGGGGCAAAAAGCTTGGCGTGAGCGGCGTCATGGAATTTGGAGGTGACGTCCTCATGGCATTCGGCGCACTTGGCGGAACCCACGAAAGTCGCGCCAGGGATGGACGGGGGCATGACTACGGTTCGTTGCACCATCACGCATCCGACGAGGAACAGGCCCCAGATGGCGGTGCCGCCAAAAATCATCGTGGTCTTGGACCAGCTAGGTTTGAAGCTCATGTGGTTTGATTCGGTCTTGGTTTGGATTGTGGGGATCGGGGGCCTGAATCGATGGAGTGAGTATCGGAATATTCGCGATTTACGGCTGCGCATCGTTTGCCACCTCGTACGCGAGGCTTGTTAAAAGGCGCGCAGGACAAAACTCTTTTTCCGTCCTGCGACGCGAAAAACACCTTGACCGCCGCGGGTGCGCATCCCTTGCCCGGCCCCAGTGGGCCGGAAAAGACGAGACGCTTCTCGGTGAAGATTGACTGGAACGAGACGGAGCCACGCGAAACTGCGATGTTGCACCAGCACAGACCGCGTCAGAGGGAACCAGTGGCGGAAAAACTGCGCCCCCGGGGAAGCGAGGGCGACCAAACCAAGCAGCCAGAAGTGCAGCGCTTGAGCATCGGGAATCCCTCCGTGGGAAATTACGGAAATTATACGTGCCGACGGATTCATCGCCGTGAGAAAAACCCGTTCGCCCTGCCGGTCGAGCCGGGAACCAGCAGGGTCGCAACGGATGCGCGCCCCCCTGCCCGGCTCGCGGCATGCCATATCGGCGCCGTCCACCATTTGCGAATCAGACGTCGCAGACGTCAACGCCCGCCCGCAGCGCGGCCAACGCCTCGCCCTGGTCCTTCGAGCGCGGAATGAATTCCTGCCCGACATAACCCTGGTAGCCGGTATCGACGATCGCCCGCATGATCGCCGGATAAAACAACTCCTGGTTCTCATCCAGTTCGTTGCGCCCCGGGACTCCCGCCGTGTGATAATGCCCGATGTACGAATGATGCCGGCGAATGGTGGCGATCACGTCGCCCTCCATGATCTGCATGTGATAGATATCGTAGAGCAGCTTGAGGCGTTCCGAGCCGACCCGCTTGCACAACTCCACCCCCCACTCCGTGCGGTCGCACATGTAATCTTTGTGGTTCACCCGGCTGTTGAGCAGCTCCATCACCAGCGTCACGCCGAGCTTCTCCGCCAGCGGGATGATACGCTTCAACCCCATCGCGCAATTTTCCAATCCCTGCTCGTCGGACATCCCATCACGGTTGCCGGAAAAACAGATCAAATTGGGAAAACCCGCCTCGGCCGTCGCCTTCAAGTGAGATTCATAGGCGGTCACGAGGGCATCATGATACTCCACCCGATTCCACGCGTGCGTAATGCCGCCCACGTTCGTGTCCCCCACCTTCGCCAGCGGATTGCTCACCATCGCGCAGGTGAGTCCGTGCTTCTTCAGGACGGGAAAATCCTTTGGCCCCAGCAACTCCACCGATTGCAGCCCCATGCCCGCGGCGGCCGCGCACAGCTCGTCGAGCGGGATCCCCCGGAAACACCATTGGCAGACCGATTGCCTTACCCGGCCAATTCGCTCACGACGGGCTTCGGCGGCGGAGGCGGTGTTCATGGTCATCGTGGTGGCAAGGGCCGTGCCGACGCCGAGGTGCTTCAACGCCGTGCGTCGGGAGATGGGGTGGTTCATGCTTTCAACTAGGCCAATCTTCCGGCCCAACGCAACCGCGTGATTGCAATCCGCGAACATCCGCACGCGATGATCCCGTCGCGGATCACCACGCTTCGATAGTCGCTTCCCGGCCCGGCCCGCTCACTCCCGGCACAATGCCGCCAGCCGGGCCACGCCCTCGCGAATTCGTTCCGGTGTGGAGTTCGAGTAATTCAAGCGGAGGAAATTCCGGCCCCCATCGGCGGGGAAGAAATCCCGGCCCGGCACGAACGCCACCTTTCGCGCGATGGCCCGCTGCAGCAACGCCAGCGCGTCGAGATCCGCGGGCCCCGTCACCCAGAGAAACATGCCGCCCTCGGGCTGCGTCCACCGGAACCCGGATGGCATCGCGCTCCGCAGCGCTTCGTCGAGCACCTGGTACCGCTCACCATACGCGCGGCGGATCCTGTCCAGATGCGCCGTCGGATCGTTCTGCGTGAGATAACCCAGCGCCACGAGCTGGTCGAAACTGGAGGTGTGCAGGTCGGAGGCCTGCTTGAGAATAAGCATGCGACCGATCACCTCCGGCGCCCCCACGACCCATCCCACGCGGAGGCCCGGCGCGATGGTCTTCGAGAACGTGCTGGCGTAAAGTACCCGTCCCGCCTCGTCCCAATGCTTCACCGGCGGAATCTCCGCGCCACGGTAGCGCAGCTTTCCATATGGATCATCTTCCAGCACCGTCAACCCGTGCTCGGCCGCGATCCGGGCCAGCGCCTGGCGTCGCGCCGCGGGCAGCGTGTTGCCGGTCGGGTTCTGGAAATTCGGAATGGTATAGAGGAATTTCGGCCGGTGTTTCCGGATGAGCTCAGGCAGTGCCTCCGGGATCAAACCCTCCGCGTCCGTCGGCACCGGCACGAACCGCGCCTCCAGCGTTTGAAACGCCTGGATCGCGGCGAGGTACGTCGGATTCTCCGTCAACACCACGTCACCCGGGTCGAGGAACAGTTTCCCGGCCAAATCCAGCACCTGCTGCGACCCGTTGGTGACCAGCACCTGCTCGGGCGCCGCGTCGATCCCTCGACGCTTCATCTCCCCCGCGATCCATTCGCGCAGCGCCGGGTTGCCTTCACTCTGGCTGTACTGCAAAGCCCGGCTCCCGTGCCGCGCGAGCGCGTCGTCCGCCGCCGCCCTCACGGCCTCAACCGGAAACAGCTCGGGCGCCGGCAAACCTCCCGCGAATGAGATCACGTCGGGCTCGGCCGTGACCTTCAGGATTTCGCGGATCGTCGAGGGACGCATCTGCGCCATGCGGCGGGCGAACGATGGAACGGAGTCGGACATGCCACCAATCCACCACATTCGCCGCCGTCCCGCCAGCCCCGTCTGGAAACAGCGGGCCCAAAACTTGAGTCATACCTGCACCGCATCAACCAGCACGGACGGTCTCGCACCGGCCCGTCTTCCCCCCCAGACAGCCAGTCAAGCACGGGCCCCGCCCAAGACCAACCGCCCCGGCCATCACGCCCGCAGCTTGAGCAACTCCTGCGCGTGGGCCTGCGCGCTCTTGGCATTGCGGTCGCCCAGCATCCGCGCCAGCTCGCCGACCCGTTCCCGGCGGTCGTCGTGGATCGATTCGATGGTCACCGTGGCCCGCGCGCCGCTCTGGTCCTTCACCACCACGAGGTGACTCGCCGCCTGTGCCGCCACCTGCGGCAGGTGGGTCACGCACAACACTTGGTGGCGCTCGGCAATGTCGGCCATCTTCTCGCCGACGATGCGCCCGATCTCCCCGCCCACGTTGGCATCGACTTCGTCGAACACGAGCAGCGGCACATCGTCGATCTCGGCCAGCACGGCCTTCAACCCCAACATCACGCGCGCCAGCTCCCCGCTCGACGCGATGCGGTGCAACGGCTGCGGTGCCTCCCCCACATTCGGTGAAAACTGGAATTCCACCCCGCAATCCCCCTGCGGTCCCGGCGCGGGCAGCGGCGTGAGCAACACCCGGAAGTCCGCCTTCTTGAAACCCAACTCCACGATCGCCTTCCCCGCCACCCGGGCCAGCTGCTGCGCGGCCTTCTCCCGCGTGGCGCGCAGCTCCGCGGCGGTCTTGCGCACCGACTTTTCCGCCTGCGCGATCTGCTGGTCAAGTTTCGCCAGCGACCCTTCCACGTCGCTTTGCAGTTCCAACCGGCGTCGCATTTCATCCCGCGCCGCCATCACGGTCTCCACCTTCGCGCCGTGCTTTCGCTTCAACTCGAGCCAGGCATTCATCCTGGCCTGCAGGTCCTCCGCCTGCTCCGGATCGAGGTTCAATGATCCCGCCAGCGCGGTAAATTCCGCATCGAGGTCGCCCAGCTCCAGCGAGGTGGATTGGAGCCGGTCGGCCAACGGCTTGCTCGAGGCATCGAACGCTTCCAGCTGGCGCGCGTCCCGCAGGAGGACCGCGAGGCGCCCGAGCAGGCCGTCCTCCCCACTCAACCCCTCACTAAGGCGCGAGGCAATCTGCACGATCTCCTGCGCTCCCTGCTGCCGCTGGAAATCCCGCTCCAGCGCCGCGATGGCCTCATCCGTCAGCTCCAGCGCATCCATCTTCGCCAGCTGTCCCTTGAGGAAATCGATCTGGTCGGCCGACAACTTGTCCGCCCCCGCCAGCCGCTCGCGCTCGGCGATCAGGTCGCGCCATTGCGCGTAGAGCGCCTGGTATTTCTCCAGGACGCCGCTGTTGCGGGCAAAGAGGTCGAGCAATTCCCGCTGGCCATTTTCCTTGAGCAGGCGCCGCGGTTCGCCCGGACCGTGAAAATCGATCCACTGCGTGCCCAGCTCCTGAAGGGCACTGAGGGTGGCCAGGCCGCCGTTAACGGACAGCTTGGGCGCCTTTTCTCGCGGCAGGCTGCGCTTGATGATCAACACGCCGTCGTCACACGCCGGGAGGCTCAAATTGGCCAGCACCATGTCGAGCCGCCGCGTATCCGAAAAGAACAACGCGGCTTCCACCTCGCAGGCTTCCGCACCTTGGCGGATGATGGTTTTGTCGGCCCGCGCTCCCGCCAGCAGGGACAGCGCCCCCAACAGGATGCTTTTTCCCGCCCCGGTTTCGCCCGTCACCGCGGTGAATCCGCCTTCGAAATCGAGCTCGACCTCATCCAGGAGCGCCAGGTTGCGGATACGGAGGGATTGGAGCATTTTCCTGTCACGAATGGAGACGAATCCGCCCAAATTCAAGCACCGCGGCGCCCACGGCCAAAGCCTCCTGACATATTCCGTCCGCGCGTCGGAATTTTCCTTGCACCACCTTCGGCGAACCATTCACTCCTGCCTCTTTGCGGACCTTTAGCTCAGTTGGTTAGAGCGTTTCGTTGACATCGAAAAGGTCACTGGTTCGAGTCCAGTAAGGTCCACCATTTCTTCCCCTGCGGAAGGAGCCATCGTCCGCTCGGCGATCCCTTTGATGTTCAGGATCGGTTCGGCCCGCCCTTGGGTTGTTCACCACGCCCGGCCCGGGATAGTTTTTGCCCTTTCGCCGCCCCACGCTACCCTCCATCCCGCATGGACCGAAGCGCGCCTAAGAACGAAACATCCGGCAACCCGCGCGTCGCGGCCGAAATGGTGCGCCAAGGCTACGCCGATCTTCCCGCCGGTCTTGCCGCCACCGTGCTCGCGGCATGTGCCCTGGCCTGGGTCGCGGCCCGCTCGCCCCATGGCACCACCGCAGGAGTCTGGCTGGCCGGCATGATTGCGCTGGGGCTCGCTCGCGGTATCTCCGTCTATCTCTACCGCCGCTCCGCCCACGGCCCGGGACGCCACCACCGCTGGAATCTCCTTTTCGTCGCCGGCTCCAGCCTTTCCGGTCTGGGCTGGGGCTTCGCCGCCTGGGCGTTCTACCCCGTCCTGACCGATGTCGAACTGCCGCTCCTGATTCTGATCATCGCGGGCATCACCGCCGGGGCCACGCGCTCGCTCGGTCCCAATCTCACGGCCTGCTGGACGTTCCAAATCCTCGCCCTCGCCCCGCTCGTCGGGCGCCTCCTGCAAGGCACCAGCTCCACGCAAACGATCATGGCGGCGCTGGCCGGACTCTACACGGCGTTCCTCATCGCCATGGGTCGCAGCTACCACCGCAGCCTCAGCAACTCCCTCCGTCTGGGTTTCGAATTCGCCGACCTCGCGGCCGAATTGCGCGAGGAAAAACTCCAGGTCGATGAACTCAATCGCGACCTGACCGACGAGATCGCCGCCCGGCGCCAGATCGAAACCGAATTGCGCACCGCCAAGGAGCGCGCGGAGGCGGCCAACCAGGCCAAGGGCGATTTCCTGGCCACCATGAGCCACGAAATCCGCACGCCCATGAATGGCGTCCTCGGCATGCTGGATCTGCTCAACACCCATGCGCTCACCCCGTCCCAGCGCGAACAGGTCGAAACCGCCGCCGCGTCCGCCGACTCGCTGCTCCGGCTGCTCAACGACATTCTCGATTTCTCCAAGATCGAAAGCGGTCGGCTTGAATTCGAGTCCATCGCGTTCCGCCCCGCCGCCGTGGCCGAGGACACCCTCGCCCTGCTGCGGCCGCGCGCCGCGGCAAAATCGCTCGAGCTAGCCTTCACGACCAATGATGCCGCCCGCACCCGCGCGATCGGCGATCCGATGCGCTTCCGCCAGGTGCTGCTCAACCTCGTGGGCAACGCCATCAAGTTCTCCGACCACGGGGAGGTCACGCTCGGGCTCCAGGGCGCCGAGACCGCACCGGGCAAATTGTCCCTCCATGTCAGCGTCCGCGATCACGGCATTGGCATGACCGCGGAAACACGCTCGCGGCTGTTCGAGCCCTTCAAACAGGCCGACAGCTCCATGAGTCGTCGCTACGGCGGATCAGGCCTCGGGTTGGCCATTTCCCAGAAACTCGTCGAGGGCATGGGAGGAAAGATCATAGTCGAGAGCGAACTCGGCCGCGGTTCGCTCTTCGAGTTCACCGTAACCTTTGCCACCGCCCGCGAGCGCCATACGCCCCTGCCCTTTGCGGCGACCACTTCCCTGCCCAAACAGTTCAACGCCCGCATCCTCGTGGTGGAGGACGATGCCGTGAACCAGCGCGTCATCAGCCTCATGCTCCAACGGCTCGGCCTCCAATGCCAGATCGTCCCCGATGGCCAGGCCGCCCTCAATGCCCTCGAAGCCGGCTCATGGGATCTCGTCTTCATGGACTGCCAGCTCCCGGGCATCGATGGCCTCGAAACCACCCGGCGCGCCCGCCTTATTCTCGGTCTCCGCGAACTCCCCATCGTGGCGCTCACCGCCAACGCCAGGCCCGAGGACCGCGCCGCCTGCCTCGCCGCCGGGATGGATGATTTCCTCGCCAAGCCGGTGCGATCCGACGCCCTCCAAACCTGCCTGGCGCGCTGGCTCCAGCCCGCTGGTTGAGCCCGGCAGCACGCGCCCTGCCGAAGCAACGCACCCCGGTCCGCTCCGCCATTCGGCAAAATCATCCGCGGCACTCCGGCTGGCTCGCTCCGCCTTCCTGCCTTTGCGCTGGACGAGCCTGACACCACCTCCCACAACCTTGGGTTCGTGGCCACACCCCCGAAGCACGACGCCAAATCCATCAGCCAAGCGGTCGACCGCGTCGCTTCCGCCATCGCTTCCCGCCACCCGCGCACGCCTCGTCTCCTGCTCCTCGGCATCGCCAACGGAGGCATCGAACTCACGCGGCGCCTGGTCGCCCCGCTGAAGCAGGCCGGCCTCAATCCCGGCACCGGCACGCTGGACATTTCCTTTCATCGCGACGACATCGGTGCCAATCCCATCCCGAAGGAACACGCCCCGACCCTGATTCCGCACGATGTCAACGGCGCGACCGTGATCCTCGTCGACGACGTCCTTCATTCCGGCCGCACCGTCAAGGCGGCCCTCGACGAACTTTTCGACCACGGCCGGCCCGCCGCCGTCGAACTCGCCATCCTCGTTGACCGCGGTGGCCGCCTCCTGCCCGTGGCCCCAACCTACTGCGGCATCACGCTGGTGGCCGGCAACGACGAGAAGGTCCAGGTCCGCCTCGATCCGGAAAAGCCGTCGCGCGACACCATCGTCACCGCGTCCGCCTCCGCCGGCCGGAAATCATAATTCATCTAACGTAATTCATATATTTCCTCCCGTGCCCTGGCATCGCAAACACCTGCTCACCATCGAGGATCTCAAGAGAGCCGAGATCGAACAAATCCTGGCCACCGCCGGCGCGTTCCGCCGCATCCTCGACCGCAAGGTCAAGAAGGTTCCCGCCCTGCGCGGCAAGACCATCGTCAACCTCTTCCTCGAGCCGAGCACCCGCACCCGCATCTCCTTCGAGATGGCCGCCAAGCTCCTCAGCGCCGACGTCATCTCCTTCGACGCCTCCGCCTCCAGCACGACCAAGGGCGAGACGCTCCGCGACACCGCGCAGAACATCCAGGCACTCAACGCCGACATGATCGTGCTGCGTCACTCCGCGAGCGGTTCACCCCTCTACCTGAGCAAGGTTCTCGGCATCCCGGTGGTCAACGCCGGCGACGGCGCGCACGAGCATCCCACCCAGGCCCTCCTCGATGTGTTCACGATGCGCGAGAAACTCGGCGACCTGAAGGGCCGCAAGGTCGTCATCCTCGGCGACATCCTCTTCAGCCGCGTCGCGCGCTCCAACATCCACGCCCTCACCAAGCTCGGCGCCGACGTCACGATCGTCGGCCCCTCCACCCTGGTGCCCCACTGGTTCGAATCACTCGGCGTCCGCGTTTCCCACAACCTCCGCACCGCGCTGGCCGACGCCGACGTGGTCATGCTCCTCCGCATCCAGCATGAGCGCCAGGGGGTCGGCCATTTCCCCTCGCTCGGCGAGTACACCAGCATGTTCGGCCTCAACTACACCCGCGCCAGCTGGGTGAAACCCGACGCCATCATCATGCATCCGGGCCCGATCAACCGCGGCGTGGAAATCGACAGCGACATCGCCGACTCCGATCGCAGCGTGATCCTCCAACAAGTGACCAACGGCATCGCCGTGCGCATGGCCGTCCTCTACCTCTGCGCCGGCGGCCAGCCCGAGCACGTCCTCGCTCCCGTGGAGTGATTTTCCAGTGGGCCACAAAATGCACAAAAGGCGCAAAAATGAACGAGCCCATCGCCCGGCAACTTGCCGACACCATTCGTCAGACCGCATTCGAAGCTCACACCTTCCTTCGTCACGGACACAATGAGAAAGTTTACGAGAATTCCCTGCGAAATCGACTCCGCAAGAAAGGTCTGTCTGTCGAACAACAGCTGCCTCTTGCGGTGCACGACGAAGACGGCAGCCCGCTTGGTGAATTTTTGGCCGACCTGGTCGTCAATCGAGAATTCATCGTTGAGCTCAAGGCGGTCCGCGCATTGGTGGACGAACACACCCCTCAACTCCTCGGCTATCTTCGCGCCTCTCGGATCGAGCACGGCATGCTCATCAACTTCGGCTCTCCCCGCATCCAATTCCACAAGTATATCTTCCGCCAAGGCGACTGACACTCTGCCGGGCCATCTGCCTTTTTTTGCGCCTTCTGTGCCTTCTGTGGCCAATCTTTCATGAATTCCCTGATCATCAAAAACGGTCGCGTCATCGACCCCGCCTCCCAGCGCGACGCCAAGGGCGACGTGTTCATCGCCGACGGCAAATTCGTGAAGTCCCTCACGCCCGCGCAGAAGAAATCCGCGCAGGTCATCGACGCGCGCAGCCTCGTGGTGTGCCCGGGACTCGTCGACATCCATGTCCATTTTCGTGAGCCCGGCCAGACCCACAAGGAAACCATCCTCACCGGCTCGCAGGCCGCCGCCGCCGGTGGATTCACCACCGTGGTGTGCATGCCCAACACGTCCCCCGTCGTGGACAACGCCGGCACGGTCACCCTGATCAAGGCCGCCGCCGCAGCCGCTCCCATCCATGTTTATCCCACCGGTTGCATCACCGTCGGCATGAAGGGTCAGGCCCTTGCGCCCCATGGCTCCCTGCAGAAGGCCGGCGTCGTCGCGCTCACCGACGACGGGCTCTGCGTGCAATCCAATGAACTCATGCACCGCGCGGTCGAATACGCGAAAATGTTCGGCCTCTCGATCCTCGACCACTGCCAGGACGAATCCATGACCCAGAAGGCCGTGATGAACGAGGGCGTGGTCTCCACCCGCCTCGGTCTCAAGGGTTGGCCGCACGCCGCCGAGGACATCATCGTTGCCCGCAACATCATCCTCTCCCGCTACACCGGCGCGCACATCCACATGCAACACATCAGCTCGGCCCACTCGGTCGAGCTCATGCGCCAGGCCAAGAAGGACGGCGTCAACGTCACCGCGGAGGCCACCCCGCACCACATCGCCTTCACCGAGGACGCCCTCGCCACCTACGACACCCACTTCAAGATGAACCCGCCGCTGCGCACCGAGGCGGACCGGAAGGCGATCATCGCCGGCCTGCGCGACGGCACCCTCGATTGCATCGGCACCGACCACGCCCCGCACGCGCCCGAGGAAAAGGACCGCGAATTCGATTACGCCCCGAACGGCATCATCGGCCTCGAGACCGCCCTGCCCGTGTGCCTCGACGTCCTCGTGCGGAAAAACAAATTCAAGCTCAGCCACGTCATCGACCTGATGACCCGCAAGGCGGCCGACATCCTGAAGCTCCCCGCCGGCACGATGACGCCCGGCGCCACCGCGGACGTCTGCCTTTTCGACCCCGAAGAGACCTGGCTCTACAACACCTACGGCGCGTTCTCCAAGTCGATCAATTCACCTTGGGACAAACAAAACCTCACCGGCCGGGTTAAGACCACGGTTGTTTCCGGCCGGGTCGTCTATCACCACGGCAAGATGTTGGTTTAAGCGCCCGCCCTCTCCGACCAGGAGAGGGATGCGCTCACTGCTTTGTTTCACGGCCTGCTTCAGCTTGGAAACCAACGCGCTCCTGGCGCAAAGGCGTCGATACTGCGCACGATCTTAGGAATAGTAAGCGCACCGGAGCACTCGACGAATCCCTGCCGCCGGAAACCATTTGCCGCCCGGTTTCGGCGCCAAGCCGAGAGCGCCGCGATCGCGCAGGTCCTACTGAGCGCGGGTCCGGACCAAGCCACCGAGTTTGTCCCGCTGCCCACCGGGAATGCCCACGAACCAAAGCCCCGCGAACGCTCCGCGCCCTCAGCGCGAACGATGCAGTTGGATGTAGGGGCGTGGTTTGACCGCGCCCTTTTCTCGCGGCGGGGACCAAGGGCGTGGACGAGCCACGCCCCTACGACGGAACCGTTCGACCGCGCCCACTGTGGAATTGCATTCCGACCGCATGCATCCGGCCCAGCTTTTGCAGTTCACCACGGACTGAAGCGCCGGCATCGAGCGACGTCGCCGACACGCTTCTGCCTTGATCACCGCTTCGCCTCAAAACGCCACGGCGATCCCTGCCTCACTTTGTCGCCGCGATCTGATCGTGCAGCTTCGCCGCCTCGACCACCGTCTTGACCAGCTCGGGCAAGGAAACGGGCTTGAGCAGATAACGATAGAGCGCCGCCTCGTTCACGCTGCGCAGCAGCATTTCGGGTTTCATGTAACCCGTCACAAGCACGCGCTGCATTTCGGGATATTCCTCCCGCGCATCGACCAGAAAGCTCAGTCCGTTGCCGCCGGGCATCAGGTGGTCTGACACCACAACCTTGAACGCTCGCTTGTGCAGCAGGAAACCCGCCTCCTTCGAACTCGTCGCTATCGCGACATCAAAGAAAGGCGAAAGCGCCTCGGAATACAGTTCCAGCAACGGCTTTTCGTCATCCACCAACAGCACGGCTCCTTTCGCGGGTTTCGCGGCTTCCCCTGGATTGTTTTCCGTTGTCATTGCTTTGCGACATGCTGGAACCGACCCCCGCCTTGGCAAACCCCAAATCCTGCCCCGACGCTCTATCCACCTGACGGGCCGATGATTGCTTGCCACGGACCGAGCCGGATTTATTGCTCAGGCCGGAATGGAACCCGCCGACCTGCACGCCGCCGCCCGCCAGGGCCGCTTCGCCGAATTCCCGCCGGATCACCTCACGGCTGCGAGTCTCACCGCGCGCAATGCCTCCGGCAACACCCCCCTGCACATCGCGGCCAAATACGGCCACCTCGGGCAGCTTCCCGCCAGCGTCCTCACTCCGGACCTTCTCCTGGTCAAGAATGACGCCGGCTACACGCCCCTCCATCTCGCTGCCCGCGAGGGCACCCTGACCGAGTTTCCCGCCGCCCTCCTCACCGCCGAAAATCTCCTCACCCGCTCCAACAGCGGCCTGACCCCGCTCCACCAAGCCGCCGCCGCGGGCAACCTCGACCAGCTGCCCCAAGGCCTGCTTACCTTGGAACTCGTCCTGACCAAGACCGATTCGGGCAACACTCTCCTCCACGAGGCCGCCGAACACGGCGCCCTCGACCGCTTCCCCGCCCATTTCATCACCCACGCGACCCTCGTGTCGCCCAACATCAGCGGCGAGACCGTCCTCCACACCGCCGCGCTCAACGGCCACCTCGACCAGATCCCCCCGCAGTTTCTCACCGTCGAGACCCTCCTCCAGAAAACGGCCAACCACGACACCTGCCTCCACGCGGCCGCCATCGCGGGGCATCTCGACCAGATCCCGCCGGAGGTCCTCACCCACGACAACCTCGTTCTCCCCAGCAAGTCCGGCCACACCCCCATCCATGCCGCCGCCGAGTCGGGCAACCTGGGCCAGATCCCCCGCGACCGCCTCACGCTCGACCTCCTGATTTCCCGCAACGACTTCGGCGACACCCCTCTCCACGCCGCCGCCGTCGAGGGCCACCTCAAGGACGTGCCCCGCGAATTCCTGAATCGCGCGACCTTGATGATCCGCAATTACACCGGTGGCACCCCCATCGGCGCCGCCATCCACAATGGCCACGCGGACCAGCTGCCCGAGGAATTCCGCCCGAAGCCGCCCACAGCTTTCCAGAAGTTTCTTTACCGCACCGGTTTTTCACGCCCCCCCTATTCCTGATCCTTCCGGGGGCGGGGCAGTGCGCATGGATTGGCCGAAACGCGTGATAAACGTTTTGCCGCTCGCCTCGCCGCCGGGTTTTCCCTCCAATCCGCGCTCCTTCTTTTCACTGAATGAATACCGCCATCACCGCCATCACCGCCCGCGAAATCATTGATTCCCGCGGCAATCCCACCGTCGAGGTCGACGTCAAGCTCGCCTCCGGCCACTTCGGCCGCGCCGCCGTCCCCTCGGGCGCCTCCACCGGCGAACACGAGGCCATCGAGCTTCGCGACGGCGACAAGGCCCGCTATCTCGGCAAGGGCACCCTCAAGGCCGTCGGCAATGTGAAGGCCAAGATCGCCCCCGCCCTCATCGGCTACGATGCCTTCGACCAGATCGGCGTCGACCAGGCCATGCTCAAGCTCGATGGCACCAAGACCAAGGCCAAGCTCGGCGCCAACGCCATCCTCGGCGTCTCCATGGCCACCGCCAAGGCCGCCGCCGCCGCCGCCGGCATTCCGCTCTACAAGTACCTCGGCGGCCCGAACGCCAAGGTCCTGCCCGTGCCCCTCATGAACATCATGAACGGCGGCGCCCACTCGGACGCCCCCATCGACTTCCAGGAGTTCATGATCGTCCCGCGGAACTTCAACTCGTTCTCCGAGGCCCTCCGCGCCGGCGCCGAGGTGTTCCACTCCCTCAAGAAGGTCCTCAAGGCCAAGGGCCTCCAGACCGCCGTCGGCGACGAGGGCGGCTTCGCCCCGAACCTCGCCTCCACCACCGACGCCCTCGACGCCATCGCCGAGGCCGTGAAGGGCGCCGGCTACAAGCTCGGCAAGGACATCTTCCTCGCCCTCGACGTCGCCTCCTCCGAGTTCTACGTGAAGGAAAAGAAAACCTACGTCTTCAAGAAGTCCGATGGTCGCTCCTTCACCGGCGACGAATTCGTCAGCTACTACCAGGACCTCGTCAAAAAATACCCGATCGTCTCGATCGAGGACGGCTGCGCCGAAGGCGACTGGACGACTTGGAAGAAACTCACCGACGCCATCGGCGACAAGGTGCAGCTCGTGGGCGACGATCTCTTCGTCACCAACGTCGAGTTCCTCCAGAAGGGCATCGATACCGGCACCGCGAACTCGATCCTCGTCAAGGTCAACCAGATCGGCTCCCTCACCGAGACCCTCGACTCCATCGCCCTCGCGCAGCGGAACAATTACACGACCATCATCTCGCACCGCTCGGGCGAGACCGAGGACGTGACGATTGCCGACATCGCCGTCGCGACCAACGCCGGCCAGATCAAGACCGGCTCCGCCTCCCGCACCGACCGCGTGGCGAAATACAACCAGCTCCTCCGCATCGAGGAAGAGCTGGGCAAGAGCGCCATCTACGGCGGCCGCCTCTGATCAAATCCCGTCCTTTACGAGGCTGGAATACCCCCGGCACCGTAAGAACACACACACCAAGGGAAGGCCGGACGCCGCCAGGCGCCCGGCCTTTTCCTTTGACGCATTCCTGGAGCCGGGGGCACTGATCCCGTTCCCCATCCCGAAAATATCTCCCCCAACCTCACCGCCCCCGACCATGGTTCGAGCGACCCCTTGATGGTTTTGTGGGCGGGGTGCCCTCACCCCGCAAGGCATGCGCTGCGCAGCCCCTCCGCCAGCGGGGCAAGGCCACCCCGCCTGCATTCAGCCAAGCCGAACCAATCCCGGATTACCTGTGCCTCGTGCAAATGAACATCCGGACAGACCGGGAACCACTATCCCCCCTGGCCATCTCACTTGCCACCCCGACATTCCATCCCACCCTTTTCCCGTGACCGTCCTTCCCCGCCATCTCCTGCCCGGCCTCAGCCTGCTCCTCGCCAGCCCCGTCGTTTTCGCAGCTGACGATAAAAAATCCGCCACGCCTGCACCCGAGACCAAACCCAACGCCGAGGCCAGATCCGCGGAAAAACCGGCCGACACCCCGGCAGAACAAGTCCTCGTGCTGCCCAAACTCGAAGTCACCTCGCAGCGCGCCAAACAGATCGACAAGGAAATCAAGCGTCTCGACAAGATGATCAACCGCGAGAAGAAGAAGGTGAAAGCCACCGATCTCGACAAGGCGCTGAACAACGAGAAATTCGCCTCCGCCGCCGCCATCTTCGGCGGCAATTCCGCCAGCCACCTCTCCGCCGTCGCCGCCAGCCGCGTCATGCTCATGGAACAGGAACGCATGGTCCTCGAGGCCATGAAGCGTCCCGCGACGCTCGAGGAACGCCGCATGATGGACGCCGAGATCGAGCAGCTCCGCCTCACCCGCCGCAACCTCGACGATCCCGCGGCGCAACGGTGACCCTTGGAGGGCCAGCGTCCCTGCGGGCCGGTCTGGGGCAACTGGAGGCTCAACTCCTGTTGAGCCGCGATTTCAAATGGAGCGCGGGCGACCCCGCCCGCGAGGGCATATCACTCAACCCGCAAAACGTACCCCCGCAGATACTCGCTCTCCGGCATCGTCACCAATACCGGATGATCCGCGGGCTGATGACAGAACTCCAACACGTGCACGCGGCGCTTCGCATCCGCCGCCGCCTCGCTCACCACCTCGCGCAACTGCGCTTCCTGCATGTGATGAGAGCACGTATAGGTCGCCAGCACTCCGCCCGGCGTCAGTGACTTCATCGCCCGGAGATTCAACTCCTTGTAGCCGCGCATCGCCCCGTCCAACGCGCTCTTCGATTTCGCGAACGGCGGCGGATCGAGGATGATCAAATCCCACGCCGGCGCCGCGTCGCGCTTGGCCGTGAACCAGTCGAAGACATTGGCCCCCTCGAAGTCCGCTTTCACGCCATTTCGCTCCGCGTTCTTTTTCGCCTGGCTCACGGCATCAAACGCACTGTCGAGACCGAGCACGCTCGCGGCACCCGCCTTCGCGCAGTGGAGGGCAAACGAGCCCTGATTGCAAAACGCGTCCAGCACCCGCCGGCCCGCGGCATGCTTCGCCACCACGGCGTGCTGCTGCCGTTGGTCGAGATAGAACCCGGTCTTCTGTCCGCCCTGCAAATCGAGCCAGTACTCGAAGCCATCGATCGCCACCCAGCGCGGCTCCCACGCCTGGCCACTGCGCGTGTGCACCTCGACCGGCAATCCCTCGAGTTTCCGAATGTTCGCGTCGTTGCGAAAAATGATCTCCTTCGCCCCCGTCAATTCCGCCAGCACGTCACTGATGATCCCGCTCCGCTTTTCCATCGCGAGCGTCTGGATCTGCGCGACCAACGTGTCGCCAAACTGGTCCACCACCACGCCAGGTAAGTCATCCGACTCACTCCAAACCAGCCGCCGGAACTGCTCCTGCGGGAGGGGCTCTGGGCCTCGACGCTCCACCGCCCGCATCAACGCCCCACGCAAATACGCCTCGTCCAAACTCACGCGGTCCCGGCTCAGCCGCCGCCACACGATCTGGGACTTGCTGTTGTAGATGCCCGTCCCGAGGAATCGCCCTGTGCGATCCCGACATTCCACCACCTCGCCGTCGTGCCCCGCCGGCAACAAGGCTTCGCATTCATTCCCGAACACCCACGGGTGACCGCCGAGAACGCGGGAATTGGCATTGGGTTTGAGCTTCAGGCTGGCAGACATGCCGCGACTGTTTCCACCTTGCCGCGCCCTTGGAAGCCAAAACACCGGCCTCCCCGAAACGGCACGCCTCGATGCCCTCCGCTTGCCTGGTGGAGTCTGTTTACAGGCGACAAGGACGCTCGCTTTCAACCGCCGCGCTGATGCCTGTAATCAGGCTCCTGCGAAGCCAGCGTTGCCGCCACGAAACTACCGCGACTGCCGCGCATGATTCACCGCCGCCAGCAATGCTCCGCTCAGGGCAACAAGGAGAAGGACGGTCACGGCGGTGGTCATGCACCGCGTAACGGCAACTTCCGGCCCCCACTTTAGGCCAATTCTCCGCCCCGCGGGTCATAAATTATGCTTCCCCTGCCCGCCCCCGACCCGTTTCCTGACCGACTCCCTCGCGTCATCCGTCCTCCGCCCAACGTCATCCGTCTTCCGCCATGAGCCCCGCCCAGGAAATCGCCCGCCGTCGCACCTTCGCGATCATCTCGCACCCCGACGCGGGAAAGACGACGCTGACCGAAAAATTCCTGCTCTACGGCAACGCCCTGCACCTCGCCGGCTCCGTCACCGCCCGCAAGAACCAGCGCGCCACCGCCTCCGACTGGATGGAACTCGAGAAACAACGCGGCATCTCGATCAGCTCAACCGTCCTTCAATTCGATTTCGCCGGCTGCGCCGTCAACCTGCTCGACACCCCCGGTCACAAGGACTTCTCCGAGGACACCTACCGCGTCCTCACCGCCGTCGACGCCGCGCTCATGGTCATCGACGCCGCCAAGGGCGTGGAAACCCAGACCCGCAAACTTTTCGAAGTCTGCCGCCGCCGCGGCGTCCCGATCTTCACGTTCATGAACAAGTGCGATCGCCCGACGCGCAACGCACTCGACCTGCTCGACGAACTCGAAAGCGTCCTCGGCTTGCAGTCCTCGCCGGTCATCTGGCCGCTTGGCAACGGCCCGACGTTCAAGGGCGTCATCGACCGCCGGACCAAGGAGGTCCATCTCTTCGAACGCGTGCCCGGCGGAAAATTCCAGGCCCCCGTCAACGTAACGTCGCTCGAAGACGAAGCCGTGCGCGGCAAGCTCGATGACTACACCTACAACGAGGTGAAGGAGCAGCTCGAGATGCTCGACGGCGCCGGCCATCCGTTCGACCTCGAGGCCATCCGCCGCGGCCAGCAAACGCCCGTCTATTTCGGCTCGGCCGTGAACAATTTCGGCATCGAGCTCCTGCTGAACGGATTTCTCAAGGACTCCGTCCCTCCGGCCCCGCGCAAGTCGGTCAGCGTCGCCGTCCCTGGCCTGGCCCAGCCCACCGTCGCCCGCGAGATCCCGGTCGAGGACCCGAAGTTCTCCGCCTTCGTGTTCAAGATCCAGGCCAACATGGACCCCAAGCACCGCGATCGCATCGCCTTCTGCCGCGTATGCTCGGGCAAGTTCGAACGCGACATGGTCGTCACCCACCAGCGCACCGGCAAACAGGTGCGCCTCTCCTCCTCCCACAAGCTCTTCGGCCAGGAACGCGAAACCGTCGACACCGCCTGGCCGGGCGACGTCATCGGCCTCGTCGGGCATGACGCCTTCGGCATCGGTGACACGCTCACGACCGACCGCACCATTGTCTTCGACGAGATTCCGCGCTTCCCCTCCGAAGTCTTCACCTACATCTCGAATCCCAACACCGGCGACGCCAAAAAGTACCGCGCCGGCCTCGAGCAACTCCTGCAGGAAGGCGTCGTCCAGTCCTTCAACGCCAAGAACGCCCCGCCGGGCGCCACGCTCCTCGCCGCCGTCGGCCCGCTGCAATTCGAAGTCGTGCAATGGCGCCTCCAGTCCGAATACGGCGCGGAATCCCGCCTCACGCCCACGCCCTGGACGCTGCTGCGCTGGCTCGTCGTCCCCGAGTCCATGCAAACACCCAACAAGGCCTTCGATTTCACCCGCCTGATCGTCGCCACGGGCGTCAGCTTCGGCACCGACAAGTTCGACCACCCGATTGCCCTCTTCCCGAACGACTGGACGATGCGCTACTTCGCGGAAAAGAACCCTGAGTTCAAACTGCTCGAACTCCCGCCCGAGCAATCCTCCTGATTCCTTTCCAGAGGGCCGGATCGCTGTTCACCCCTTGAATGCAGCGCTGATCGAGGCAGGGCCGCGTCTTCCCCGCCACGAGGACTTTATTTTTGCGCGCTCACACCGGACCAGCGCGCCCCGCGCGTCGGACCTGAACGGAATTCGCGTTGGGAATCCAAGACATTCCCTCATCTCATCCTGAACGAATCGAAGGATCCGAGGAGAGAGACGACTGACCGCAAGCCCCGGGCGTCCTTCCCCGTCGCAAGCCCGGCTGCTGCCAAGCATGGCGCGCTATCGCCCACATCGTGGCCGCCCTGAACCACCTGCCCAATTTTGCATCGCCTGCCCTTGCCCCCATTGCCACCCTCTGGGCATGCCCCACACGCTCTTCCCCACGGCCTTTGGCACCTGTGGCGTCGCGTGGAACGACTCTGGCCTGACCGGTTTCCAACTGCCCGAGGAAACCGAAGCCCTGACCGAACAGAAGCTCGGCGCCAAGAGCCGCAGCCAACCTGCGTCCGAGGCCATTCCCGACTGGGTTCAGAATCTCATTCGACGCGTGCAGCTTCACTTCGAGGGGAAGCTGCAGGATTTCGCCGACGCGAAACTCGACTGGAATCGCGTGACCGATTTTCAGCAGGCGGTCTACCTGCACGCCTGGGCCATCAAACCCGGCTACAAGAAAAGCTACGGCGAAATCGCCAAGCTCATGGCCCTCGGCAACGAAGCCGCCCGCGCCGTCGGCACCGCCCTCGCCACCAATCCATGGCCCCTCATCGTTCCCTGCCATCGCGTCGTCTCCGTCGGCGACAAGATGACCGGCTTCTCCGCCCCCGGCGGTGTTCGCACCAAAACCCGCCTTCTGGCCCTCGAAGGCGCCGAACTCCTGTCGGAATAGCCTCCTTCCTCTACGGGGGCCAGCAAGCTTGCTGGCGATTCTGGGCGATTCGCACTGAACGAATGTTGAGCCTGTGAGCCGCCTCCCTATTAGAAATACCTTAACCTCCCCCACCGTCATCCCGGACGCAGTGAAGGATCCACGAGTCGCGGAGATAAACTCTGGAGAGTAAACCCGCCACCGTCATCCTGAGCAGAGCGAAGGATCCAAGGGGAAGGACGGGCGGGCGCTTACTAGGCAACCGCTCAGCGCTTGATCCTATTTCTCAGGATAACGGTGGGAAATGTTTCAATTTCCCGATGATTGAGGAGTGCTTCAGCGGTTTCAGGTCGCAGACCCTGAGCCTTCGGATGAATTTCAGACCAGGCCTGAATCCGCTGGCCCCCTCCTCCAAAGCCGAATCCATGAAGTCCTCCTTCGCGTTCGACCCCACCGCCGCCCTCGCCCATCTCCGCAGCGCCGACCCCGTCATGGACGCGCTGATCACCCGGGTCGGCCCCTTCGCCCTGGAACGGCATCCCACCCGCAATCTCTTTCCGGCCCTCCTCCGCTCGATCGTCTACCAACAACTCCATGGCCGCGCCGCGGAAACGATTCATCGCCGCGTGCTGGCTGAACTCGCCAAACACGGCGGCGCCACCCCCGAATCCCTCGGCGCCGCCACCGACACCGAACTCCGCACCGCCGGCCTGTCCCGCGCGAAGCTTCTCGCCGTCCGGGATCTCGCCGCCCGCTGCGTCGACGGCACCGTTCCGTCCCTGGCCGCCGCCCGGAAATTGCCCGACGACGAACTCATCACGCGCCTCACCGCCGTGCGCGGCATCGGACCGTGGACCGTTCACATGCTGCTGATCTTCCACCTTGGTCGCCCCGACGTGATGCCCACCGGCGACTTCGCCATCCGGCTCGCCTTCCAACAACTCTACCGCAAGCGCACCAGCCCTTCCCCCGAGGTCATTCTCCGCCACGCGCGCCGCTGGCAACCCTACCGCTCCGTCGCCAGCTGGTACCTCTGGCGCCACCTCGACGCGCCATAATTCCCCGCCCCCGACCATACCCCGCGGAGGTCCGAGCTCCCGCGGGGCCTTCGCTTCGATTCTGTCGTGTGGAGTCTCCTACCCTCGCCTGATCGATGCAGGGTCGTTGCTAGCGGCGACCTCGCATGCAAGGTCGGCGCAAGCACCGGGCCTACCATGAAGAAAAAGGGGAGATCAAATACGCTCGGTCCTCTCCGTCTCCCGCCGCGCCATCGCCCTCTTCTTCGGCGGTAGGGGTCGAGCTCGCTCGGTCTCCGCCGTGTCCGCCATCCATCGCCCAAGCACCGAGCCACCTCGGCCCCTACCTCCACGCCCCCGCCTCCGCCCCCACCCTCTGCCCGTCAGTGAGTCCCTCCCTCAGCGCCTCCGCCCCGTCCACCCGTTCTGCAGTTGTGTCATAAGTGACCCCGCTTAGCTTGAGGCGAAACAACCCCTCCACATGCCCTCCATCATGCGCGCCATCGTGAAGCCCGCCCCGGGCCCCGGTCTGGTCATGACCGATGTCCCCGTGCCCCGCCCGGGCCTCAACGATGTGCTGATCAAGATCCGGAAAACCTCCATCTGTGGCACCGACGTCCACATCAACAAGTGGGATGCCTGGGCCGCCCGCACCATCAAGCCGCCGCTGGTGATCGGCCACGAATACGTCGGCAGCGTCGAGGACGTTGGCGATGGCGTCACCGGTTTTTCCAAGGGCCAGCTCGTCACCGGCGAGGGACACATCGTCTGCGGCCACTGCCGCAACTGCCTCGCGGGCCGCCGCCACCTCTGCCCCAACACCATCGGCGTGGGCGTGAACCGCGACGGCGCCTTCGCCGAGTACGTTTCCATCCCCGCCACGAATGTCTGGAAAATCCCCGCCGGCCTGAACACCGACGTGGTCTCCTGCTTCGACCCGCTCGGCAACGCCGTCCACACCACTCTCTCCTTCGACATGGTCGGGGAGGACGTCCTCATCACCGGCGCCGGCCCCATCGGTTGCATGGCCATCGCCGTGGCCCAGCACGCCGGCGCCCGCCACATTGTGATTACCGACATCAACGACAGCCGTCTCGAACTTGCCAAGAAACTCGGCCCGATCCGCGCCGTGAACGTGGCTCGCGAGAACCTTTCCGAGGTCTGGCACAACGAACTCGGGATGACCGAGGGCTTCGACATCGGTCTGGAAATGTCCGGTAACCCGTCCGCGCTGAACCAGATGATCGACAACATGGTCATGGGTGGACGCATCGCCCTGCTCGGCGTTCATCCCGGCGAAGCCACGGTCGATTGGAACAAGATCGTTTTCAAAATGCTTCACCTGAAAGGCATCTACGGCCGCGAGATGTTCGAGACCTGGTACAAGATGACCGCCCTCGTGCAGGGCGGCATGGACATCACTCCTGTCATCACCCACCGGCTGCCCGTGGCCGAATTCCAACAAGGCTTCGAACTCATGGGCTCCGGCCGCTCCGGCAAAATCATCCTGAACTGGGAATAAGGGTCCCCTGAATTGTAGGAGCCTCCTCGGGGCCGGGCTGTGGGCGGGGTGCCCTCACCCCGCGGCTGTGTAGCGGTTGCGATGCCTCGCGGGGTGAGGGCACCCCGCCCACATTTGGAGCGACTCAATTCATCCAGTATCGAAATCAGGTCAGGCTGCCAGCAACCACCTGACCACCCCGCCGGTCAGCAGCGCCAGGCACGCCGACAACAACGTCCCGATCAGCACATACTCCGCAAACGCCCGGTCATCCAGTGCCTTGAAGCGCGTGAACGCCTTCGCCGCCAAAACGAAACCGATCGCGCCGTACTGCCCCTGCAGCACGAACGCATAAAGCAATATGCGCTCGAGGATGCCGATCACCCGGCCGCGATTGAACTCACCGACGTCCACCACCCCGCCACCCGCCGGCATCGAACGCGGTTTCAAATCCAGCGAGTCAAACACCGCCCGGATCACGAGATTCGCTTCATTGGCGGAAATCAACAGGCCGAAAAGCACGAGTTGAAACCCGACGCTCCCTCCCAGCGCCAGGCCCGAGGCCAGCGTGGTCCACGACTCCAACGCCGCCAGCCAGGCGCTCAGGTGCGGCCGAAATCCCAAGCCCAGCCGCGGCGAGAACACCACGCTCCACACCGTCAGCCCAACCAACCCGAGCACAAGGCGGGCAAAATCCCGGCGACCACCCCGCCGCTCCAGGCCAAAACCAATTCCATTCAACCCCACCACGGCTACCGCCGCGACCACCCACGTCGCACTGAAGGGATAAAGGACACCCAATGCTCCCAGTTCGATCACGGACTTGAGCAACCACATCCTCCCCTCGACCGCATGGTCGCGAAACAGGATGACCAGCCGCGTCGCCAGCCAGAGATTCGCGAAGACCAGAAAGACGGTGCTCATTGCTTTTTCAGTTCCTGGTTCAGGAACCGCGTGATTTCATCGCACGACTCCTTGATCTCGTCCAGCGCGGCCGCGTTGATGTTTTTATACACCGCGACCCTGCTGATTTTCAGCTCCTCCTCGAGCTCAGCGACGGTTCGCCCGGTCAGCAGTCCACTCAGGATGTGCCAGCGGTTCCTCCCCCAACTGCCCGTCTTGTGACTCACCAGGTTGAGCAGATGATTAATCAGCCTCCAGGGATCGAAGACGGACTCGATCCCCGAATCATCCCCCTGGATCCTGAGGCGGAATTCGGTTTTCTTAAGCCCGATGATCCCTTCGCGCGCCCGGTGAAAAGCCGGTCCGTCCATGCCGAGCGCCTGCTTCGGGTTGATCGCCGTGCTCAGCTCACCCAAACCAACGGCAAACCGCACCTCCACCGGATGAACCTCCCGCAGGATCGCAAACAGGTCGACAAACAGCCGGTCGGCCTGGCGGTACACCGCCTGAAATTCATCCCCCAGCGTGATGGTGTACGGGGACACCAGGGCTGCATTGCGCTGGCTCGCTCGCTTCAGGACATCCGCCAGCTGCGATTGGAACTCCTTGCGCCCCTTCACCCTTTTGGAGTCCACCACGTCACCAATGACGGCCAGGTATTTCATGCCCTTAGTTGTTAACCGTTCCGGTTAACTTGTCAATTAGTTAACCGTTCCGGTTCTTTTCTGTATTTTCAACCGATTCGGTTAAACAAGACCACCGCTTGCGACTCCGTCCGATTTCCCAACCCTTCCACCCATGAACCCCCTTTTCACCGAGCATCTGAAGCGAACCCTCGGGGAGATCGACGCCGCCGGACTCACCAAACGTGAGCGCATCATCACCACCCATCAGACCGCGCACATCGCCGTGGCGACTGGGCAGAGGGTCCTGAATCTCTGCGCCAACAACTACCTTGGCCTTGCCGATGACCCCGACCTGATCGCCGCCGCCCACCAGGCCCTCGACCGCTGGGGCTATGGCCTGGCCTCCGTCCGCTTCATCTGCGGCACCCAGGAAATCCACAAGGATCTCGAGGCCGCGCTCGCCCGCTTCCTCGGCACCGACGACACCATCCTCTACTCCTCCTGCTTCGACGCCAACGGCGGCCTGTTTGAAACGCTGCTCGGCGCCGAGGACGCCGTCATCTCCGACGAACTCAACCACGCCTCGATCATCGACGGCATCCGGCTCTGCAAGGCGCAGCGTTACCGCTACAAAAACAACGATCTCGCCGACCTCGAGGCGAAGCTGAGGGAAGCCGACGCCGCCCACGCCCGCTTCAAGCTCATCGCCACCGACGGCGTGTTCTCCATGGACGGCACGATCGCGAATCTCCGCGGCATCTGCGATCTCGCGGACAAATACCACGCCATCGTCATGGTCGACGATAGCCACGCCGCCGGTTTCATGGGCGCAACCGGGCGCGGCACCCATGAGCACTGCGGCGTGATGGGCCGCGTCGACATCTTCACCGGCACGCTCGGCAAGGCCTTGGGTGGCGCCAGCGGTGGCTATACCTCAGGCCGCAAGGAAATCATCGACCTGCTCCGCCAGCGCTCCCGGCCGTACCTTTTCTCCAACACCATCCCGCCCGTCGTCGCCGGTTCCACGCTCAAGTGCCTCGAGATGCTGACCGCCTCCACCGCGCTGCGCGACAAGCTCCATGACAACACCCGGTTCTATCGCGAAGGCCTCATCAAAGCCGGCCTGACCATCCGGCCCGGCACCCATCCCATCGTGCCCATCATGCTCGGCGACGCCGTGCTCGCGCAAAAAGTATCCGCCCGCCTCCTCGAGCTCGGTATCTACGCCGTGGGCTTCTTCTTCCCCGTGGTGGCCCAAGGCCAGGCCCGCATCCGCACCCAGGTCTCGGCCGCGCACTCCCGCGAAGACCTCGCCTTTGCCATTAACACCTTCGCCCAGATCAAACAGGAGTTTGCCTTGTAGGAGGCTGCTGGCAGGCGGTATTAAATTCTCGCCGCCGCAGCCATCACCCCGATTCCCCACCAGCAGCTCCACCCCCTTTAATGCCAACCGCCGCCCAACTGAAGCAACTGAAGGCCGCCGCCAAAACCGCCGCCGGCCGCGCGTATGCGCCCTACTCCCGATTTCACGTCGGCGCCGCCGTGCTGACCGAATCGGGAAAAATCTTCTCCGGTTGCAACGTGGAGAACGCGTCGTACGGCCTCTGCAACTGCGCTGAGCGCTCGGCGATCTTCAACGCCGTTTCCGCCGGCGAGCGAAAATTCCAATGCGTGGTCGTCTACACGCCGACAAAAACCGCCACCGCTCCCTGCGGCGCCTGCCGTCAAGTGATCTACGAGTTTGGTCCGACAATCCGCGTCGTCTCCTTCTGCGACGGTCCCGAGCGCATCGACCGCACCATCCATTCCCTCCTCCCCGCCGCCTTCGGCCCCCACGATTTGGAGTAACCGGTCGGGCGGGATCCCTGAGTCCCCTCTTACCCATACCTTGTAGGGTCGGCGCTTGCGCCGACCTTAGGCACGGGGTCGCCGCAAGCGACGCCCCCCAGCCATCAGGCCGGATCAGCGATCCATCCGCCAATCACAACGAGTCGGTGAACTTCCGGAGCTCCTCCGCGTAACGCGGGCCCGTGAAATCGGCCAGCCCGGCGTGCGGACCGCCCTCGACAAAGAGGCTCACTTTGCGCGAGGTGACCGCTCCGTGGAGCGCCTGACCATGCCAGAAGGGAACCGTGCCATCGGCCGTGCCATGAATCACCATCACCGGGCAACGGAGCCCCGCCATCTTCCCCAGATTGGCAAACTTGTCCCCCGGGAACACCGGCACCCGCGTCATCACGCGATAGGCGCTGACAAACGCGCCCTGCAAAATCAAGCCCGCCACCGGTCGCTGCCGCGCCAGCTCCACCGCGGGTCCGCCGCCGAGCGAATAGCCAAACGCCACGATGCGATCCGCGGGCACGCGTAGCTGCGTGCGCAGATGATCGTACGCCAACAACGTGTCGGAATATAAATTCTCTTCACTAGGCGTGCCGGCGCTCAGCCCATAACGGCGATAATCAAAGGCGAACACGGCATACCCCATCTCCACCAGTCCCGGGATATACTCATCCAAGCTGCCCAGATCCTCATAGTTGCCATGCAGGTAGAGCAGCGTGTGCTTGGCGGAAGGATTGGGCCAATGGCGCGCCGCCAGTACCGTTCCATCCGGCGCCGTGAGCCGGATGATCTCCGGCCCCGGCGCGTACTTCAGCGGCGGTCGCGGGAAAATCATGTCGAGCGACAAATAATGCGCTCCCACCGCGCACACGCCATAAAGCGCGGCCAACAGTATCAACACCCGACCAAGGCTGGGAATGATATCGGACATTTTCAGCAGGTCATCGCCGAGACCAGACGCAACCGCTGGGCGGTGGTCTGCGGAGAGGAGACGAGCGTTCGAGCATACAAAATACCCCTGCCATCGTCATCATCCTGAGCCGTGCGGAGGATCCAAGGAAAAGGACCAACGGGCGCCGCCCCCGTGAATCCTTGGCTGCACTCAGGAAGACGATAGCGAGGGTTAGAGGTATTTTCCATGCGGATTCGGCCTCGGGGGCCAGGACGTGTCCGGTTCATCAGCCTCGTCGCGAAGTATCCGTCACCACGCATATCCGGATTCTGAACCGTGCAAGGCACGCCTACTTTTGAGCCAGCAGGCGTTGAACCGCGGCAAGCACGTCCGCCCGCGGCACCTCGCTCTCACTGCGATCGCCGAGATTGCGAATTTTCACCACGCCCTTCGCCAGTTCATCTCCGCCGTAAATCAGGGCAAGCTTCGCGCCCGATTCCGACGCCGCCTTGAACTGCTTGCCGAAGGCCAGTTCCTTGAAGGGATATTCCACGCGAAGTCCCGCCGCGCGCAGCGTCTGGATGTCCCCGAATGCCGCCGCGCGCTCCGGCTCGCCGCCGATCACCACGTAAACATCCGGCGAGTTGACATACGCGTGGGCCAGACCGCGCTGTTCGAGCAACAGGCCGGTCGTCACGTCGCCAATGGCAAAACCCACGGCGGGCAGGTCCGGTCCGCCCAGCTTCTTCACCAAATCATTGTAACGCCCGCCTCCCGCCAGGGCGCGCAAATCGCCCTTGCGGTCAAACGCCTCGAACACGAATCCGGTGTAGTAAGCCAATCCGCGCACGACGCCGAGGTCCACGGCAATGAAATCAGCCAGCCCCATCGCGCCCACGCCACCGAGGACCTTGCGCCAATCCGCGAGCCGGCCCGATATTTTTTCGGACGTGAACGGCGCGAGCGCCGCTTCCAGCTCGACCAATCCCTTGATCTTCAGAAATCCGAGAATCTTCTCCTTCTTCTCTTCCGCCAGCACCCCGTGCGCCTCGGTGTAACCCTTGAACGCATCGTCACCCATCTTCTCGTAACGATCCACCGCACTGAGGATCCCGCGCGTTTGCGCCTCATCGAACCCAAGCGCCTCCAGATAGAAGAACCACAGGTTCCGATCGCTCAGCCGCACATAAAAATCGTCCTTCGTCAGCCCGAACCCCGCCAGGCACTGGATGAGCAAGGCGATCAGCTCGATCTCCGCCTCCGGGCCCGCCTCGCCAAAAATGTCGGCATTGAACTGGTTAAAGGCGCGCAACCGCCCCTTCTGCGCCCGCTCATAGCGGTAAAACTCCGCGATGCTGAACCACTTGATCGGCCTTTTCAGCGCATTGGCATTCGCGCCCACCATCCGGCAAACCGTGGGCGTCATCTCCGGACGCAATGAAACCTCCCGACCGCCCTTGTCCGTGAAACTGAACAACTGCCCCTCGATCTCGTCGCCCGATTTCGTCGTGTACAGCTCCAGCGGCTCCAACACCGGGGCATCGTACTCCTGGAACCCAAACGACGTCGCGGCCTGACGCCAGCCCCGGAAGATGTGCTGACGACGGGAAAAATCCCCCGGGTAGAAGTCCCGGAAGCCAGGAAGCGACTGAAAGCCGGCCATGCCTGACGGCGGCGCTTAGTCAGCCGAAGCCGGCGGCGGCGGATTCGATTTCAGTTTCTCGAGACTCAACGCCTTGATCTTCTGCTTCAAAATCTTGCCGGACTTGAACTTCACCACCGCGCGCTCGGGAATCACGACTTCCGTTTCCGGCTTGTTCGGATTGCGGCCAACCCGGGCCTTTCGGACCTGCACCTCGAGCACGCCAAAGTTGCGGAGCTCGACATTCCGGCCGGCAGCCAGCGCATCCATCACGATATCAAGGGTCATCTGGACCGTGTCTTGAATTTGTTTCTGCGGAAACCCGGTCTTCTCGTAGATTTCCAGGACGATCTCACGTTTGGTCAGGTTTGTGGACATGGCTTGGCGGGGGTTTAAAATGATTCCGTGGAGCTTTCTGGCCCAAATAATTCACCAGCCAGTGCTTGCGTCAATCGCAAAGCCGCACAAAGCCTTGCCACCCGCCATGCCCGATCCCACGGCCGTCAACTCCATGTTTGCGCGCATCGCGCGCCGCTACGATGTGGCCAATCACCTCCTGAGCGGCGGCATCGATTTCTGGTGGCGCCAAACCCTCGTCCGCGCCGTCCGCGACTCCGGAGCCCAAACCATCCTCGACCTCGCCACCGGCAGTGGCGATGTGGCATTCGCCCTCGCCGATGGGCTCGCCCCGGGCACGCAGTTGACCGGCATGGACTTCTGTCAACCCATGCTGGACGAGGCACTGGCAAAACGAGGGCGCCAGACCCGCTGGGCCCACATCGAATTCAAACAGGGCGACGGTCTGGCCCTCCCCTTGCCTGACCAAAGCTTTGATGCCGTCACCATCGCCTTCGGCCTGCGCAACATGGCCGACCGCCACCGCGCGTTGTCGGAAATGCGCCGCGTCCTCCGCCCCGGCGGGCGCCTCTTCGTCCTCGAGTTTTCCCAGCCGTATTTCTGGTTCCGACCCTTCTACTACGGTTACCTGAAATACATCCTTCCCGCCGTGGCGGGTATCGTCACCGGGGATCGCTCCGCCTACGAATACTTGTGCGGCTCGATCGAACAGTTCCCGGGGCGCGCCGCCATGAGCAGCGAGATCCGCCAGGCGGGTTTCGCCACCGTCAAGGCCACGCCGCTCACGTGCGGCATCGTCGCCCTGCACGAAGCGATGGCCTGAACATAAGGGATTCACCGATCCGCCCGCTCTCCCCACGGTGGGGGCCGAGCTTGCTCGGTCCTCTTCTCGATCGCGGCGCGCGTACAAGGGCGAGCAAGCTCGCCCCGCCGTCGGATTCACCGACTTAATTAAACGACTTGCCGCAGCCGCACGTGCTCTGCGCATTCGGGTTTCGAATCTCGAAACCCTTCCCCTGCAGGCCGTCGTCGAAATCAATGGTCGTGCCGTTCAGGTATGCCAGGCTCGTCGGATCCAACAACACCTGCACTCCCTCCGTTTCAAACGTCTGGTCATCCGCCTTGGGCAAGTCGAACGACATGCCGTATTGAAATCCCGAGCATCCGCCACCCTCGACGAAAACGCGCAGTTTCTTCTGCGCATCCCCCTGGGCGGCATGCATCGTCTGCACTTGCCGTGCGGCGCGTGACGTAAGGCTGATCATGGCGCGCAACCTAGGCGCGCGATTTCCGCTGTCAACCTGCCCGTCTTCCCGCCCGCGCAAGTTCGAAGCAGGAACCGTGCAATATTCTCGCAGAACTCTTGCCACCACCCGGCGGCGCCGCTTTTCTTCGCTCGTGTCAGCACTCAAAAACATCTTTTCCGAACTCGAGTATGACCTGACCCGCAAGCTCGCGGAGGGCGGCATGGGCGTGGTGTACGAGGCCACCCAAAAGGGCTCCGGCAATTTTCGCAAGGTGGTAGCCATCAAACTGATCCGGGAGGAATATTCCAGCATCCCCGAGTTCCAGAAGAACTTCATCGGCGAGGCGCGCCTGGTCGCCGATCTCATCCACACCAACATCGTCCAGACCTACCACCTCGGCCAGATCGGCGGACAATATTTCATGACCATGGAATTCGTCCGCGGCGTGAATCTGGAGCAGTTCATCGAGCGCCATGCCGAGCTCGGTCGCGCCGTCCCGATCGACATGGCCGTCTTCATTGCATCCCGCGTCTGCCGCGGGTTGAACTACGCCCACAACAAGCGCGACGCGGAGGGCCGCCTGCTTGGCATCGTCCATCGCGACGTGAACCCGAAAAATGTCATGCTCGCCGTGGAGGGCGACGTGAAGCTCACCGACTTCGGCATCGCGAAGGCCCTCGACCTGATGTACAACGAGGAGGGCAAGGTGATCCCGGGCAAGGACGAGTACCTGTCCACCGAGGGCGCCAGCTACGCCGTCACCGACGGCCGCTCCGATCTCTTTTCCCTCGGCATCGTGCTCACCGAGACCCTGCTTGGTCGCAACATCTTCCGCGGCTCCAGCCGGCTCGAGTCCCGCCGCAACATCCTCACGATGCCCCTCCCGCGGTTCGCTTCCCTCCGCGCCGACATCGACCCCAAGCTCGAGGGCATTCTCGCCCGCATCCTCCAGCGCGACCGCGACCGCCGCTACCAGTCGGCCTACGA
Source organism: Verrucomicrobiota bacterium (assembly GCA_023433275.1). Lineage (GTDB taxonomy): Bacteria > Verrucomicrobiota > Verrucomicrobiia > Opitutales > Opitutaceae > Lacunisphaera. The sequence continues at coordinate 178,847 of JAEZDN010000021.1, forward strand.
GCTCCTCACCGATCTCGAGCTCTACCTTTACAGCGATCGCTACGGCCCCACCAACGAAAAGCTCGCCGTCTACCTGGCCGAGATTTTCCCCCCGGAAAAGCCCGGGTCGGTGCCGTCCTTTCCCACCACGTTCCAGGCTCGCGCATAACGGGCCCACCCTCATGACCGAATGAGCGGCCCCGGACTCAGCCACAGCTTCCAGCAGCGGCAGACCCAGCAATTGATGCTGGCGCCGCAGATGCGGCAATCCCTCAAGATCCTGCAGGTCGCCGCGCTGGACCTCCGCGCCACCATCCAGGAGGAACTCCAGGCCAATCCCACCCTCGAGGAGCTTCCGATGGACGATGTCAGCCTCGAGAAGGACGCCCGCAGCGGTGACGAATCCTCCGGCCATGACGCGGACCCGCGCGAGGAAATGAATTTTTCCCAGGACCTGCAGATGCTCGAACGCATCGGCCAGGACTGGCGCGACCACATGTCCGACGCCGGCGGCGTTCGCCAGACCACCAGCGAGGAGGACGAGCGCCGGCAGCACTTCTACGACTCGCTCACCACCGAGACGTCCCTGCAACAGCACCTCATGGAGCAGGCCGAGATGGCCGACTGCTCCGCCCCCACCCACGAGGCGCTCCGCTATCTCATCGGCAGCCTGGATGATCGCGGCTACCTGACCTCCACCCTTCCCGATCTCGCCCTGCTCAGCAACCTGCCCCTCGAGGTCGTGCAGGCCGCCGCGAAACTCCTGAAGACCTTCGATCCGCCCGGCATCGGCGCGGAAAACCTCGGCGACTGCCTCCTCATCCAGCTCAACCACCAGGGCCGCGGCAAGACCGTCGCCGCCCGCATCGTGCGCGATCATTTCGACCTCCTCGTGCGCCGACGCATTCCGGACCTTTCCCGCAAGATGGGCCTTTCCCCCGAGATTATCCAGGATGCCATCGGGATCATCGGCACCCTCGATCCCGCGCCCGGCCGGCGCTTCGCCGATGACTCGAACCGCGTCGTCGTGCCGGATGTCACCGTCGAAAACGACAACGGCGAATGGGTCATCCACCTGAATCAGGATTACATTCCCCGCCTGCGCCTCAGCGGCACCTACCGCGAACTCATCGCCAAGGGCAAGCTCAGCAAGCAGGAGAGCGATTACCTCCGGGAAAAACTCCGTTCGGGCAAGTTCATCATCAACGCCATCGAGCAGCGCCAGCGCACGATCGAGCGCATCACCCGCGAGATCATCAAGCACCAGAGCGAGTTCTTCGCCGAGGGCGTCTCCAAGCTCAAGCCGCTCACGATGACCCAGATCGCCGACATCATCGGCGTGCACGAAACCACCGTCAGCCGCGCCCTCGCCAACAAGTACATCAAGACCCCGCACGGCGTCTTCGAGATGAAGTTCTTCTTCACCTCGGGCTACCAGTCCGAGGCGGGCGCCTCCGTCGCCAACACGAGCGTGAAGGAAATGATCGCCGACATCATCGCCGGCGAGGATCCGGGCGCGCCGCGCAGCGATCAGGAAATTGTCGGCCTCCTCCAGGAAAAGGGCCTCAAGATCGCCCGGCGCACCGTCGCCAAGTATCGCGAGGAACTCGGCCTCCTCCCCAGCAATCTCCGTCGTCGCTACGACTAGCCCCGGGCCGGTCGCGGGACCGAGCCGATCAACAACCCGCCGACCGCGAGCCGCGTCCCGCTATTTCCGACCTTTCAACCAGGACTGAATGTCGGCGAGCGGTCTCGTGTTCACCACGCTTCCCTTCTCCAGCCAGCCCTTGCGCGCCGCGCCGACGCCGGTTCGAAAGAATTCCAATTGGCTCACGCGATGCGCGTCGGGATTGATCGACGTGAGCAGGCCCTTCCCGGCCGCCTTTCGCCAATGGCGCCAGTCCATGTCGAGCCGGTACGGGTTCGCGTTGATCTCAATCGCCACGCCATTCGCGATCGCCGCGTCGATGACCTTTTCCGCATCCACGTCGTACCCTTCACGCTCCAACAGCAGCCGCCCCGTGAGGTGCGCGAGCATCGTCACGTGCGGCTGCTCGATGGCCCGGATGATACGTTTGGTCATCGTTTCCCGGTCCTGGCGGAACGACGAATGGATCGAGACCACCACGTAATCCAGCTGCGCCAGGATCTCCGGGCCAAAATCAAGCCGCCCGTCCGGCAGGATGTCGCACTCCGTCCCCGCAAATACCCAGGTCTTGAATTTCCGCGATTCATTCAACCGCCGGATCATCGCGACCTGGTCGAGCAGCCGCCCCTCGTCCAGCCCCCGCGCCTGCACGCTGGATTTTGAATGATCCGCAATCCCGAGGTACTCGAATCCCAGTGCCTCCGCCGCCGCCGTCATTTCCTCGAGCGTGTTATGGCCGTCCGACGCCGTCGTGTGATTGTGAAACACGCCGCGAATCTCGGCTTCCTCCACGAGCCGGGGCAGCGCTCCCTGTTCCGCCGCCTCGATCTCCCCCAAACTTTCACGCAATTCCGGCGGAATAAAATCCAAGCCCAATGCCCGGAACAATTCCGCCTCGCTGCGAATTGGTCCGACTCCCTCGGCTTCGCCTTTCCGGAGCGCGGGCTTCACTTCGTCGGCTTTTTCCGTCGGTCCGTGTTTCTGGTCCGCGGGAAACAGCCCCCACTCGCTGAGGCTCAGGCCTCGCGCCAGGGCGCGCTGCCGCATCTGCACGTTGTGATCCTTCGAGCCCGTCAGGTGGTGCAGGGTGAACACAAATTGCTCGGGCGGCACCAGCCGCAGGTCCGCCTGCAGGCCCGACTTCAGTCGCACGCTGGCCTTCGATTCCCCCTGAGCCGTGATCTCCTGCACTTCCGGCTGGGACACGAACCACGCCACCACCGGCGCGTGATCCGTCGTGGCCACGAGAAAATCCAGGTCGCCCACCGTTTCCATCCGGCGTCGCATGCTCCCACACGACTCGACTTGCTGCACCGCCGGCAGGCTCCTCAATCCCGCCAGGATCGGCGCGGCGGCCTCCGACGCGGAAATCCACAGGTGCCGCCGTCCATACGCCTCGCGGTTGCGAATTCCCTGCAGGATTTTTTCCTGGGTCTTGGCGCCAAACCCCTCGAGTTCCGCGACCTTCCCGGCCACGCACGCGGCCTGCAGCGCGGCGATCGACTCGATCCCGAGCTTGTCGTGCAACGCTTTCACCTTCTTCGGGCCGACGCCGGGAATGGACATCAGCTCCAGCAACCCCGGCGGCAACGACGCCTTCAACTTCTCGAAAAACTCCAGTTTTCCGGTCGTGCCCAGCTCCGTGATTTTTTGCACCAGCGCTTCCCCCAGGCCTTTGACTTCGCCGAGCGAACCTTCCGCCATCCGGCGCTGAAGCTCCTCCTCCGGCATCGCCTCCACGACCCGCGCCCCGGTCTGGTAGGCGCGCGTCTTGAACGGGTTCTCCCCCTTCAATTCCAACAACACCCCGATCTCGGTCAGCACCGCGGCAATTTCGGATTTCGTCATCGAGCTCATCACCCGTCGATGCCTACCCGTAACCCCCGTTTCGTCCACCCCGAATCAATACTTCATTTCCCTCCCAGGCCGGCAGCATGAATCGCAACCAATTCCTGCACCCGCGCCCGGTTCACTTTTCCCGCGTCATTCAGCGGCCACTCCGCAAGGGGGATGTACCGCTTCGGTCGTTTCCAGGGCGACAACCCGCGGCCGGCCGCCCCTTCGACCTTCGCCGGGTCAAACTCCTGCTTTGCCGGATACGCCGCTACCACCGCCTGTCCCCATTCCTCATCCGGCACACCCACGACCACGATCTCCGCGCACGCCCCGGTATCGCGCAACACTGCTTCGACCTCCGCGGGATGCACTTTTTCCCCGCCAGTAATGATGACCGCATCGGCCCGGCCCCGCACGTGCAGGTGGCCGCGCTCATCAAGGCATCCCAGATCCGCGGTGCCAAAGTCGCCCGCTTCGCGCCACGCCGGAAAATAACCGCGAAAGAGCGAATCGCCCCCAACTGAGATCATCCCCTCCGCCGACACCGCAACGCGCGCATGGGGCAGCGCGGTGCCACAACTCCGGACGCCGGCGAGGAATTCCTCCGGACGCAAGGCCGCGGCCATCGCCAGCGTCTCGGTCATGCCATAACCCGTCGAAACTCGCATCCCCGCCGCCGCCGCACGGTCCAGCAGCCCCGCCGTGGCCGGCGCGCCCCCGAGAAACAGGATGCGAAACTGCGCCAGCCACTCGGTCGCGGCGCGATGTCGCATCAGGCGCTCGAGCTGCGTCGGCACCAGCGAGATCACCCATCCCTGCGCCCGGGCGGGCAGCGTGGGAACCGCCCCGGCTTCCACCGCTTTCCAATCCACCTCAATATGGTCACCGCCGGTCAGGACGCTCCGCAGCCAGGCCATCAGCCCGCTCACATGATGGAGCGGCAGCATCCCGACCGCATTGACCCGCTTCAGCCCGAAATGTCGCACGAATCCCCCGACCGCCGCCTCGACCGTATCCTGATCATGCCGGGCAAACTTCAGCCGCCCCGAGCTTCCTCCCGTCGGAATCATCAACCATCCTCGTTCAGCCTCTGGCGTTCCGCGGCCCGCTTCCCCTTCCATCAACCGCGCCACCTGCTCCCGCTCGGGGGCACCCCACGCCGGGTCACCCAGGAACACCGCGCCCGTTCCCGCCGCCGCCTCGGCAAAACGAGCCATGAATCGCCGTGGGGCCGATTCGCAGACCATCATCGGTCCAGCCGGACGCGGGGCCGCTCCGTCGCCGCGCCACGCCGCGAGCTTCTGACTGAATTCAAGACGTGTCATGTTCGTTCAAATCAGGGTCGACTTCGCGAATTCAAACTTCACCCGCGCTCCTCCACAACGCTTCAGGATCCACCCCGCCATTCCATGCGGCGTCCAGCATGGGTCCCGCCGCGGGGCCGTCCCAACGCCGGTCGCCGAACAAATCCCCCACCCCGAATCCGGGTGAACGTTTCAACATTCCTCGAAGATGCCCGGCCGCAAAACGCAGGATCTGCGCCCGTCCCAACGCGGTCTCGATCGCACTCGACAGCACCACATCCGGTGACGTCCCCGCATGCCAATCCGCCAGTTCCGCCATCGGGCCCGCCAGCGCCGGTTTGATCACAAACACCCCCGGCCAGCCACGCGCCTGCCATTCTCGCGCCTGCGACAAACGCACCACGGATTCGTCCAACGCCAGCTTCACGGGGTAATCCAGCGCCAGCCCCAACAGCCCGTCTCCATCCCCCGGCGCCACCGGCTGCTCCACAAATTCCACCGGACGCTCCGCACAACGCTCCAACCATCGCGTCGCCTGCCTTCGCGTCCACGCTCCATTTGCGTCCAACCGAAGCTTCGCATACGCCGGCAACCGCTCGATCAGCTCATCCAGCATCCCCAGTTCCTGGTCCAAATCGCCCACGCCCACCTTCCATTTGAAAGACAACCAGCCAGCCTCGAGGCGTTCCATCAGCATCGTCACCGCCCCGCGGCCCGCCGGCAACAACGCCGTCAAGGGCACGCGCCATCCCGTCGATTCCAGCGGACCGCCTTCCACCTTGTCCCCGGTTGGTCCGTCATCCGGATCCGTTCCAAGCGCGCGCAGCGCCTCCGCGAGCGCGAACCGCACGCACCCCATTCGCTCCGGCACGTCCGCCAGCGCCGACTCGTCGACACGGTCGCCCCACTTCGCACAAATTTCCTCCGCCTCGGCGAGCGTCTCGGTGCCAAACCAGGGAATCGGCGCGATTTCCCCGAAGCCGAGCCGCCCCCGCACGTCCTCCACGCGCAACAAAATTCCCTCGCGCTCCGCCCACAGGCCATGCGCCGTGCGCAACGGAACGCGCAACGGCAGCCGGTAGTGCCGATAGGAAAAGAGATGCCTCATGCCGGCCTGCAATTCATCACTCCGCCTCAAAAACGCCAAACCCCAAATGCCGATTCCCATGGCGGGTCTCCTCCTCCCGCGTCACCAGGCCGCCAGCTTCCCCTCGGCAATCCGCCTGCGACAAACGCAAACCCGCGCGCCCTGTTTGCCTTTTCCCCCATCCAAGGTTTCCCTGCCCTGCCACTTCAATTGATCCCTTCCCCATGAAACACTATAGCTTCTCGGACACCTTCCGCTCCCTCTTCGATCAGGCCGTCAAACTTTACGCATCGGGGATCACCGACCAGCAGAAATTCTTCACCGCCGACGAACGCGCCTGGCTCGCGGCCAACGGGCTCAGCGTCCAAAATCTCTTCGACTACGCCGAGGACCAACAGGGCTATGGCGAACCGGGTTACGACCGCGCCCTCGCCATCGAACTCGTTCGCCGCGACTACTTCCTCAACGTCCAGCACGGCAAGGCATCCACCCACGTGATCGATGCCAGCTCGATGCCGGCCAAGACCGACGCCGTGAACGGCATCGCCTGGCTCCCCCGCCTCCTCCCCAAGGCCAAGGCGAAACTCCGCGGCGAGCTGCCTTCGAACCTCATGTACTGCTGCGGCGGCGACCGTCAGTTTTTCCAGAAACACGACATCCACCCCGCCGAATTCCTGAGTCTGATCTGGCGAAACTTCGACAACGACCAAGCCACCATCGATTGGGTCACCAAGCGCAGCACCGCCTCGAAGTAGTCCCCAAGGGAAACCTTCCCTCACCTCCTGGAGCCGGGGCGCCCTCGCCCCGGTCGGACCGGCCCGGGGGCGGGCCGGCTCCAGGCGACCGACACCAGCACGAGAGAAAGATTACGATTAAGAGAAAGAGAACGAGGTAGACAGCGAGCGGCTGCTGGAGCTGTAGGGGCGCAGTCTTGCTGCGCCCTCCGATCGCGGGGGATCCACAAACCCAAGGGCGCAGCAAGTCTGCGCCCCTACAAAAAAAAACATCCCTGAGCGCGAACGACCTCGCCCACGGAGGGCGGAATGCCGGGTGAGGGCACCCGGCCCACAATTTTGAAGGTTGGGCGAATCCTCGGGATGAGCCCGTGACGGGCGCAGCGACGCGAGTGGGGGGCCTCGGTGTCGGCCCCTTTCCTCTTTCTCTTTATCTTTCTCGTTCTCTCTCTCGTTCTCTCTCCGGTTCTGATCGTGGCTCTGGGTGGAGCCGGAGCGCCCTCGCCCCGGTTCATCCGTGCCGACTCAGGGATTGCCACATCCCGTCGCCGTGCCATTTCCACAGGAACGAGGCGCCAACTCCCGGGTGCTTTCCGGGGCCTTCCCTTCTCGTCATGAAAATCTTCCCTTGGATTATTCTGATCGTGATCGCGGCCGCCCTTCTGCTCGTGCCGCTCCTGGGCAAGGCCAAGGCATCCCCCATCGAGGTCCGGCAAATCACACCAGAAGACGGCGAAATTCTCGAGGAATGGATCCGTGTCACCGCCGAAAAAGACGTCCTGGGCGTCAATGCCACGCGTTCGGCCGGAAAATGGAACTGGACGATCTTCATCTCCGCCGCGGAGTTCGTACGTGGAGATCCCCTCGCCGCCCGCCTGGATCGCGACATCACCGCCGCGCTTTCCCAAGTGAAGGGCGTGACCGCCGTGGCTCGCGAGGACACCGAAGTCTGGTTGGTGCAGGGCCAGGGTGCCGCTGGGGCCGACCTGGTGCGCGCATGCGGCGAAGCGCTGGACCGCCTCGCGCCCGAAATTCGCGATCACCTGAAAAAACTGCACTAAGCTCATGCCCCTTCCCCCACATCGCGCCTGGTTTCCCGCCAAAGTCCGCGGCTGGGGCTGGGGCGCACCCACCACCTGGCAGGGACGCGTCGTCCTGGTCGCGTTCGCGATCGTCCTCGGCACCGGGCTCGTCCTACTCCGGGCGCATCCTGTTCTGGTCCGGGTCGGCTATGTGGTAGGCCTGTGTGTCTTGTTGTGCCTCGTCTGCTGGTGGAAGGGCGAGCCGCCGCGCTGGCGGGACGGCACGAACAGCGCGCCGCCCGGGTCATCGAAATCCTAGCGCTCCCGGACGCACCTCCTTCCCCATTTGACGCCACGGTCCTCCTGCACAGCGTGAGCGCTGCTCTTACCCCTCATGCCCTCCTACACCCTGAAAGTTAACGGTCAGGCCCGCACGATCAACGTGGCCGCCGACACGCCCCTTCTGTGGGCCCTTCGCGACAATCTCGACCTGCCCGGCACCAAGTACGGCTGCGGCATGGGTCTGTGCGGCGCTTGCACCGTCCACCTCAACGGCGTCCCCATGCGCTCATGCCAGATGCCGGTTTCCGCCGTGGGCAATTCGCCGGTCACCACCATCGAGGGCCTCGATCCAGCCGGCGCCCATCCGTTGCAACAGGCGTGGTGCGAGCACGACGTCGCCCAGTGCGGCTACTGCCAGGCCGGCCAGATCATGAGCGCGGCCGCGCTGCTCAAGCAGACCCCGACGCCCACCGATGCCGACATCGACGCCGCGATGGCGGGCAATCTCTGCCGCTGCGGCACCTACGTTCGCATCCGCGCGGCGATCAAGGACGCGGCCGCCATCGCCGCGAAGGGAGGCCAGTCATGAAACGCCCAGCCCTCTCCCGCCGCGAATTTCTCCGCGTGACCTCCCTCGCCGGCGGCGGCTTCGCCATCGGCTTCGCCCTGCCCGGCACCGCCTTCGCCCAAGGTGCGAACCTCCTCGACGATACCGCGAAACAATTCACCCCGAGCCCCTTCATCCGGATCACGCCGGAGAACATCATTACCATCCTCGCCAAGAATCCCGAGACCGGTCAGGGCGTGAAGACGTCCCTCCCGATGATCGTGGCCGAGGAACTCGACGCTGATTTCAACACCATCGTCATCGAGCAGGCCGGCCTGCGCAGCGACGTCGGCGCCCAGTTCGCCGGCGGCAGTCGTTCCACGCCCGACAACTACATGCGCCTGCGCATCGCCGGCGCGACCGCCCGCGTCATGTTGATCGAGGCCGCCGCCCAGACCTGGGGCGTGCCCGCCGACCAGCTCACCACCGAAAAAGGGAAGGTCATCCATTCCGCCTCCGGCCGCTCCGCCACCTACGGCGAACTCGCCACCAAGGCCGCGACCCTTCCCATCCCCGATGAGAAATCCGTCCGCCTCAAGAAGGAGGGCGAGTTCCGGGTCATGGGCTCCCGGGTGGGCGGCGTCGACAATCCCGCGATCGTCACCGGCAAGGCCCTGTTTGGCATCGACCAGAAACTGCCGGGCATGGTGTACGCGGCCTACGAGAAATGTCCCGTGTACGGCGGCAAGGTTGTCAGCGCCAACATCGAGCGCATCAAGAAACTGCCGGGCGTCCTCGATTGCTTCGTGCTCGAGGGCACCGACAACATCAACGGCCTCAAGCCCGGTGTGGCCATCGTGGCCACCTCCACCTGGGCCGCGTTTTCGGCCAAGAAACACCTGAGCGTGGAATGGGATGAATCCGCCGGCGTCGGCCACTCCAGCGAGCGCTACGCCGCCGAAGCCGCCGCCCTCGCGCAGTCCGCGGGCACCACGATCCGTCACGACGGCGATGTCGCCGCCGCGCTGGCCAGAGCCCCCCACCGCGCCGAAGGCGCCTATTTTTATCCATTCCTCAACCACGCCACCCTCGAGCCCCAGGGCTGCACCGCCTGGGTCCGCGACGACGGCATCGAGTTCTGGACGACGTCCCAAACCCCGGGCTCCGGCCAGGAACTCGTCGCGAACACACTGAAGATCGCGAAGGAGAAACTGAAACTCAACTTCGTCCGCGGCGGCGGCGGTTTCGGCCGCCGCCTGGCCAACGATTACATGGTCGAGGCCGCCGCCATCGCCCAACGCACCAACGGGGCGCCGGTGAAGCTCACCTGGACGCGGGAGGACGACATGCGGCATGACTGCTTCCATCGCCCCGGGGGCTGGCATTTCCTCAAGGGCGCCGTCGACGCCTCGGGCAAGATTTCCGCGTGGCACAATCATTTCGTGACCTTCGGTTTCAAGAACACCGAGCGCGTCGCCTCGTCGGCCGGTCTGGGCTTTGACGAACTCCCCGCCCGCTTCGTCCCCAACTACCGCCTCGACCAGTCGATCATCGCCACGATGATTCCGACCGGCCCGATGCGCGCCCCGGGCAGCAACGGCCTGGCCTTCGTGTTCCAGAGCTTCATCGATGAACTCGCGCACGCTGCCGGACGCGATCCGGTGCAATTCCGCCTCGATTTGTTGGGCGAGGACCGCGTGGTCGGCCCGAGCGAGGGCCAACGCGGCACACCCTACGACACCGGTCGCATGAAGGGCGTGATCCGGCTCGCCGCCGAGAAATCCGGCTGGGGCACCCCACTGCCCAAAGGCGAAGGGCGCGGCGTGGCGTTTCATTTCAGCCATTCCGGTTACGTCGCCATGGTCGCGCATGTTGCCGTCAGTCCCGACGGCACTCTCACGGTCAAGGAAGTCACATGCGCCAGCGATGTCGGTCCCATCATCAACCTCAGTGGTGCGGAAAACCAGGTGCAGGGCTCCGTCATCGACGGACTCGGCGCCGTCTGGCTCCAGGAAATGACCTTCGACGAGGGGCGCGCCGTGCAGAGCAACTTCCACGATTTCCCGCTGCTGCGCATCAATGCTGCGCCGAAGGTCGGCGTCCACTTTATCCAGAGCGGCAATCCCCCCACGGGCCTCGGCGAGCCGCCCTATCCCGTGGTGCCCCCGGTGATCGTGAACGCCATCTTCGCCGCCACCGGCAAGCGCATTCGCCACTGGCCGATCAACAAGACCGACCTCAGCTCCACCTGAGCCGAACAATTTCCCAGCAGCACGCGCGTCCCTGCACAGCACACACTTTGGGCACCCTCTCACCCTCTCCCGAATAGGCTTCTGACCGCCATGCTTTGATTCCCCTCGATGAAGAGGGATGGCGCGCAGCGACGGGGTGTGTGGCGGTGTGCCGCGTGAGCCGTGCTTTTTGAGGGTCGTCGCTTGCGACGACCTCATGCGCGAGGTCGGCCTGGCTCCCCAAACCCCACCCTTTCCTACTCCTCCCGAAAACTCCGGAGCTTCCGCATATCGATCAGAAGATCGTATGACCCTTCCGCCGGCTCGCCTGGTCCCACCGCCAGCGTGTAGCTGCCGCCGCGCGGCAACCGGTCGCCGAATCGTTCGCGCAACGCGGACTTGAACATTTCCTCCGCCACGTGCGCGTCCGCGCTCGAGAGTGAACCAAACTCGTCGCCGTAGATCCGTTCGGTGGAACGATCGTCGGCGCCCGGCGTGATGATCTGCACGCGCACCGGTTGGTTGAAACCCGCGCGCAGCACCGAGCTTCGCACGAGATCCCACTCGCGGCTCTGCGGCTCGGCAAACAGGCGGAACGAATTGAAATGCGCCGCATAAGCCAGAGCGCCCCAGATCAGCGCCAGCAGCGGATAATGCACCCACGGGCGCTGTTTTTCACCGAGCACCAGCAACCGGAACCCGGCGGTCACCATCACCAGCACCAAGCCGCACGCCGCGAACAGCACGCGGTACGTGCTCGAACGCTCCGCTGCCACCAGCGCAATCCCGCCCGCCAACAGCGGCAGCGCAATCAGGCAAATGAGCCACCGTCGCTTCAGGCCCTCCTCACCGGACGACGACACCCGGGCGTACGCCGCGATCAGGATGCCCAGCACCAGGACAACCGTGCTCCAGTAAATCCAAGCCCGCGTCTGGTAATCGTCATTGAGCGCGAACAACGCGAGCGCGTTGGGCAGCGGGTTCGAGAGAAACCAGGCCAGCTTGGTGAAGGGATTCGTTTCCAGCCCGTGCCGGCCCGACTCCGTGAACTCCCCGCTCGACAACAGCCCCTGCACCACCGCCCAGCCGGCCACCAGCCCGGCCACCAAGACCCCCACATGGATCAACACCCAGCTCAGGTCTCCCATCGTCTCGCGGTTCTTGCGCGCGAGCAGCACTCCCGCCAGCGGCACCATCGCGAAAAGCACGTTGGACGGCGCCACCAGGCTCGCCACCGCGTAGATCATGCCGCCGCCCAGCAAAGCGACGATCCGCTTGAGCCCCCCGCGCTCGATCTCGGTTTCCACCGCGGAAAAACCGGCCATGGCGAGCAAGAGCGTCAATGCCTGCGCCCAGCCCGAGGCCCAGCTCGCCAGCACTTGGGCCGACGGCAGCATCAGCAGCCCGAGCCCGATGCCGGCCGCCTGCACTTCATTCCAGCCGGATTGGTACAATTGCCGCCAAAGCACGAGCCCGAGCAGCGTCAGCAGCAAGACACTGCACAGCCGGAGCCACTGCAGCCGCTTCACCTCGCCGGTCGCGGCATACGAAGTCTCCAGCATCGCCCCGTACAACGGCCGGCCTTCCGCCGCATAAAGCTTCACCAGCCGCCCCGGCTCTTCGGAGGAAATGCGCAGGTGGCTGTAGTCGCTCCGCATCCCGTAGTCGTGAAACACCGTCTGCCAATAGACCAGGATCGGCGTGAGCAGGAGGATGTAGAGGCAGATCCGGGTGCGCATTCGTCACAGGTTCATTTCCTGCTGTTCGCTGTGTGGCTTAATCCCCGCGAAACGTCCATAACGTTCCAGCCAGTCGTCGATTTTTTCCAGGTAGTAAACGGGATCGTACGGCGCGGTCGCCGGATCATGCATCGCCAGCGGCCGGGCCCGCTGCCAGTCCGAGCCCTGGCCGCGCGCCTTCGCGCCGATGTAGTAGCTCACCCGCTCACCCATGCGGGGCCGTGGATCCATCTGCAGCGCCACCTCCGCGGCGGCGCGCCGCGGCTTGCCGCCACCGGCCACCCACTGCTCGTACGCCGCGGGATTCTGGCCCAGCGTTTCCGACCGGGCCAGGTCCGCGACCGGATGCGTTCCCGCGGCGATGCTATGGCGCAGCCGTTCCACCTCCACCGAGGGCGACTCGGCCGACACGCCGAGCACGAACGCGATGAGGTGATCGCCCAGCCGCTTCAAGAACGGCTCGATCCCGCGCGATCGCAGCGCCGAACCGCGCAGCGTGATCTCGCCTCCCGACGCCAGCGCATAGTTCTTCGCCTTGTAGCAAAACATCGCGTCGTAGCGCCCGTCATGTTCCAGCTCGATTCCCGGGGGCATGATCTTCTCCACCAGCGCCAGCAGTTCCTCCGGGCGGTCATAATACTCCCGGGTGGAAAGGTAGATGCCGTCGGTGTCCGCCTCGAGGATCGTGCACCCGAGTCGCTCGAATTCCGCAATCAACGCCTGCAGGAGCTCGCGACCACGGCGCGTCACCTCCGCCGCGAGCTCGCCATCGCCAAACCGCGCGGCCGAGAACCCGAGATACCCATAGAACGAGTTGATCAGGATCTTGAACGCCGTCTGCCGCGCCTGCGCCTCGTCCCGCTCCGCCGCGGTCGGCGCGGTCCGGGCCAGCTGCTTGTACTTGAGGCGGTACTCACGGAGGCGCCGCAGCATCGGGATGAACACGCCCAGCGTGTCGGCGCGCGGGTTGCGGCCGATCAGCAGCAGCAGGCTCGGATAGAGCGACGCGACGTCGAAATGCAGCACATCGCGAAACACCCCTTCCTGGAAACTGCGGGTGAAGCCACCCTCGAACGTGCCAATCGCCACCGGCGCCGGGCACGCGGCGCGTGCATGATAATATTCCTCGAGGAACAGCAGGTCCACCTTGCCCGCCGTGCCGCGCAGCGCCGCCTCCTGCAGCTGGATCGGGAAGGCCCTCGCCTGCTCGAAATACGTCGGCAGCAGCACATCGGCGAGCCCCTTCGTTTCCCGCAGGTCGTCACTCAGGTACGCGAGGAACTCCTCCCGCCGCTCCCGATACGCCCGCTGGATGTCATCCCCGTCGATGTAGGTGCGCCCCCCGCCATCCTCGGGCGTGATCCCGAAATAAATCGCCGCATCCTTCAACCCATACGCCGTCATCTCCCGCGCCGTGATGTCGTAAAGCTGCACGAGCAGGTAGGTGTCGACCACCGCGCGCCCCGGCAGGTCGCAGCGCGGGAAGTCGATCCACCGCTCCGCCACCTTCATGCGGCTGTTGCGGAATTCGGCGTTGCGGCCAAAGCGGCCCCACGCGCACGGGACCTTGAGCCGCTTGCCGCGCTGGCGCAGGTAATCGAGGTCGAACTTGAACAGGTTGTGCCCCTCGATGATGTCGGGATCGATCCGCCGGATCGCCTCGTTGAGCGCCACCAGCAGGCGCCGCTCGCCGTCGTCGGTCTCCTCATCGAGCGTCAGCAGCTCCGTGCGCTCGCCGCACCGCAGGCCAATGGCCAGCACGCGATCCCCCGGCCGGCGGGGATTGCTGAACGCCCCGGCTTCCGTCGTTCCGGTCTCGATGTCCAGCTGGCAGCGCCGCACCTGTGCGAAGGGCAGATGGTCATACATCCGCGCGCGCCGCTGCACCAGCCACTGGCTCTCGTAAGGCCGCAACACGTCGCGCTGCACGCTCGCGGGGGCCGCCTTCAGGTAGGCTTCGAACGTCCCCAGGCTCTCGGCATGGACGAGATGCCGGAACGTGCCTTCACCGGCCAGCGCCTCGACCGTGACGCCATCCCCGGGATTCGCCTCGCTCAACCACGCGTAGGGACGGAATTGCTCGGATTGCTCGCGCCGGCTGCCGTCAGGCAGCGCCACGCAAGTCCACGCTGCGCCGCTGTCATCGATCCACAGCCCGCAGAGTGACTCTCCGCTCACGAATTCCGCACAATATAAACCATGAACAGGGCCACCAGGATCACGCTCAGGGCCACGGTGGCGAGCTTGCCGCGCAGGTGCGGCCGCCGGTAAACGGCTCCTGCCAGGCCGGACAACACCAGCCAGCACACCAACTTCACGATCACCCAGCCATGAAACTGGTTCGCGTGGAGCTTGGCCAGGAGGCCAAACCCGCTCACGAGCACCAGCAGGGTGGCGATGCCCGTGATCATCATCGTGCGCTTCCGGTTCGCGGGATCGGGATTCGCAAACGCCATGAACGTGTGCGCGGTCAACACGAACAGGGAGAACAAGTGAAGCAGGTAGTAGTATAGCGGATTCATGGGGTGGAAAAGAGTGACGCCCCGCCTGTGCCGTGCGCCCAAAGGCTCATGTCCTTTTTAGGTTAAGGTGGGCGCCTCCCGCCGCGCTTCAGCCTTCCGGTTTACGGCCTGGCCTCCACGCGACTGTTAGTGGCTCCCAAATTATTACAAAGGCAAAGAGCGTGTATCAGGGCACCTCGAACACTGCAGGGTGTCGGCCGAGACCCTATGCCCCTCCCCCCCGCCGTCAAGGCCCGCGACGAAAATAGCTGGCGGCCTGCGGCTCCACACCGGGCCCGATCTTGCCAACCGCCGCGGGGCGACTTGGCACTTGCCCCCGCGCTCCGCGAGAGTAGCTTCCGGCGCTTTTCTGCCCATGGCCCAAGACCTGAAAACCACGCTGCTGCTCCCCAAGACCGATTTCCCCATGCGGGCGGATCTGGTGAAGCGTGAGCCCGGCCGCGTCGCCCATTGGGAAAAACTCGACCTGTACGCCCGCATCCAGGCCAACCGCGCCGGACGCGAGGCCTTCGTCCTCCACGACGGCCCGCCCTTCACCAACGGCGACGTGCACATCGGCACCGCGCTCAACAAATCCCTCAAGGACTTCGTCAACCGCTACAAGTCGATGCGCGGCTTCCGCACGCCCTACGTGCCCGGCTGGGACTGCCACGGCCTGCCGATCGAGCAGAAGGTCAGCCGCGAGGTCCAGGAACAGAAACTGAACCTCACCACCGCGGAGCTCCGCGCCAAGTGCGACGCGTTCTCCGAGTCCTGGATCGCGAAACAGACCACCCAATTCAAGCGCATCGGCGTCCTCGCCGACTGGGCCAACGAATACAAGACGAAGGCCCCCGCGTTCGAGGCCGACATCCTGCGCACCTTCGCCTCCTTCGTCGAACAAGGTCTCGTCTACCGCAGCAAGAAACCCGTCTACTGGTCCATCCCGTTCGAAACCGCCCTCGCCGAGGCCGAGATTGAGTACAAGGAACACATCTCGATCGCCATCTGGGTGAGGTTCGCGGTTTCCGCCGATGAGGCCGCCAAATTCGGCCTGCCGTCCGACAAGCCGCTTTCCATCGTCATCTGGACGACCACCCCCTGGACGATCCCCGCCAACCTCGCGATCGCCCTTCATCCCGAGGTGGAGTATTCTGTCGCCGATCTCGGCGCCGAACGCATCATCGTCGCTTCGGCGCTCCTCGGCTCCGTGGCCTCCGCGGCAAAAATCGATCCGGCGCCGGCCATCGTCCTCACCCTCCCCGGCGCGAAACTCGAGAAGCTCCAGGCTCGCCACCCCTTCATCGACCGCGCCTCGACCGTCGTTCTCGCCGATTACGTCACGACCGACAGCGGCACCGGCGCCGTCCACACCGCTCCGGGCCACGGCCAGGATGACTATCTTACCGGTCTCAAATACGGCCTGGAGATCTACTGTCCGGTCGGCGACGACGGGAAGTACCTCGACGACGGCCGCGTGCCCGCCGATCTGGTCGGGCTCACCACGCTCGAAACCGTCGAGGACCTCGCCGCCAAGAAGCCCGCGCCCGCCAATCTCGCCGTCCTGAAGAAACTCGCCGACGCCGGCGCGCTCCTGGCCAAGGCCAAGTACCCGCACAGCTACCCGCACTGCTGGCGCTCCAAGACCCCCATCATCTTCCGCGCCGTCGACCAGTGGTTCGTATCGCTCGACCAGGCCGGACACCGGAAAGTCGCGCTGGCCGAAATCGCGAAGATTGCCCGGGCCCAGGGCTGGATCCCGGCCTGGGGCGAGGCGCGCATCCGCGGCGCCGTCGAGTCGCGCCCCGACTGGTGCATCAGCCGCCAGCGTTCCTGGGGCGTCCCGATCATCGCCTTCTACGGCCCCGACAAGAAGGCCTGGCTCGACGCCGGCGTGATTCGCGCCGTGGCCGACAAGATCGCCGCGCGCGGGACCAATTTCTGGTACGATTCCACCGCCGCCCAGGTCCTCGAGGGCGTCGCCCTCCCCCCCGGCTGGCCCGCGGCCGATTCGCTGACGTGCGGCCGCGATACCCTCGACGTGTGGATCGACTCCGGCTCCACCCAGGCCGCCGTGCTCAAGCGCGGCCAGGGCGGCACCCACTGGCCGGCCGACCTCTACCTCGAGGGCAGCGACCAGCATCGCGGCTGGTTCCAATCCTCCCTCTGGAACAGCGTGATCGCGTGGGGCGCCGCGCCGTACAAGGCCGTCCTCACCCACGGGTTCATCGTCGACAAGAACCGCCAGAAAATTTCCAAGAGCTCGACCTACCAGAAGCCGCAAACGGCCGACGCCTACATTGCCCAGCACGGCGCGGACGTGATTCGTCTCTGGATCGCGTCGCAGGATTTTCGCGACGACATCCCGGTCGACGACGAGATCCTGAAGAACGTCGGCGAGGCCTACCGCCTCTTTCGCAACACACTTCGTTTCCAGCTCTCCAACCTGTTCGATTTCGAGGCCACTCGGCACACCGTGCCGGTCGACGCCATGGATGCCCTCGACCGCTGGGCGCTCCACCAGGCCGCCACGCTGATCAACGAGTGCACGAAGGCCTACGATGCCTACGAGTTCCACCGCGTTTACCAGCTCTGCAACCAGTTCTGCTCGGTCACGCTGTCAGCAATCTATCACGACATCCTGAAGGACCGCCTCTATACGCTCGGCGCCGCCCATCCGTTGCGCCGCTCGTCGCAGACCGCCCTGCACGCCATCTTTGACTCGCTGGTCCGCCTGCTTGCGCCGATCCTCACGTTCACCACCGACGAGGCCTGGAGCTACGCGAAAACCGGCGCTGAATTCTCCGGCGAATCGGTGCATTTGCAGGACTGGCCGGTGGCGCCCGCCGCGTGGACCAACCCCGCCCTCGCCGCCGAATTCGAGGAACTTTTCAAGCTCCGCGCGCGCGTGACCGAAACCCTCGAGCCGCTCCGCCAGGCCGGCACCATCGGCAAGTCGCTCGATGCCGCCATCACCTTCACGGGCGCGGCCGACGATGGCGTGCTTCATCGCCATCGCAACTCCCTCCCTGAATTTTTCATCGTTTCCCACGTCGGGTTGGAACCCAATCCCTCCCCCGACGTCAGTATTGCGGCCCGTCACGCCACCGCGGCGGGCTTTGTCCGTTGTCCCCGGTGCTGGCGCTGGGTTCCTCAAAACGTCCCGACCTCGCACGGAGAAGTTTGCCCTCGCTGTGCGGAAGCCCTTAACTCCTGAACCGATTCACCGATTATGGCCACGAGCAAGAAATCCACCGCCAAGAAGAAGCCTGCAGCCGCCAAGCCCGCCCCGGCCAAGAAGCCCGCCGGCCGCCCTGCCCCCGCCAAACCCGCCGCGGTGAAGCCGTCGGCCAAGCCGGCTCCCAAGCCGGCCGCCGCTCCCGCCAAACCCGCGGCCAAACCCCTCGCCAAACCTTCCGCCAAGCCCATGTCTTCCGCCGACATCAAGCGCAAACTCCTCGAACGCAAACCCGCCGGTACCGGCCGCGCCATCGCCTTCTCCCTCGATGAGGTTCGCGAAATCGCCAAGAAAAACGAAAAACACATCGAGACCACCGCCAAGACCGGCAAGGCCGCCAAGGGCGCCGCCAACACCAAGGCCCACGACCTCCACCTCGACAAGCCGCACAAGCCCCACCACGTGAAGACGGCTTCCCTCGCGGACATCCTCGGCTTCAACCCCACCAAGGGCAAGAAGGCCCCGGCCGCCATGATCGACGAGTCCGAGGTCCCGGAGAAATACCGCCGCTATTATCGCCTCCTGCTCGAGCTCCGCACCCACGTGCTCACCCAGCTCGGCGAACACACCGAGGAAACCCTCCTCAAGTCCTCCAAGGACGACTCCGGCGACCTTTCCGGCTACGGCCAGCACATGGCCGACGCGGGCACCGACACCTTTGACCGCGACTTCGCGCTCAGCCTCGTCTCCAGCGAACAGGAGGCCCTTTCCGAGATCGAGGCGGCCATCAAGCGCGTGCACAACGGCACCTACGGCATCTGCGAGGCCACGCAAAAGCCCATCGCCAAGGATCGCCTGCTCGCCGTCCCCTTCACCCGCTACTCCACCGAGGCCAAGAAACAAGTCGAGCGCCACTCCCACCGCGCCGTCCAGCGCGGCGGCCTCTTCGGCGACGGCACCGACGAGGAAGGCGGCAAGATCGCCGATGACAGCGGCGGCGACGACGAGTGAGGTCCCGCCAACGGCCTTATCGCGCTGATGTCCACCTTGCCTCCCTCAGCCGCGAACGAAGCTGACACCGGTCGCGCGCTCCCCCCGCCTTCACGCTGGCGGCGCATCGCGGCCTACCGCCGCCTCTGGCTCTTCGCCATCGCAGCCTTCGTCCTCGACCAGGTCACGAAGGTGATGATCGCCGGGCGGCTGCCCTTCAACAGCTACGGACCGTTCGCGCACATCGAGGTCATCCCCGGTTTCTTCAATCTCGTGCACGTCGGCAACACGGGCGCGGCGTGGAGCATGTTTTCCGGACAAAGCTTCTGGCTCGGCCTCCTTGCGCTCGCCACCCTCGCCGCGATGTTTCACTGGCGGCGCTCGCTCGGATTGAACCTGCCCGGCGCCCAGCCGGCCTTCGGTCTCCTCAGCGGCGGCATTGCCGGCAACCTCGTGGACCGCTTCGCCCACGGCCACGTGATCGACTTCCTGGATTTCCACTTCGGAGGCTACACCTACCCGACTTTCAACGTGGCCGACAGCGCCATCTTCGTCGGTGTCTTCTGGTATATCCTGTGGTCCCTGCGCCAACCGGCGGTATCGCCCGCCGGCGGGCAGTAGCCCGGCCCGCGACCGGGTCGCCACCCGAATCCCGGGTGGTGTCGCTTACTCGACGTTGGCCATCTGCTCCCGGATCCGCTCCAGCTCGTTCTTGAACTCGATCACGCGCTGCGAAATCTGCAGGTCGTTCGCCTTGCTGCCGATCGTGTGGATCTCGCGGCCGATTTCCTGGAGGATGAACTCGGCCTTCCGCCCAATCTCACCCGGGGCGCGGAGCAATTCCTTCAACTGGGTCAGGTGATGCCGCAGCCGCGTGATCTCCTCCGTCACATCGCACCGGTCGGCAAACAACGCCACTTCCTTCAGTACGCGCTCGTCGTTCAGGTCCAGCTCGAGCCCCGCCTGCCGCAGGCGCTGCATCAGCTGCTCCCGGTAATTCCCGCTGACCTGCGGCGCCCGGTGCGCGATCGCCTCGGTCGCGGCATGCAGTTTTTCCCACCGGCCGAGAAAATCCACCAGCAGCGCCTCGCCCTCCCGCGCCCGCGTCGCTGACAGGCCCCGGAGCGCGCCATCCACGGCCTTGAGCAAAACCGCCGACGCTTCGTCATCCGCCGGCAGCCCGCCCGCCGCGCGCTGGCTGTTCGCGATCTGCCAGAGCAACTCAGGCGTCGGCTCAAACTTGATTCCCTTGCCGCGCGCCAGCGCCGCCAGCTGGTCGAGGCTCTCGGACACGGCGGCCTCGTCCCAATCCGCCGCGCCGGCGGCCTGGCCCGACACCTCCGCGGAAAGATGCACTTTGCCCCGCAGCGCGACTTTGCGCACCGCCTCGGCCACGGCGGCCTCAAATCCCTCCCACTCGTCCGGCAGGCTGAGCGTGAGGTCGAGCCCCTTCCGGTTGACCGAATTCACCTGCACGGTGAGGGTCATCTCCCCCCAAGCCACCGCCGCGCGCCCGTAGCCAGTCATGCTGTTCATTGCTGCGGGAGTAACAGGCAACAAACCACGCGTGGCAAGAACCGCTTGGTCGTTCCCCTGTCCATTCGCTCGGGCCGGGTGCCCCCACCCGGCATTCCGGCGTTCCCGCCCACCGATCCGCCCCTTGCTCCTTGTCCCCTCCCCCATGTGCCGCCAACTTTCCGGCCATGTCCCTGTTCCTCCTCGGAGCACTCTTGAGCGCGGCGATCGTGTACGCCTTTTACTGGCGGGCGCAGCGCGAGGCGACGCGACTCCAGGAGGAAAAGGAAAGCCTGCTCGAGGAACGCCAGATCGTGATCGACTACATGCACACGATGGTGGACGCGGTCGGCGAACGCCTCCCGCGCGATGAGCTGTTCCAACGAATCGTGCATGCGTCGATCCTGAGCACGGGCGCGCTGAGCGCGTGTATTTTTGAGAAGGGTGCCGACAACCAGCTGCGCGGCGCGGCGGTTGAAGGTTTGTTTCCCCCGCACCGGCCGATCCCCGACACGCAGCGGATGAGGATGGGCACCCGGGCCAAGTTCATCGAGCAGGTGCTCAAGTCGGAAACCTTTCCCGTGGGCGAGGGTCTCGTCGGCCGCGTGGCGGCAACCGGCCACGGCGAGCTCATCGCGGACGCGCAGGCCGACCCCCGCATCGTGCGGCACGAGGATGCCGCGCTGGCCGTGCGCTCCGTCATCGCCGCGCCGATCCTCGTGCACAAGCGGCTGATCGGCGTGCTGTGCGTGTGCAATCCGGCGGACGGCATGCCGTTCAGCGAGACCGATTATTCCCTCGTCGAGGCCCTGGCCGAACAGGCCGGCCTCGCGGTCCACAACGCGGATTTCCTGACGCTGCAGGTGGGCAAACAGCAACTGGACCTCGACCTGAGTCTCGCCAGCGAGGTCCAGCAGATGCTGCTGCCGCGGACCATGCCGGCGGTGCCGGGCCTCGATCTCGATGCGCGCTACCTCGCGGCCCAGAAGGTGAGCGGCGACCTCTACCACGTGTTCGAGCTGGGCTACGGGCGGCTCGGCCTGGCGGTGGCGGACGTGGCGGGCAAGGGCGTGTCGGCCTCCCTGCTGATGGCGATTTGCCGCACCGCCCTGCGCCAGATCGCACCCGCGCACTTTTCCCCGGCGAAGGTGCTGAGCGAGTTGAACCGCGTCTTGTCCGCCGACATGCGCGAGGGCGCGTACATCACCATGCTCTACGCGGTGGTCGATGCGACGCGCAACAGCGCGATCCTCGCGCGCGCGGGCCACGAGCGGGCATTGTTGTCGCGCCGCCCCCCGGGCCGGGGCGAATTTGTAAGCGATTATATTCCCGCCGAGGGCATGCCTCTGGGGCTGGTGGAACCGGCGTTGTTCGATGCCGTGATCGAGGACAAGGCGGTCGAATTCTCCCCGGGCTCCACGCTGGTCCTCTACACGGATGGTCTCACCGAAGCGCCCAACGCCGACGACAAGGAATTCGGCGGCGCCCGCCTCGCGGATGCGCTGCGAGCGGCCCACGGGGGCAACGCCCGCCAGATCAACGACCACATCCTCGGCGCGGTGCAGGAATTCACGGGCGCCACCGGCCTGCGCGATGATTACACGCTGTTGACCGTGAAACGCCTCTAGCCCGGATGGTCAGGCGCACGAACGTCCCTCCGCCCCCTGCCCTCCGGGCCCTCTCCAGTCGGATTCACTCAATCTCAAGCCTCGTCTCCGTGATTCGGGTTTGCCTCTCGGGAAGGGGTGCGTACTCGTGGGAGCACTCATGGCTCATTCATCCGCAGCTCCCACGCAACTCCCCGATGCCGCGGGACATTTCGGTCCCTATGGCGGAATTTATGTGCCCGAAACCCTGATGACGGCGCTGGCGGAGCTGACGTCGGCCTACGAGCAGGCGAGCCAGGATCCAGCCTTCCTCGGCGAATTAAGGCATCACTTGAAGGAATTCGCCGGACGCCCGACGGAGCTGTACTTCGCCGAACGCCTGACCGAGCACTGCGGCGGGGCGAAGATTTATTTCAAGCGCGAGGACCTCCTCCACACCGGCGCGCACAAGATCAACAACGCCCTGGGCCAGGCGCTGCTGGCAAAACGCATGGGCAAGAAGCGCATCATCGCCGAGACCGGAGCCGGCCAGCACGGCGTGGCGACCGCGGCGGTGTGCGCAAAATTCGGCCTGGATTGCACCGTGTACATGGGCGCCGTCGACATGGAGCGGCAGGCGCTGAATGTCTTCCGCATGCGCCTCATGGGCGCCAAGGTGGTGGCCGTGGAGGCCGGCCAGAAAACCCTCAAGGACGCCGTCAACGAGGCTATGCGCGACTGGGTCACGAATGTGCGCGACACCCATTACATCCTGGGCTCGGCGCTCGGCGCCCACCCGTATCCGATGATGGTGCGGGATTTTCACCGCGTGATCGGGCAGGAATTGCGCGAGCAGATCCTCGCCCGGGAAAAGCGCCTGCCCGACGAGATCGTCGCGTGCGTGGGCGGCGGGAGCAACGCGATCGGCGTGTTCTTCGATTTCCTGAATGACCCTTCGGTCAAATTGATCGGCATCGAAGCCGGCGGCCATGGCATCAAGCGCGGCGAGCACGCGGCGCGTTTCGAGGGCGGCAAGCTCGGGGTGCTCCAGGGCAGCAAGACCTACATTCTCCAGAATCCGGACGGACAGATCGAGCTGACCCATTCGGTTTCCGCCGGTTTGGATTACGCCGCCATCGGCCCGGAGCACGCCTACTACCGCGACCAGGGTCGCATCGAATACGCGTACGCCACCGACAACGAGGTGCTGGAAATCTTCCAACTCTGCTCCCGTCAGGAGGGCATCATCCCGGCCTTGGAATCAACCCATGCCCTGGTGCACGGCGTGAAACGCGCCAAGGCCCTCGGGAAGGACAAGATCGTCGTGGTGAATCTTTCCGGCCGCGGCGACAAGGATGTCCAGCAGGTCCAGCGCCTGCTCACGGAACAGAACGCGTAGTCCGGGGGAGCGTTCGTCCGGCGGGCCCTCCCGTCGCCCGCTTACTGCGAACTCAGCTGGTTCCTCAGGAACGCCAGCACATCCTGGAACTTGGCCGCGTTGTCCGGATCGGTCGCCACGAGGTTCTCGTGGGCCTCGAGCACCAGCCGCGCGCTCGCCACGTCGTCCAGGGCCTTCGCGTCCAGGGGCTGGACGCCAGCCGCCGGGGCAGCTCCGCTCGGGTCCACGGTCGCGAGGCGGTGAAGCCCGAGATTCCGAATCAACTCGAGGTTGCGCTCCCCCACCCGCACGAGCGTCAGCGTGCCCGGCGGGCTCAGGCGCCTCAGTTGGATCGCGGCGCCCGCGAGCACGCCCAGGAACGTGCTGTCCATGCTCGCGCATTGCTTGAAATCCACCACGAAACGGCTCTTCCCCTGCGCCATCATCGCGGCAAAGAAATCCTTGAGCGCGACGCTGTTCAGGAACGACGCCCGGCCATCGATCCGCACGACCACGGGATCGGCATAGGCATCGACCAGAAACACAGGTTGGGAGGGATCAGCCATGGGAAGTTTGAAAAGGGAGCCCTGGGGCCGGG
>JAEZDN010000046.1 GCA_023433275.1 Verrucomicrobiota bacterium
ACCAAAACCCGCCGCGACCCGCAGGGTGCGCGGTCGAACTGTTCGGTTGTCGGGGCGGGGCTCGCCCACGCCCTCCGGTCCTCCACCGGGTTTCCTCTGTGTCTAAATTGCATCGTGCCCGTTCCTATCCCACACGAGCCCCCACCCGCATTGCGCTCCCAATAACGCCCAACCAATCACTGCGCTCTCATCCGCGCCCATTCGTGGAATTCGTGTCCCACCTCCGCCCCGTCTGCCTCCCCCCAATAACCCATAACCCCTAACCCTTAACTTCTGTCCTTCCCTCCCCTCCCTTCACCTGCAACCACACGTTCGCCACGGTGATCAATCCGCCGCCCACCAGCAGCTGCCACGTCAGGATCTCATTGGGATAATCAAATCCCACCCACCGCGAGAACCACGCCGGGAGATACAACGCCATCACCGACGCGAACACCGGCTCGAAACAATAGATCAACCCCGCCTCGGTCGCCGTGATCAGGGGCTGCCAGCGCACCATCAGCATGAACGCGCCGAGCGTGCAGAACACGGTGAGCATCCCGGTGAACGTCAGCCAGGCGCCGGAAGTCCAGGGCACGAGACAATCCGCCGGCGACGACGCCGTCCCCAGCGCCAGCAGCGTGAAAAGTCCCCCGACCGTCGCGAACATCACCGCGCTCACCGGCACCGCCCGGTTGCCCGCGTAACGCGCGTCCCCCAGCACGAAGATCTGGCCCATGAAAAACACCGAGCTCGCGAGCGTCTCGATCTCACCGCGGCCCAGGTGCATCGCCCGGAAATCAAAGCGCCCCAGGATCGCCACGCCGGCGAGCACGAGCGCGACACACCACCACACCACCGGCGGCGGCGCGCGCCGCACCCGCAACGCCACGACCACCGGGATCATCACCGCGTAGAACTGCGTGAGGAACGCCGACACCGAGGCCGACGTGAACTGCAGCCCGTCCACCTGCAGCAACATGCCGAACCCGTTCGCCACACCGAGCAGCAGCCCCTGCCGCAGCTCGCCGCGCGTCAGCGTGGCCAGTTGCCTTCCCGCCACGAGCAGCAACACCGCCGCCGCGAGCAGGAAGCGCGGCCCCACCGACATCGCGGTGATGAACCAGTTGCCGCTCCCCGGCAGCAATTGCTCGTGCGTGTGCACGAGCGCCTTGATCACGGGGAAGCTCAGCCCCCAAAGCACATTGGCGACCAACAAGCCGGTGATCGCGGAACGGTGAGTGGAGTGGACAGACGTCATGCAGTGCGTGGGCGAGGGAGCTCGCTCGCGCGGAGTTTAATTCCCACAGCATGCCAGCGAGCCAACCACGCGAGCAAGGATGCGTCTCTAAAATCCGCGCTACGCTTTGGGATCCGTCGTTGGACAATCGAAGCGCTTCCCTCCCATCGTGAAGATCAAACCCTCCCCTCCGTCATCCTGAGCGTAGCGAGGGATCCAAGGAAAAGGACGGACCTGCGTCGACTCCGTGGATCCTTCACTCCGTTCAGGATGACGGTGAGGGAATTTAAGGATTTCCAATAAAGAGGCGGCTCACCGACTCAAAACTCGTTCAGTTCCTCAGCAGCGCGCCCCCCACTAGCAGCTGCCACGTCAGCATCTCATTTCCACCTGGGTGAATCTGTGTTGATCTGAGGTTGAACTGCATTCTTCCGGCTGAGCCGGAATCATGCAGATGATGTAGGGGCGCGGCTTGACCGCGCCCTTTTTATCGCAGCGGAAAACATGGGCGTGGACGAGCCACGCTCCTACCACGGAAGAGTTCGACTGCACGCCCGGCGCCGTTCCGCTCCATCTGCATTCTTCCGGCTTAGCGAAAGTTCGAATCTCCCTTCGTGTCCCTTCGCGTCCATTCGTGGTTCCGCTCTTCTCCGCTCCCCCAAAACAAAACCGCCGCGGATTGCTCCGCGGCGGTCAAAATTCAAATCGCTCTGGCGAAATCAGGAGAGGTTCTTGCTGACCAGCTTGGTCATGTCGAACATGCTGACCTGGCTCTTGCCACCGAAGACCGCCTTGAGGGCGTCGTCAGCGTTGATCATGCGCTTGTTCTTTTTGTCCTGCAGGCCGTTCTTCTTGATGTAGGCCCAGAGCTTCTTGGTGAGCTCCGTGCGGGGCAGCGGCTTTTCGCCAACAACGGCGGCAAGCTTCGCGTTCGGGGTGACCGGCTTCATGAAAGCGGCGTTGGGTTTACGAGTGGATTTTTTAGCCATAGTGGCATCCGTGATAGATGCGACGTACCCCAATGCAACGATTTTCTAGAGGGAGAATTTAGATTTTCAGAGGGAAAATCCGCCAAAATAGACTTGCGGCGCGTTCGCCTCCGCCCCGTTCGCGCTCACCCGCGCTCATCCATTTGCACGAACTGCCGGTACAACGCGGCGTACCTTCCACCCTCCGCCAACAACCCCGCATGCGTGCCGCGTTCGATGATCCGGCCCTGGTCCAGCACCAACACCAGGTCGGCATGCCGGATCGTGCTCAACCGGTGCGCCACCACAAAACTCGTGCGTCCGCGCAACAGCTCAACGAGCGCCTTCTGCAGCCGCGCTTCCGTGACCGCATCGATCGAACTCGTCGCTTCATCGAGGATCACCATCCGCGGGTCGGCGATCAACGCGCGGGCGAAGCAAATCAACTGCCGCTGGCCGAGCGAAAGCCCGCCGCCGCGCTCGCCGACTTCCGTGGCAAACCCTTGCGGCAGCGCTTCAAGCAAATCCAGGCAATCCAGCCGGCGCGCCGCGTCGCGCACCTCTTCCTCCGTCGCTTCCGGCTTCGCCAGCCGGATGTTTTCGAGCACCGTCCCCGTGAAAAGAAGGTTCTGTTGGAGCACCATTCCCATCTGCCGGTGGAGCGAATGGCTGGTGACGGTTCGGATCTCCCGGCCGTCCACCAAAACCTCGCCCCGGGTCCGCAGGTAGAACTTCGCGGCCAGGTTGATGATCGAGCTCTTGCCGCTTCCCGTATGCCCCACCAGGGCCACCGTCTGCCCCGGCTCGGCCGTGAAGGAAACATCATGCAACACCGGCTTCGCCGGATCATACCCGAACGTCACCGACCGGAACTCCACCCGCATCCCGGCCTGCTTTGTCCCTGGCGCGCGCGCGAACCCGTCCCGCCCATCGTTCCCTGGAGCGCGGGCGACCCCGCCCGCGTCATCCGTCCCGGGCGAAACCACCGCCGCCCCGTCCTGCCGCCGCGGATCCGCCAGCGCCGTCGCCGCCGGGTCGTCCTCCCAGTCCGGCTTCAGGTCGATCAACCGGAAAACCCGCTCCGCCCCCGCCATCGCGATCAGCGCCTGGTTGTATTGGTTTCCAATGATCGAGATCGGCGCGAAGAACTGGTTCGCCAGCAGGAAAAACGTGATGAGCCCGCCGGTCGTCATGTCGCCCTCAAACACCCGCCACCCACCAAACATCAAGAGCGTGGCCACGAAGAACTGGCTGTTCAGCTCGAGCAACGGCGTGAGGATCGCCGACGTCCGCGCGAGCGCGATGTTGTAGCGCGCATGGTCGGCCAACAGATTGCGGAACAACCCCGAGTTGGTCTCCTGCCGCACGAAGCCCTGCGTCACGCGCATGCCGCCAACCGATTCCGCCAGCGTGGCCGTGACGCGGCTGAAACTTTCCTGCGAGGCGCGTGTGTGCTGGCTGAGTTTCACGCGGAAATGCCGGTTCAACAGCCACAGCACCGGCGCCATCGCGAGCACCACCATGAAGAGCACCCAGTCGCTCCACCACATCACCGCCGCCGCAAAGAGCATCGAGCCAAACTGGATCACGCTCACGAACATCACGTCCTGGATGCCGGTGCGCACCGACTCCACGTCGCTCGTCACGCGCCCGATGATGCGGCCGACCTTCACCCGGTGGAAGAAGCTCATCGGCTGGCGCTGGGTCGTGGCGAAAAGCTCGGCCCGCAACCCGTTCACCACCGTCTCGCCGATCTCCAGCGCGAAGCGCTGCCGGAAATGAAACAACACGTCCGTGCTCACCGCCAGCACCCCATAACCGAGCACCCCCGCGGCGATGCCCGCCAGGTCGCGCCCCGTGATCGGCCCCTTGATCACGATCGCCACCACCCACGCAAGCGCCGGCAGCTGCGCGGCGCGGATCAGCGTCAGCACCAGCAACGCCACCACCTTCCCCTTGATCGGGGCCGTGTAGGTGAAGAGCCGCCGGATCAGCCCCCACTCCAGCGGCTGCTGCAGCGCCTCGTCCTCCTCCTCGCGCACACGGCGCACGAGCCCAAGGTCGCGGACCGGTTTCGGCGCGCTCATGCGAACACCTCCCCGGCCCTGCGCTCAAACGCCGCGGGCCACACCTCATCTGGCTGCAGTTCGAAACCGCGAGCTCCTAACGGCTCCAAGCCATTCCGATCTGGGTTCATCTGTGCCCATCTTTGGTCTTCCCCTGGATTATTCCGGATGAAGAGCGGTGCCCAGCGGGCGGGAACCTTGAAGAGCGCGCGTCCCGTCCTCATGCGCGTCCCTCCGCCGGTTTCAACTGCTGCAATTCCCGCGCATCCACCAGCTGCAATTCCGCCACATGCAGGTACGGCCCCGGCACCCGCATCAGCTCCTCGTGCGTCCCGCGCTGCACGATGCGGCCATCCTCGAGCACGATGATGAAATCCGCCCGCCGCAGCGTGCTCAACCGGTGCGCCACGATGAACGTCGTCCGCCCCTCGATCGCGCGATCCAGCGCGGCAAAGATCTCATGCTCCGTCTCGCTGTCGATCGCCGCCGTGGGATCGTCGAGCAGCATGATCGCCGGCTCGAGCAGCACCGCGCGCGCGATCGCGAGCCGCTGGCGCTGGCCACCCGACAGCGTTTGCGCGCCCTCGCCCAGCAGCGTGTCGTATCCCTGCGGCAGCGCCATGATGAAGTCGTGCGCCGATGCGATCCGCGCCGCGCGCTCGATCTGCGCGCGCGTCGCCTCCGGGTGCCCGAAGGCGATGTTCGCCGCCACCGTGTTCGAGAACAGGAAGCTCTCCTGGAAAACGATTCCGATGTTGCGGCGCACGTCGTCGAGGTTGAGCCGGCGGACATCCTCCCCGTCGAGCAGCACACGTCCCGCCGTCGGGTCGAAGAATCGCGGGATGAGGCTCATGAGCACGCTCTTGCCGGCGCCCGTCGCGCCGAGGATCGCCACGCACCGCCCGGGCGGCACGTCGAGATCGATGTCCCGCACCACCGCCTCCGCGCCGTCGTAGGCGAACGAGACATTCTCGAATCGGACCGCCCCCGTGAGCTTGGGCCGCCGGATCGCGTCGGGCGCGCTCCTCACTTCGATCGGCGCATCGAGGATCCCGAACACGCGCCGCGCACCGATCAGCGACTGCTGCACGCTGTTCACGATCGTCGCGACATTGTTGACCTGCCCGGAAAACTGCTCGAGCAGGCCGGCAAAGACGACCAGCCCCGCGCCCAGCGGCAGCCGGTCATGCGCCACGAGCCAGCCGCCATAGCCGAGCAATACCATGATGTTGACGCGCGTGAGGAAACCAACCGCCGGGGAGAACAGGCTCACGCGCCAGAAGATTTCCCGCTGCTGGTCGAAGCACGCCTGGTTCGCCGCGTCGAACCGCGCGCGCGCCTCCGCCTCCCGCCCAAACCCCTTCGTCACCTGCGCGCCCGCCACGCTCTCGGCCAGGATCTGCACCATCCGGTCCACCAGCGTCCGGTTGCGATCGTACGCCGGCTGGATGCGCCGGGAGAAGGCGGCCGACATCAGCCACAACGCGGGCGTCGTGGCGAGGCACGCGATCGTCAGCGCCGGGCTCAGGCTGGCCATGTACACGATGTAGGCCGCGAGCGAGACCACCATGATCACGCTTTGGATCAACACCTGGTCGACGAACATGCGCACCGACTGCACGTCGCTCGTCACCCGGGTGATGATGGACCCGGTGTTGTGCGCGTCGAAAAACCGAAAACTCAGCCGCTGCAGCTTGTCGTACACCTCGCTGCGGAGGTCGACCACCAGCTCCTGTTGCACGAGCTTGTTCACCGACACCGCATACACGTAGTTCAGCACCGCCCGCACCAGCGCGAAACCCAGGATCAAACCGGCCAGCATTCCCAGCACGTGCAGCGGCGGCCAGCCGGCGGGCAGCGTGAGATGGAGGACATTGTCCGACAACGGCGTGCCATCGACGTGGTGGCGGATGTAGTCGATGCCCACGCCCGTGAAGCTCAGGCCGCCGATGCCCAGCGTGAGCAACACCAGCTGGATGCCGAGCACCTGCAGGCACCGTCGGCGGTACCGCCACGCCAGCCCGAATAGCCGGCGAACCAGCACCCGGTTGTCGAGCGTGCCGGGGTCGGCGGATTCACTGTGCTGGTTCATGAGTGACGCACCTTACGCGGAACCATTTTGCCTGCACATTAAAATTCGGATGGGGTGATTCCCCCTCGCAAATTACGGCCTTTCTCCGGCGCTGGCGGCCAATAATCGCTTGCTAACAACCCTGCCCCGCACAGCCTCGCGCCGTTGGGTTGGTTGTTTGTTAGTCATCTACCGCCACGGAGAATTGTCAGGTGAGCGACAGCGTTCAGTGATGATTTGAAATCCGACAGCCGGGGACGGGCGGCAAGGCAGCAGCATCAGCCCGCAACACTACATGTCAGAAAACGCCAAGCTCTACGTGGGGAATCTCCCCTTTGCCAGCACCGCGCAGGATCTCGAAGCCCTGTTCGGCGAAGTCGGCACCGTCAGCGTCGTCGAGATCATCTTCGACAAGTTCACCGGCCGCTCGCGTGGATTTGCCTTCGTCACGATGAGCAACGGCGACGAGGCCCAGAAGGCCGTCGAGAAGTTTCACGGTCACCAGATCGAGGGCCGCGCCCTCGCCGTCAACATCGCCCGCCCGCGTGAGGAACGTCCTCCCGGTGGCGGTGGTGGTTTCCGCGGGGGCGGTGGTGGCGGCGGCTTCGGGGGCGGCCGCGGCGGTCGCGGCGGCTACGGCGGCGGCCGGGGTGGTCG
>JAEZDN010000010.1 GCA_023433275.1 Verrucomicrobiota bacterium
TCGTTTTGACCCTCCCCCGGGTCGCGCTAAAAACTTTTGCGGGCGACGCGACCGCGATATTCCCGGAGGCCGCCGCCTCGACCTCAACCGCCCCCGTTGCCGCGTTTTCTGAGAAGTCCGCCCCGGCGTTCTGCGGCGCAGTGGCCACGCGCGCCGTCGAGCGTCGCGACCGCTCGCGCAACCGGTCGCGCTCCTTGGTCAGTTCGGCCACCTCCGTCCGCAGCCGTACCGCCTCCCTGTATTGCATGAATCCGAATCCGGCGGCACCAAGCAGCAAAACCACGAGAAGCACTGGAGCGACACGTTGCATAAGTGAGAGGTATGACGCCATCCACCGTGCGCAGTTTCACCCCCCGCGCGAGCACTTTTGCCCCGCCTCCCACCCGGTAGCGGCCGGGCTCGCTCGGTCCTTACACCGGCGCGTAAGCCCCGCCCACCGTCTCCCCTTTTCCCACCCTGGAGCCGGGGCGCCCTCGCCCCGGTCCGTCGCACGCCGCCCCCTTCCATTCCGCCGCCCTTTCTCCCTCATCCAGCATGGGCTGACCTTGCTCGGTCCTTGCACCGTCGCGTAATCCACGCTCCGCCCACCGTCTCCCCTTTTTCCACCCTGGAGCCGGGGCGCCCTCGCCCCGGTATTCCTCGATTCATCGCCTCGCACAGAGGACGCAAAGGACGCCAAGTCGCCCGCGACCGTCCGGTTTATATCATATTGGTTTCGTGATCGTCCCGCCGTGCGCCCGTCCCTTTGCCCCGATTTCGCCTTCTGTGTAATCCGTGTTTTGCGAGGTTTAATCCTATCCTGAATCGCCGCCTCCGCGCCCTTAGCGCCCTCTGCGCGTGGTCCCTTGTCTTGGCTAGTACGTCATAGCCACGTCACCGCCCTCCCTCCACAACCATCACCACTCAACCAACAACCGCGCGCCCACGCGCCTTCTCCCACCCTCCCGTTTCACCCATCACACCCTCTGTTCCTGCTCTTCCTCCGCCGGCACCAACAACGCCACCGGAAACGACCGAAACACCTCCGCCGGCGAAACCTCCCCCGCCAGCTGCTCGCCCGAAAATATTTCCCGCCACTCGCCCGGCGGCAGCGTCACCTGCGTGTCACCCCAGTCCCCCTGCAGCGTGTAGGTGAAGCGCGGCACCAGTGTCAGCGCGCGACCGCCACGAATAAACCCCAGCACATGACCCAGCCGCGAGCCGCTGGCCGTCACGGGCAGATACGAGCTGCCCCGCGCAAACCACGCGGGATGACGCCGCCGCAACTCCAGTGCCTTCATGATCAGCCACAGCTTCGGCCGGCCCGAGTCCCAATCCGACAAAACATCCGGCGCCGCCGCCCCCTGCAGCTTCTCCATCGCCGTCCGGCGCAGATCATAATCCACCGGACGCCGGTTGTCGGGATCCACCAGGCTCAGGTCCCATAGCTCCGTCCCCTGATAAAAATCCGGCACGCCCGGGGCCGTCAGCTTGATCAGCGTCTGCGCCAGGCTGTTGATGCGCCCGGGCAGGATCAACGGCTCCACGAACCGGTCCAGGCTCGTCAGGAATTTCTTCGATGAATAAATCTCCGTCAGGAAATCCTTCAGCGATTGCTCGTAGGCCAGGTCCGGTTCGCGCCACGAGGTGTTGATCTTGGCCTCGCGACACGCCTTCAGGAGATAGTTCCACATCCGCTCGAGGTCGATGGGCCACGCGCCCACCAGCGTTTGATAAATCAGGTACTCCGCGTGCGAATCCGGCGCCCGCCCCTTCCACGCCGGACGATTCAGCGCCGTCCATTCCGCCAGCGCGGCGCCCCAGCGCTCCGTGTCCTCGGTCAGCACCGAGATCCGCGTGCGCACATCCTCGCTGCGCTTCGTGTCGTGCGTCGAGGTCGCCAGCATCGTGTCGGGCCAGTGCTCGGCGAGATGATGACAAAACTCGTGAAACTTTTCCGAGGAGATCCCGAGCAGCGACGCCTGGGCGCCGACCTCGTTGCAAGACACCAGGCGGTCGTAGCAATAGAACGTGGTGTCCTCCACCCCCTTGGCCGTCACCGCGGGCGTCAGCTGCTGCCAGCGCGCGATGAACTCCTGCGCCGCCGGTCCCGCCGCGTCGTTGAGCATGAGCTGCTCGATAAACCCGAACACCTCCGGGGCCACGCCCGGCAGCCGCGCGCGCGCTTGCTGCAACAATCCCGCCAGCATTGCGCGATCCTCGCGCTCCGCCCCGCCGGCACCGCGGTACGTGCGGTATACGGGGAGAAGGATCGTGAGCTCGCCCAGCACCTGCTCGACGTGCCGCCGGCTGAGGTCGCGCGTCCGCCACGACCCGCGCGCGATTTCCATCGTGAGCGCCGTGAGCCGCTCCAGGTCCGCGCTGAACAGCGACGCCAGGATCTCCGCCTTCTTCTCCCGGACGATCTTCGGCAGGTTCACCGTGTGGCCCGTGTAGTCGGCATAGATGGCCGACAACGCATCGGACTTATGCCCGTCCATCCACAACAGGTTCACCTTGCTCAGGAAATCATATCCCACCGTGCCATTCACGGGCCAGTCCGCCCGCAGCCGCTCGTCGGCCTCGAGTATCTTCTCCGCATAGATCCGCCCGTCGGCCGGCAACAGCCCGCGCAGCCGCTCGAAATACGCCGCCGGCGCGCGCAGGCCATCGGGATGGTCCACGCGCAGCCCCTGCACGTCGCCATCGCGACAAATCGCGGCGATGCGCGCGTGGCTGGCCGCGAATACCGCCTCGTCCTCCATCCGCAGGCCCACCAGGCCGCCCACGTCAAAAAAACGGCGATAATTGCTGAGCTCCCCCTCGAGCTTCCAGACGTGCAGCGCGTAACATTGCGCCTCGATCAACTCGTGCAAACGCGCGGGATCGCGGTTCAGGGACGTGATTCGTTCCTCCAGACCACCGGCAGCGACGGCCTTTTCCCACACCGATTCCACGGCGCGAACACCGCCTTCATACGCCGCCTTCTCTTCTTCGGTGGGCGCAGCGAGCCGGCGCATCTCCTCGAGCTCGCGAAACAACTCATCGGCCTCGCCCGTCGGGGGCAACAACTGCCGCCACGAGGCGGGCGTGAGCGGCCAGCTCTGCCCGTGACCAGCAAGCCTGGGCCGCGGTCCGGAAATATCGACCTGCAGCTCCCCCGCCGCGAGCGCGGCGCCGTACGGCCGGCCCAGCGTGGCCAGGTGCACCTGGCGGCTCGGCGCGGCATGCTCCGGGAACACGTCGAAGAACGACGCATACCGACTGCACGAACCGTGCGCGAGAAAGTCGTCCCACCACCCATTGTGCGCGCTCGTCGACATGTGGTTCGGCACGATGTCGAGGAGGATGCCGATCCCGTGGGCGCGCGCCTGCGCGCAGAATTCGCGCCAGGCCTCCTCGCCGCCGAGGTCCGCGCTGATCCTCGTCGGATCCGTCGCGTCGTACCCGTGCAGGCTGCCCGGCGCGGCCTGGAGGCACGGGGACAGATACGCATGACTGATCCCCAGCCGCTTCAGGTACGGCAGGAGCGCCGCGGCCTGCCCCAGGTTGAAGCCCGCGTGCAGTTGCAGTCGGTACGTGGCGACCCACTCAGCGCTCATGTCCGAGGAGCAGGAAGGAGCGCGCCTCGAGCTGGAGATGGCGACGGGAACCGAGCTTCTCGCGGCCCGGCTCGAGCTGCGGTCGCGCCGTGTCGAACATCACGCTCCAGCTGCCCTTCGGCAGATCCTTTGGGACGCGGAAGCGCGCGGGCTCGTGGTGGGCGTTGACGATCATCAGGAAATCCCAGTCCTGCACCTGCCGGCCGGCCGCGTCGCGTATTTCCCGCGCGTCGCCGTGCAGGAACATGGCCAGCGTCCGGATCCACCCGGTGTTCCAATCGCCGTCTTCCATCTTCTCCCCGTCGGCCCGGTACCACTGGAGGTTCTCGCCGTGGATGCCATCGTGGCGGTTCGCCTCGTAGTAGCTGCGTCGGCGGAAATTGGGATGCTGGCGGCGGAACTGGCTCACGCGGCTGGCAAATTCGAAGAACGCGCGCTCGCGGTCGCCGAGCTCCCAGTGATGCCAGCTGATCTCGTTGTCCTGGCAATAGGAGTTGTTGTTGCCGCCCTGGGTCCGGCTGATCTCGTCCCCGCCCGAGATCATCGGCACGCCCTGCGCGAACAGCAGCGTGCACCAGAGGTTGCGCTTCTGGCGCTCACGGAGCTCGATCACGGCCGGGTCCTCGGTCGGCCCCTCGTGCCCGCAATTCCAGGAGTTGTTGTCATCCGCCCCGTCGCGGTTGCCCTCGAGGTTCGCGTCGTTGTGCTTGCCGTTGTAACTGACCAGGTCGTGCAGCGTGAACCCGTCGTGCGCGGTCACGAAGTTGATGCTGGCCGAGGGAAGGCGCTGGCTCCGCTCGTAGAGGTCGGCGCTGCCGTTGAGGCGCGTCGCGAACTCGGCGCAAAGTCCCTCATCACCCTTCCAGAAGCGGCGCACGGCGTCGCGATATTTTCCGTTCCATTCCGTCCACCGGGTCGGGAAATTGCCCACCTGGTACCCGCCCTCGCCGAGGTCCCACGGCTCCGCGATCAGCTTGATGGGCGCCAGCACCGGGTCCTGGTAGATGAGGTCGAAGAACGGCCCGAGCTGGTTCACGTCGCGCAGCTCGCGCGCGAGCGCCGAGGCGAGGTCGAAGCGGAAGCCATCGACGTGCATTTCCGTCACCCAGTAACGGAGGCTGTCCATCACCACCTGCAATGAGTGCGGGT
Organism: Verrucomicrobiota bacterium; assembly: GCA_023433275.1. Lineage (GTDB taxonomy): Bacteria > Verrucomicrobiota > Verrucomicrobiia > Opitutales > Opitutaceae > Lacunisphaera. The sequence continues at coordinate 4,731 of JAEZDN010000010.1, forward strand.
GCACGAGGTTGAGCGTGTTGCCGCAGCCCGTGTAATCCATGTAGTAACGCTCGTTGCCCTCCACGGTGCGGTAATAGGACCGGTTGTCGAAGCCGCGGTAGGAAAGCGTGGGCCCCTTCTCGTTGCCCTCGGCCGTGTGGTTGTACACGACGTCGAGAATCACCTCAAAGCCCGCGTTGTGCAGGTCCTTGACCATCTGCTTGAACTCGCGCGCCACCGCCTCGGGGCTGCGCGGGTTGCTCGCATAGAACGGCTCGAGCGCGAAGTAACTCAGGGTGTTGTACCCCCAGTAATTGCGCAGGCCCTGGTCGACCAGGTGGCGGTCCGACAGGAAATAATGGACCGGCATGAGCTCGATGGAAGTCACGCCCAGCTTCTTCAGGTGCTCGATGATGGGCGGCGATGCCACGCCGGCATACGTGCCGCGGAGATGCTCGGGCACGTCCGGGTGAAGCTTCGTCAGTCCGCGGACGTGCGCCTCATAGATGATGGTTTCATGCCACGGGATCACCGGGCGCTGCTCGCCGCTCCAGTCGAACTGTGCGTCGATCACGACGCCCAGCGGCGCGAAGGGGGCGCTGTCCCGCTCGTCGCGCACGAGATCGGCCTCCGCGTGCCCCAGCGGATAGCCAAAAAGTTCGTCCGCCCACTTCACCGGCCGGCCGATCGCCTTGGCATACGGGTCAAGCAACAGCTTGGCCGGGTTGAAGCGCAGGCCCTTCGCGGGATCGAACGGACCATGGGCGCGATAACCATAGAGCTGTCCCGGCCCCAGCCCCGGCAGGTAGGCATGCCAGATGCCGCCGGTTTTCTCGGTGAGCGGCACGCACACCGGCTGGCGGTCGTCCTGCGACGCGAACAGGTAAAGCTCGACCGCCGTCGCGGCCTCCGAAAAGACCGCGAAATTCACGCCCGAGCCATCCCAGGTGGCGCCCTGCGGAAACGGCCGGCCCGGCTGAACGTCCGTGAAACGCGGGGAAGTCCCCGCCGGCGCCGCCGGCGGGCTGTCGTTGGAGGTGACGGCGCTCACGGCAGGAAGGATGCTCCTCGCATCGCTGGGAGGACCGGCGACGTCACTTGGACGGAGAGGCGCGGCGACGCGCGCAGTGGAATTAAGATGATCATGGTAAAGGCGATTCTCGACGCAACGGGTCAACCCGAGGACACCCCGCGCCAATGAAGTTTAGATCGCCGCACGTCACCCGCCCATCAGGTGGATACCCACTCCATCACCTGATATTTACCTATGCCGCGCGGTACCGCGCTTCCGTCATGTGACCCGGTAGCAACCACCGTTGGGCCGGCATGCTAAGCGGAAACGAACTTTGAGAGTACAAAATATACCCGCCACCGTCGGAGACGAACATTGAGAAGTACAACACATACCCGCCACCGTCATCCTGAGCGGAGCGAAGGATCCAAGGGAAAGGACGAACATGCACCGACTCCGTGGATCCTTCACTGCGTTCAGGATGACGGTGGCGGAGGTTTTACGCATTTCCAAGATTGAGGCGACCGACGAGGCTCGACACCCGTTCGGTTCATCAGTCGCGGAGCGAAGGATCCAAGGGAAAGGACGAACATGCACCGACTCCCTGGATCCTTCACTCCGTTCAGGATGACGGTGTCGGAGGTTCTAAGTATTTCCAAGATGGAGACGGCTCACGGGCTCGAGACCCGTTCGGTTCATCAGTCGCGGAGCGAAGGATCCAAGGGAAAGGACGGCCATGCGCCGACTCCGTGGATCCTTCACTGCGTTCAGGATGACGGTGGCGGAGGTTTAAAGTATTTCCAAGATGGAGGCGATTCACGGGCTCGAGACCCGTTCGGTTTCATCAGCCGCGGTGCGAAGGATCCAAGGGATAGGACGCACATGCGCCGACTCCGTGGATCCTTCACTTCGTTCAGGAGGACGCTGGCGGAGGTTTTGAGCATTTCCAAGATGGAGGCGGCTCACGGGCTCGAAACCCGTTCGGTTCATCAGCGCGTGCACGGTCGAACGGTTCGGTTGTAGGGGCGTGGCTCGTCCACGCCCTTGGTCCCACAGCGAGAAAAGAGCCGCGGTGCGAAGGATCCAAGGGAAAGGACGGCCATGCGCCGACTCCGTGGATCCTTCACTGCGTTCAGGATTACGGTGGCGGAGGTTTTAAGTATTTCCAAGATGGAGGCGACTGACGAAGCTCGAAACCCGTTCGGTTCATCAGCGCGTGCACGGTCGAACGGTTCGGTTGTAGGGGCGTGGCTCGTCCACGCCCTTGGTCCCACAGCGAGAAAAGGGCCGCGGTGCGAACGATCCAAGGGGAAGGACGGACATGCGCCGGCTCCGTGGGTCCTTCACTGCGTTCAGGATGACGGTGGCGGAGGTTTTGAGCATTTCCAAGATGGAGACAGCTCACGGGCTCGAGACCCGTTCGGTTCATCAGCCGCGGAGCGTGGGATGCCAGCCCGATACTCTTGAGTCTCCTTCCGACCCCCGCTCCTAAACCCCGGACCCCAATACCCCCTCCGCACTCGCGCGCCGGAACGGGGATCGCGAAGAATCTTTCGGGACCTCTGGCTCGACGACCCGCACCCCGCCCATGAGGGCTTCATACGCCGCCTGCGCCGCGCCCTGCGACCCTTTCCCCGACAGCGAATGGTGGCGCGCTCCCGGCGCCGCCGCCGGGTCCGCTTCATCATCGCTTTCCGCCGCTCCGAGGCAAAGCGCCGTCACCGTGACGCCCGTGTCGGCCAGTTCCATGGCGAGCGATTCCGAAAGCGAACGCACAAACGTCGCCGCCGCCCGGCTCATCGCTCGCAAGGGCGCCGGCGTAAACGCGGGAGCGGCCGCCGTGTTCAGGACTTTCCCTCGCTCGCGCGCAATCATCCCCGGAAGCAACAGTTTGGTGAGCCGGACCATCGCGCCGATGTTCAGGCCGAGCATCTCCACTTCCTTCTCCAGGGGAAGCTCGTCGAAACGCCCGTGCGCGGACACCGCCGCATGATTCACCAGGATGCCCACGTTCACGTCATCCGCCTGCAGTTGCGCAAAAATGTCTGCCGCCGTCCCGGGCCGCTGCAGGTCCGCGGGGATCGGCAGCACCATCACGCCATGCTCGTGGTGAAACCGCTGGGCAATGTTCACCAGTTCCATCGCGTCGGGGGCCACCATGATCAGCGGATGCCCGTGCCGGGCGAACTCCCGGGCCAGCTCCAGCCCCACCCCGGCGGTGGCGCCGGTGAGCAGCACGCTGTCCTGCGCACTGGTGCGCACCCTTCTCATAAATCACGCGGCGGGATCGAGCACGACCTTGATGCATCCATCCTGTTTCTCCGCGAACTTCGCGTATGCCTCCGGGGCCGCGCTAAGCGGCATGCGGTGCGTGACGACGAACGAGGGATCGATCTTCCGCTCCTCCACGAGGCGCAGCAATGGCCGGAGGTAACGCTGCATGTGCGTCTGGCCCATCTTGAGCGTGACGCCCTTGCCGAACACCGCGCCGAAGGGGACCTTGTCGATCATCCCCGCATAGACGCCGGGAATCGACAACACGCCACCCTTGCGGACCGCCCGCATGGCCTGGCGCAATGCGTACGGCCGGTCGGTCTCGAGCTTGAGCGTTTGCTTCACGTGGTCGTACGCCGACCCGTGCGCCTCCATGCCGACGGCGTCGATGGCCGCGTCCGGCCCGCGGCCGCCGGTGAGCAGGTTCAGGCGCTCCTGCACGTCGTCGTTTTCCGAGTGAATCGGCGTGGCGCCCGCGGCCTCGGCCATGCGCAGCCGCTCGGGCTCGCGGTCGATGGCGAACACCTTGGCTGCGCCCAGGAGCTGCGCGCTGCGAATCGCAAACTGGCCGACCGGTCCGCAACCCCACACCGCGACCGTGGTGCGCCCGGGCTCGATGCCGCAATTCTCCGCGGCCATGTAGCCCGTCGGAAAGATATCCGAGAGAAACAACACCTTCTCGTCGGGCAGATCGCTCTCGATCTTCAAGGGCCCGACGTCGGCGAACGGCACGCGCACGTATTCCGCCTGCCCGCCGGCATACCCGCCCATCATGTGCGAGTAGCCATAGAGCGCGGCGCCACTGTGGCCATACAACGCATCGGCCATGGCGGCGTTCGGGTTCGAGTTGTCGCAACACGACCACTGCTGCCTCTGACAATGAAAACACCCGCCGCACGAGATCGTGAACGGCACCACCACCCGGTCGCCCACCTTCAGGCGCCGGACCTCCGGCCCGATTTCGACCACCTCGCCCATGAACTCATGGCCGAGAATGTCGCCCTTCTCCATGGTCGGGACATAGCCGTCGTAAAGGTGCAGGTCGGACCCGCAGATCGCGGTCGAGCTCACCTTCACGATGCAATCGCGCGGATTGAGGATGCGCGGATCGTCGACCCGCTGCACCTCCATCTGTTTTTTGCCCATCCAGCAGACGGCTTTCATGCGCGCTCCTTCCCTTTTGACCGCTGGGGCTCGCCCACCGGCTGGCCCTCGGTCGTGGGAATCTCGCCGGCTTCCATCAGGGCGCGAAAACGCCGCAACGCTTCCGCCACCTGCTGGCCGGGCTCCTCGCCGGTGAGCTTGGCGAATAGCGCACCCAGTTTTCCTCCCGGCGGGTCGTACTCGAGCTGCACCGTCACCTCGGTGCCCGTGCCATCCGGGGCGCGCTCGAAGCGCACGGTGCCGGCATTCGGCACCTGCGCTCCCTCCAGCGACCGCCACGCAATCAGCTCGCCTGGCTTGTCGTTGATGATCACGGCATCCCATTCCACCTTGTGATCGCCAAACGGGGCGCTCACGGACCAGTGCGACTTGCCCGACGCATCGCGCCGGATCGTGACCGGATGCTTGATGATCCTGGGCAGGTTCTCCAGGTTGCGCCAAAACTCATAGAGCTCGGCGGCCGGCCGCAAGATCGTGCAGGCCCGGGTCACTTTGACGCCGCGGTTTCCCGGCACGGTGATGGCGCTGGGCCAGGTGACCTTGGCGCTCGGGGAATGGGATCGATCGGTGGCTGTCTCGGAAGTGGTAACGGTGGGCGGGTTCATGCCTCAGTTTACCGACTCGAGGCATCGACGGGTATCAGGCGGTTTCCGCGCCGCTGGGTAGAAAACTCCTCTCGGTAACTTTACGGGTGCCAACCGTTGCCGGTCGCCCCGCCTGCAACTGACAGCCATGAACCGTAAAGCCCGCGCCGAAGCTGATCAACGGCCACGTCTCCCCGGGCAGCGGCGGATTGCCGTGCAACGCTTCCTCCAGGACAAAAAGCACCGATGGGCTGCTCATGTTGCCACACCGCCGCAGCACCGCCCGGCTTTCCGGCAGCGATATGCCGGTCGCCCCCTCGAGCGCCTCGATCACATCGCGTCCACCCGGGTGCGCGATGAGCCGCGAGGGCGGAACCCCGTCCTGCAGGAGCGAGGTCACGCTCTCGGCCGCCAGCCCGGGCACGGTCGGATCCAACAGGTTGCGCAGCTTGCCCTGACGCATCTCAAACCGGAGCCGGTCCCGGATATCCGGACGGTGCAATGTGCGAAATTCCGCAACCTCGCAGCCGTATGGACCCGGCTTCCCGCGCCAGAGCGCGGCCGCCGCGCCATCCGCGAAGAGGCATGCGCTGATCAGCACGCCGGGATCGTCATCCAGATAAAACGCCGCCGAGCAGATCTCGACCGCCACGGTCGCCACCAGCGCCCCCGGATGGGCCGCGAGGAAATCCTCCGCCAGTTTCAAGGTCGGGATCGCGGCGCCGCAGCCATGGCCGACCACATCGAGCAGGAACGCGTCGGGGCGACAGCCCATCTGCTCGGCCACGTAGCTGCTCACGCCCGGGCACAGGTAACCCGTGCAGGTGCAGACGAACAAAGCATCGAGGTCTCGCGCCGTCGTGCCCCGGGGCAGCGCCCGCGCGAGGGCGCGGCCGGCCAACTTGGGCGCAAGGTCACGAAACTGCGCATTCAACTCGTCGGCCGAAAAATCAAAGAGCCGGTCCAGGTCCCTCACGGCAAAGTGACGCTGGTCGATGCCGCTTTCCCCGTTCAGCACCGACTGCAGAATGAGCCGCGAGCGCCGGCTCAGGCGACCGCGGGCGGACGATCGATTGATGAGCTCCCAGCATTCCGCCTGGGTCAGTGTTTGCTCGGGCAAGGCGGTGGCAAGGGCGTGGAGGTGCATGTCAGTGGAGAACGTTGTAGAGCAGCCGCGTGGGCAGGCAGTGCGCCCGGGCCAGGCCGGCCACCCATGATTGCGGCGAGGGCGAGAGCAGAAACCAATGCAGGAAGTTGCCCACGCTGACGCGTCGCCGAAAGCGCGGCCGGAAGCGTTCCTGCACCTCGGCGCAGACCGCCGGCCAGCTCAGATCGCCCTGCGACCAGCATGCGAGCGGTTCCACCGCCTCCGCCGCCATCTGGAGCGCCGCGGCCATGCCATTGCCCAGGAAGGGGGGCAGGGTGTAGCGGGCATCCCCGATCGCGATGCCGGGCTCGTCGCCCTCCTGGTCGCCAAAACCCAGACCCGCCACCGCGGCCTCCGAGCCCTCGCACGTTTCCGCCGCACGCACGCGTTCCGCAAGGGACGACAACCCGCATGCCTCCAGGTAGGAGATCATGAGCGCGCGACGCGACCGGCTGGCAAGCGCCTGCCGCCGGAACAACCCGCAAAGATTCACCTCCCCGCCGGGCAGCGCGCACGCCCCCACGTAGGCCGAGCGACCGAGGTGCAGCTCCAGGCCCGCGGAAAGGTCGAGGCCACGAAGATGCATCTTCAATCCGAGCCACGGCAGCCCCGCGCGCGGCCGGCCGGTCGCGATGACGCGACCCGCGCGGTGCACGGGATTCACCCGCGTGTTCGGCACGAGCCGCCCACCCGCCGCGACAAAGGCGTCCGCAAGCCGCGCATCCAGCGTCCACCGGCTGATCGCGTGCGCCGGTTCAGGCAGCGTCTGCCGGAGAATGAGCCGGTCCCGGTGAAACCATGCCACCCGATCATGCAGGAGGGACCCCGCCAGCATGGGCTCGAGCCCGAGCCGCGCGATCGTCGCCTCGTCCAGACCCGCCATGAATTCCCCGCACACCTTCTGGCGTGGATAGTCGCCCGCCTCGAACAGCGTGACCGGCACACCTTCGCGGCGGAGCGCGAGGCCAAGGGCGAGCCCGGCCAGCCCGCCACCGACGATCTCCATGTGTTGCGCCACGGCTTTCATGATCGGATGGCGACCAGGCGATACGCGCCGGTGGGGCTGCAACGGACCAGGGACTTCCAACCGGCCGCCGCGGTGAGCCCGAGCCAGCGCGGCAGCTCATCCCCGCGAAAGCCTGCCGCGATGCTAACGCGCCCGTCGTGACGCGTGACCGGGCTGGCTCGGAGGAGCGGACACAACAGTCCGAACCCCCATTGCCAGACCGCCGCCCGTGCCGGTTCAGACGCCAGCACCACCCGGGCGTGCCGGTTGAAGCACTGCCCCAGGGCCGTCAGTTCCGCCGAGGAGAAATGGTGAAAGATGAGATTTCCGCAGATCACCGGATAATCCCCCCAGCCCGTGAATGCGCGCGCATCCGTGCGGTGCCACGCCGCCGCCGCTGGCCAGTGCGCAGGGCGCGGGGCGAGATCCAGCCCCGCGTGCAGCGGCCCGCGGTTCAATGCCGAACCCAGAGTTCCGTCCCCCGCCCCGATTTCCAACATCGCCTCGCCGTCGCGCACCCAGTGCTTGGTCACGCGCCGAAACCACCGTTCGTTCCCCATGATGGCGTTGATGCGCCGCAAATCCCGCCGGCTCCGCCGCGCTTCCGGGGCAGCAGCGGGCAGGCTGTCCAACAGCTCGGCAGTAAGGGCGCGCTCCATGCTCGCTCAACTAACTCCACCTGTCACCCGAGCGCAACCCCCGCGCCATCCGGCGCGCTCCGGAACCCCGCATCAGGCAACCCCGCTCCCCGTCCCGCCCCCATGCGGGGCCTGAGCAAATCTCCGACAGGTCCCTTGTAGGCCGCGTGCCCTCGCCCGGCGGGATCCGAGCCATGCACGTCCTCAGGCGCTGTCTCCTCCCTTCTCCATCACCAGGTTCGTGACTGGCCAACGCCATCACCGGGCCTTGGCCCGATCCCGTTCCAGCGCGGTCCGGACTTCCGCTTCCCGCAGGGCGTCGTTGATGGCCACCGCCGCTTCGACGCCCTCGGCCGCCGCGGTGATCGCGAGATGTAGCCCGCCCCTCACGTTTCCCGCCACATAGAGACCCGGCACGTTCGTCGCCGCGTGGCCGTCGCACTTGACGGCGCCGCTCTCGGAAAACCGACAACCCAGTGCCGAGGGAATGGATGAATGCTGCTCGCAATCCGAGCAGAAGAACAGCGCGCCACACGGCACCGCACTCCCATCAGCGAGTTCGAGCCGGCCCACGCCCTCGCGACCCGCGGGGACATATCGCTTCACCGGCTCGCGCATCACCCGCACCGCGCCGGCCCAATCCGGAACTGGCGTCCGGTCCTCGGCGTCGTCGACGCAAACCGTGACCTCGGGGCTCCAGGTCAGCAGGTCGAACGCGAGATCCCACACGCCCCTGCCACTCCCGTAGGCCACGAGCGGCTGGCCGCGGTGCTCCCAGCCGTCGCAATAGGGACAATGATAAATCCCCCGCCCATAGTTCTCGGCGAAGCCGGGTCGATCGGGGACCGAATCGACCCGCCCGGTCGCCAGCAGCAGCAGCCGGCCCGAAAACATGATGCCCCTGGCGGTCATGATCTCGAACCCGTCCTCGATCCGCTCGACGCGCGCGATTTCCTGGTCGTGCACCGTCACCGACGGATACGCGGCGAGCTCGGCCCGCCCGAGCTCGCGAAACCGCAGCGGATGGATGCCGTCGCGCGTCAGGTAACCATGCAGGCCCCGCGACATGGCGTTGCGCGGGCGACCGGAATCGAAGATCGCCACCCGGCGCTGGCAGCGGCCCAGGATGAGGCCCGCGCTCAAACCCGCCGGGCCTCCGCCGATGATCAAGACGTCATGCCACATGCTATTCGTGATCCGCGTGCGGCAGATTCACCGGCTTGGACTCGGGCGAGCCCTTTTCCCGCAGGAAAATCGACAGCACCACCATCGATCCAATCGCAAGGAACTCACTCTGCCAGTTTTGGAATGATTCGAACCAGAAGCGCGACGAGACCATGTACTCAAACATCCCCTGCGGCGCACTTCCGTGCGCGGCCTCTTCCTCGTTCCGCAACCTCGCCCCGCCCGCGGCGTGTAGCAGAAAACTCACGAGGAATAGCGCGAGAAAGGCGAGCGACAGCGAGTGCGCATAGAGCGCCCGCACCCAGCCGCCCCGCCGCGCGGCCCACGGCGATCGCTTCGTCAGGGGCGGCTCTTTCTTCCGCGGATTGTCGGGCTCGTTGGACTCGGCGGAGCCTTTCTGGAAGAGGAAGACCGTCAGCACGACATAGAGGAACATCTGGAAGAACTCGCTCTCCCAGTTCTCCATCGTCGCCTCGACGAAATGGGCGCTGCCCGCATACTCCGCCAGGCCCAGCGCCGGCTGTCCGCGCTCGGCCCGCTCCTCGTTGTATTCCAGGCGGCCGGTGAGAAACTGGCCCGCGATCAGCGTGATGAGGAAGAGTCCGAGGAGCACGACGCTCAGGCCGTTGTGCCGCCAAAACTTTTTCATGGGGTCAAAGGCGAGGCGCCCGTGGGTGGGCGAGGCATTCGTCGGCCTGCCGACCCGCGGGCGCCCGCGTGGGTGATTGACTGTGCGGGAGGCGCCGTCCTTGGCTCAATCCTCCTCGTCCTCCATCATCGCCTCGACATTGAGCGTCTCGGCGATCTGCGTCAGCTTCTTGTCGGTCGCGCCTTCCTCATCGAGGGTCGCCTGCAGGAGCTCGGCCACGTCCTCGCGCTGCATGAGGTCGGCGTAGGTCCGGAGGGTGCCATACGCCGCGATCTCATAGTGCTCGACCTTCTGGGCCGCGCCGATGAGGGCGGCGTCCTTGATGGAGTCCGGAAGATCCTCCTCGATCTTCTCCTGCCCCTCCTTGATTAGGCCCTTCATGGCCTCGCAGACCTTGGTCTTGGGCTTTTCGCCCATCAGCTTGAACACCTTTTCGAGCCGGCGGGCGTGGCCCTCGGTTTCCTTGAGATGCTTGGTGAATCCATTCTTGAGCGTCTGGTCGGACGCGGCTTTCGCCATCTTGGGCAGGGCTTTCATGAGCTGCTGCTCGGCGTGGTAGAGATCCTTGAGCTCTTCAACGAAGAGTTCCTGAAACGCGGGTTCTGAAGGCATGGTAATGAGCGGGTTTGAGTTTTGTGATCCGTCCCGGCGCGTGCGCGGCCGGGCAGGGATTAGTGAGGCCAAAGCTTACCTCGCACGCTGTCGCGCCGCCATCAGGCGGCTCCCGGTTCACTTCACCGGTTCCGAACCGGGCTCTCCCGGATCGCCCACGGGCGTGAGATCGTCGTTGGCGGGACCGTTCACCACTTTGCCGCGATGGTCGAACCGCGATCCGTGCACCGGGCAGTCGAAACTCTTCTCGCCGTGGTTCCAGCGCACGATGCCGCCGAGGTGCGGGCAAATCGCCGAGCACGCATGCAATTTCCGCTGCGCGTCACGGTAGAGCGCCACCTTGAGCAAACCCTGCCGCACGACCGCACCCTCATTGCGGGGCACGCGCTCCGGCGGGCCCGCGCCGTCCGTCACCCAATCGGCGTATTGCGCCAGCTCGTTGACGTTTTCCGCCACGGTCTCCGCCGCCGCGTTGCGGGGCACGCGCATCGGGTCGTAAAGGGAAGCCCAGGGATTGGACCGGCCGTGAACGAGGTCGTTGATCAACAGGCCCGCGATCGTGCCGTGCGTCATGCCATGACCCGAATCGCCGGTGGCGATATAGATATCCCCCTCCCCGCGCGGATCGAGCCCGATGAAGGCCAGGCCATCCATCGGTTCCACGATCTGGCCCGACCAGCGCGCATCGATCGCGCCCATCTCGGGAAACCGCGCGCGCGCCCAGTTCTCGAGCCGCGCGTAACGCAATTCCGCGTCGTCCGCCTGGCCGGTCTTGTGATCCTCGCCCCCGATTATCAGCCGGTCCTCGCTGCGCCCCGGCGCCAGGCGCACATAATGATAGGGATCCAGCGTGTCCCAGTACAACGCCACCGGCACCGCGTCGCGGGGCACCGGCGCGCTGACCACGTAGGTGCGATAAGCCGCCTGCTTGGCGGAGATCATCAGGCGGTCGTGCACCGGCGCATTGGTGGCCACCACCACGCGGTCGCACGTCACGATCGCCCCATTGCGCGCCACCACCTGCGTCGGCCGGCCCGCGCGCACCTCCGCGACATGCGTCGGCGCGTGGATGCGCCCGCCCGCGCGCACAAACGCGGCGGCCAGTCCCGCCATGTACTTGAGCGGATGAACCTGCGCCTGGCGCGGAAACCGCAACGCGGCGCCGGCGGACAATATGGACACGGGCGGCGCCGGCACCCGCTCCACGTCGAGCAAACCCGCATGCCACACCGCCTGCAGCTCTTCATCCAATGGCACCGCGTTGGGCGCCTCGGGCGGGTTGAACAAATAGCCGTCGACCCGCCGGAAATCGCAGCGGATGCCCTCGTGAGCGGCGATGCGCTCGATCTCGTTGATCGCGGCCACATGGCTCGCCGCCGCCAGGCGGGCGCCATCCGCCCCATGCATGCGCGCCAGTTCCAGATAGCGATCGTCCAGCGCGCAGGACAAATGCGCCGTCGTGCGGCACGTTTCCCCGCCCGCCACCGCGCCATCATCGAGGATCATCACCGAGCGGCCCTCGCGGGCGAGCAGGTAACCGGTCGTCAACCCGGCGACCCCGGCGCCGATGATGACCACCTCGGCATGCGCATTGCCCTCCAGGCCACCAGGCAGGCGGCGCAGGGCGGAACTTTGCCAGAAAGGGCGCTGGGCGACGGGCATGGTCAGGCGGGCGGCGTGCGCCGACGCGACGCGGCCATCTCGCGCGGCGAGGCCGTGGCCGATCGATCCGGCGTGGGTTCATCCGCCGCCGGCTCCTCCGCCTGCACGGGCTTGATCTGCGGATCCCGGCGCCCGCGCCGCGGGCCGGACCGGGCCATCGCCATCAACACGATGGCTACGAGAAACACCGCCAGGACGATTCCGAGGAGGTAACCGAACATGCGCCGAGCTTACCCGATGACGCTCGCGCTGCGCATCGGGTAAAACCCGACCTGCCGATCAGGTGAATTTCGCCGCAATCGGGGGTTGTGACCCGGGCCGGCGCTCCATCGGCGGATTCGACACCGACCCCGCCCCCCGGTCCTGGGGGTCCGGGTCCAGCGGCAGCTCGATCTCGAAGGTAGACCCCGCACCGCGGCCCGGGCTCGTCGCGCGAATCACCCCGCCGTGCAATTGCACCAATCGCTCGGTGATCGCGAGGCCGAGGCCGAGCCCGCCGAACTGGTGCGTCGAGGATTCCGCATGCTCGCCTTGCGAAAACGCCTCGAAGATCCGCTCCAGCTCGGCCGGGGTCATGCCGATGCCCGAATCCGTGACCCGCACCAGGAGCCGGTTCCGGTCGGCCACGTGCGTCTCCACCGTGACGCGGCCGTTCATCGGCGTGAACTTCGCGGCATTCTTCAGGACGTTCCAGAACACCTGTTGCAAACGGACCGGGTCCCCGTGCATGCGGTGACGCGGCGCCGCCATCACGACATCCACATTGATGCGCCGATCCTGGAAATCAGGCTGCACCGTGCCGAGCGCGTCCTGCAGGATGACGTGCGCGTCAATGGGCTTGTGATCGAGCACCAGCTTGCCGCGCGTGATCCGGGTCAGGTCGAGCAGGTCGTCGATCAGTCGTGCCTCGAGGGCCACATTCTTGGCGATCATCTCGAAGTCGCTTCGCACCTCGGGCGGCAGGCGCGGGTTGGCCGCCTCCTCGCTCGCCAGGAGCAACACTGGCGTCAGGGGCGTGCGCAACTCATGCGAAAGCGCGGCCAGGAAATTGTCCTTGGCCCGCGAGGCCGCGATCGCCCGGTCGCGCGCCTCGGCCACCGCCTGCTCGGCCAGCTTGAAATCGGTCACGTCAATGCTGCTGCCAATGAAGCCGGTGAACTGCCTCGCCTCCCCCTCGATGCGCGGCAGCCCGCGGCTCAGCATCCAGCGGTACTCGCCGTCGTGGCGGCGGAGGCGGAACTCCAGCTGGAATTCCTTCCGGCTCTCGCCCGCGGCGTGAAAGAGGCGCATCGTCCATTCGCGATCCTCGGGATGGAGCCCCTCGGTCCAGTCCGGACCCTCCTCGCCCGCCGTCGTCCGGCCGGTGAATTCCAGCCACCGCTCGTTGTGCCAGACATGGCGCCCCTCCTCGTCGGTGAGCCAGATGAGCACCGGCGCATGGTCCGCCAGCACCCGGAAGCGCTGTTCGCTCTCGCGCAACGCCGCGACCGATCGCTGCGTCGTGGCCAGCATGCCGTTGAACGCCGTGGTCAGGCGCCCAAGCTCGTCATCCCCATACTGGCGCGCGCGCAACGAGTAGTCCTGGTGCTCCGTGACCGCCAGCACGGTCTGGTCCAGTTCCATGATCGGCCGCGCCAGGGTGCGCCCCAGCAGCGCCGCCAGGATCGCGGCCAGCGTGCTGGCCAGGAAGAGGATGGCCAGGGCGGCCCAGGCCGATGCCCGCACATGCCTGAGCATCTGGTCCTGCGTGGCCCGGAGGTAGAGCGTGCCCAGGCGGCGCGTCCCCTCCGTGACCGCCTGCACCGCCACGAGGTGACCGTCCTCGAAGCGCACGCCCAGTTCGCTGGGCGGGGTGCGCGGGAGGTCCTCGGCTACCGTGCCGGTGAGATACTGCGCCGCAATCTGGCCGTCGTTGCGGTACAGGATCGCCGCCACGATCTGCGGCTCCGCCTCGAGCGCCATCAGCGTCTCGCGCGCCGTCGAGGAATCCGCAAACGCGAGGCTCGCGGTGCTGTTGTCGGCCATGATCTTCGCCAGCGTTGCCACGGTCTGGACCAGGTTGCTGCGGTAACTGAAGTACTGGACCGTGATGAACACCGAGCACGCCACGACCAGCGCGAAGCTGCTGGTGAGGAGCATCGCGTAGCGCAGCTTCCGCTGGACCGGGAGATCGGAGAGCATCGTCATGGCGCGGATTTTTGACCGGCGACCGTGGCCACCCGGAGAAGTTTGGAACTGATGCTGAGGCCCGCCTCCTGCGCCGCGTCGGAATTCACATGCAGCTGGACGCGTGCGCCCGTGGAGAACGTGATGATGCCGCCCGCATCGCCAAAGCTCGGGATGTCGGCGACCGTGAGCACCGGCGTGCCCTTGAGGATCCGCAGGACCTGGGCGAGTCGCGGGGCCTCGGACGCGCTGATATACAGGATGTGGCATTCGAGGGCCGCCTCCGCCGAGCGATAGCGCCGCACCTCGAGCGGGTGGCCCCGCAGGGTCTCTCCCTCCACGATGCCGTCGAGCACGGTGCCAAACGGGTCGCGCCCGAGGATGCCGATGATGATCGGCTCGCCCGCCGGCGGCCGCGCCGACTCGGGCCACTCCACGAACGTGGCGAAGTTGTAGAGGAAGACCGCCTTCAGGTCATACTCGCGCGACGATTCGGCACTGACCGGGCTGGCCAGGCACAACGCCAGCAGGATCGCCGCGCCCCAAGGGCGGAATCGCGCGCTGGCCTGGTGTGAAGGACGTTGGCTCACGTGGCTTAGTAGTCCAATCGCAGGGCGGCCGCAACATATCGGGGAATTTCGCGCCGGTTGCTCAGCCCGCCGATCTCGGGGTGCGACCGGTTCAAGAGGTTACGCCCGGCGAGCGAAAGCTCGACGGACGGCCGGATCCGCCAGCCAATCCGCGCATCGAGCTCCGTGTAGGCAGGGACGATCCCGTTGCCGTCTTCATAGGCGGGAACCTCGGCGATATGCCGCAGGCTCAACCACAGTTCGACGCGTTCGCCCAACCGGAATGTGTTGCGGAAATACACCTGGTGCTCCGGGAAGCTCCCCTCGCCATTCCCTTGCTCGAGATCCGTGCTGCCGGGCTTGAGCCAGGTGTCCTGGTCCATCAGGAAACCGCCCACGCGCAACCGCCAGGCGGAGGTGACATCGTAATCCAGAAACGCCTCCAGCCCGCGACTCTCCCCGCGCACGCCGTTGGCCTGCACGATGGGCGTCGTGAGCTCCACGCTCCGGAGATTGTCGTAATGGTGCTGATAGAGCGTCGCCGTGGCCGACAGGCCCCGGCCCAGGCGCCCGCGCCAGCCGATCTCATACGAGTTGATCACCTCGGAGATAAAATCCGGTCCGCCACCGATGAAATAGGGCGGCTGGGCCGGGGCGAAGAAACCCTTCTCGATGCGGGACGGCGTGCGCGTGGCCCGGGCGCCGGCGACCCAGACGGTGTGGTTCCGCTGCTGCCAGGCCAGTCGCAACGACGGCTGGTATTCCCACCCCGTGAAATCGTTGTGCTCGAACCGCAATCCGGTCGTCAGTCGGAACCGGTCCTCGCGGGTCGTGAAATCGTGCTGCGCGAAAACCGCGCCGAGATCCATCCAAAGGGTTTCCGGCAGGATCGCGAGCCCGACCCCGTCGCGCGCGCTGTCGTGGATCCGGCGATAGTTCAGGCCCCAGAGGAATTGATGCCCGCGGCTGAACGTGGTCGTGTGCTGGAGCTCGACGTCGCGCGTCCGCGTTTCCTCGGTGAGGGTCCCATTTGTGTCGCGATGGGCGTAATCATAAAATGCGCGCACCCACAGGTTGGAATTCGCAGTGATGTCCCGCGCCCAGCGCACCAGCAGGTGCCCGGCCCGGTTGTCCACCGGCGCGAGCGGCCTCGCGTTGAACAGTCCGCTCGACCACTCGCCCTGGATCTTGAACTCGCCCGTCTCCGCCGTGCCCCAATCAGCGCGGAACCCCGCCTGCTTGGAGTGCCAGCTGTCGTGGTCGTCATCCTTGCCCGCCGGCGAATAGGTCGATTCGCGGTCGGTGTATTTCGCATAGACACGCATCGCCCCGCCGGCGCCGATGCGAAAGCCCTGGCGGGCCGACACCTGGCTGCCGTTGGTCCCTCCGCGCACTTCCAGCAGACCTCCGAGCGTGTCGCGGGCCGAGCGGCTCCGCAGATTGATCACGCCATTCACGGCGTTCGATCCCCAGTTCGAGCCGGCGGGCCCGCTGATCACCTCGATGCTGTCCAGGTCCGGCAGGAACACCTCCGTCGAGTCCCAAAACACGTTCGAGTACAGCGGAAGGTACGCGGTGCGCCCGTCAATCAACATGAGCAGCTTGTTCGACGCCGCGTTGGTGCGCATGAATCCGCGGGCATTCACGCCCCATTGCGAGGCTGACGATTGCGCCACGAAGAGCGAGGGCGCCAGCCGCAGCAACTCCGGCAGGCTGGCGGCGCCGGTGGAATGCGCGGCCTGCCCGCTGATAAAAAACACGTTCCCGGCCACCTTGCCCAGCGCCTCCGGCCGGCGCGACACGGAGACCACTTCCTGTTGCAGCAACTCCTCGACACTGAGGCGCTTCAACTGGGTGGCGCTCATTAGGGCAACGGACCGCGTCGTTTGGGCGTGGGCCGCGACGGGCAGGCTGGTGATTCCCAGCAGGATGAGGGTGATGGCCGCGGCGTGGCGGCAGTCACGAAAACGAGGACGAAGAACCGCAGGATGATTCAGGGGCATGGCGTGGAGGAAAGCGCTTAAGCGAAGGATCCAGCCGGGTGTAACACGTTCGCGCCCCCCGGCAAATCACGAAACCGCTGAACGAAAGATAGGTGAACACCCCATACTGGCACGTGGAGGTCGGCCCGGCTCCGCGCCCGATGGCTTGGGCCGCCCGACGCCCGATGGCCCGGCCACGCGCCTGGGGATAACTTCGCCCCCGCCATGAATCGCCCCGCCAACCCTCCCCGTTCGCCCGCCTCCCCTCCCGCCGATCTGCGCGCGACCTCCCTGCACGACGAAATCGCCTCCCAGGCCCACATTCTCTGGGAACACTACGGCCACCCGTCAGGACGCGACGAGAGCATCTGGCTCGAGGCGGAACGCCAGGTGCTCGGTGCCGACCGCAAGGTGAGCCGCCCGCCCGGCGCAGGCAGCCTGGCCACCGCCGGCCTGGCCGAATCGCTCAACGCCAACGTGGCGCCGCCGGAAGGCGCCGCGGATTTGCGGCGCCATGCGCGGTAACTCCGGTCCGCGGCTCGGGATTTACCCTGATGGACGCGGGACGCGCGGGAAATTAATCTCGCTGGGTGACACCCGCGCCAGCCCGGCGCGGGCACTGCTCAACCATCGAAAGGGGAACGAACCATGATCACTGCTACACTTCGGGAAACCTGGGGCGTCATCAAGGCCGCCATGCGCCGGAAATACGCCAACCTCACCGACAACGACCTCGCCTACATCCTCGGCCGCGAGGAGGAAATCATCACGCGCATCCAGGAAAAGACCGGCGCGTCGCGCGACGATCTCATGCGCGTCCTGCGCGAAGACTGCGGTTGCAACTGCTGAACCACCCACGGCCTCGCGGCGGTTTTCTTATTGGTCCGAAAAAGCGCGGACAACCGATGGCTCACCGTCGGGAATTGCGGGTCCTATGCAGGGGCCCGATCGCACGGAACTGAACGCGCGGTCCCCAGCCTTGCCTGAATGAATTTTCGTCCCGTCCGCGTCCTCCTCGCCGCCAACCTCCTCCTTCTCGCCGCCGCCTCTTCCGCCGTCGAGCGGGTGCTGGTCGATCACGCCCACGTGACCTCGCTGGCGCAAGCCCTCGCCTCCCGGCCCTACGTGGACGCGGCCGCGACCGCGCCGGACTTCTTTCGCGGGCTGAACTACGACACCTACCGCAAGATCGCCTTCCGCCCCGAGAAGTCGCTGTGGCGGGAGACCGGCCTGCGCTTCCAACTCCAGTTCTTCCACCCCGGGTATCTCTTCAATCGCATGGTGCGGCTCAATGAATTCACCGCCACCCACTCGCAGGCGATACCGTTCTCTCCGGATTTCTTTGATTATCGCGACCTCGACGTCCCCCTCCTCAGCCGCCGCGGCCTGGACTTCGCGGGCTTCCGTCTCGTGCACCCGCTCAACCGGCAGGAAACATGGGACGAGGTGATTTCCTTTCTCGGGGCCAATCACTACCGCGGCCTCGGCCGCAACCATGCCTACGGCGCCTCCTCCCGCGGCCTCGCCCTCCACACCGGGACCCCTGCGGAGGAATTTCCCAACTTCACCGAATACTGGGTCCGCAAGCCCGACCCCGACGCGAATACCATCACCGTCCACGCGCTGCTCGACGGACCGAGCGTTTCGGGCGCCTACACCTTCGTCATCACGCCGGGCGACGAGACCGTCGTCGACACCCGCGCCACCCTCTTCTTCCGGCAGGAGGCGGACATGCCCGGCTTCGTCCCCGTCAGCAGCATGTTCTGGTTCGGCGAGGAATCCCCCACCCGCTTCGGCGATTTCCGACCGGAAGTGCACGATTCCGACGGCCTGCTCGTGGCGCCCGATCCCACCTCCCGCATCTGGCGCCCCCTCCGCAACCCGCCGGCCATCTCGTACAGCGATTTCGACACCCCGCAGTTCGCCGGCTTCGGCCTGCTGCAGCGGGACCGCGACTATCGCAGCTACGAGGACATGGTCGCCAGCTACGAGCGCCGCCCCGGCGTGTGGATGGAACCCGTCGGCGCCTGGCCCCCCGGGCGCGTCCGTCTGGTCGAGGCGCCGGCCACCAACGAGCACCACGACAACATCACCGCCTACTGGTCGCCGAAGGAAAAAATCCCTCCGGGTCACCCCTTCGAACTATCCTGGAAACAACGCTGGACCTCCGCCCCCACCTTCGGCGGCCCCCCGGGCTGGGTCAGCGCCACGCGCCACACCCTGCACGATGGCGCACCGGATCGCACGAAGTACGTCATCGACTACGACGTCGGTTCCCTCGCCCACCTGCCGGCCGAGGCCAGCGTCACCGCCGACGTGAGCGTGACCGGCATCGCCCAGGTCCAGCATGCCCAGGTCTTCCGCAACATGGCCAACGGCGCCCGCCGCCTCGTTATCGTCCTGTCCGCGCCGGTCGGGTCGCTCGCGGTGGACGTGCGCGCCCGCCTCATGCTCGACCAGCAACCGATCAGTGAAACCTGGACCATGCCCTGGCAGCCATGAGTCCTGACCTTCACGTCCCGGATCCCGCCGACTCCGCGCCCCGCGCCGCCGCCTACCTGAGCCTGTGCGGACTGGCGCCGGATCGCGCCGGCCCGCTGCGGTCTCGTTCCGTGGCGGAAATTCAGTCCCAACTCGACCAATGGGCCGCGACGCTCGTGCCGGCCCTGCCGGGCGAGATCCCCTCCCAACGCGAGGCGCGCGGGCGCACGCAGCTCCTGCTCGCCCAGGTCCCGACGCGCTGGCCCGACCAACTCCTGCGCCAACCGCCTGCGCCCGACGTCGCCGCCGCGGTCGCCGCCGCCGCGCTGCCCGCCAAGCGCCCCCGGCGCCAGACCAGCATGACGCCCCAGCCCATCGATCTCGGCCCCGTGTCCGAGGTCGCTCACGAAACCTGGAAGACCTTCGACAAATGGCCGATGCTGCGCGGCCTCACGCTCTGGCTGCTCTTCAGCCTCCTGCTCGCCTCGGTCTTCTACGTCGTGCGCTTCTGACCATGTCCGCCACGTTCCAAGCCCTGCTCACACCCGAGCGCATTACGCGCCGCCGGATGGGCGTGCTCACGTTCGTCGTGTTCTTCACCGGCGCCGCCTCGCTGCTGATGGCCGATCTGCTGTGGGGCTCGCCGCTGAAGGCCTGGGCCGGCCTGGTATGGCTCTTCTTCACCGTGCTCTTCGCCTTCGTGGCGTTCGGCGCGGCGCACGCCTTTTTCGGCTTCCTGGTTCGCCGCCGGCGCCACGGCGATCCCTGCGCCATCATGAACAGCCTCCCCGCGGGCGAGGAGGAATCGGTGCCGCTCGCCCCGACCGCGATCGTCATGCCGGTGTACAACGAGTCGGCCGACCGCATCTTCGCCGGGCTCGAGGCCATCTACCGCTCGGTGGAGCGCACCGGCCAGCTCGCCCACTTCCATTTCTTCGTCCTCAGCGACTCGACCGGTCCGGACCAGTGGGTCGAGGAGGAACTCGCCTGGGCACGGCTCGTCCGCACCCTCGACGCCGGCGGCCGCATCTTCTACCGGCGGCGGCGCGTGAACTCGAACAAGAAGGCCGGCAACATCGCCGACTTCTGCCGCCGCTGGGGCCGCAGTTACCGGTACATGCTCGTGCTCGACGCCGATAGCATCATGGCCGGCGACACGATCGTGAAGCTCGTGCGGCTCATGGAACACAATCCCGACGCCGGGCTCATCCAGACCGCCCCCACGCTGGCCCGCGCCCGCACGCTCTTCGCCCGCGCCCTCCAGTTCGCCACACGTCTCTACGGCCCCATCTTCCAGGCGGGCCTCAGCTACTGGCAGATCGGCGAAAGCAATTATTGGGGGCACAACGCGGTGATCCGCCTCGCGCCATTCATCGCCCATTGCGCGCTGCCACCCCTGCCGGGCCGCGAGCCGTTCGGCGGCAAGATCCTCAGCCACGACTTCGTCGAGGCCGCCCTCCTCCGCCGCGCCGGCTGGTCCGTGTGGCTGGCGACCGACCTTGGCGGCTCCTACGAGGAAATGCCACCCACGCTGATCGACTACGCCCGCCGCGACCGGCGCTGGTGCCAGGGCAATCTCCAGCACTTCTGGCTCCTGTTCGCGCGGGGCCTGCATGGCATCAGCCGTGTCCACTTCTCCCTCGGGATCTTCGCCTACGCCTCCTCCCTCCTCTGGCTGCTCTCCCTCCTCCTCGGCACCCTGCTCGCCGTGGGCTTCACCCGGACCGGCCTCACCTGGCTGCCCAAGCCCGCCCTCGCCGACCTGATCGGCCGCTCCGCGGCCTGGCAGGCCGGCCTGATCGCCATCTCCACCCTCGTGCTGCTGCTCGCCCCGAAGGTGCTGGCCCTGCTCGACCGGGCGCGCCAGCCGTCGGGATTGACGCCGTTCGGCGGACGCGGTCGCGCCTGGGCCAGCGCCGGGTTGGAAACGCTCATGACGTCGCTCCTCGCGCCGGTGCTGATGTTTTTCCACTCGAACTTCGTCATCGTCACCCTCTTCGGCCAGGGCGTGAAGTGGGTCGCCCAGCGACGCGACGGCCACACCTCGTGGCGGGAGGCGCTCATGACCCACGCCGGCCAGACCACCGCGGGAATCGCCTGGCTCGTGCTGCTGATCGCTTACGCTCCGGCGCTCGTGCCTTGGATGGCGCCAGTGATCGGCGGCTTGCTCATCTCCATCGTCTTCTCCCAGGTCACGGGCCGCGAAACCATCGGCCAGGCCCTGCGCCGCGCGGGCCTGTTCTGCATTCCCGAGGAACTGGCGCCTCCCGCCGAGCTGCGTGACCTGGAAACCGGCCTCGCCCTTCGCGGCGCCGAGCAAGCGAGCCGCCCGTCCGGCAGCGGGTTCACGCATGCCGTCCTCGATCCCTGCGCCAACGCCCTCCATCGCTCCTTGCAACGACGGCGCGCCCGCCAGCCCGAGGCCACCCGCCGCTACCTCGGCACCCTCGAGGAAAAAGTGCTGCGCGAGGGTCCCGACGCGCTATCGGCCGCGGCCAAGCTGTCCCTGCTGGCCGATCCCGACGCCATGGCCCGGCTCCACCTCGCAGTGTGGACGCTGCCTGCCTCCGACCTCGCCCCGGCGTGGCGCCTTGCGCTCGCCGCCTGCGAGGCCCACAGCGCCCATCCCTTTCCCGCCCCCGCCACCACCGTGCCCCCGCGCCCGGCCCACGCCGAAATCCTCCGGTTCCTCCCGGAATCCCGCGGCCTCACCGGTCCTGCCTGACCACCGGTGCCGGTGGTTCCGCCGGTTCGGAAAATATTCCGCGGCACTTTGTTGGGCCGGGGACGGACAAATACCTTGCCCATGAAACTGCATTCCAGGACGGCGCGCTTCCTCGTGACCCGCCTGGCCCGCGCCTACGGATTCCTCGACCCCGTGGCCGTGCTGGCGCGGCTGCGCGGCTTCTCGCAAAAATCCGAGGTCGGCGAACCCATTGAGCTGCTCCGCGCCGGCATGCTGTTTCACGCCCGCGGCCTGGTGAACACCAAGGCCATCCAGCACAACCTCGACTGGGTCTGGCCGTATTGGGTCGAGCGCCAGTTCAACCCCGCGGACCCGTCCTTCATCCCGCGCGCCTTTTCCTTCAGCCACATCAACCTCACCCATCGCAACTGGACCGCGGTGGGCCGGCCCGACTTTCCGTTTTACCCGATCGTCGATCCGCGCGGGCTCGTCACGCCCCTCTTCGACGGCTGGTCCCTCGACTTCTGGTACGTCCCTGCCACCGGGGCGCCGATGTTTCCGTCCAAGCTCACCGATCGCGATGCCTCCACCGCCCAGCCGGCCGCCTTCGAGCAGGACCTGCTCACCGACGGCAACCTGCGCGTGCGCTCCATCGCGCGCCACGAGGGCATCGAGCTGGAGAGCAACGTCACGCTCAGCCTGGAGGAAAGCACGCCCCAGTGCTGCATCCGCCTCGCGCTGCGCGGCCCGGCCTCGGGCCACCTCGCCGTCGCCCTCCGCCCCTACAACCCCGAGGGCGTCAGCTTCATCAGCGCGGCGGAATCGCTCGCGCACGGTCGCGGCTGGCTCATCGACGGCCGCCACCAGGTGCTGTTCGACCGCGCCCCCGACCGCTCGCTCTTCTCCAACTATCATGACGGCGATGTTTCCATGCGCCTCTCCGCATCGTCGACACCCGACAAGGTCGGGTGCCCCGCGGGCATGGTCACCGCCGCGGCGCTGTTCCCCGCCGACGCCCTCGCCACCACACCGTTGGTGATCCGCGCGCCGATCTACGACGAATTGAAGCCGACCGAGCGCACGGTCGCCATCACCCGCACCTCCTGGACTTCCGCACTCGAGCCCCTGGCCCGACTCACGCTGCCCGACGCGCGCCTCCAGCGCCTCTATGACCTCGCGCGCTCCAGCATCGTGCTGTTTTCACCCGACGAGGTTTATCCGGGGCCCTACACCTACAAGCGCTTCTGGTTCCGCGACGCGGTGTTCATCCTCCATCCGCTCCTTACCCTCGGCGGCGTGGAACGCGTGCGGCGCGCGCTGGGCCAGTTCACGCCCCGCCAGCGCCGCGACGGCTACTTTCTCTCCCAGGAAGGCGAATGGGACAGCAACGGCCAGGTCCTCTGGATGTTCAGCCGGTTTGCCCGCCTGACGGGCGAGACGCTGCCCGCCGCGTGGACCGACGCCGCCGCGCGCGGCGCTCGCTGGATCCGGCGCAAGCGCCTGCCCCGCGATTCGCGCCGCCTCGAGTCCGGCCTGCTGCCCGCCGGCTTCAGCGCCGAGCATCTCGGGCCAAATGATTTCTATTACTGGGATGACTTCTGGGCCGTGGGCGGCCTGCAGGAACTCGCCCGCCTGCCCGGGCTCGATCCCGATCTTTCCGCGGAATGTCTCCGCGAGGCCTCCGATCTTCTCGCGACGATCGAGCGCTCAATTCCCTCCGGCCCGCACCGCCGCTACCCCGGCGCCATCCCCGCCTCGCCGTATCGCCGCATGGACGCGGGCGCCATCGGGTCGGTTGTGGCCGATTACCCGCTCCAGCTGTTCCCCGCCGGCGACGAGCGCATGATGCGCACCGCCGGTTTCCTGCGCGATCACTCGTTCCACGACGGCGTGTTCATGCAGAACATGATCCATTCCGGCCTCAACATCTACCTCACGATCCATCTCGCGCAGGTCTGGCTCCGCGCCGGCCAACCCGGGAAGGTGTGGCCCCTCCTGCAACGCATGGCCGACCTTGCCTCGCCAACGGGTCAATGGCCCGAGGCCATCCACCCGCGCACCGGCGGCGGCTGCATGGGCGACGGCCAGCACATCTGGGCGGCCGCCGAATGGCTGATGCTCCTGCGCAACCTCCTCCTGCGCGAGGAGGGTGATCGCCTCGTGATCGGCGCCGGCCTCGACCCCGGCTGGCTCACCACCGGCGAGGTCTCGCTGGAACGCACCCTCACCCCGCACGGTCCGGTGGGTGTCCGCTTCATCGGCAACCCGGTCGGCGGCGAGGTGCACCTCGACGCCAGCTGGCGCGGTCCGGCTCCCGCCCTCGAATTCCAGATCCCCGGCTGCGTCCCGCAATCCGTTCCTCCCGGCATTTCCCTCACCCGCTTCCAACTCCTCCACGTCCAATGAAAATCTGCATGATGACCAACACCTACCTGCCGCACGTCGGCGGGGTGGCCCGCTCCGTAAGCACCTTTGTCGAGGAATACCAGCGCCTCGGACACGAGGTCCTCGTCGTCGCTCCCCGCCTGCCGGGCCGCATGACGAAGAAGGCCGAGTCGGTCGTCGAGCGCGTCGCCGCCATCCAGAATTTCAACGGCAGCGACTTTTCCGTGCGCCTGCCCCTCGCCGCGACCATGTCCGAGCGCCTCGATGCCTTCGAGGCCAACATCATCCACGCGCATCACCCGTTCCTCCTCGGCGACACCGCGCTGCGCGTGGCCACCAACCGCTCCGTCCCGGTCATCTTCACCCACCACACGAAGTACGAGGACTACGTCCACTACCTGCCGTTCGCCTCCCCGGCCGTCCGCCGCGCCGCGATCCAGATGTCGACGGAATACGCCAACCTGTGCGACGGCGTGATCGCCCCCAGCGCCAGCATCGCGAACCTCATCCGCCGCCGCGGCGTCGAGGTTCCCATCCGCGTCGTGCCGACGGGCGTCGACACGAAGGCGTTCGCCGCCGGCAACGGCGCGCGCGCCCGCCAGCGCTACAAGATCCCGCCCGGCACCTTCGTCGTGGGCCACGTCGGCCGCCTCGCGCCCGAAAAAAATCTCCGCTACCTCGCCGAGGCCGTCGCCCTCTTCCTCAAGCGCAACCCGACCGCGCGCTTCCTCGTCGTCGGCAGCGGTCCTGCCGAGGCCGACCTCAAGCTCGTCTTCGAGCGCCGCGGCCTGGCCGACCGGCTCATCCTGGCCGGCTCGCAAAGCGGCCGGAATCTCCACGACGCCTACAAGGCCATGGACCTGTTCGCCTTCAGCTCCAAGAGCGAGACCCAGGGCCTCGTCATCGCTGAAGCCATGTCCGCCGGCCTCCCGGTCGTCGCCGTGCGCGCGTCCGGGGTCCGCGAGGTCGTCCGCTCCGGGGAAAACGGCATCATGGTGGGCCCCACCGCACCCGCCGCCGAATTCGCCCGCCAGCTCGGCCGCGTCGCCGCCCAGGGCAGGCGACTCGACGCGTTTCGCCGCGCCGCGCTCGCCACGGCCGCGAATTTCTCCCGCGGGCACTGCGCGGAACAGGCCCTCGCATTCTACGACGAGATCCGCCGCGCCACGCGCCGCGAGCGCCGGGTCACCGCCCAAAGCACCCTGCTCACCCTCCAGGAACGCCTGAGCGTCGAATGGGACATCCTCACCCGCAACGCCCGCGCCCTCACCACCGCGCTCGCCTCCTGACGCCGCCGGGCGGCACTCGCGCGCGTCCGGACGCCCGCCCGGCAAGGTAGGGCGCTTCCTCCGGACGCGCCGCCCTCCCTCCTTTTTCCATGTTCGCCAAGGTCGAAGCCTTCTTCCGCACGATCCGCCGCAAGATGACCCATCGCGAGTGGGCCGCGCGGCGGCGCCCGCACGGCAAGGCCACGGGCGAGGATCCGGGTCTCCTCCTCATCCAGATCGACGGGCTCTCCCGCACGCAGCTGGAGCGCGCCATCGACGCGCGCCGCATGCCCTTCCTCCGCCGCCTGCTCCGGCGTGAGGGCTGCCGCCTTCACGACTTCTATCCCGGCATCCCGTCCACCACCGCGTCCGTGCAGGGCGAGCTCTTCTACGGCGTGCGCACCGCCGTCCCCGCGTACAGCTTCTACGACCGCGTGAAACGCCGGCACGGCGTCATGTGCTCCCCCGATTGGGCCAAGGAAACCGAGGCCGCGTGCGCCGCCCAGGCCCCGGGCCTGCTGGAGGGCGGCAGCTCCTGGTCCAACATCTACACCGGCGGCGCGAGCCAGGAGGAAAGCCACTTCTGCGCCGCCAGCATCGGCTTCAGCGACATGTGGCGCACGGGGAAGATCAGGAACATTTTCGTCTTCATGGTCCTGCACCCGTTCTCGACGCTGTTCATCGCGGGCATGCTCCTGCTCGAGCTGATCATCGCGCTGTGGGACTTCACCTTCGGCCTGCTCAAGGGCGAGAAACTCCTGCCCGAGATCGCCATGCTCACCTCGCGCGTCTTCGTGGCCATCGGCCTGCGCGAACTCATCACCATGGGCGCCGCCGTCGACCTCGCGCGCGGCCTGCCCGTCATCCACCTCAACTTCGTGGGCTACGACGAGCACGCCCACCGGCGTGGCCCGGGTTCCGCCTTCGCCCACTGGTCCCTCCTCGGCATCGATCGCGCCATCCGCCAGCTCGACCGCGCCGCCGAGCAGTCGACCAAGCGCGACTACTCCGTGTGGATATTTTCGGACCACGGACAGGAGCGCGTCCGCTCCTTCGACCTCGAACACGAGGGCGGCATGGAGCAAATCATCCGCGAGGCGCTGGATCTCTCGCAGGCGCGCGACCCCGCCTGGCATCCCCGCTCCCAACGCCGGCAATCCGCCCCCTGGCTGCGCCATGGCCGCCGCGCGGAACGCCGCTTCGCCAAATGGACCGAGGCCGCCCAACTCACGCCGGGCGAGGAGGCCACCTTCACCCTCGCGGCGCAGGGGCCCGTGGCCCACCTCTATTTTTCGCAGCCGCTCGAGGACGCCAAGCGCCTCGCCCTCGCGCAGCGCCTCGTCCGGCAATACCACGTGCCCGGCGTCCTCCTGAAGGGCGCGGACAATGCCGTCACCTGGGTTCACGCGAAGGGCGAGGCGCGCGTGCCCGACGAGGTGCCGCCCCTGCTCACGCACGACGAGGAACTGCGGGAGGAAATCGCGCAGGACCTCGCCGGTCTCGCGCGGCACCCGCACTCCGGCGACCTCGTCCTGCTTGGCTGGGGCCCCGGTACTCCCGCGTGGACCTTTGCGCCCGAGCGGGGCGCCCACGCCGGCATGGGCCCCGAGGAAACCCGCGGCTTCGTGCTCCTGCCGCCTCATATCCGCCTGCCCAAGGGCACCTCGCACCACATCCGACCCGCGGCCCTGCGCAACGCCGCGCTGCACCTCCTGGAGCGCGCGCCCCTCGCACCCGTCCAACCCGTGCCCCTCGCGGGCGAGACCCTCTCGCTAAGGCTGGTTACTTATAACACCCATTCGTGCGGAGGCATGGACGGACGCATCTCACCTCGCCGCATCGCCCGCGTCATCGCGAGCTACGATCCCGACCTGGTCGCCCTCCAGGAACTCGACTTCGGCCGGCGGCGCTCGCGAGCCGAGGACCAGGCCACGCTCATCGCCAAGGCGCTGGAAATGCACGTCGCCTTCTGCCCGACCGTCACCCAGGGCGAGGAACACTACGGCCACGCGCTGCTCAGCCGCTGGCCGATCGAGGTCGTGAAGCGCGCCTTCCTTCCCACCGCGCCCGGCGGCTGGTGGCCTGAACCCCGCGCCGCCATCTGGGCGCGCGTGATTGTCGGCGCCCGCCCCATCAATGTCATCACCACCCACCTGGGCCTCGGCCTGCAGGAACGCCGGCTCCAGATGGAGGCCCTCATCGGCCCGGATTGGCTCGGCGCCATTCCCGCTGGGGAGGATGTCATTCTGTGCGGCGACTTCAACGCCCCCGCCGGCTCCGTGCCCTATCGCATCGCCGCGCGCCACCTCAAGGATGCCCAGGCCGCCCTCAAGGGCCATGTGCCGCTTCGCACGTTCAGCTCCACGCAGCCGTTCACCCGCATCGACCACGTCTTCACCTCCGCCGCCTTCGTGCCCGAGCGCATCCGCGTCCCGCGCAACCGCGTCACGCGCGTCGCTTCCGACCACCTGCCCCTCGTGGTGGATTTTTCAATTGGGCCCGCAACCGGCGAAAAGCCAGACCACACACCAGCGTCACGGTAAGCGCATAAATCACGAACACCGCCATGCGCGCCGGTGTCATGTCGCCGCTCCACTCGCCGAAGACGACGCCCACCAGCGAGCGGACGAAGTGGATCAGGAAACCGTACGTGAAGTACGTCCAGAAGGGCACGCCCACCACCGCGAGCACATAGTTCTGCGCGAAATAGGGCGCGCCGGGCAGCACCATCGTGAACAGGGTCAATGTCCGGTGCGTCGCCGGCGGCAGCTTTTCCCGCAGCCACTCGAACCGCCGCGCGAAGAACTCGGGCGCCGCGCGCACGATCGCGTAGCTTGCCATCAGCTGCAGCGCGATCGACACCCCCACCACCGCGATGCCAGGCCCGAGCCCGAACCGCGCGCCCGCCACCGCATGCAGCACGCTCACGGGAAACCCCAGCAGCGGCAGCACCGTGAGCGCGAGGAATACCGCCAGGCCATTCATGGATTCCGCCCACTCATGCATGGTCTGCAGGTTGACCGCCTCGCGCCCCCAATAGAGCAGGCCCGCGACCGCCACCAGGAGCACGATCAGGATCGGGCGCGAGGGCTTGAGCTTCATCATCAGGGCACCGGCGGCGGCTTTGGGCATGGCGGAATAGACCCCGCGTCACCGGCCCGGTGCCGCTTTCGCACGGGCCGCGCCAAAATCTCCGTTTCCCAATTACGCCGGACGGGTCTGAGAGAACATGCCCTCAAAATTCAAAACGGCGTTGAATTCCCTCCGCCGCGGCAAACCCGGCCAGCGTTTCCAGGACCGCTACCGGCGCAACCAGCGCTCCAAGGCATCGCGTGGCATCCTCCCGCGGCTCATCCGCCTGCTCGGCGCCGCCGTCGCCCTGGCCATCGGGGCGGTCCTCGCCTTCATCCCGGGCCCGGCGGTTCTGTTTTTCCTGCTCGCCGGCGCGTTGCTCGCCTCCGATTCCCTCATGATCGCGCGCGCCCTCGACTGGACGGAAGTCCGCGCCCGCCGCGTGGGCCGTTGGGCCCAGCGCATCTGGCGCGGCCTCCCCACCTACGGCCGCGCCGCCCTCCTCCTCGCCGGCGGCTGCCTGTCCGTGGCCTCCACCTACGGCGTCTACCGCATCATGAACTAGCGCGCGGACAGGGTGCGCGGGGCGCGCAAACCGCGCGGTTACTGGTTATTGGTTATTGGTTATTGGTTATTGGTTATTGGGCACCGCGCCTCCGTGCGGTTTCAGGGTGGAGGGCCCGCGTCCCTGCGGGCCGTGCCTTGGTCGGGAACGCGACCGCAGGGCACACCGATCATTCCCGGCCCGTAGGGGCGCAGTCTTGCTGCGCCCTCCCCGCACGCGTGCGGACCTTTCACCGTCAACCGCCCACCGTCGCGCACTCCGCGATCCTCACACCCTCAGGTTTCACACCCTCACACCCTCCGCCTGTGCGTCCTTTTCGCCCTTTGCGCGAGGTCCCACTCTCACGCTCTTCTCTTCCTAACCGCGCGCCTCCGCCCCCTCCGGCGGTGCGCTCCTCTTCTTCAAACGCTGGAACAACAGCGCGCTCACACTCAGCTTGAGCACGAACACCGCGCCGAGGATCAACAGGGCCCGCAGCGACGGGTCATTGCCCAGATCGCCCAGGAAGATCGTCACATAGGACCGCGCCACGAACAATGGCACGCCAATCCCGAGCAGGTGACCGAGCGACACCCCCGACAACGCCAGCAGCACGTTGCGTGCGATGTATGGCAGGGCCGGCACGATCACGATCATCGCCACCAGCGTGCCATTTTCCTCCTTCGGCACCCGCGGCACCTTGCGACTCCACTTGCGCCGCCAGTGCTCGATCCGCCGCCGGAGCACCGTCCGTGCGAGCGCATGCGTCACCAGCACGTGGCTCAACGTCGCCCCCGCCACCACCAACCCGCCCACCCACGGGCCGAAGATCGCACCCGCCGCGAGATAGACCGCGCTGATCGGAAAGCCCACGATCGGCAGCGTCGCCATCAGCAACACCGCCAGCGGGCGGTTCACGCGCTGCAACATCGCCGGCGCCTCGCGCCATTCGAATCCGGAAAAATGCAAGGCCGCGGCCACCGCGCCGAGACCCAGCGCGATGAGCAGCACTTTGACGACGACGCTCGCGGCGCCGCGACGGCGCCCGCGCCGGGCGCGCGATGAATGGGAGGACGAGGGCATGTCTGCGGAAACTCCCGCGTGCCCTCAGACCCCGACCGCAGGCAATGGTGGCGCGCGTTCGCACCGCGTCCCGCCGGGCCACTCATCCCCGCCCAAATGGGGCATTCACCGCGCCCGGGCCCGGGAACTGCCGGGCTCTCGCGCGGGTCATCCCTGCGGCAAAATCCCCGGCCCGCCCGCCGCCGCCCTTTCCGACATGAAACTGCTTTTCGCCCGACGTTCGCGCCCAAAGCCCCCGCCCAAACCTCTCGAAGCCACCGCCCCCCGTCGGCCCAAATGGCCCTGGTTTGTCGGCGGGGTCCTGCTCCTCGCCTTCTACTTCTGGCTCAGCTCCGCCCGCATCGTGAGCGAGCCGGTCGAACTGGGCTATGGCCCCACGGATCCGACTTTCGCCGACTCGCTCGGTCCCCTGCTCGGCGCCGAGTTCACGGACGGCAACCGGGTCCAACTTCTGGCGAACGGCGACGAATTCTTTCCCGCGATGCTGGCCGACATCACGAACGCCAGGCACAGCATCAATCTGGAAAGCTACATCTGGACCAGCGGCGAGATCAGCAACCGCTTCATCGACGCCCTCTCCGAACGCGCCCGCGCGGGCGTCAAGGTTCACGTCATCGTCGACGGCATGGGCTCGCTCAAGTTTTCCGACGAGGACCAGCGCCGCCTGCTCGATGCCGGCGTCGAGTTCATCATGTACGGCCGCGAGCACTGGTGGGAGCTCAAGCCCAACATCAACCACCGCACCCATCGCAAGCTCATGATCGTCGACGGCCGCATCGGCTACACCGGGGGCATGTGCGTCGACGACACGTGGCTCGGCAACGCCACGCAGCGCGATCACTGGCGCGAGACCCAGATCCGCCTCGAGGGCCCCGTCGTCCGGCAAATGCAGTCGGTCTTCAACACGAACTGGGTGCAGACCACCGGCCGCCTGCTCATCGGCCGCGACTATTTTCCCGTCCTCGAGCCGCCCGCCCGCGGCAGCCTCGCCCAATGCTACAAGAGCGGACCACGCGAGGACCCCGAGAACGCCCGCATGTCGTACCTCCTCGCCATCGCCGCCGCCCGGAAATCGATCCGCATCTCCCACGCCTATTTCGTGCCCGATGACCTCGCGCTGCAAATGTTGATCGATGCCAGGAAACGCGGCGTCCGCATCGAGGTGATCATTCCGGCCCACAATGACTCGCGCTTCGGCCGCGCCGCCTCCCGCTCCCGCTGGGGCAAGCTCCTCGAGGCCGGCGTCGAGTTCCACAGCTACCAGCCGGCCATGTACCACTGCAAGATCATGACCGTGGACGACAACTTCCTCACCATCGGCTCGGTGAACTTCGACAACCGCTCCTTCGGCATCAACGACGAGGTGAACGTCAACGTGCTCGACCCCGCCGTTGTCCGCCAGGCCAACCGCCAATTCGAAGACGATCTCGCCAACTCCACGCCACTTACCCTCGAGGAATTCCGCTCCCGCCCCACGTGGCAAAAGCTCATCGACCACTTCTGCGGCATGTTCCGCTCCCAGCTCTGATCCCAAGCCTGCCAACAGGATCGGCTCAGGTCTCAGCTTTCAGCTGTCAGCCCTCAGCTCTCAGCTCAGCTTTCAGGTTTCAGGTTTCAGGTTTCAGGTCTCAGGTCTCAGGTCTCTCCGAGTCCCTCCCACCCTCAGGTTTCACACCCTCACACCCTCATTTTCTGGCCCCGCGTCCCTGCGGGCTGCCCTTCTTGTGGGCGGGGTGCCCTCACCCCGCAGTTCGGAACCTGAGCACGAATTCAGGGTTTCGCCGTCCACCCAAATAACCAATAACTCTTAACCAATAACTGCGCGGCAGCGCATCCCCCCAATCTTTCTCATTCTCTCGGCCGATCCGCTGCCGCATCCCTGTGCCTCTGTGTCTCTGTGCCTCTGTGCGCCAATTCTCTTTCCGCAATCCTCCACCATCCAATCCCTATTCTCGCACAGAGACACGGAGACACAGAGAGCACCTCGAAGACTTTCGACCCGCCTCCCAATAACCAATAACTCTTAACCAATAACTGCGCGACCCCTTCTCTCAGCTCTCAGCTCTCAGCTCTGAACCCTCAGGTTTCAGGTCTCAGGTTTCAGGTCTCTCCGCCCGGTCTCAGGT
>JAEZDN010000027.1 GCA_023433275.1 Verrucomicrobiota bacterium
TCCTGTTTGGGGGCGGGCCGGGGCGGCGCCGCGCGCCCCTGCGCCCGGATTCGTCAACCCGGCGGCGCGTCACCATGCAAAAGTAACCTAATAGAGCACTCGTGCATGGTGAGGGAGGGCGACGAAATGAACGAGTGGGTCGCTTCAGGGCGTGCCTTGCGGATGGGGAGCTCGGTGCCAATGACTGGCTTGGATTGTTCGAAAATGGCGGGACCATGCCGACCCGATTCCGGGGGCCAGGATTCAGCGGGGGCGGGGGGCACGCACTCGATGGCATCGCCTCGGAACGGGGTGATGGCGTGGTCGCTTGCGCTGCGGGGGTGGGCGCGCACAGTGGGATGCCAGATGTCATACCAGCGGGTCATTTCCACCATGGGTTGTCCGGAATTGGATTTCGGCGCGGCGGCCGCGCTGGCGCGGGCGCATGGATTGCCCGCGATCGAGCTCCGCGCGCTGGGAGGCAACCTGGATTTGCCCGCCTATTTTGCGGAGGTGTATCAGACGCCGCATAATCTCACGGGGCTTCGGCCGACCGGCGAGGTGCGGGTGTCGACGTTTTGCACGTCATTCAAGGCGGTGGGCGCGTCGGCCGCGGAGCGGGAGGCTTTTCTGAAACACGTGCCGTGGGCGGAGGCGCTCGAGGTGCCGTGGCTGCGGGTGTTCGACGGCGGACGCACGGGGGACGCGGCCGAGCTGGAGCAGGCGGCCGGCACCGTGCGGTGGTGGCGGGAGTTGCGGGCGCGGCATGGTTGGAAGACGGACATCATGGTCGAGACCCATGACTCGCTGCTGACGGGAGCGGCGGTGCGCCGGTTCCTTGACGCGGCGCCGGGCACGGCGATTCGTTGGGATTCCCACCACACGTGGAAGAAGGGCGCGGAAGATCCGCAGAAAACCTGGGCCGCAATCCACGAGGCTGTGGTATCCATTGACGTGAAGGACAGTGTCAGCCGGCCCTCGGCGCATCATGCGTGGACTTACGTCCTTCCGGGCGAGGGCGAGTTTCCGATGGCGACGTTGCGGGAGGTTTTGCGGGAGGAATATGCCGGACCGCTGAGTTTGGAATGGGAGAAGTTGTGGCACCCGTATCTCGCGCCGCTGGATGAAGCGCTGACGGCGGCGGAGCGGAATCGGTGGTGGTGAGGGGCGGCCGGTGCATGCGTCCTGTGTTTTGAGACTGCTGACGAACCGAACGGCGTTTGAGCCCGTGAGCCGTGTCCCGCATGGGAAGTAGTTTAAACTACCGCAATCGACATCCTTCGCTCCGCTCAGCCGGAACGATGCAGTAAGAATGCGATTCCGCAGTGTGCGCGGTCGAATGGTTCGGTTGTAGGGGGCGTGGCTCGTCCACGCCCTAGGTTCCCGCAGCGAGAAAAAGGGGCGCGGTCAAGCCGCGCCCTTACATTCAACCGCATGATTCCGGCCCAGGATGGCGGTGGGGAAGATGGTTTGTAATCTTCGAAGTTAATTCTGATTCCATGCCCGCGCCCCATGGCTTTCGCCGACAGGATGACGTGCCGATATTGTCTTCGTTACAGCCCCGGGAAACCGGCGCTCCCGTTGAATAATGCTATCGTGCGGCGGGCAGGAGGTTCAGGCGCTGCAGGAAGGCGAGCGAGCGGTCCGCGATGATCGCGCGATCCTCCTTGCGGTTGAGGTTGTGGGCGCCGCCAGGCAAGGTGACCAACTCGCGTTCGTTGCCGGTGGCGCGAAGCTTTTCGTCCAACGCAACGGCGTACTTGTAGGGCACGACGGGGTCGGCATCGCCGTGGAACATCAGCACCGGGGGCATGTGCGGGTCGAGATGCTGCATGGGGGAGAGATCATGACCGTGCCCGGCGAAGCGCTCGGCGCGCTGGCCGGTGACTTCGGAAGTGTCGGAGGCGGCGCTGAGAAGGATGAGCGCGGCGGGTTTGTGCAGAGGAGTCTTTGCCGGATCGCTCCCCCAAGGGGTGGCGGTGATGGCGGTCCAGAGCGCAAGGTGTCCGCCGGCGGACGAGCCGCTGACGACCACGCGTTGCGGGTCGATGCCGAGTTCGGCGGCGTGGGTTTGCACCCAATGCAGCGCGGCGCGGGCGTCGGCCACGCATTGCGAGGCGTCGGTGCCATGGCGGTTTTTCACGCGGTAGTCGACGGCGATGCCGACGAGGCCGAGCTTGGCGGCGTTGCGGCCGTAGCCGGCGGACTGGAGCGGCGTGCCATTGACGAATCCGCCGCCGAAGAAATGAATCCAGGCCGGACGACGGTTGGCCGCGTCCCAACCTGCGGGTTTGAACACGTGAAGGCGCATGGGTTCGGGCTCCACGTGTTGGTAGATGTGGGTCTCCGCGCCGGGCAGCGTGAGCGGGGTTTCGACGACGACGGGGCGTGCTGGCGTCGAGGCGGTCGCGGTGTTGGTGGGGGGAGGAGTGGCGTTTGAGGCGGCGTGGATGGGCGGGATCGCCTGCAAGCAGGCTCCTACAAGGAGAAATGTGGGGATGAGGTGGCGGAACATGAGGCGGGAGCTAGTTGCTTTGGGCGTCGGCTTCGGCGAGGAGGCGATTCATGAAGCCGGGTTTCAGTTTCTCGTTCTGGCGGTGTGGCCAGGTTTCGGGGGCGGTGTTGTAGGGACGGAGAAAATCCACCGCGCGGCGCAAACTGGCGCCATTGGGCGCGGTGTAGTGCCAAAGATCGAGGCCCAAGCCTTCGGCGTGGCGGGCGACGAGTGCGAGCGCCTCGAGGTTGAAATGGCTGTAGCCGAGGCCGTCGACGCGACGGATTTCCTCGGGCTGGCTGCCGTCGGGTTGGATTTGGTGCGTGAGCAGCGTCCGGGTCTCCTCGCACAGGGCGCGGGCGAGATCGTCGCGGCCGACGTAGCGGGCCAGGGGAATGGCCTGGGCAAAGTACCAGGAGCCGTGGTTGTTTTTCGCCGCGCGTTCCTCCAGCGCGAGCGGGGCCGTGGTGAACCAGTGCACGAAATCCGCGAACCAGGCGCGGATCGTCGTCTTTTCGTGCTCGCGCAGCGCGGGTGAATCGTCGAGCAGGCGAAGCGCGTCGACGACCTGGGCGAAACCGCGCGAGTCCAGCAGGCCGGCGGGGTTGCCGCGGTTGCCGTTGTGGCCGAGGCGGACCTGGGCGTATTCCAAGTGCGGATTCATGCGCGTGGCGGGTGTCACGAACCACGCGCGCAACCAGTCGCCGGCGCGGCGCGCGGCGGCTTCGTTGCGATGGACGTGCCAAGCGGCGGCGAGTTGCTCGACAGTGTCGCAGAATTCGCCGATGCGGTGGCGGTCGCCGCGGGCGACTTGTTCGAGGTTGTGCTGGCCGTCGCGTTGGACGAATGGCAGGCCGTCGGGCTTCGCGGGATTCGGCCACCAATAGCGGGCGTAGCTCACGTAATCGTGTGGGTCGCCACCGGGCAGGGATTCGCCGTCGACCACGGTCGTGATCGGCGCGGCCAGCGCGACCGGGGCTCGCGCGGCGAGGGCGTGGAGTTCGTCGGCGTTGCGTTGCCAGGCGTCCAAGGCGAGGGCCGGGCTGCACAGGAGAACGCCGATCAAGAGGAGTAGTGAACGGCGCGGAGATTGGCGCGGGGCGGAGAGCGCGGATCCGGGTTTGTTCTCAGATTTGGGATCGATTGGGTCGTGCGGGTTCATAACACACCCCGCCCGTTGGGCACCCCTCTTGATCGAGGGGATGTCGGCAGAGTAGGGAGAGGCCGAGGAGGGCGCACCAAGGTGCGCCCCTACAGGAAAATTGGAGTTGTTCACGGGTGGGGTGTCAGCGGAGTTCGATGCTGTCATGGGTGAGCGTGAGGGTGTCGGTGCGGCCGTCGGGGCGGACGATGACGAGGGCGCCGAGCTGCCAGTCGGCTTTAATGTCGGCGGGGGTGGTGCCGGCGCGTTCGGGCCAGAGGACGGTCCAGATCGTGTAGCCCGTCGAAGGATCGGAGCTCTCGAGGGTGAGGTGTTGTTGGTTGTGCCATTTGCCGGTGAGGTAGCCGCCGGTGATCTCGCCGGAGGCGTATTTGGGGTCGACGGGCACGGGGAACTGATCGGTGACCGCGCCCTTCCAAGCGATGCCGGGCGCAATGAACTGCGCGGTGAGCGCGGCCTTCTCGCCGCGGATGAAGGCGCGGTTGGCGGCGGCGTCCCAAGCGAGGTTTCTCTCCGCGTGCAACAGCCAGGAAACTTTGCCTGGCGTGCCGAGTTCCACGCGGTCGCGAAGAACGACGTAGCGCGAGTCGATGAACACGAGATCGCGGATGACTTGGCGGACTTTGCCTTTGGGCTGGGTGGTCTGGTAGGCGGCGGTGGCGTCGCCGGAGGTACAGACGAAGCGATCGCCGACGGCGAAGCGGCGGATGCGACCGGTGGCGGCCTTGCTCTGCGCCTTTTGGCCGACGCCGTCGATGAGGAGTGCGTTCTTCGAGATCGTCTGGCGCGTCCAGTCGCGGTGGTGCGGGGAGTTGTGGAACTCGCGGTAGGCGGAGTTGATGGCGAGGCCCTCGCCATAGGCGTTCAGGATGAAGGCGTTTTGGTCGGCGTGGCTGTGGCTGAAGGAGCCGTAGGGCGATGATTTGAAGGTGACGTGGATGTCGTCCGCCGGGCGGCCGAGCGCGCTGTGCAGCGAGACCCAACCGACGTCGGCGAAGTGGCGGTGCGGGGGCAGCTCGCTGAGCGGGCGCGCGGGGGGCAGTGGTTTCGCGGAGGCGATGAAATTGCGGACGAGAAATTCGGCGGAGGTGGGGTAGGTGCGGTTGAGGTCCTCCAGGCCCTTGTCGATCGGGCGCGGACGCCGGTCGGTGCAGAGTTCGGCGTAGGCGCGGAAGTGACCGTTCTGCTGCACGCGTGCGACGTGCTCCATGTAGTCGGCGATGGCGGGCTCGAGGTTGAAGCGACCGGCGTTGGAGGTGTCGCCGAAGGTCGTGTGGAGGTAGGGCTGGACGTTGTAGAGCGCGAAGAACGGGGAGTTGCGCCAGAAAGGTGAGGCGTAGGCCGCCGGGTCGCCGATGGCGAGGAGCGCGTCCTGGAAGGCGGCGTGTTCGAAGGTGCCGCGCCAGTAGGCGCTGCCCTCGGCCCAGCCGCCGTCGTCGCCGCCCCACGGGCTGAACTGGTCGCGGTAAAATCTGTACGCGTAGGCCCACCAGTCGCGCGCCTCGGGCAGGTCGTCCCAGAGTGCAAGCGCTGTGAGTCCGGTCATCGGCATGAAGCGCACGGGGTGCGAGGAGAGGTCGGCGGCGATGGAGTTGCGCTCGATTTTCGAGATGTTGCCCTCGTGCTCGATCCACGCGACGGAGCGGTTGCCGCGCTCCTTGAAGTGGGCGAGCACGGCGGTCTTCTCGGCGGGCGTGAGGTGCGCGCGGAGCTGGTCGTACACGAGCGGCATTTTCCGCCAGAGGCGGAAGTGGGCCTCGTCGTTGTAATAGATGTCGGTCGCGCCGATGACGTCGCCGGACCGCCAGTCGGGTGCGAAATGCCAGGTGGTTGAGCGGAGGAGGAAGTCCTTGGCCTTGGCCAGGTATTTTTCCTCGCCGGTGACGATCCAGCAGAGCGTGGCGGCCTCGGCGACGGCCGAGATGACGCCGCACGTGTCCTGCACGGCGCGCCATTTGTCGGCCTTGGCGGAATCGCGTTTCGAGGGGGCGGGATCGCCGTAGGTGACGGGTTCGGCGGGGAAAGGGAGCGCGAGGTAGTGACGGTCGAGATCGGCCCGGAGTTTGGCGAAGGCCCTCGCGCCGTCGCCGGCGGTGCAGTACGCGCGGAAGGCGTCGTGACGCCCGGCGAGGATGTTGGTGCGCGGGGCGAAAGCCGGCACGAGGGAATCGAATTCCGACGCGAAGGCGAAGGTGGACCCGGGCAGGAGGGTCGTGACGAGGCAAAGCAGGCCTGGAAGGGAGCGGAACATGGGATCGGACGTAAGTAGTTTAATAGACTACTTAGGGATTGGGGAGGGGAGCGGAGAGCAGGGCCGGTATGTGACCGGC
>JAEZDN010000119.1 GCA_023433275.1 Verrucomicrobiota bacterium
CCGCTCGGCAACCAACCGCGACGCGTCCGAGAATCTATACGCCATCCTCTCGCCCGCCGCGCGCATGCAAGGACCGGCGTCCGCGCCCACGGCGCTCGGCGCCGCCGCCCAGGCTTCCGCGCCCGCCGGCGAGGCGGCGGCAGCCCAGCCCGCCGAGGAAATCAAGCTGCCGGCCGTCACGATCCGGCGCGAGACCCCCAAGGTCGGCCGCAACGACCCCTGCCCATGTGGCTCGGGCAAGAAGTTCAAGAACTGCCACGGCGCCTAGCGCCTGCGGCGCGGTTGTCGTATATTGGTTAAGGGTTACCGGTGCCGATACTGCGTTCGCCACGGGCGAGCCGCCTTGCCCAATAACAAATAGCCCCTAACGAATAACGGCGGCGCACCGCGCCGATTTTCCATGATCAGAATCATCGGTTTCGACGCGGACGACACGCTTTGGCGCAACGAGGACATCTTCGAGCGCGCGCATGTGCGTTACCGCGAACTGCTGGCCCGGTACCATCCGGCGGAGGAAGTGGATCGCGTGCTTTATGCGACCGAGATGAAGAATCTCCCGGTGTACGGCTACGGCGTGAAGGGATTCACCTTGAGCTGCGTGGAAACAGCCATTGCGCTGACCAGCGGCAAAGTGACGGCGGGTGAGATCGACGCGATTCTCGCCGCCGGTCGCGAGATGCTGGCGCATCCGGTGGAGTTGTTGGAGGGCGTCGCCGACGTGGTGCCCGCGCTCGCGCGGGATTTCCGGCTGTTGTTGATCACGAAGGGAGACCTTCATCACCAGGAGCGGAAAGTCACGGAGTCGGGGCTGGCCGCGCATTTCCACGCCATCGAGATTCTCAGCGAAAAGGACGGCCCCGCGTACGAGCGGGTGCTGCGCCGGCATGGCGTGGCGTGGGGTGAGTTCGCGATGGTGGGCAATTCGCTCAAGTCCGACATCCTCCCCGTGCTGGAACTTGGCGGCGCCGGGGTGCATGTGCCGTATCATCTGACCTGGCAGCACGAGCGCGTGGAGGTGACGCCCGCGGCGCAGGCGCGCTTCCGGCAGATCGCGACCCTGGCGGAGCTGCCGCGGGTGGTGGCGGGGCTCTGACCTCTTTTGTAGGAGCCTGTTTACAGGCGATCTTGGGGCCTGCGACGGCGGATGACGCTGACGAGAATCCTGAATCGCCTGTAAACAGGCTCCTACAGCGGAGCGCCGGAGCTGGCTTGCCAGCAATGCGCGGGTCGCCTGTAAACAGGCTCCACAGATGAGCCAAACTTCCGAACTAGATCCCTACGCGCCGCGGCCGACCCTTTGGCAGCGCCATCCGCAACTGGCGTGGGGGCTGGCGGTGTTTTTCGTCACACTGTTGCTCACGGTGGTGGCGTTTCCACCGATCGACGCGGGGGAGGCGGCCTACGTCCTCGTGACGCCGGCGGTGCTGTGGGCTTATCGCCGGCCGGCGTTCAAGCGGTTTGCCGGCGTGACCGTGGGGGCGCAAATGGTCGCGTGGACCATCCTGCTCGGGTGGTTGCACCATGTGACGTGGGCCGGTCTCCTCTTGCTCGGGCCGTTTGTGGGGCTGCTCAGCGGGCTGTGGTTTCTGGCGGCGTGGTGGGCCGTGCCGCGGGTTGCGGGCCAGCAGGTTGTCACCCGATTGGTGGTGTTTGCGGGTCTGGCAGCCGTCTGGGTGTTGCTGGAATGGGTGCGCAGCGTGCTGTTCGGCGGGTTTCCGTGGCTGCCGCTGGCGGCGAGCCAGTGGCAGCGGCCGCTCGTGTTGCAGGGCGCCTCGGTCACGGGCGCGTGGGGCGTTTCGTACCTGTTGGTCTTTTTCGGCCTGGGCGTCGGGGCGTATGCGCATCGGATATTTTTCGAGGGGATGAAGGGACTGCGGAAACGCAGCCCGGAATTCATGGTGGCCCTGCTGTTGCTGATGGCGGGCTCCTTTCCGTTTCTGTCCGGCCTGATGGGTGCGCAACGGGTGCGGCTGGCGCGGGTCGCGCTCGTCCAGCCCTACATTCCACAGGACCAGAAATGGGACCAGGCATTTGCCGCCCACGTTTTGGATACGCTGGACAAGGTGACGATGGCGGCCAACGACCGCGGCGCACCTGATTTCATCGTGTGGCCGGAGGCCGTGACGCCGTGGGCGCTTTACCAGGACCCCCATGTCCAGGACTGGCTGGAATCGATGGCGCGGAAAACCGGCAAACCACTCCTGCTCGGCTCGGTGGCGTCCGAGATTCCCGGGCTCGACCCTGACACCTGGCACAACGGCGCGTTTGTCGTGGACCCGGTCACCGGGCTCGCTCCGCAAAGTTACACGAAGCGAGAGCTCGTGCCGTTTGGTGAATACATCCCGTTGCGTCCGGTGTTTGGCTGGTTGGAGAAAGTGGCGCCGATCGGTGGCGACTTCACTGCCGGCTCGGGCGCGGCGCCGCTCTTGTTGCCCGCGGGCGCCACGCGGATACCGGTGGGGGTGCTGATTTGCTATGAGGATATTTTTCCCGGTTTGGCGCGCGAGAGCGTCAGGGCCGGGGCCGAGATCCTGGCGGTCCTGACCAATAACGCGTGGTTTGGCGAAGGTGGCGCGGCCTATCAGCACGCGGCCCACTCGGTGCTGCGCGCGGTGGAGTCACGCCGACCGGTGATCCGCGTCGGCAACGGCGGCTGGAGCGGCTGGATCGACGAATACGGCACGATCCGCAACACGCTGCGGAATGATGCGGGCACCGTCTATTTCCGCGGCGCGCAAACCGTGACCGTCAACCGCGACGTGCGCTGGCGCGGGCAGGAGACCTTCTATGTCCAGCATGGCGATTGGTTTGTCCTGCTGTGCGCTGCGCTGGTGATCGCGGCCTATTACATCGCGGCGCTGCTGCGCCCGGTGGCGCCCAAGCCCGCCGGTGAGGCGGCGTTTTGATCCTGATTCGCGCATTTGGTCCCTGACCATTTGATCCGGGACCATGCATTGGGATGTAGCGCGCGGCTTGACCGCGCTCTTTCTTGCAGCGGGAACCGAGGCGTGGTCGAGCCACGCGCCTGCCAGTTGACCATGCACGCGGTGGAACGCTTGCTCGCAAACGCTGCGGCCGCGCGGGGGGACCGCGCGCGGTCGTGGCGACTCGGCGCGCGTGAACGTCCGTTTTGGCAATGCAGGCCCCGCCCCCCAGCGGCGATCATGGCTTAGGGTGCTTTCATTCCGCCCTGAGCCTTCGCCGCTTCCTGCTGCACTTTTCTCATCAGAAATCCGAACGTGCCAGAGGAACCGGTGGCGGCTTGCGCGAGGACATCGTACAAGTCGGTGGTGTCGGGCGCGCCCAAGGTGCCGCGGAGCACCGGCTGGCGATTCATGGTGAAATAGCCGTCGGCATCGGCTTTCCGGCCGATCAGTTTCATGCCCTTGAAGATGACGGCCATCTCGTCGCGGACGGCGAGGGTGACGGGCAGTTCGAACGGACGGGCCGCGAGATCGACGCCCGGATTCGCCGCCACGGTGCCGCGGGCGGAAAGGCGCAGCTGCGGGGTCTGCACTCGGAAATCCTCGAGCGTCAGCGCGCCGTCGGGCTCGCGCCGGCCGCGGGCGGAGAGCTCGTCAACCGGCAAGTCGGAGAACGTCTTGATCAACCGGCCCATGGCGCGCAGCTCCGGGGAAAAGGTGATGGCTCCGCCGACCAGGAGGGCGGCGGACGCGAGATTGGAGTGGGGCACCTGGAGTTGGAGCCGGCCACCCTCGCTGCGAAACGTGAACTCCGAAGTACTGGAATCGAAGAGCTGCCGAACGTCGTCGCCGCGGGCGCGGAGCTTGGAGTCGAAATGGAGGCGGCCCTTGAACGAGCCGACCTCATTGGGGTAGGCGGCCTGCACGATGTGTTCGCCGGAGAAGCCGTCGATGGCGAAACCGCCCTCGAGTTGGTAGGGATGGGCTGGCTGGGTGTCGTCGTAAGTCAGGCGCAGGTTGCCGCGCCAGCCGCCATCGAACATGCGGCCCGACAGCTGGCGCAGGTCCACGGCGTCCTCGGTGACGCTGAATTCACCGGTGAGGCCCTCGATGCGGTAGGCGTCGTAGGCGACGAGGCCGAATGCGAGGTCGATTTTGGCGAGCAGGCTCTGCCAGAAGGGACCGGCGGGACCAGCGGGCGCGGGGGTGTCACCGGCCGGCGGTTGAGGCCCGGCGCTGCCGGGTGTCGGCGATTCGGGCGGCGTTACGGCCGGTGTGCAGGCCTCGACCAGACGCATGAATTGCGCCGCGTCGAAAAATTCCCCCTTAATGGTGGTGTTGATCTCGGCCCGACCACGGGTCATGCCGTAATCAAATTCCGTGGTGAACGCGCTCCAGGCCGGCGCGGTTTGGTACTGAAAGTCGACGCGCGCGCGGTGGCGCTCGCCCTGGGATTTGAGCAGCGCCACGCGCGTGCCGAAGCGGGGCAGCACCGTGCCGGGCGCGGCGGGATCCTGCACATCGTACAACAGGAACGTGGCGGTGGGATCCTTGTCGCCCATCAGGTCGTGTTCGAGGATCAGCTGGGCGGTGCCGGTGGCGGGCAGCGGAAGGGTGGCGGCAAACGGCTGGTTGCGCACGAGCGCCATGTTTGCGCTGACTTCGAGAGCGGCCGAGATCGGGATCTGCAGGTTGCTCATGAAGTACATGAACGCGAGGCCGGCAGTGCCCGCCTCGCGTCCGGCGACGAGCACGCGTCCGTTCTCGACGACGAGCGAGGCGATCGTGCCCATGACGATGATCGTCGGCGACGCCTCGATCCGGGCGTCGCGCAGGTAGCTGCCCGTGGCGTCGTCGTAGCGCTCGATGTTGAAGGCGAGCGGGCGGGATGGGTGGAGCAGGAGGTTGGGCAGTTCGGCCTTCGTGTAGAATTCGGCCGGATCGAGTGTGCCTACGAGGATCGTGCCTTCGGGCAGCAGGGGCTGGAGCCAGGAGAGGGGGACCGCGGCGGTGCGGAGGCGGAGCGTGTCGGGAGCTTCGTCGATGCGTCGCGCGCGGGTGGCGGAGCCAAGACTGAGCGGGAGGAGGGTTTCCAGGTCGAGGAGCGGCGAGCCGTCGGCGCGTTGGACGGAAAGGCCGAATGACCGAAGATCGATCTGGCCGTTGGTGCGCGTGACGGTGGCCGCGCCGGTGGTCGCGAGCGAGCCCGCCGGATCCCGCAGGCGGAAGATTTCCTCCAGCCGCCCGCCCAGTCGCACGGTGCCGGCGAAGTCGCCGGGCACCCAGTCGGCGCCGAGTTGGACGTGGCCCTCCGGAGCGAGGGTGAAGGTCGACGCGAGCAACAAGGGGATGCCGCCTTGCACGAGCGCGAGGTCGCGCAGTTCCCAAGGTCTCGCGGTGGCGACGACTATGCCGGTGCCCTCGCGGCGGAGGGTGGATTCGCCGGCGGCGAGGCGGCCGGCGAGCGAAAAGCCGGGCAGGAGCGGCGCGGCCCAGTCGAGGCGCAGGTCCCGGGCCGAGAAACGCGCGAGATCGCCCTCGGCGAACTCGGGCGCCTCGGGTCGTTCGTAGTCGACACGAAACGGGGAGAGCCATTCGAGAACGAAGGTGTCATCGCTGCCGTTTTCGTCACGAGCGGTAACGCGCAGGCTTTGGACCGTGGCGTCGAATTCGCGGAGATCGGCGGTCAACCGGCCGTGCAGCACCGGCGCCTGGGCGCCGCCGAGCCAGGTGGGAAGACGCGCGGTGCCGTGGGCGACGAAGGTCGCGGTGTATTGATCGATATCGGCGACGGATTCGATCACGCCTTCCATCCGGTCGCCCTGTTCGGAAACCAGCGCGGCGGGCTCGATGCGCAGCGTCGCGGTGGCGGGGGTAAGATCCAAGTGGGCCTCGCCCGTGAGGCGGAGGGGCGGGAGCTTCGGCAACGAGGCATCCTCCACCGTGAACGGCGACGATTCGAAGGGGGTGAGCGGCGTAAACCGGAGGATGCCAGGATCGGGGGAGGAGAGTGCCCAGGTGCCGCCGGCCTCGCCATCCTTGAGCCGCGCCACGCCGAGCACCGGCGCGGTCCAGCCGAGCGGCAGCTTTTCCACGCGCAAGCGGCCCCACGGCGCGGTGTCACCGCGCGCACCCGGCGGCAGCGGGAGCGGACGGTCGAGGTTCAATGCGAAGGTGGCGGCGGAACCCTCGCTGCGCGCGTCCGCCTCGAGATGCGTGAGTGTCCAGTCGGACGCGTGGCGGGTGAGTTTCGCG
This sequence comes from Verrucomicrobiota bacterium, assembly GCA_023433275.1. Taxonomy (GTDB): domain Bacteria; phylum Verrucomicrobiota; class Verrucomicrobiia; order Opitutales; family Opitutaceae; genus Lacunisphaera. The sequence goes on from JAEZDN010000119.1 coordinate 6,180, forward strand.
GTATGACGGCCGTGGGCGCGCCCGACTTGGATGAGTTCGGGCATGAAGCGTTCCCATTCGGACCCGGTGAAGGTGCCCGCGACGGTGGCGTCGGCCTCGCCGGTGCGTGAGTTGAGCGTGAAGGTGCCGGTGGATTCGGTGTCGATGGCCGGCAGGTCCGTGCGCTTGAGCACGAGGCCGGCGAGGACGCTGCCGCCGTGGGCGCGCCAGGAGCCCGCCACCAGCCCGTCGCGTTCAGTGTACTTCGCCTCGGCGTGGAGTTCGTGGCCCGTGAGGCCCGGGTTGAGGGAAAGTTCGTAAGCCTCGCCGTCGGGGGTCCGGCTGGCGGTGAGGCGAATGGCCACTTCCGGTAGCCACCAATCCGCGCTCGTGGCTGGAACGGCACGGCCGTTGACGACGATGCGCTCGATGCCGCCCCCGGGGGCCGGAACGAAATCCAGGGTGCCGGCGAAACGCCATTCCCCCGCGAAACCGGCGACGAGATCGCGGGCGGCCAGCGAGAATTCCAGTTGGCCGGGCCGGTCGATGTCGAGGTTGCGCGCCTTGATTTCGAAAGCGGCGCGAATCGGCGCGGCACCGGGCTGCTCGAAGGTGATGACGCCGTCGGCCTCCGCGTTGGCGCAGGCCCACGCGAGCGGGGCCTGGATGCCGGCGAGGATGCCCGTAAACGGCGTGGGGGTCGCCGCGGGAGCCGGATCGCTCGCGGCGCGGATGTCGAGTTGCCGCGCCTGGAGATCGGCGATCGCGAGGCGGCGACGGGAGAGCAATTGCCAGGGTGAGATCGCGAGGCGCAACGCGCGGGCCTCGACGGTCAAGTTCGGCACGCGAACCCGGACATTGGCCGCCTCGGCGCCGCCGGGGCCCACGGCGATCCGGCTGAAATCAACCGAGGTGTCGGATTGGGTGGCGAGGATCCGGCGCAGGAGCCAGGCCTGCACGGGCGGCAGCAGCAGGAGGGCGGCGGTCAGCGCGGCGCCGGTGATGACTCCCAGGAAAATCCACCAGCCGATGCGGCGGCGCTTGGGTGGATGATCGGTCGTGTCGGGCACGGAGTCGGGAGATTGGGAATCGGCGACAGGTTCGGCAAGCGCGCCGTTTGATCAGAGGCTCGGGGAATTCCTGATGGCGGGACGAGCCGAGGTGTTTCGCGAGCCGAGAGCCCGGGGGTCGGTGTTCGTCTGATCGAGACTCGGGGCCGTTGCCGAGGACCGAGCGAGCCCGACCCCCTACAGAAAGAGGATGCAGACGGCTTGCGGCACGGACAGGGATTGCGCGGTCCGAACGAGGCGGCCGGTGCCGGGGTCGCGGGAGAAGACGGTGACGTTGTCGCTGTCCTTGTTGGCGCAGACGAGCCAGCGGCCATCGGGCGACAGGTTGAAGTTGCGAGGGTGTTTGCCGCCGGTGGGCACGATCTCAACCAGAGCGAGCTTCCCGGTGTCGGAATTGCGGGCGAAGGTGGCTAGGCTGTCGTGTCCGCGATTGGAACCGTACACGAACCGCTCGTCCGGGCTCAGGCGGATCTCGGCGCAAATGCTCTCACCGGTGAATGCTTCGGGCAGCGTCGGGATCGTCTGGCGCCGGGTGAGTGCGCCGGAAGGTTGGTCAGCCGCGAAAACGTCGATGGTGTTGTCGAGTTCGTTGATGACGTGGAAAAACTTTCCGTCCGCGGAGAATTTGCCGTGGCGCGGACCGGCCCCGGGGGTGCTGGCCGTTTCGCCGGCGGGCGTGAGCGTGGCGGTGGCGGAGTCGACGTGGTAATGGACGATGCGGTCGAGCCCGAGGTCGCAGACGTAGAGGAAGCGGTTGTCGGGCGAGAAGACGACGCAATGCGGGTGCGGTTTGTCCTGGCGCTTGGAGCGGGGGCCGAGCGGTCCGGTGTGGGTGATCAGCGTGGTGCGTGGTCCAAGCTGACCGTCGGCAAGAATTGGAAAGGCGGCGACCTGGCTGCCGTGATAGCTGATGACGGCGGCCATGCGGCCCGTGGCGTCGATGCCGACGTGGGCGAGGCCGATGCCGCCGGTGGGCTCGATGTTGAGCAGCGTGAGTTCGCCCGAGGAGGGGTTCAGGCGGAAGGCGGCGAGGGCGCCGCCGGGTTTGCCGTTGATGGCGCCGCTTTCGCTGAGGGCGTAGAGGGTCTTTCCGTCCGGGTGGAGCGCGAGGAACGTTGGGTTCGGGGTCTCCGCCGCGAGGATGGGATCGCTCAAGATGCCCGTGGTGGGGTCGAGGCGGACGGAGTAGATGCCGCGACTGGCGCCGCCGGCGGGCGTGTAGGTGCCGAGGAAGAGGAGCTGGCCGGACGGGGAAGGCATCGCTGAGGAGGAAGTCCGACCAGCCGGGCTTTGGCAAGGGCGGGGCGTGTCCCATGTGCGGGCAGGGCCTTGGTTGCCTGTTGGGGGACAGGGCCACCGTACGCTCCTCGATCAGAGTAGGTGGGGAGGGCTTCAGCGCCGGTTTTTCAAATAGGCCCGGATCTCGTCGTGATTGCCGACAAAATCGAACAACAGTCCTTTTGCCGAGGGGATGAACACCAGCCGGGTGTCCCACCCCAAGCGGCACTCATCGACGCCGGGGAAAGCCTCCGGATGCCGAGAGCGCGGTGCAGACCGATCCATCCTCCGACCGCGTCAAACGCGAGATCGCGAAATACATCCAGCAGACCAAGCCCCCGGTCGCGGAACGGGCCGCCAACGCCCAGGCGGCCGAGGCGATGGGCGCCCGACTGGAAGATCTAAAGCGACGCTTTGGGCAGGCTCGTCCTCTCATCAAGCGAAACGATTCCACCGCCGCACAGCACCTGCAACGGGCAAAGAAAATCCTGCGGAGCAGCCGCACCGCCAATCAAGGCGACCGGAACCGGGCCTTGACCGACAAGCAGAGAGCTTGGGAGGCCAAGAAAGGCAGCATGGCGGGCGCGGACGCCCTGATCAGAGACCTCAACGCTTTTCTCCACGAGTATCGGTTTGATCTGTCGAGAAAGGTGAAGGATTCGCTCGAAGAAGCGCGGAACTGCCTCAGTTGGGAAAAGGGCGATTAGAGACCATGGGAAAAGAGATGCGGTGATTCCGTCCGGCCCGCCGCATTCCGCTGCACCGAAGGTGGGGCGAATCATCCGGATGAGCCGGAGTTGTGCGCGTCGCGCGGCAGTGACGAATCGCGCCGCCAGCGACAGTCGATCATCCCTTCAGGCTCTGCCCCGTCTCACGCGCGCCGGCGGCGACGACGGAGCACCGCGAGACCGAGTACCGCGAGACCAGCGAGAGCCGCAGTGGTGCTGGGCTCGGGAATGGCCGTGGGCGTGAGGATGAAGCCGCGCTGCACGCCGGCAAGCGTGCCCATGCCGACGATCACGCCGGCGTTGTTGATCTTGAGCGCGGTGTTGAGCACCCAGCCGCTGCTGGGATCGACCAGAGTGTTCAGGTCGCTCATCACGCCATTCTGGTAGATGAAGGCGTAGAACGTGTTGTTATCCTCCCTGAGCGAGGCGCCGACGACCGTGTCCGCGTCGTTGATGCCGTAGCCGGTGGAGATGCGCCCGCCGAGCGTGCCGAGGTCGAGGACGGTCTCGCCGGTGAAGAGGAACGCGTGGCTCACCTCGTTGTTGCCGGGCAAGGACGATTGGCCGACGACCTTGCCCGCGTCGTTGATGTCCTGCGCGGAGGAAAAATCGCCGCCGAGACCGAAGCCGAACATCGCCTCGCCGGGCCGGGCGATGAAGGCGCGGGTGGCGAAAACGCCCAGCGAGAGATCCGAGGTGCCGGCGACCCAGCCGTTGGCGTTGATCGCCATGCCGGTGCTGGTGAGGCCGCCGAGCGTGCCGAGGTCGGTCATCGTGCCGGTGTTGAGATCGTAGCGGAAGGCGTGGCCCGTGTTGTCGGCAAGATTGGCCTGACCGGTGACGAAGCCGGCGTTGTTGATGTCGCGGGCGCCGGCGGAGTTGCCCCCGAGCGTGGGCAGCGTCGTGGTGGCCCTGTTACGGTCAAAGACGAAAGCGACGCTGCCTTCAGAGCCAAAGCGGCTGCCGGCCACGTCGCCGAAGTCGTTGATGCCCCAGCCCCAGCCTGGATTGGGGCCGAAGAAGGCCAGCGAGCCGGCGCTGTAGCGTAGGGGGCGCATCGATGCGGTTTGCGCGGCGTAGCCGATGACGACGCCGGAGGCGTTGACGTCGGTGGCGGCGGAAAGCCCGGTGCCGAACGGACCGAAGTTGGTGATGGTGTAGGCTTGCGCACCGGCCGAGGTGGTGAGCGCGGCGGCAACGAGCGCGAGGAGGATGTGTCGCATGACCGTGGCGAGCCAACGTGCGAACGCACCGCACGACCAGCGTGAATCAGTCACCTACGTGGAAATGCGTAGGGCGCGCGGACCGCGGAGCGCACGTCGCTCACTTCTTCGCCTTCGTCTTCACCGGGAAGTGCAGCACCTGGCCGTCGGCGCGCAGGCGCGCGGCTGCGTGCGCGGCGGAAGGTGGAGGAGATCAACCCCGCGCGGGCAGGGTCTTGCCGGCGTGGGCGAGCACGTCGGCGAGATATTTTCCGGTGTAGCGGAGCGAGCCGTCGGGCTTCACCAGCCAGAGGCCGCGCAATTCCTCCGCCGTGTCCGGGCCGGGCAGGCGCACGCGGTCGCCGGCGGAATGGCGGACCACGCTTTCTCCTACGCCAACGGGGTCAAAACGGACCTCGGCACGCTGCCCGGTGGCGGCAGCAGCAGCTGGGCCATGGCGATCAACCCCTCAGGCCAGATCGTGGGCAATGCGTACCTGGCGGACAATTTCACGCGTCGCGCCTTTGTGTATTCGGACGGCGTGATGACCCCGAAATCAATTGAACCACGAAGGGATACGGATGCTCACAAATGAATCCCAAGCGATGCCCATTCATGGTCATCTGTCCTTCGTTTCCTCCAATTATTGGAGATCCGGATCCATACCGGGAATGAATAAAAAACCGCCGCCCGGTGAGGGTGCGGCGGGTGAGAGGGACCGAGCGGTGGCTTGATTACCGGGTCTGGCGGCGGCGCCAGATGGCAAGGCCGAGGGCACCGAGGCCGGCGAGAGCGGCGTAGGTGGACGGCTCGGGGATGGCGCTGAGGCCGGTGTACTGGAAGTTATCAAAGGTCATGGCCCCGCTGCCGATCTCCAGGTTGTGCGAGACACCCACCAGCATGATGACGAAGGCCGGGCGCGTGTCGTCACCGGCGAGACCCCAGCCACTTCGTACGTCAAATGATGCGGGATTCTCCATCCAAGTGGCTCCATCGTCGAAGGAAACCGAACCGGACAAAGTGTAGTTAAACGCGTTGTAGTCTGCCCGCAGTAGCACGTTGTCCCCGACCATAGGCTCGCCGGTGTAGTCCGCTCCGCCGCCCCACGTGCCGGCACTCGCCGCCACGCTTTGACCGTAGGTGACGTCATAGCCAGCCTGCACGTACATCCCCTTGTTGCCGTTATGAATCCCGCTGTTCACGATGAGTTGGGCCATGAAGCCCTGCGCGTCGGGATTCTCAACCAAGTCACGCGGTGCGTCAGGGAGGCCCACATTAAGGGGACCGAAATCGTCAATGTGCGTCCTTACTTGGACCGTCCAGCTTTGGTTGAGATATCCCACGAGATTACCGGCGCCAACGGGGGTCGGCAGCATTTGGGCCGAGTTATGCAACCCGGATCCCCCAGCCGTGAATTTTAGCGAACCCTCGTCGAAGCCGAAGGCTCCTGAACCGGACGTGCCGGAACCGGCCGTCCAATTTTCGTTGTTAAACGC
>JAEZDN010000151.1 GCA_023433275.1 Verrucomicrobiota bacterium
ACCGTGAACGCCGCCACGCGGCCCGCCCGCAGCGCTTCCTCCCCGCGTTTGGTCGCCGCGGCCCACGCCGCCGCGTCGCCGCCGTTGGCCGGCAGCCTCGTGCACGGCGCGGGCGCGAGACCCGCCAAATCGGCGCCACCGCCGCCGCTCTTGAACACCAGCGTGCGGTTCAACCTTTCCACCTCGGCCAGGTCAACCTCGGCCGCCTGGGCCGCCAGCTCCTCGCGCTGGGCCGCGTTCAACGTGTCCCAAAAGGCAAAGACCTGTCCCTGGCCGGCTGCGCGATAAGCTTGGATGAGTGCGTCGTGATTCATTGAGGAGGTTCTTCGAAGCGAAAGATGAATTCGTCATTCCGGGCATAGCCGAGCTTCTGGCGGATTATCCGCTCAACCAGCGCCGGGTCATGACGCAGACGTTCGAGATACGCCGTCTGTTCCCGCAATTTTTCCTCCGCCTTCGCCAGGCGCAGGCGATTGCCCTCCTCCGCCAGCTGCAAGGCCTTCAACTCCTGGTGCATTCCCACGAAAAAAGACACCGCCCACAACGCGATTGCCGTGAAAAGCACGGCGAAAAATCCATTGACCAGTTTGCTGGGATTCATCCGAAAAAGGTCGGCCAGATAAAGGTGCGGACCAACCGACAAGCAACGTTTTTCAAAGCGGGTTGACGTGGTTTAGGCGTGCTTTTTCCCATGCAGCCCAAATACTTGCCGGACGATGTATCAAAGCTACTACGGCTTCACGGAGATGCCCTTTCACATCACTCCGGACCCGAAGTTTCTCTATCTGAGCACCACCCACCAGGAGGCTTTGCAGCATCTGAAATACGGCGTCAGCGAGAAGAAGGGGTTCATCGTCCTCATCGGCGAGGTCGGCTGCGGCAAGACCACCCTCTGCCGCAAATTCCTGGCCGAACTTGACCCCGCGCACTACGACACCGCGCTCGTGCTCAACCCGCGCGTCACCGAGACGCAGATGCTCAAGGCCATCCTGACCGAGCTCGGCGAACCCAATCTCGCCCGGAGCAAGAATGACCTCGTGGCCCAGATGAACCAGGTCCTCCTCGACCGCATCGCCAAGGGCCGTGAAATCGTGCTCATCATCGACGAGGCCCAGAACCTTTCCTTCGAGGTTTTCGAGCAGGTCCGCCTCCTCTCCAACCTCGAGACCGACAAACAGAAGCTTCTCCAGATCGTCCTCATGGGCCAGACCGAGCTGAAGGACCGCCTCGCCGCCGAGGAATTGCGCCAGCTCCGCCAGCGCATCCTCGTCCACTACGAGCTCCGCCCGTTCACCCGCGACGAGATGGACCGCTACATCCATCATCGCCTGACCGTGTCCGGCAGCATGGGCCGCCCCCACTTCACCTCCTGGGCCCTGCGCCATCTGTTCAGATCCAGCCGCGGGATTCCGCGCATCATCAACAATCTTTGCGACAAGGCCCTCCTCTCGGCCTTCATTCGCGAATCCGACGAAGTGAACTACTGGGACGCCCGCCGCGCCTCGAAGGACCTCGAGCGGTTGACGGATTGAAGAATGGGTTAACGGTTATTCGTTATGAGTTATTGGTTCCGCTGCCGCCTGACTTCATCATCTGCCACCAACCGCGAAGTTGAAATCCGTCTTCGCCCAATAACGCTTAACTAATAACCAGTAACTGCGCGAAGCGCTCATGAGCCTCATCAACGAAGCCCTCAAGAAGGCCCAGAAACAGCGGACCGGCGAGGCTCCGCCGCTCGCTTCCATGCCCGCGATTGGCGGCGAGTCCGCCGCGCGCATCGCCCGCCGGGCCAAGCCTGCGCCGATCAACACTCTCCTGATCCGGCTCGGCATGGGCGCCGGCGCGCTTGTGGTCGTGCTCATTGCGGCGGTCTGGCTCCTCCGCCGACCCTCTACCCCGGAGTTGCCCGTACCAACTCCCGCCGCCCCGGTTTCCACCGCCACCCCATCGCCCGCCTCAACCCCAACGCCCGCCGCATCCGCGCCCGTGGTCGTTCCGCCGCCAGCCGCGACCGCTTCCACCGATCCCGTCTTCACCGTTCCCATCTCCGCCCCGCCGGCTTCGGCCGCTCCCGTCGCCACCCCGGCACGCAACCCCGCCCCCGTCGCGGCCGCCCCCGTCACCGCGCCGTCGCCCGCCCCGGCTGCAGCGGTGCCAACACCTGCCCCCGCGAGCGCACCCGCCCGGCTCGAGCCCCGCGCAATCACCTACATTGAGAACATCCGCGTCGCCGGCATCCGCGCTTCCGCTTCCGACAGCAAGGTCCTCATGAACGACCGCGTCTATCGCGTCGGCAACACCGTCGAACCCGAGCTCGGCCTCCGCCTCGTCGAAATCACCGCCAGCTCCCTCACCTTCGAAGACGACCGAGGAGCCAGGTACACCCGGCACTTCTAGTGCCGGGGGTTATTGGTTAAGAGTTATTCGTTATTGGGCAGCGCGCTCCCTGCGCGCTTCAGGTAGGCCATGTAGCCGTTCAATAGGCGCAAGGCCGTGGCAAGCTTTTCGCGACCCTCCGCCAACAGTTGGTCCGACATCAGATTCTCGTCATTCGCCGCGATGAAGTGATCGAGAACCTCGTAACATGAGCCGCGCGCCGTGCTGCAAAAGCGGTAGTTGTCACGAAAATGAAAACGGCCGTACCCCTCGGCAATGTTTGCCGTGATCGACCGCGCCGATCGGATCAGTTGATCGCCCAAGCGGAATCGCTCTTCTCTCGGCAACAACGGCACGACTTTGCGTGCCACAAACAGTCTGAGCTCACGAGCGGCATTCCAGCATTCCAGATCCTCGAAAGTGCGAATTCTAACGGGCATGATTTTACTCCTGTTTGCCCGTAACCAATATCTACCGGCTCCTGCTCGTTTCCCAAGCCCAATAACAAATAACCATTAACTAATAACCACCGCGGCCGCCGCCGTCAGTACGCACTCTTCGGCGGAGCGACCACCTGCCACGCCGTCTTCACCGTGATCTGCACATCGAGCCAGATCGACCAGTGCGCGATGTAATAGAGATCCAGCCGGATCCGTTCATGCAGCTGCTCCGGCGTCAGGATCTCGCCCCGAAACCCTTCGCTCTGCGCCAGCCCGGTGATCCCCGGCTTCACCCAGTGCTTCGAGCGATACGACGTCACTTGCCGCTCGAATTCCTCATCCAGCACCGGCATCACGGGCCGCGGTCCCACCACGCTCATCTCCCCCGTGAGCACATTCCAAAATTGCGGGAACTCGTCCAGGCTGTGCCGCCGCATGAACCGCGCGAACGGATATATCCGGTCGTCATCCGCGCTCGCCTGCCGGCCTTCCGCCATCGCGTCCGGCGAGGCGACGTGCATCGACCGGAATTTCAGCATCGGAAACTCCGCGCGCCCTTCCCCCGACCGCGCGCGCACGTGAAACAACGGCCCCGGCGACTGCAGCCGCTGCATCACCGCCACCACCAGCATCAGCGGCGGCAACGCCACCACCACCACCGGCACGGCCACCACCAGGTCAAAGGCCCGCTTCACCGCGCGGTTCAACGGCTCCTCCAATGGCTCATGCTGCAACGTGAAGAAATGATGCCCACCCTCGTCCGACGACACCACCGGATGCCCCATCACTTCCTCCACTTGGTGGTGCACCAGCAGCCGGCAGCCCTGCGCCTGACACTGCGCCACGATCCGCCGCGCCACCCCGGTGTCCGTCGGCACTTCCAACAGGATCACCTGCGCGATGCCCTTCTCCTCCAGCATCCGCGGCAACGCCTCAATCCCTTCGCCCGGCTGGGCGCGTCCTCCGGACGAACCGTCGCTTCCATCCAGCATGACAAATCCCGCCGGGTGCACCCCCAGGTGAATCCGCTGCTTCAACCAGTCCTCCAGCATGGGCAGACTTTCCGCCCGCCCGATGAACAGCGTCGGCACCCGCGCCCCCTGCCCGTATAACAGCGCCGCCAGTTTCCGCGGCAGCCACCCATGCAGGAAGAGCAACCCGCACCAACTCCACACCAGAAACGATCCCAGGAAGAGACGGCTGATGCTCCGGTCCTGCGTGGCGAACATCATCGTGAACACCACCAGCGCCACCAGCCCCACCTGCATCGTGGCCAGCGCCGCCGCTTCGCCCAGGCTGAGCCGCGCCAGCCGCGATTCCCACGCCCGCATCCGCCCCGCGCCCGCCAGCAACCCGATCACCACGCACAGGAAATACTGCAGGAGATTCACCTCCCGGCTCAGCTTCACCGCCGGCACGTACCTCATGATGAATTCCGCATACAGCCAGAAAAATACCGCCACCCCCAGCAGGAGGGCGGCGCCATGAATCCTGACCAGGCCCCGGTGACGATTCGCTAGCATTGAGAGGTAACCCGCGCAGTGTGCGCCACGTCTGATGACCGGCAAGCCTCGGTTCAACCTGCTCTTCCGGACCTTTCCTCCGCCGAATAGTTTGCGCCCCGCCCGGCCCGCCTCCTACTTTCCAACCCATCCATGGCCTCCTCCCGCCTCGTCCCCGCTCTCGTCACCGTCGCCCTCCTCGCCGCCGCCGGTGGCGCATATTATTACTACCAGCGCACCCGCTCCGCGGAACCGCCACCCTCCTATAACACCGCCACCATTGCCCGCGGCAATGTCCGCCAGGTCGTCACCGCCACCGGCCAGCTCGATGCCGTGCTCTCCGTCGATGTCGGGAGCCAGATCTCCGGCCTCATCATCAAGCTCCACGCCGACTTCAACACCGTCGTCAAAAAGGACCAGGTGATCGCCGAGATCGACCCCGCCACCTACGAGCAACGCCTCCGCCAGGCCCGGGCCGACCTCGCCTCGGCCAAGGCCAGCAACCGCCTCCAGCAAATCAACACCGAGCGCATCCGCGAACTCGCCAACAAATCCCTCGTCACCCAGCAGGAGGTCGACCAGGCCGAGGCCCAGCTCGCCCAATCCGACGCCCAGCTCGTCACCCGCGAGGCCGCCGTCGCCAACGCCCAGGTCGATCTCTCCCGCTGCACCATCCGCTCGCCCATCGACGGCATCGTGATCTCCAAGCAAACCGAGGAGGGCAAGACCGTCGCCGCCAGCCTCAACGCGCCCACCCTCTTCACCATCGCCAACGATCTCGCCAAAATGCAGATCACCGCCGCCGTCGCCGAGGCCGACATCGGCGCCGTGCAACAGGGCCAGGCCGTGACCTTCACCGTCGACGCCTTCCCCAACCGCAATTTCACCGGCATCGTCACGCAGGTCCGCAACGCCCCCAAGACCGCCAGCAATGTCGTCACCTACGAGACCATCATCAGCGTCGACAACCGCGACCTCAAGCTGCGCCCCGGCATGACCGCCAACGTCTCGATCATCGTCGCCAGCCGCGACAACACGATCCGCGTCCCCAACTCCGCCCTGCGCGTCCGTCTCCCCGAATCCGTCGCCGCCAAAGTCGCCGCCGCCAACCCCGCGCCCGCCGCGTCCCCCTCCGCCCAAGCCCCCGCCACAGCCGCTTCGCCTGGCGCCAACGCGAGCGC
>JAEZDN010000013.1 GCA_023433275.1 Verrucomicrobiota bacterium
ACCGTCATCCTGAGCGAAGCGAAGGATCCAAGGGAAAGGACGAACATGTGCCGACCGCTTGCATCCCTCGCTTCGCTCAGGATGACGCCCACAGGCGTCTAAACCCGAGTTTCGGTGGGACGGGCCCAGCACATCCAACGACCCGGCCGCCCGGCTTCCGCCATCATCGCCCCAAAGTTGTCAGGAGCGAATTTTCCCCGCGAAGATTTTCATTTTGCCCCCGGTGCCAACCGGTCACCGAATCGCCGCCATGGCGTGGGACATACAATTCCAGCGGGGCATCAATCTGCCGCAAATCGGCTGGTGGCTGGACGCGCAACGTTCCCAAATGCGCTCGTTCGTCTCCCACGCCCACTCGGACCATATCGCCTCACACCGCGAGATCGTCGCCACCCGCGCCACCGCCAGCCTCATGCGGCTTCGCCTCGGCGGGCGGCGCCACGAGACCATTCTCGACTACCAGCAACCGTGGGCGGCGGAGTTTGGCTGCGAGATGCGATTGTTTCCGGCCGGACACATCTTCGGCTCGGCGATGATCCACACCACGACGGAGCACGGTTCCCTGCTCTACACCGGCGACTTCAAGCTCAGACCCGGCCGCGCGGCGGAACCCTGCGTGGTGCCCCGCGCCGATGTGCTGATCATGGAAACCACCTTTGGCCTGCCGCGCTACGTGCTGCCGCCCCAGGAACAAATCGAGCGCGACATCGTGGATTTCTGCGGCCATGCGCTCGCGGATCGCGTCACGCCGGTGCTCTATGCCTACAGCCTGGGCAAAACGCAGGAGCTGCTCCAGATCGTCGGCGGCGCGGGCCTCCCGGTCATGTTGCACGGGCACGGCTATCGCATGACACAGCGCTACGCGGAACTCGGCATGAGCCTCCCGCCCTTCCGCGAACTCGACGTCAACCACCACGCCGGGCACGTCATCATCGCGCCGCCCATGAGTGGTGCCAGCGAGCCCCTCACTTGGATCAACCCCAAGCGCACGGCGGTCGCCACCGGGTGGGCCCTGGATACCAGCGCCCGCTACCAATACGGCTGCGATGCCGCGTTTCCGCTTTCGGACCACGCTGACTTTCCCGACTTGCTGGCCTTCGTCGAGCAGGTGCAGCCCCGCCTCGTGTACACCGTCCACGGCTTTACCCGGGAATTTGCCTCCACGTTGCGCGCGCGCGGCATCGAAGCCTGGGCCCTCGGGCAACAAAACCAAATGGACCTGCGCCTGGCTTGAAAGGCGTTTCCCTCGGTCTTCGGCGGAGCCGAGCGTATCGCGCCTTCACTGCTCGCGTGGCGCCACTGGAGGGCCCGCGTCCCTGCGGGCCGCTCTTCCCTCCTGGAAGTCGCCGCTTGCGGCGACCTGCGCCGACCCCATCGCTCGCACGACCAGCCGGGATCCGTTTTGCCGCGGAAAAATCGCGGGCCCGCAACCCAACCAATCCTCGACGCCACCCGCACCTTTGCCCAAGGCTGGTGTCATCATTCCCGTGAAACTGCTCCTCCTGCTCTGCCTGTCGGGCGTCCTCGCAATCGCCGCACCCTTCACGGCCATCCGCGACGGCGAGCAATTCACGTACAAGGTGTCGTTCGCCTTCTTCAGCCACGCGGGCGACATCCGCATCAGCGGCGAAACTCCCGCCGGGGCCAGCGACCGCATCAACATCATCGTGGACACCCGCTCGCGCGGGATCGTCCGGGGACTCTATGAATTCGACAACACCGCCGTGGCTGACGTCCAGGTTTCCACCGGGCGCCTCCTGAGCGTGCTCGAAAGCGGTTCAGACCCAAAGCGCCCCATCGACAACACCTTCGTGATCGATTACGAGAATCGCCGCGCCACGTTCACCGACCGCGTGCGCCCGTCGCGCAACCGGCTGCTGGCAATTCCCGAGGAGGGCGATCCGATCGACCTCATCAGCGCCCTGGTCCAAACCCGCGAATGGAATCTCACACCCGGGGAAAAGCGCGACGTCGTCCTCCAATTCGGCCGCGATTTCTATCCGATCGCCATCCACGCGGAGGGCTATGAGGAAGTGAAAACCCCGCTCGGGAAATTCCAAACGCTCGTGCTCGTCCCGCGCATGGAAAAGGATCCGAAGGGACTCTTCAAACGTGGCGGCGAGATCAAGGTCTGGATCGCGCAGGACGGCAGCCGTCTCCCGGTCAAATTGCAGCTGAAACTGAATTTCGGCGCCGCGACCTTGTTGCTGAGCGACTATCAAGCGCCGAAATAATCGGGAGGGCCCACTCCGCCGGGCCGCGACGACGCAGATGGAGCTGAACTCTCCTATCGAAGGCAAAGGCGGGGTCCAGCGATGACCCGACGCTACCTCTTCTCCACCCAAAACCGCCACGGCTTCGCCGCCCAGACCGGACCGGCGTAATCCACCCCGATTCGCGGTCCCCATCGGATACTGCCGCGCGGCAAAGGCGTAAGGCCTTCCTCGAGATGGAGCCCGCTGGATGGGTCAGCCGGCATTCCGTTGAGTTTGCGGTCAATTCCCAGCCGTCGCGTCAGCCTTCCCGGCCCATTAATCGTGTCCAAACCGCGGATCAGCACCGCCGCCGGCCTTCCTTCCGGCCCCGTCACCAGATTCAGCATCTCATGGATGCCATAACACAGGTACACGTACCAACACCCACCGGATCGATAGAGGACGTCAGTGCGCTTTGTCCGCCCCTTGCTCGCATGGCACGCCAGGTCCTTCTCGCCATGATACGCCTCCGTCTCGGTGATCACATGCTCCTCGCGAATCCCGTCCACCGTTCGTACTAAGACCTTGCCCAACAGCCACCTTGCCAACACCGGGGTACTTTTCCCCTGCACTTCTTCGGCCTGGATGACGCGTCCCATGTCCGCTCCGTTTAGCCGTCGCCAAGCAGCTCGCAAGTCACCACTCCTTGCCCATCCTTGCTGACGTCGCGGCGAATTCGCGTGCATCACAAATAAAGCCTTGATTACCCATGGCCTACTCACCTTATTTCGCCCCTTTGAACTTATGAAAGCCACTATCAAAACACAGGGGAAGCAGTTCTCGGTCAGCGAGGGCGATATCCTCATCGTGAACCGCTATCCCAAGACGGAAGCCGGTTCCACGGTTGAAATCAAAGAAGTCCTCACCACGGGTGAAGGCGACAGCTTTAAGATCGGCGCCCCGTTTCTGTCCGGCGCTTCGGTCACCGCCAAGGTCCTCGAGAACAAGCGCGGCAAGAAGGTGATCGTCTTCAAGAAGAAGAAGCGCAAGGGCATGGAGCGCAAGCGCGGCCATCGCCAGGAGCTCTCGGTCATCAAGATCGAGTCCATCACCGCTTAATCCCTTTAAAAAGGAACCACCACCATGGCACATAAGAAAGGTCAGGGCACATCCTCCAACGGTCGCGACAGCGCTTCCCAGCGTCTCGGCGTCAAGATTTTCGGCGGCCAGAAGGTCCTCGCCGGCGGCATCATCGTCCGTCAGCGCGGCTCCAAGCACCACGCCGGCAAGGGCGTCGGCACCGGCCGCGATTGGACGCTCTTCGCGCTCAAGGACGGCACCGTCGAATTCGACAAGGCCCACCGCAAGGTGAACGTCGTCTGAGCGATTTAACATCCTCTCTCTCCCAGGCGCTCCCGCAAGGTGCGCCTTTTTCTTTTCCTCGTCGTATTTCAGATTCCGTCGTCGCGAGGCTAGTACCGCGTTCCAGCCGCTTCAAATCGTAGGGGCGCAGTCTTGCTGCGCCCTCAACCGGACTCATGCAGTGTAACCACCGATCAACACCGACAACACGGATAGGGAGGGAGGTTGGCCTCACCAACGCCCTCACCTTTCTTTTCACTGGATGGTGAATGCAAACTGCGAGCTCCTAACCGCTGCGAGCCATTCTGAACCGTGTTCATCTGCGTCCATCGGTGGTTTCCCACTGAATTATTCCGGCTCAGGGATACGCCGCGAGGCCATGAAGGGCGCAGCAAGTCTGCCTCCTACACCGGTCGATCGCCCTCGGCACGACTCCATTTGGGCTCTCCTTAAGCCTTCCTTGCCCCAGCTGACCACTTCCGCCTGACTTCCGCCATGTCGTCCGATCGGCTCAAGGAACTCCAGCGCCAGCGCGCCCTCGTCCACGAGCACCTTACCTGGCTCGATGGCGAGATCAGCCGCGAGTCGGCCGGGAGGCCAGCCAAACCCCAGCATATCGGGACCCCGATTCCAGTCGCCGTCGCCCCGGCCACCTCGACCCCGTCGCTGGCCAGCGA
>JAEZDN010000042.1 GCA_023433275.1 Verrucomicrobiota bacterium
ACCGGGGCGAGGGCGCCCCGGCTCCAGATGATCCCGCGCGCAACGCCTCCATCATCCAACTCCCCCACAACGATCGCGCCGAGCGCAAGATCGCCGAAGTGGTGCAACGCCTCCACGCCGTCCCCTCCGGTCTGCCCGCCATCAAGATCGATGCCGCCGTGAAATGGGCGCAGGACAAGGCCGGCTTCGAGTTCCACCCCCTCCAGTCCACCGCGATTTCCCACGCCCTCGCGCACAAGTTCACGATCCTCACCGGCGGTCCGGGCACCGGCAAAACCACCATCCTCCGCGCGCTCGTTGAAATCCTGAAGGCCAAGAAGGTCCGCGTCACCCTCGCCGCTCCCACCGGCCGGGCCGCCCAGCGCCTGGCCGAGACCACCGGCGGCTTCGCCTCCACCATCCATCGCCTGCTGGCCTACGATCCCGCCCGCGGTGGCTTCCTGCACAACGAGTCCAAGCCCCTCGCCACCGACTTCCTCATCGTCGACGAGTCATCCATGCTCGACGTGCGCCTCGCCGCCGCGTTGCTCCAAGCCGTGCCCGTCCGCGCCCACCTGCTGCTCGTGGGCGACATCGACCAGCTCCCCAGTGTCGGCGCCGGCAACGTGCTGAAGGACCTGATCGCCGTCAGCGCCCAGCTCGCAGCTCCCAGCTCCGGAATCTCGAATCCTCAGGTTTCGGGTCTCAGGTCTCAGGTTTCCGTCCCTCTCCCGGTGACGCGCCTCCAATTCGTCTACCGCCAGGGCAAGGAAAGCGCGATCGTCACGACCGCCCACGCCATCAACGAGGGCGTGAGTTCCCCGCCGCCCGTCGTCAACGAGGTCGCCAAGGCGCAGGCCTGGAGCGACCTCAACTTCATCGCGGCCTCGAGCGCCGAGGACTGCCTCGCCAAGGTCATCGAGCTGTGCACCACGTTCATTCCCCAACATCTGAAATGGTTCAACCCCGTCACTGATGTGCAGATCCTCGCCCCCATGCACAAGGGCGTCGCCGGCGTGGCCAACCTCAATGGCCGCCTGCAAGCCGCGCTCAACGGACACCAGAAGGGCCTGCGCGCCGTCAGCGGCGAGTACCGCCCTGGCGACAAGCTCATCCAGCTGCGGAACAACTACGACAAGAACCTGTTCAACGGTGACATCGGCACGGTCGCCAGCGTCGACCTGCAAAAGGGCACGCTCATCGCCGACTTCGACGGCGCCAAACATGTCTTCGAGCGCGGCGAGTTCGGTGACGTCGCGCTCGCCTACGCCATCAGCATCCACAAGTCGCAGGGCAGCGAGTACCCCGTCGTGATCATCCCGCTGCTCAAGGGCCACTTCATGATGCTTCAGCGCAATTTGATCTATACCGCGATCACCCGCGGCCGGAAAAAGGTCTTCGTCGTCGGCGAGCCCGCCGCCTACGGCATGGCCGTGCGCAACGCCGAGTCGAAGTTCAGGCACACGCATCTGAAGGAAAAAATTCTGGCCCCGTAGGCCGGTCTCCGACCGGTCCCTTTTGGTGGCGCTGCGATCGCTCACGCCACCCCTTTCGCCACCCGCAGCAATCCTGGAGCCGGGGCGCTCTCGCCCCGGTTGGGGGTTCAGGCCCGCTTCCGCATCTCACAACATCGTACGGGCGCAGTCTTGCTGCGCCCGGCGCGGATCAGGACGGCGCAAGCACCCACCCTACATGGGGGCCGGACGCTTCACCCGCCCCCTCACCCCCAAACCCACGCCCCCACCTCATGCACGCGGTGGAAATCCGGCGACCACTCGGGTATCGGCGCCAGGTCCCAGCGCCAGATGCGATCGGGTTTCGGCAGGCCGAAACGCTCGTGCAGCGTCTCCTTTTTCAACTGCCGCCCGTCGCGTCCAATGTCCAAACGCGCCGCATCGGCCAACAACACCCGCACGCCCGCGCGTTCGCCCAGCCACGACAGGTGACGGCGCGCCGCCGCCCGCGCACAACGCTCCGGCAATCCCTTGTCCTTCTCGTACGCCGGCAGCGAATGTCCCGGCACCAGGCCCAACTGCGAAATGCAATTGGCCGACACGACGAAATCCGGCTCACCGCCGGGCGGTGGTCCCGGATCCGCCCGCGCGAAAATCTCCGGCGCCTCTGCCGCGGTCACGGTTTCCCGCACCGCGCCCAGCGCCGCCAGCGCGCCGCTCGCATCCCAATTCACGCCGCGCACCCGCCCGGGCAGTTTCCTTTCCCACCGCCGGACTTCCGCGCTGGTGACGATGTCCGCGAGCACCACTTCGTCGAACCGCTCCGCCAGGTCCGCCACCGGCACGTCCAGGCAATCGCCCGCCCCAATCACCAGTGCCCGCCGCCGCTGCGCACACCGCTGCGCCACTTCCACGATCACCTGCCGGCTGGTCGCGAGATGAAACGCCCATGCCGCCCGCACCCGTCCATGCCGCTGCGCGATGTCCTCATGTTCGCGCAGCAAACCCAGCTGACGCGCCACGGGCGGACACACGGTGGACCAACGGCGAAATAGTCGGGCGAACATCCAAAACGGATTAATCACGAATGCCCGCGAAGGAACACGAATTATAGCCGGCCATTGCCTTATTGCAGGAGCCTGCCTGCAGGCGATCCCACGCAGTCCGTTGGCGAACGCCTTTCGCCTGCCAGCAGGCTCCCCACATTCGAGACCCAGACCCCACCCGCTCATCCCGCCAAACCGCCCATCTGTCCTATTGGCTTCCGCGCGGGAGCCGTACTAAGTTCGACTCCAGCTTCAACCCGCTTCCTCCATGCCGACCCGATTCCCCGCCATCCTGTGCCTGCTGGTCCTCGTCCTTGCCCCTTTCGCGCGCGCGGAAGTTTCCGCCGACATCCCGCCCCGCCCCCTGGCCCCCAACGATGAGTCGGAATACCGCCGCTTCATCTTGGACAACGGCCTCAAGGTGATCCTCCTCTCCGACCCGAAGCTCAACAAGTCCTCGGCCTCGCTCGCCGTCGCCGTCGGCTCCTACAGCGACCCGGCCCACCGCCAGGGCCTCGCCCATTTCCTCGAGCACATGCTTTTCCTCGGCACGGAGAAATACCCGAACGAGGCCGACTACGGCAATTACCTCAAGACCAACGGCGGCTACAACAACGCGTACACCGCCGGCGACCACACGAACTACATGTTCGAGATCCGCCACGAGGCCTTCGAGGGCGCCCTCGACCGCCTGGCCCAATTCTTCATCGCGCCGCTCTTCACGCCCGAATTCACCGATCGCGAGATGAACGCGGTCAACTCCGAGAACCAGAAGAACCTCGAGAACGACAACTGGCGCGAATACCAGCTCGCCAACACGCTTTACCGCGCCGGCCACCCCGCGAACCACTTCAGCACCGGCAGCCGCGAGACCCTCGGCGGAACCACCCGCGACGAACTGCTCGAGTTCTATCGCGCGCACTACAGCGCCAACACCATGACCCTCGCCCTCGTCGGCAAGGCCAGCCTCGACGAACTCGAAAAATGGGCGCGCACCTACTTCTCGCCCATCGAAAACCGCCAGCTCAAGCCCATCGACTACCCGGCGGATTACCTCCCGCCCAAGCCCGCCCTTCGCATCGCCCGCATGGAACCGATCAAGGACCTCCGCCAGATCGGCTTCGAATTTCCCCTCCCCGCGACACTTGATTACTGGACCAGCAAGCCCGGTCACCTCGTGGGCTTCATCCTCGGCCACGAAGGCGAGGGCAGCCTGCTCTCCGCGCTCAAGGCCGAGGGCCTGGCCACCGGCCTCGGCGCCAGCGCCGCCGCCAACTCGAAGGACTTCGGTTCCTTCAACGTGACCATCACCCTCACCCCCGCCGGCCTCGAAAACCATTCGCGCGTGCTCGAGCTCTTCTTCTCCGCCATCAAGCGCCTCCGCTCCGCCGGTTATCCTTCCTACCTGTTCAAGGAGCGCGCCGCCATGGCCCGCCTCGACGAGACCTTCCAGGACAAGGGCGAGGGCGCCGACCGCGCCGTGCAACTCGCCAACCTCATCCGCGACTACCCCCTCGAGATCGCCGAACGCGAGCCCTACCTGTGGGTCAAGGAGGACCCCGCCGCCTACCAGCTGCTGCTCGATCACATCCGCCCCGACAACATGCTGGTCATCCTCACCGCCAAGGGCGTGCCCACCGACAAGACGGAAAAATACTACGGCACGAAATACAGCTACACCGAGGACACCGGCCCCGCCTACCAGGCACTGCTGAATCCCCCGGACATCGCCGCCATCCAGCTGCCGAAGCCCAATCCCTTCGTCCCCGCCTCCGCCACCGTCCTGCCGCTCCAGCCGGTTCACTTGATCAACGAACCCGCGATCAGCCTCTATTATTCGCAGGACACCGAGTTCCAGCGCCCGATGGTCGCCGAGGTCTATCGCTTCCGTCTCCCGCGCTCGCTCGCCTCGCTCGAAACCTCCGTGCTCCTCCGCTTCTACGAGGCCTGCATCCGCGAGTCGCTGAACGAAACCGCCTACACCGCCGGCGAGGCCGGCCTGCACTTCAACTTCAACGCCGCACTCGAGGGCGTCGAGATCGCGGTCGAGGGCTACGACGCGTCCGCGCCGCGTCTCCTTCAGACCATCGCCGGCGGCCTCGTCGATTTCCCGCTTTCCGACGAACGCTTCGCTGCGATCAAGGACCGTCTCGTGCGCGAGCTCGCCAACTTCCCGCGCGCCGACGCCTGGCAGATCCTGCTGGAAACGCGCCGGGCCACGGTGCGCGAATTCCACTACCGTCCCGACGAGCAACTCCCCGTGGCCGAGAAAATCACCCTCGCCGCCGTGCGGGACTTCGCGAGGAAACTCTACACCCGCGGCAAGCTGGAGGCCCTCGTCCACGGCAATGTCACCGCCGACGCCGCGATCGCCCACGCCCGCCAGTTCGGCGCGGCGCTGAAAAGCCAGCCCGTGCCCGACGCCGAGCTCCTGCGCCGCCGCGTGCTCACCCAATCGCCCGGCGAGGCCATCCGCACCACGGAACAACTCGCCGTCAACAATTCGTCCTTCCGCCGCGAATACATCCTGGGCGACGACTCGCCCGAGATCCGCGCCACCACCCTCGTGCTCGGCAACTTCATCGGCGAGCCGTTCTTCTCCGAGCTCCGCACGCGGCAGCAACTCGGCTACATCGTGGGCGCCAACGCCGGCAACGAGGAGAACACGAATTTCGCCTACTTCGTCGTGCAGTCGGGCGAGTACCCCGCCGACGAGGTCGAGAAGCGCGCCGACGATTTCATCGTGAAGCTCCCGCTCATGCTCGAGGGCCTGCCGGACGACGCGTGGGAAACCATCGTCGGCGGCGCGCGCGCGCAGCTGGAGGAAAAGGACAAATCCACCGCCGAGCGCGCCAAGCGTCTCTTCATGCTCGCCTATGAAAAATCCGGCGATTGGGACCGGCGCGAGGAAACGCTCGCCGCGCTCGATAATCTTTCGCGCCAGCGCGCGGGCGAAATCCTGGAGAATGCCCTCGGCCTCTCGACCCGCCAGATGCGCACCTACATGGGCTTCGCCCGCCAGCACGAGTCCAAGGAACCGCAGGCCCCCACCTACACTGACCGCCCCGCTTGGAAAAAGACCCGGGACTTCAAGTAAGGGTGCCCTGTCCCGCGCCCCAGGGCCGGACTCATGCGATCGGAATGCAATTCCGCAGCGTGCACGGTCCAAGGGTTCCGTTGTAGGGCGTGGCTCGTCCACGCCCTCGGTTCCGCAGCGAGAAAAAGGCGCGGTCAGCCGCGCGCCCCTACATCCAAATGCATCGTTCCGGCTGAGCCGCCGGCTCTGCCCGCGCGCTTGTTGAAAACGAGTCACCCTCGCCGTGAAAACGGCTCCCATCCTAACGTGCCCGAAAGTTAACCCGCGGAGAATCCAAGCAGACACATGCGAATGTTCGTATTACGAACATTCACCTCTTGTTCTGCTCTGGGAAGCGGGCCCTCAATGTTCGTATTACGAACATTCGTCATCGGGCCGGGTTGCTGGAAGCAAGCGCCTCTTCTGAGCCTTCCTTCATGGACTACCTGAATCCCGGGAGAAGATGAGCGTTCCCGATGCCGCCGTACCGCCTCCTCTCCCGTCCATCTCACGAGTCAGTCGGTGGAACATTCCAATCTGAAAGGAGCCAATGTTCGTATTACGAACATTCATCCGCTGCGCATGGGGCGGCTGCGATGCTGCTCCACCACGATCCCTCACTCTCACCGCGCGAACTCCCCGAGGCCACCATCGCGGCCCTTTTGAAAGGGTGTCGTCCCCGCGCCGCGACTTACGCGAAGGAATCGCCCCAGCCAAAGAATGACCCAGTGTCATGGTCCATCTGACCTTGGACCTTGGCTAAGGGAGCTAGGTGGCTAGCTTCACCCCATGCCGCAGATCCTCTACACCGTCCGCGCCCTCTGCAAAGACGTCCAGCAGCGCGGACGCTTTCTTTCCTGGCTCTCTCCCAACCACGTGCTGCAGGTGAAAGCCGGCGGCGCCACGGCGGTGCGCATCGTGCTGCCCGATCGCGCCGACGAGTCCGCCCCGGCCGCGGTGGAAACCCAGTACGCCTTTCCGTCCCGCAAGGCCTTCGACACCTACATGCGTGACCATGCCCCGGCCCTGCGCGCGGACGCCCTGAAACATTTTCCACCGGAAAGCGGGGTCGTTTTCGAGCGTCAGGTGTCGGAGATAGCAACCGAACTCTGAAGCCACTGATTTGCGACCGAATAATCCTGAACCAGCCTTTGGAGCACGAATTCCACGAATGGAAACGAATGAAAACAACTGGGAAATCCCCGCGCGGACCGCACCGATGAAGCCCGCGACAGTTCCCTGCCTCAAATTCGAGGAATTCGGGTTTATTCGGGTCAAAGCTGCCCGTCGACTTGGCTGATTCCTCTTTTCCCGCCCCGCCCTTCGATTCCGCCCAACCAAAAACCTTCATGAGTCACCTCCCCCACATCGTTGTCCTCGGCGGCGGCTTCGGCGGCCTCGCGTTTGCCAAGGACTTTCCGGGCCACCTCGCCCGGATCACGGTCGTGGACCGGCAGAACCACCATCTTTTCCAACCGTTGCTCTACCAAGTCGCGACCGCCGGCCTCGCGGCGCCCGACATCGCCCAACCCATCCGCAGCATCCTGCGCAAGAAGCCCAACCTCGTCGTCGTCCTCGCCGACGTGCTGGGCATCGATCTCGCCAACCGCCAGGTGAAGCTCACCGATGGCACGCTCGACTACGACTGGCTGGTCATCGCACTCGGCGGCCAGACGAGCTATTTCGGCCGCGATGAATGGAACGAGTTCGCCCCCGGCCTGAAGACGCTCGACGACGCTCACCGGCTCCGGCGCAACATGCTGCTCGCGTATGAACGCGCGGAGCGGGAAACCGATCCACAGAAGCGCCGCGAGCTCATGACCACCGTGGTCGTCGGCGGCGGCCCCACCGGCGTCGAACTGGCCGGCACCTTCGCCGAGCTCGCCCGCACCGTGCTCTATCGCGACTTCGATCACATCGATCCCCGCCAGGCCCGCATTCTCCTCGTCGAGGGCGGCGACAAGATCCTGGGCAACTTCCATCCCGATCTCTCCGACAGCGCGCGCCGGCAGATCGAGGGCCTGGGCGTCGAGGTCAGAACCAGCACCCGCGTCACCGCCATCCGGCAGGGCGAAGTCGACCTCGGCCAGGAAACCATTCGCGCGGGCAACATCGTCTGGGCCGCCGGCGTCGGCGCCAGCCCGGTCACGCGTTCGCTCGGCGTCGAACTCGACCGAGCCGGACGCATCAAGGTCCTGCCCGACCTCAGCATCCCCGGTCACCCGAATGTTTTCGCCATCGGCGACATCGCGTCGCTCACCGACCGCAACGGCGTGATTGTGCCGGGCGTCGCCCAAGGCGGCATCCAAGGGGGACAGCATGTGGCGCGACTGCTCACTTACGACCTCTCCACGACCGCGCGCTCGCCGGAACAACGCGAGGCCTTCGCGTACCGCGACAAGGGCAACATGGCCACCATCGGCCGCTCCCATGCGATCGCAGAGATTGGCCGGATCCGCCTGAGCGGCGTCCCCGCCTGGCTGGCGTGGCTGGCGCTGCACCTCTTTTTCCTGATCGGCTTGCGCAACCGCGTCTCCGTCCTGATCCAGTGGACCTACTCCTATTTCAGTTACCGGCGCGGTGCCCGGATCATCCTCGGGCTCGAAAGCGACACGCCCCCGCCTCCGAAATGATTCCCTTGCAGGCGCCTGTTTACAGGCGATTCAGCACCTCGTGCTGCAACGCCAGTCCCATTCGCCTGTAAACAGGCTCCGACAGAAATCCACCATCACCACGCGCGCTCCTGCGTGCGCGCCTCGAGCGCGGCTTCGGCCCCATCGGGCAGCTCCGAGAGAAAATCCAACCCCGTGCGCCGCTCGATCTCGTCGATGCTCGTGAGAAACTGCGCGAGCGTGGCCCCCTCGGTGATTTCCTGCGGAAAGATGAAGCCCGCGGCGCGCACGCGGCCTTCGCTCTCGTCGACGATGATCATGTAACACGCCTCGGGCACCGCGACCATGCCCCGGATTCTTTGCGGCCGGGGCCCAAACACGGGACCGGCCAGCACCCATACTTCACCAAAGCGCGCGGGATAGTTGGTGGCGATGCGTTGCTCGAGTTGTTTCCACAATCCCGCGTTCAGCGCGTGCGTTTGCGGGATGATGTTGGACATCAGGAAGGTTTCCTCCTGTGCCTCCGCGCCGTAGCGCGTGGCGATCGCATGGTTCGGCGCCAGGTGCCCACGGTCGTAACCGCTCCGGCTGTAGACCTCGGGGCCAATGCGCGCCACGGTGCGCCGGTCCACGGCGAAGGCGTCGGGCCGTTCCGGCGCCACTGCCGGTTCACGATCGCGAACGCGATAGGCGGCCCAGAGCGGGTTGCCCAGTTCGTCGCTGTAACCGGCCACGTAGCCGCGATTCGTCAGCACCCGCGGCGCCGCACTCCCCGGTCGGACCCGCGGTGTGCCGCCATACACGTGCGTGGCATCCCCCACCGCGACAGCGGCGACGTAATCGTCACTGTAATAAAGCTGCCAGAGATCCCAGGCGACCTCGAAGGCCGTGATTTGCTTCCGGCCGTCGAGCGCGTTGCCGAGGAGCCGGTTTACCTCGGCCTGGCGCGTCGGGGGCTGGAACAGGTACCAACCGCCCAGCGCGCCCCAGAGGACGAGGTTGGCGACCACGAACAACCGGGTGCGCCGCCAAGTGCGCGGAATTTTTCGTGAAGGCGGTTTCTTGCGGGCCATGCCTCCGTTTCACGGGAAGCCCGCCGCATGGCGAACAGAAATGTCCCCGCCGGTGGAGCGACTCATTTCTTCCTGCCGCCCTTCCCCTCGGCGCTCGCTTTCGACGAACGCACATTCGCCGGCGGCTTGATGTCCCATTGCACGTCCATGTTGACGTGGACCGCCTTGCCGTCGGCCATGACCTGCGGCGGGAAACGGAGCTTCAGCGCCGTGACCAACGCGGGGAGCACGAACTCCGGATAAGTGGCCTTCACGAGCTTCGGATTCATGACCTTGCCCTCGGGATCGATGGTGATGTTGACGACGACCTTCCCGTACTTGCCCGTCCCTTCCAGTTCAGTCGGGTAGCGCGGCATGTAGAATTGAAGGGGCGTGGGCCACGAGGGCAACTGCTGCGCGGGAATCACCGTGTCGGCGATCTCGGCGTAAACTGGACGACCGGCCACCACGGAGAGCACCTGATCCGTGGACAGGCGGAACTCGAACGGCACCTTGACGCGCATCGGCTTCACCACGTTGTCGACCGTGCCTGGCTGGAACTCCCATTGCAGGAGCGCCTCCTCGGCCGCGGCGCCGAAACCGGCGTGGGATTCGGAGAGTACCTTCACCTCATCGACCTCACCGTCGGCATTCACCCGGCATTCGAGCGTGGCCTCGCCGTTCACGAGCTGCTTGAGCAGCTCCGGCGGATGAACCGGCGCCACCCGCCGCACCACAACCGGCGCCTGGGTGGATGCCGCCGCCAAGGGCACCGGACCCGCGGTCACGACCGCGATGGCCAGACCGAGGATCAGGCGCAGGGACGCGCCGGGTGCCACCGAACGCAGGCAGGACAGGGGAGGCCGTGGAGGAAGAGGTGACATGACGATGAAGGATTACTTCACCAGCTGCGGTGCCACGGTGTGACCGCTCCGCTGATAAATCTCAAGCGCCTTCGGCATCAGGTCGATGAGCTGGAGGATGCGCTCCGGGTAGGTCGGGTGCGTCGAAAGCATCGCCGGCGGGGAAGGCTTGCCGGCGGAAATCTGCTCGAGGTTTTCGATCACCTTGGGCGACTCCTCGGGATTGTACCCGGCCCGCGCCATGTAAATGAGGCCGATATGGTCGGCCTCCTTTTCCTTTTTTCGGTCGAACGCTGTGGCCGTGAGCGTGGTCGAGAGGCCGTAGGCGTCGAGGACCGCGTTCGCGGGGATCGCGCCCACGCCGCTGGTCGACATCACTCCGCCGACCAACACCCCGCCGCCCTGGATGGCCATGTCCTGCGAAAGCCGCTCGTTCACATGCTTGGCCGCGACATGGGCGATCTCGTGGGCCAGCACCGACGCCAACTGGTCGTCGTTGTGCACAATCTGGAACAAGCCGCTGTAAACCCCGACCTTCCCCCCGGCCATGGCGAAGGCGTTGATCTGCTGCGGGGCATCGAAGACCACGAACTCCCACTCGGCGGCCGGCACGTCCCAGAACGCAACCCTGGCCAGCCGCTCGCCGATGCGCGCCACGCGCTCCTGGTGCTGGCGGTTGCGAGAGAGGGGCGTCTTCCTCTTGAGATCGGCAAAGGCCTGCTGGCTCAGCTTCACCACTGCCTCGTCCGAGACCATGCTGACCGCCGCCCGACCCGTGACAGGGACTTTGTAACAACCCGGCCAGGCCACGCCCACGGCGAGGGCGAGGACAAGGCCGACAAATCGGGACGGGGTGCGCAGGGGGGGAAAGGACATGGCGGTCCGAATTCGTCAGATAGGCAGGGCGGCGGGGTTTGCAAGCGATCGGAGATGGCGCGTGTGACCGCCTTCGTGGCGACACTCGTTTGACTTTTGTTCTCTCGAATCTAATTTTCCGCCCAGCCCTTTCGTTAACCACCCCAGCAGTACCCGCTGCCAACGTTCTTCCGCGCATGAGCGAAACCCCGGATTCAAACACGAACAAGAAACGCCGGGTGATCCATTGGGATCCGGAACACGGGCGAGCGAATGGGGCCCGTCGTTGGACGGTGTTGCGCGTGGCCGCGTGGGTGTTCGGCGGCGGCCTGGCGTTGCTGATTGCCGCCGGCCTCGTGATCCGTGGCATCCGCCTCGTCGTGGGTCCTCAGTTTCTGCGACCCGGCGCCGCCGTCGCCCAATCCTCGGACAACGTCGATCCAAGCCAGGCCTTCGTTTCCGAGTCCAAGGCGACCCTCGCCCGCGAGAATGTCGAGCGGGCCCTGGCCGAGATCCGCCGGTTGCCCCAGGATCATCCCAGCCAGCTGCAACAATTGATCCTCATCGAGAAGGCTTACCTCGACGGCGAAGCCCTGCTCGAGTCGCGCAAGTACGGCGCCGCCTACGCCCATTTCACGACCCTCGCCCGCGAGATCGACGCCTTCGGCGAGAATGTGAAATTGAAACAGGTCACCCAAAAGGCCTACGACGAGGTTCTCGTGCGCATGCGGGAACTCGACCGCGCGCGCCCCCTGGCGCCGGAGGAATTTGAAACCGCCTTCGCGGAGGCCGGCGCGGGACGACAGTTTTTCGTGGATGGCCGCTTCGCGACGGCCAAGAAGCAATTCGACGCCGCCTTCGCCGCCCTGGATCGCGCCCAGGAAACCCTGCAGCAGTATGTCGACGACAACATCCGCCAGGCGCTCGAAGCCGTCGCCGCGGGCGACAAGCCCCGTGCCATCGCCGCCTTCGAAGCGGCCTTGGAAAAGGATCCGGGCAATGAAGTCGCCCTGCCGGGACTTAAGCGCGCCGAGGTGGCCGATCGGGTGCGCGCACTGATCCTCCAGGGAGAAAACCTCGAGCAACGAAAGGAGCACGCCCAGGCCGCCGAGTCCTTCGCCAAGGCCTTCGAGCTCGATGCCTTTTCGGCCGTCGCCCAGCAGGGCAAGGCCCGCAACGAGCGCCTCCAGCGGGAAACCGAACTCAATGCCGCGCTCGCCGAAGCCACCGCCCATCGCGACGCCGGCGTTTGGGACAAGGCCATCGCCGCCTACGAGCGCGCGCTCAAGGTAAACCCGCAGGATGAGACGGTGAAGAAGACCCTCGCGGAAGCCCGCGAGACCGCCCATCGCGAGGCGGTGAAAACCGCCCTTTCCAAGGCGCTCGCCTACGAAAACAAATATGAATGGGAGCAGGCCCGGGGGGCTTACTACGAGGCCATGGAACTCGATGACGCCCAGACCGACGCCAAGGAGGGCTACTTCCGCACCGGCCGGATGATCCGCACCCTCATGCAATACAACAAGCTCGTCGATGTCGCGGAGTCCCACGCCCAGCGCGCCGAGTTCCAATCGGCCATCCGCTCGTTCAACGAAGCCATGGCCGTCAAGCCGGCCTACCTCGCGCTCACGGACCGCGTCAGCCAGCTCCGCGGCGTGCTGAATCTCCAAAGCAAGCCGGTGGACGTCACCTTCCGCTCCGATGGCAACTGCTGGGTTTCCATCAGCAACTTCCGGATGTTGGGCAAAATCTCCACCACCACGGTGAAAATGCTGCCCGGCGACTACGAAATCGTGAGCCGCCGCAAGGGCTACCAGGATGTCCTGCTCCTCCTGCAGGTCCGCAACGGCAGCACGCCGCCGGTCGTCAGCGTCGCCTGCACCCTCCGGGCGAGCGGTTGATTCCATGAAATACCCCCTCTTCCTCCTGCCCCTCCTGCTTCTCAACGCCGGGGCGGCCCAATCGCCCGTTCCGTCGCCCGGGGCCAGCTCAACCGCCCGTCCGCGCCCCGCGGTCACCACCAAGGCCACGCCCGTCTCGAAGTCCGGCGCCAAGCCCGTCCTCCCCGACCCCGACATACTCGACGGCTCAAAATACGAACCCGAAAAACGGCCCCTCTTCGGCATGCTTTCGGAAATCGAAATGGGCGAGGAGGAAGGCGACAACCCCGAACGCGTCGGACCCAACTCCGGCCCCTCGGCGCAACCTCCGCCTCCCGGCGTCGAAAACAAGCCCGGCGGAGCCGGCCCGGATCAGCAGCAGCAACAAGCCCAGCAGGGCGGATCGGCGGAACCGGTCGACCAGGGCCCGGCCGCCGAGGCCCAGGGCGCCCAGGCGCAAAAACTCAATTCCACGGAGGGCGCCCAAGCTGGGGGTCCCCAGGGCAGCGCGCGCGAAATGCAGATCGGCGACGCCACGCTTCAGATCCAGACGGAACCCAAATCGCCCGATGTCGTCGGGCAGGAAGCGAGCAAATCCCAGCAGTACGAAAAAGCCACGCCCGCCGGACAGCAGTCCAACACGCGCAACCAAGGCGTGGAGAAGGGCAAGGTTATCCCCAAGGGCCTTTGACCCCTCATCCATGAACCGCGTTCTCTCCCTCCTCCTGCTCGGCCTCATCGCCGGCAGCGCACCGGCCAAGACCGTCATCTTCCCGGTCGAGGGCATCGCCGACCTCTGGCAGCTCGCTGAAGTCGAATACGCGGAAAAATACGCCGGCATCAACATCACCGGCCTCGGACCGATGGACGAGGGCTGGTACGTGCGCTATCGCCACGAAAACCTCACTTATCTCTTCGGCCCCCTCGCCAATGGCGACGACGCGCTCCGCGCCCGCTGGGAACTCGAGGCGGTCCGCGACGCCGCGATCCGCACCCGCCCCACCCTCGACACGAGCGAGATCGACGTGGTGAAATTCACCTTTAGCGGCGAGATGGGCGCCCGCGGCGATGGCTCGGGCAACCAGCGCGGGGGCCGGCCCGAAACCGACGTCGATGGAAAGCCGCTGGGCGGCGAAGGCGACATGGATGGCGACGGTATTCCCGACTACAAGGACACCGACATGGATGGCGACGGAATCGCCAATAAGAACGATCCCGACATGGACGGCGATGGCGTGCCGAACACCCAGGACGGAGACATGGACGGCGACGGCATTCCCAATGACTCCGACGGGGACATGGACGGCGACGGCATCCAAAACACCGCCGATAGCGACGTGGATGGCGACGGCCAGAACAACGCGATCGACGGGGACATGGACGGCGACGGCACACCCAACGAACAGGATGGCGACATGGACGGCGATGGCACCGCGAACGGCCAGGATTCGCAACCCGGCCAGTATAGCGCGGAAGGACAATCGGCCGCGGACGGGCGCCAGCAGGGGCAGCAGGGACGCCAAAGCCAGCGCAGCAACAACCGGCGTCAACAGGGGCTACAGGGTCAGCAAGGCCAGCAGAGCCAGATGCAAATGCCCGGTTCCCAACAGTCGCAAAGCCAAAGCCAGCGTTCCTCGCAATCGCGTTCCCAATCACGCTCGCAGTCGCAATCACAGTCGCAATCGCTCTCCCAGCAACAGCAGGACATGCCCGGACTCCAGGTGATGGATCCATCCGGCCAGCCCTCTTCCTCCCAGTCCCAAAGCCAGTCGCGCTCCGGTTCTCCCAGCCAGCAAGGCCAGCCTTCCATGCAGCAGCAGCAACAGAGCTCGTCCTCATCGTCGAGTTCCAGTTCCAGCAGCGGCCAGCCCAGCCAGGGCCAGCCCTCGCAGCAACAGCAGCAACAACAGAGCGGCATGAACGTCGTCCAGCTCCTGCGCTGGATCCTGGGTATTTGAAACATCTCGCCTAGTCCCCGCCTTCTTCGACCGATGGCAGTGGAGCCGGGGGCGCCCTCGCCCCGGTCGGCTGAAAGCGCCGGTGACCGCCACGCCGCGCGTCGCCGTCCCTGTGCCCGCGTTACCGCTCCTCGATTTCCTGCAGGGCAATGAAGGCCCCGCCGTGCTGGAAGCACACCTCACGCATCAGGTTCGCGTACTTCACGCCGGTGTTGCCCATGGAGAAACCCATTTTAACCGCGGTGGGAAAGCCGATCGCATTGATCACCACCCGTCGTTTGCCGTTCGCGTCCCGGGGATTCAATTCATCCAGGCGCCGCAGCACCGCGTCCGCCGTGCCGGTGAACTCGTCCCCCAGGATGAAGATCGTCATGCGCATCTCGGGATCGTTCTCGTCCAACAGGCTCCGCAACGCCCGGACAATGCCGGGCACGGGATTGCTGTTGCTGAAGATATTATAGTCCACGAGCGCGCCCTTGATGGCATTGCGCGTCGCGGCGTTGTCCGGCAGCCAGTCCTGTTCCGCCTGGCGCCCGCTGATGATGAACCGGCCGTCTGCATCGAGAAACTGGATTCCCTTCACCTCCGGATAGGCATCAAGCACCTCGTCGAACTTCTTGAGCACGATCGACCAGATCCGCTCGGTGTTCGGGTCTCGCATGCTGCCCGAGCTGTCGATGATGAACGCCACGTGATTGCTTTCCGCCGGCAAACCGATCGGGGCGGGATCGACCGACAAGGTGATTTCCTTGGGCTTCTGCCGCGCCGCGAGGTCGGTCTTGACCTCCTCGATATCCACCAGCAGCCGGTCCCGCGCCGCCCGCTGATCCGCTACCTGCTGCTCCAGCCGCGCCAGCAGCTGCTTCAATGACTCCCGCTCCTGAAGGGCGACATTCGAGATGCTGGCCCGCGCCTGCGCGATGAGGATTTCGTCCTGGCTGCGGCGAAGGTTGGCGAGCGTGACGAGGTGCTGTTCCACAATCCGCTGCAGGCGCTCGCGCAACTGTTGCACGACCTTCGTTTCGGAACCCATGGTCAGCACGAACAACAGGATGATCGCCCCGAACCCGCAGCAAATGCAGTCGAGGAACGACAGGCTGAAAATCGGAACGCTGGTACGTCGGATCATAGGTCGGGCCAGCTTGCGGAAGGACTGACGAGTGCGCCGTTGGTGTAGCCCGCCAGCTCCCAGTACAGCGCCGGTGCGCCCGGGTCACCACTGGTCGGAAAGAGGATCGTGCTGACGGGAATCCGTGGCGGAAGCTGCCGGATCGCCTGGCGAAGATAGGACATGCGCGTGTCGTCGTCGCTGCTGTCCGTCGAGGGCGAGCTGTCGCTCGCCGTGGGGAGCCCGTCCGTCAACAGCACGATGGAATCCGGCAGCGTCGGCATGTACCGCACGGTGTTGAAGGCTCGCTCCAGATTGGCCGAGCCCCTGGGCACGACCAGGCGGAGCTGGGTCAGCGCCTGCTGCACGCTCGCCCGGTCCCCGCGCGAGATCCACCCTTCGGAGCGGTTGGGCAGGAGCGGAACCGTCTCCTCATTGAAGAGGAGGATCTGGAAATTGGCGTCCGTGCCCAGGTTCGCGACCAGCCACTCGAGCGCCTTCACCACCCGCTGCCATTTCGGGGCCTCGCGTTTCTTGAACTCCGGGTCGTCCAGCCGCGCGATGGCATCCTCCAGGGTGTCGCCGAGCATGCTGCCCGAGGCCCGCACAATAAACAGGACATGGCTGCCCTCCATCTTCACGCCCGTCAGGTACTGGCGCCGGTCCACCTCGGGGATCGGCACCGGCTGTTGCTCCTCCTCCGGCATGTTTTTCAAATCGGCCAGCAGCTTCGCCTCCTCGTTCTTCAAGGCCGCAATCTGGCGCAACAGGCGCTTGAGTTCCTCGTCCTGCTCGTCGGCCTTGCGCTTGGTCTCCTGGTTTTCCTGCTCCATCGACGCCAGCTCCTCCGCGGTGATGGTCGCCGGACGCACGAGTTTGTTCAACTCGCTCTCCTCCTCGATGATCTGGCGTTCCATCTCCACCACCTGTTTTTTCAGCTGTTCCACCGTGTCCTTCCCATAATCCGATTTTTGCCCCGTCGTCAGGATGAAGAGCAGAAGCACCGCGCCAAAGCCGCAGCAAATGCAGTCCATGAAGGACATGCTGAAGATTTCCGTCTCGCGCCGCTTCCCTTTGAGCATGACGAACGAATCCGTTACGAGCCGTGGCGACGCGAGTTCCCTGACTCAGGACAATACGCGAAAAGGATCTCCGTCTCGTCCGCCCCGTGATGGATGCTGAGCCGGTCACCCGCTTCGATCAGGGTGCGTTCGTGAACTTGCGTGGCGAGCGACCCGGGCAGCCACCACAGGCCGTCCACCTGTTCCAATTGGATCTGGCCGCCGGCACCCGCCGCGTCGAATTCGTCCGGCAGGGACAGGTCGGCCCCCAGGCCGGCGGGTCCGATCGTGAAAACCTTCAGGCCGTCGAGCCCGTGGCCCAAGCCTTCACAGACGGCATGCGAGGGACGCCGTGAAGGCGACGGTCGCTTCGCTTTCAACAAGCGGACGATGCAACGATCTGCCGACTGCTGCGGAAGGAGCGCCGCCGGCGCCACGGTCTCGACGGGGACGTCGGCCAGGTGCTCGCGCATCTCATGACCCGCGCCCAGCCGCGCCGCGCCGCAGGCCGCGGCCCCGGGGGAGAGCCGCAGGACGCGCGTCAGGCCCTCCCCGTGCAACGCGCTGGTCAGGCCCGAGAGCACCGCGGCCCGGGCCGTCAGCGCCACCGTGCAACGCGGCGACCGGCCGGCACTCTTCTGCAGGATGGCCCGCGCTCCCTGCAGCAGGGACTGATGAAATCCGGCCAGGTCCGACTCGAGCTGGTCGCGTGTCGCAATCAATTCGTACGTCCTCGTCCCCGTGTTGATCTGGTAATGGTATCCCATCACGCCGGACAGGAGGAATTCCTTGGTCTGCCGATAAAACGCCTGGCCGATCTTGCCATCCTCCTGGATATCGAAGGTCGTGTGGCGGAGGAAACGATTGGCCATCGTGCCCGTGACGTGCCGGAGCACATCGTTGTAGCCGGTATGCGAGATCTTGGCGAAGTCCTGCCGCACGAGATTTCCTTCCCCATCCCCGCGCAACAGCGTGAGCTCCGCTCCCCGCATGTGAATGTCGATCACCAGCACCGGCGCGCTCCGGTCAAAGTAATCGAGGCGCGGATCGCACATCGAGGCGCATGCCATGTCGACGATCCCGGTCAGCGGCATATTCAACTCGCCCGCCATGCCGAGCAGGAAACCGATGCGCTCCTCCTCGCTGGCAGCATCGATCAGGTAATCACCGGGCACCGCCAGCACGGCCTTTTCCGGCGCTCCGGTGATCGCGGTCACCCGCGCGTAGTAGTCGCGGAGGAAGAAGTAGGCGAGTTGCGAGTAGGACAGGGATTTGCCCGCGGGGCCAAGCGGCGAGGCCTCGTGCGACAACTTGCTCCAGAAATCATGGGTCACCTGCTTCGGGCGGGCGAACCAAACCTCCTCGGCCTCGGGCCCGAACGCGGCTTTTTTCCCATCGTGATAAGCCAGGCCCAGGCAACCCAACGGCCCGCCGCCCTCGATCACGGGATACCCTTCCTCGCCGGCGGCGGGAAAGGCGACCTCGAAGCCCGCGTCGCACAATTCAATGCCCAGAACCGACATGGTCAGGCCTCCCGCCCGGTTTCGCGCAACGGCACGCGCATGATGTGCACCAGCTTCTCGCGGCAGTAGTTCTGCAGCTCGAGGATCAACGCTTCCTGCCGGGACTGCAGCATGTGCAGCATGTACATCAGCACCATGCTGAGGATCAGCGCCACGAGCGTGGAGTTGAACGCAAGGCCGAGGGCCGAAACCACGCCGCTCAGGTCGCCCTTGATCGCCTCGTCGGCGTGCGACAACGCATCGCCAATGCCGCGCACGGTGCCGATGAACCCGACCGCGGGAATGGCCCACGCGATGTAGCGGATCAATGACAGCTCCGAGTCGAGGTTGTCGGCCACCAGTTCCGCCCGCTCCTTCACCGCGCTCGCCGCATCCTGCACCGAGTTGGTCGCCTGGAAGCGATGGAGCGCCGCGAGCAGGAAATCAGGCAGCAAGCGCTCGCGCCACCGGACGTTCGCCTCCACCACCGTTTTCAATTCCTTGTAACGGTCCAGCGCATCCTCGGGGATGATTCGTTCGCCCTGGCGGACGCCGATGAAGTCGTGCTTCAACAACCGCCTCTCGCGCCCGACCTCGATCAGCTTGTAGGTCAGGATCACCGTGGCCCACATCCACAGCATCAGCTCAACCTCCTGTTCCGGATCCTTGATGATGATGTAGATCGAACGCGGCGCCTGCTTGGGCTCGCCATCCTGCTGCGACGCGGCGTTCAGGCGTTGGGTGATTTCCAACTCGGCCACATGGGGCCGCACGACGGTGGCGAAGTAAACCTCCACGAGGAGGATCGAGGCGAGCAATCCGATGTTGGGGACGAGAAAATCTACGGACAGGATACCCTTGTTGCGTGAGAGGATGGCCATGGTGCTGGGGCGGCAGGTGATCCGGCGAGCGACGGGGTTAAAAATCGCGGAGTCGACTAAAAGTAGATTTGATAAAATAGCCAATACAACTACGGTCGAGATCAGTCCAGCCCCCTTCGCGTTTCGCTTCCACTCCCCATGAAATTGAAAGGTGATCGCAACTTCCCGCCGTTGCCCCGGTGCCTGGTATCCAGCATTCTCGCGGTCGTCATTGGCTGCCTCGCGGGTTGTCAGGTTGCCCCTTCCAAAACCGTCAAGGGCGCGGGCACCGGCTTGGCCGCGGGCGCGGTGGTCGGCGGTCTGGCGGCAGGCGCCACGGGAGGCAACTCGAGCCAGGGCGTGCTCGCGGGCGCCGGCGCTGGCGCGATCATCGGCGGCATCGTCGGCCTCACGCAGGAAATGAAGGAACGCAAGGAACAGGACCGTCTCGCGCAGGAGCGCGCCTACCAGCAGGAACTCGCCCGCAAGCGCGCCGAGGAAGCCAAGAACAAGGCCCTGCTCGACGAGGAGCTCGCCGTGGCGCAGGGTTTCCAAATCTCCGATCTCGAACTCACCGAGGCCCAGAAGAAGGTCGACAGCGCCGCCAACCGGCTCGCCAAGCTGCGCGAGGAACGCACCGCCGCCCTGGCGAAGAAAAAGGCGCTCGACGAGGCGAACGAAAAGCTGCTCTCCACCGAGGCCGAAATTGTCCGCCTTGAGGAGGAACTCGCGCGCCTGAAGAACACGCCGGTCGAGGGGTTTTCCGCCACCACCGATCCCGCGGAAGCTTCCGGGCAGAATTGAGCCCTCACCCACGCCCGCCTGCTCCGCCGGCATGAAACCCCCGCTTCGCTCCCCTCTCCTCCTGGTGGGAACCCTGGGTGTCCTGGCCACCTTCGCCGGTTGCAATTCGACCCAGACCTACACCGTCCAGGTCGATGCCATCGCCACCCCGGTCGAGGTCGGCCAGCCGGCCCCCGCCGCCCAGTCCTACCACATCCGCAGCCAGAACCCGCGCCTCGACGAAAGCAGCCTGCGCTACAAGGAAGTGACCGATTACGTCCGCACCGCCCTTTCCGGCAAAGGCATGTACGAAGCGCCCCGGCCGGAACTCGCCGACGTCGTGATCGACATCGACTACGGCATGGACGCGCCGCGGGTTAAGTTCGAGACGGTCAGCAATCCCATCTACCACCAGGTGCCCGGACAACCCTACCAGACCACCGTCCTGGTCCCGGTGCGCAACCCCGCCACCGGCCAGGTCCAAATGATCGAGCGAACGGTCACGATGCGCGGCGCGGATCAAGTCGAGTTCCTCGGCATGGAGGAAACCGTCCAGCCGGTGGTCGTCTACGAGAAATATCTCAAACTCTCCGCCCGCACCAACCGCGAGCCCGAGGAGGGCCGCGCGCCACCGGAAGTCTGGAGCGTCAATGTCTCGGCCGAGGACAAGAGCCAGGAATTGCGGAAGTACATGCCCATCCTGGCGTCCGCGACCGCCGACTACATCGGCACGAACACCCGCGAATCGAAGCCCATCAAGATCGCCGAGGGCGACGAGGTGGTGTCGTTCATCAAGAAGGGCATGTAAGCCCAGCGGCGTCGATTCCCCATCGGATCCACGCCCACCGCCTTCATGCCCTCCCGGCCGTCCAAGGTCCTGCTCGGGATCATCTCCCTCCTCCTCGGCCTCACGGGCTGCGATGGCCAGCGTTACACCGTCCAGGTCGACGCCATCTCAAGCCCGACCGCCACCGGGCAACCCGCCCCGAGCGGACAATCGTACCATATCCGCGCGCGCAACCCGCGCCTGGATGCGGACAGCCTGCGCTACAAGGAAGTCGCCGACTACGTGCGCACCGCGCTGTCGGGCCGCGGCCTATATGAGGCCCCCTCACCCGAAACCGCCGACCTGATCATCGACATTGATTACGGCATGGAAGCGCCCCGCATCAAGTACGAGACTCGCAGCAACCCCGTGGTGATCGAAGTCAAGGGCGCGGTCCGCGAGGAACTGGTCACGGTGCGCGACACCCTCGGCAACTTGTCCTTCCGCACCGTTACCGTCCAGGAACCCGACCGGCAGGAATTCCTCGGCATGGACGAATCCATCCGGCCGGTCCTGATCTACGAAAAGTACCTGCGCGTTTCCGCCCGCGCCAACCAGGAGGCGGCCGAGGGCCGCCCGCCTCCCGAGATCTGGAGCGTCAATGTCTCGACGGAGGACGGCAGCCAGGAACTTCGGAAATACATGCCGCTCCTCGCGTCCGCCACCGCCGACTACATCGGCGTGAACACGCGCGAGGAAAAGGCCGTGAAGCTCGGCGAGCACGACGAGGGCGTGAAGTTCGTGAAACAGGGAATGTAAGCCAGCCGACGGTCCCCTGTCCGGGTTTGCAGTTGTGCGCGTCTTGTCCCACCGCAACATCGCCTCATGTCCATCAGACAGCCATTACTTTGGGGTGGCTTGATTGCCGCGGCGTTTCTGACCGGTTGCACCACGGTTCATGACGTCACGGTCGACGCCATCAGTGATCGCACCAAACCGCTGGGCAGCTCCTATCACCTGGAGGTGAACGACCCGGCCGGCGGGGTGGATCCGGAGCGCCATGCCATCGTCGTCGCGGCGATCGAGGATGCCCTGGCTGCTCGCGGTCTGTACGCCGCGCCCGCCACAGTCCGGCCCGACATGATGATCCAGGCCAGCTACGGCGTCGGCCATGGCTACGTGAAAATCGTGACCCAACAAAACACGAATATTCTCCTCGGTCCTTCCGGCATGCCCCAGAGCAACTCCAAGGCCGTGGTGGTTTTCGACAAGACCCTCGAACTCACCGCGCGCGATGTCCTGCCACCACCCGCCGGTTCGCCCGACGTCGGCCAACCGGGTCCGGAACTTTGGAGCGTCAAGACCAAGATCGTGGACACCAAACAGGACTTGCTGCCCTTCGTCTCCGCCCTCGCTTCCGCCTGCATCGATTACATCGGGGAAAATCCGGGCCGCGAGCTGACCTTCCCCGTGGACTCCTCGCAGGCGCAGCAACTGCTGCAACACCGCCCTGAAGCGGTCGCGAAATAAATTCGGATTTCAGCGCACCCATTCCCAGCCCGGAGTCCTGACCCATGCGAAAGATCCAAGGGAAAGGACGCACGAGCGCCCAATCCGTTGATCCTTCGCTCCGCTGCTGATGAACTGCGCCGGAACATTTCAGTGGGAAACACCGATGAACACAGATGAGCACGGATCAAAATGGCTTACAGCGGATAAGATCTCGCGGTTCGCCTTCACCATCCCGTGAAAAGAATTGTGAGCGCATGGGTGAGGCTAACCTGCCCCGTATCCGCGTTCCTCTGTGGTTAGACTGCATGAGTCCGGCCGAGCGAGTTCCGAGCCGGAACGATGCAGTTGGAATGCGATTCCGCAGTGTGCGCGGTCGAACTGCTCGGTTGTAAGGGCGTGGCTCGTTCACGCCCTCGGTTTCCTCAGCGAGAAAAGGGCGCGGTCAAGCTGCGCCCCTCCATCCGACTGCATGATTCCGCCTGAGCCGGTGAGCCGCCGCATATTGGAAATACCTAAACCTCCCCCACCGTCATCCTGAACGGAGTGAAGGATCCACGGAGCCTGCGCACGTCGTTTCCCTTGGATCCTTCGCTCCGCTCAAGCGGACGGTGGCGGTCGTGTTCCATTCTCCAAAGTTCATCTTCGCACAGGATGCAACCGCCCAGCGGTCGCTCCCGGTCCCAGAATGACGGAAGCGAAAAGACGGGGCCGTCCAGTTCCGATGAACTCTTCGGCCCAGTCCCGCTCCCGTTTCAAATCAGAAGCGCCAGGACGCAGTCACGCCCACCTGACGCGGGTCGGCCCGGTTTTCATAACGCGTCTCGATGTAGTCGGGATCCTCGTTGCCAAAGAAATACACGCGCCGGTCGTATTCTTCATCCAACAGGTTCTTCACCCAAACCGTAAGAACCCAGCGCTCACCCGCATAACCCACGCTGGCATTGACGACCCGAAACGAGCGCCGCGATTCATTCTGGTTGTTGGAATCATAATGCCGCGCGCGCCCCACCAGTTCCAGATTGCCCTGTAAACCGCGGCCACGGTCGTAACGCACGCCGAACGTGTAGCCGTAGCGCGGCGTGTTCGCCAGCGCGCGGCCCCCTGCAACGCTCCCGTTCCCGAGCACGAACGGCTCGAGCTCCGAGCGCATCAGCGCCAGGGAGCCACGCAACGACCAGTCGCGGGCAAACGCATACGCCCCCGACGCCTCCAACCCATAGACCGACGCGTCCTCCCCATTGCCCGTGAAGAAACGATAGCTCCCGCCAAACCCCGCCGAATCGCGCACCTGCGTGTCCTCGCGCTGCAGATAGAACGCGGTGATTTCACCCGTCACTTGCTGGTCAAGCCAGTTGCCCCGCAAGCCGGCCTCCCAATTCCATAGGGTTTCTGTCGCGTACGTCAGCGGATCGGTCGTGGGATCGATGCGCGCATCCACGTTGATGCCACCGGCTTTGTACCCGCGCGTCAGCGAAACGAAGGCGAGTTGCGTTTCACTCCAGTCATGCTCGAGCGTCACCTTCCCGCCCACGAGCGTGTCCTCGAAACGCGGATGCGTCGTCACCACGGGGTCAAAGCTGTTGCTGCTCGCCCGGTACCGCGTCTTCACGCCCTCGCCCGCCAGGTCGATGCGCTCGATCCGCGCGCCGGCAATCAAGCGCGTGCGGGGGGAAAAGTCATGCCCCGCCTGCCCGAACAACGCGAGATTCTCCCCCCGGTACACCGTGCGCAGTCCGCGGACGTTGCCGGGGTCGGTATTGGTGTAGCGCGAGAACTCCTCGGTGTCGGAGAAGAATCCTCCAATCGTCCACCGGCTCAATCCTTCCGCGGCACCATTCGGCTCAGAGTCGACGCGCAATTCCTGGTTCACCACCCAGCGCGTGCGCGTCAGGTCGCTGAAGCCCATGTACGAGGCCGCGGTCCAGTCATCGTCATAGCTGTAGGCCGAGCGCGTGCGAGCGATGCTCGTGACGCTGCTCAACCGGGCCTGTGACCACCCACGATACGTTCCGCGCAGGCTCGCGGCCGTAGACTGCTGTTCGTCCCGACCCGGTTCGTCGCTGTACGTTTTCGTCCCGTTGTTATCGAGCGCGAACTCATCGAAGCCATTGTCGAAATCGGCCGCGAGCACCGCCGCCTCCCACCGCCACAATTCGCTGGAATTCCACGTGAGTCGCAGGCGCGCCGTGCGTTCGTTGCGCGCGTTGGTATCGCGGTTGAGCCAGACGTTTTTCCGGAAGCCGTCACTTTGGGCCGTCTGCACCGCGAGCCTCATCATGAGCCGCTCGGGATTTTCCGGCGCCAGCGGTCCGCCCACGGCGATGCCAGCCGTGCGGAGGTCGTCCTCCCCCAGCCCGGCTTCGACGCGCCCGGTCCAGTACGGCGTGGGCGCATTGGTCACCAACCGCACCACGCCGCCCGCGGCGTTCGCGCCGAACGCTCCCGCCTGCGGCCCCCGCAACACCTCAACCTGGCCCACGTCAAAGGTCGTGCCCACCGTGCCGAGCCCGGTGAAATCAAAATCATCCAGCACGAAGCGCACGGCGGAATCCGGCGTCTCGCCCTCGAATTGCGAATTCTCACCCACGCCGCGAATCTGCAGGTAGCGCGGGCGCGAGGTGCCGCCCGTCCACGTCAGATTGGGCACCTGATCCACCAAGTCCCCGAAATGACGGACGGATCCTGCCCGCAACGCAGCTTCGTCGAAGACCGTGACGCTCGCGGGAATCCTCGCCAGCGGCGATGCCCAGAGATCGGCGGTGACCCGCACGGGCTCGAGTTTGACCGGCGTGCCGTCGCCTGAAGCGACCGGGGGTGTCTGGGCCGTCGCGGTCAGGCAGGTGCCCGCGATCAGGATCGCGGCGCGGAATTTGGCGTCCGCGAGGCGGACAATTGGGCAGGGATTCGGAATTCGCATGGGTTGGGATGCCTGACCCAAACGAACTCCCGGCGAAGGGGCGCCGCACGCCCCGTGGCGCTTTCGCGGCGCCTGCTGTTTCCTTCGTCGGCATGATCCGTTCAGGTTCGAAGGGTCGAGCGGCCGAGCGCGCCGCAATCTCAGTCCTCCGCGGAGGACACCCCTACAGGCAAGGCGGACAAAATGCCCGCGCCCGACAGAGACAAGCAAAACCTTCGGCTTGAGCCTGCGGGCGACGGTCGCGCGCAAATCCAATTTCCTCAGCGCCCGCGGCATAAGCCATCGCCCCGAATCGCTGTCATATCCTTCGCCGCGTTCATATCATACGCGCGGCCGAAGTTGTGCATGGACAACCCCCGGAGCGCGTGGCGAGATGCGTTTTTTCGATGCGGCGCCCCTGCACCACCGTCCTCATCGCCGGCCTCCTTGCCGCCGGCGGCCTCTGCGCACAGACCGCGGCGCCCGGCGGCGAACCGGTCACCGTCCTGGAAAAGTTCATCATCACCGAAAGCGCGGCGTATCGCGCCGGTGATGTGCTGCCGACCTCGCGGCCCGTTGATTCCGTGTTCGGCCCCGGACAGTCGGTGCTCGATCTCCCGCGATCCATCACGGTGATCACCCCGGAGCTGATGCGTCGCTTCGACCTGCAGGGCTTGGGCGACCTGGCGCGCATCGGGGCCGGCACGCAGGTGGCGAATTATTTTGGCATCGCGGGCACACCCTATCTCAGGGGCGTAAAGGCCAGCGTGTTCTTCAACGGCATGGCGCGCGCGTACCAGCGCAACGAGATGCCGGTCTCGTTCGGATCTCTCGAGGCCCTGGATCTCGTCAAGGGCCCCGCCCCCGCGCATCTCGGGCCCGTGCCCGAGGGCGGCTACGCGAACTTCATCCCGAAGTCCCCGTACTTCGACCGCGCCCGCGGGTCGCTCGCCCTCACCGCGGGCTCCCACGGTCATTTCAAGGCGCAGGTCGACTACGGCAGCCCGGGCTTGATCGGCCGGCGGCCGGCGGCCTACCGCGTGTCCGTCACCGCGCAGGATTCCGACAGCTATTGGCGCAACGTGGGCAACGACTTCGTCTCCGCCTACGGTGCACTCAAGGTGCGCCTCGCCGAGAGCCTGAGCCTTTTCACCGGTGCGGAATACTACGACTTTCACAGCAACGAGAATCCGGGCTGGAACCGCGTGACCCAGGAACTCATCGACCATGGCGATTACATCATCGGTGAACCCCAGGATATAACGAGCGCGGCCTGGGGTGGCCGCGCCGATCGCAACCTGATCGAGTTCCCCGGCGCATTCACCGGCCGCCCCGCGAATTTCCGCGCGCTGATTCTGCCCGCCGCGGTGGCCGAGGCGCGGATCGATCCCGGCCTGCTCGCGTTGATGGAAGACCGCCGCGCCGCCGACGGCGGTTATCGGTACACCGATGAGTATTTTGCCGCGGGCGGCGCGGCCCTGACCGAGAAGATCAATGGATCCACCGTGCTGGCCGATCCCGAGGACTTCGCCAACGCGCGCGACTTCCTTTGGTTTCTCGATCTCGTTTCCACCCGCAACCCCGACCGAACCGTCACTTGGAAGGCCTTGGTCGAGTCCATGGAAACGGACAAGCGCTCGAGCTATGGCTACGGCGTCGCGACCGAGCAGCTCGTGGTCGAGAACAAGCTCCTGATCGAGCAACGCGGGCTTCCCCTCCGGGATTCCACCCTGACCTACGGGGCGTCCCTTCGCTATAGCCACGGCTGGATGGTGATGGATTTCGCCGCGGAGCCATTCAACCGCCGCGACATCCTGCGGCCGGCGATCTCCGCCAACAGCCGCGTGCCCGCCGGCGCCGACCTCGACCCCGCGGGCCACAATCTCTGGTCGACCAGTCTGGGCGGAAGCACGGAGTCCGATCTGTGGCAGGGCGCGGTGTTCGCCCTCGGCCGCACGAAATGGACCGAAAAACTGGAGACCACCGTGGCGCTTCGCGCCGAATC
This sequence comes from Verrucomicrobiota bacterium, assembly GCA_023433275.1. Lineage (GTDB taxonomy): Bacteria > Verrucomicrobiota > Verrucomicrobiia > Opitutales > Opitutaceae > Lacunisphaera. Next base: position 27,269 of record JAEZDN010000042.1, read on the forward strand.
GGTGGATTACCGGGCCGATCTTCCCGCCGAGGTCGACCGCGCCACTTCCGCCCAGCGCCTCGCCTCGGAACGCGCGGGCGAAAAACAATACGGATCCGGCACGCTCAGCGCCGTCTGGCGGTGGCGGCCCGACGCGTCCGCCTACGTGTCCTTCCAACGCGGCACCGCGCTCCAGCCCGGACAGGGCGGCACCGTCAACAGCCGCAGCAACTTCGCCATGGCCGAACTCCGGGAAATCGGCACCAAGGTTTCCCTCCGCGAAGGGCGGCTCTTCGCGGGCCTGGCCGGGTACGAATGGGAAAATGCGCGATTCAACGACCGCGAGAACCGCGCCGAGCGGCTGCGCGGCCGTGGCGTGGAATTCGAGCTTACGTGGGCGCCCGATGATCGTCTCAGCATCATCGCGTCGGCGGGCTCGCAACGGGTGTTTCGACTCGACCCGCTGGGCTTTCGCGCCCGCTTCGGCCCGGCGGCGCGCATTGCCATGGAATCGGGCTCCTTTGACGCCGGCGTCACGCCCACGCCTCCCCTCAACCCCCGGCTGGTCTACCCGGGCACGCCCGAGTCCCAGATCAAATTCGATGTCGCCTGGCAGGCAGCCCCCGCTTGGGGATTCTCGGTCGGCGCCGTGTGGAACCACGCGTTCTACCACAATTTCGAACGTACCCTCGTCTTGCCCGAATCCCTCGTCTGGCACGGCAGCCTGCACTGGAAACACGGCCCGCTCGCCCTGCGCCTGAGTGTGGAGAACATTTTGGGGGAAGACTATTTTCTCGGGGCCGATCCCAACTTTTCGCACAACGACCTGGTGACGAAGGCGCCGCCCGCGCAGGGCAAGCTGACCGCGACCTGGAATTTCTAACCGTCGAATTTCACGGTGGTTTGCCCTCCCGCCCGCCTTGGACATCGCCGGGACTTCGCGCTTCGCCGAATCTCGAGCCCGTAAAATCATACAGGGCGCCCCTTGTGGGAGCGCCCTGCATGACCTAACACCAAGCAAACCGTAGAACTATAAAGACAGACGCGGCCCGCTCAAAAACGTTGAATCTATTTTCAGAAAAGTTTCGGGCCCGGTTTCCGACCCTAAAATCATGAAGGGCGCCCCTTGCGGGACGCCCTGCATGACCTAACACCAAGCAAACCGTAAGAACTACAAACAATGTTCGTTGCGATGAACGCGCACTGCTGTCGTTAAGATAGACGCGGGTACCGCGCGAAACGTTGAATCTTTTCGAAAGATTCTTTGTGAATAAGTAATTCCCGTTTTGGATCGCAGTTACCACTGCCCCCCAGTTGTTTACGTGACGGCAAGGTTCTGATTTCAGGGCACGATGGCGTGCCCCGCCCCGTTATAAACCCACGAAATCATGAATCCTTCCCCCGCCTCCCGTCCCCATCTCTTCGGCTTGCTCGCCGGTCTGGCCCTTGCCGCCGGACTTGTCTTTACCGCTCTGGTCCTGGCCCGCGCTTGGACCCGCATTGCGGAGTCCCAAGTCATCAACGTCACTGGTTCTGCCCGCAAGAATGTCCGCTCGGACCTCGTGATCTGGCGCGCCGGCTTCTCCGTGGACGCGCCCACGCTGCACGAGGCGCAGGAAAAACTGAGCGCCGATCACGCCAAGGTCGCCGCCTTCTTCGCCGCGCGGCAGATCGAGGGCTTCGTCGCTTCGCCCGTGCAGATCCGCGACATCACCGCGCGACAGCGGATCGACGACGACGATTCAGTCGCGGTCGTCCGCGTCGGCTACCGCCTGAGCCAGTCGATCGAGGTGCACTCCAGCGATGTGGACGTCCTGCCGCGACTCGCGGGCGAGACCGGCGAGCTCCTGCAACAGGGCGTCGCGTTTCTTTCCAACGGGTTCGATTTCATCTACACCAAGGCCGGAGAGGCGAAGGTGGAAATGATGGGCGAGGCCACGCGCGATGCGCGCGAGCGGGCCGAACAGATCGCCGGCCAGGGCGGCCGGACCATCAAGGAGCTGCGCAATGCCCGCATGGGCGTGGTGCAGATTAATCCCCTTCATTCATCATCCACGAGCTGGGAGGGCAACAGCGACACGACCTCCGTCGAAAAAACCATCATCGCCACGATCACGGCCACGTTCGCCATGAAATAGGCGGGCGCGAAGCCCGCGATCATGCGACGTGGCCAAACTCATCGCCCTCGCCGTCGCCCGCCCCGACTCACAGGTGAATCTCGGCCGGCATCACCACGCCGGCCGCATTCCCGGTGACCGGCGCGGCCTTGAGCGGATAGCGGAACTGCTTTCCCTCGAAATTCCTGAATACGACCTCGTCCTCGGTGATCTCCTCGACGTAGTCCGGGTTCACCGGGACCTTGCCGCCGCCACCCGGGGCATCGATGACATATTGCGGTACCGCGTAGCCGGTCGTGTGGCCGCGCAACGCGCGGATGATCTCGATGCCCTTGCGCACATCCACCTTGAAGTGGGCGCCGCCCGTGATGAGGTCCATCTGGTAGATGTAGTACGGCCGCACCCGCATGCGGAGCAACCGGTGCACGAGCGCCTTCATGACCTCGGGGTCGTCGTTCACGCCCTTCAGCAACACGCTTTGGTTGCCCAAGGGCACGCCCGCAAACGCCAGGCGCTCACACGCGTCCTTCAGCTCCTGCGTGGCTTCCTTCGGGTGGTTCACATGGATGCTCATCCAGATCGGCCCGTGCTTCTTGAAGGTTTCCGCGAGCTCCGGCGTGATGCGCTGCGGCAGGAATACCGGGATGCGCGAGCCAATGCGGATGAATTCGACGTGCTTGATCGCGCGCAGGCGACCCAGCAGGTGCTCGAGCTTTCGATCCGACAGCAGCAGCGGATCACCGCCCGAGAGCAACACGTCGCGAATCTCCGGGTGCGACTCGATGTATCGAAGCGCCTGCTCGTACTCGGGATGGAAGTTGTAGTCCTGCGCATTGCTCACCAGCCGGCTGCGGGTGCAATAGCGACAGTAGGCCGCGCACCGATCGGTAACCAGGAACAACACGCGATCCGGATAACGGTGCACCAGCCCCGGCACCGGCGAATGCGCGTCCTCCCCGAGGGAATCCAGCATTTCCCCCGACGAGATCACCATCTCGTCGCTGCGCGGGATGACCTGCTTGCGAATCGGGCAATCGGGATTGTCGCGATCGATCAGGTTGAAAAAGTACGGCGTGATCGCCAGGGCGAGCTTGTCCTTGGCAAACAGGCACCCGGCGCGCTCCGCCGGCGTGAGCGTCAGATAACGCTCGAGCTGCTCGATCGAGGTGATCCGGTTCTTCAGCTGCCAGGTCCAGTCCTTCCAGTCCGCCTCCGGCACATGGGCCCAAAGCCCCTGGCCGGCGAACCAAGCTGAACGGTCTTCGTGGTAGGACATCGTTGCACGCAGATGTAGTCCCTTGGCGAGTGCTGTCAAACGACCCGCGCCATGCGTACATACCCGCGGTCAGCCTCACCGCATCTTCGCATCTGGTTGCCGGCCACCGCCATGCAATGGGCACGTACGCGGTTTTGCGCAGCAGTGTACACATTTGCTGCAAGCACGGGAGGGATTGTGACGATAGAGACAACGGCCCCCTCCCGGGAGCCGTCGATCCCCCATGCCTCCCACGCCCCATGCCCTCGAGAACCTGACTCGATCGCCTTCGTTCAACCCCAAGTGGGGAGGCCTCGTCGTCGCGGTCGGTGTCCTCGCGGTGCTGTGGGGTCTGATTTGGATCCGGCCCGCCTTGGCGGCCCTCGCGGCGCCCGGTCCCGTCCTTGCCTACGCCCTCGCCTGCGGATCGGTCGCCCTGGCCGCGCTGGGCTATTCCGCCTGGATCAACACCGCCGCGCGCCGCGCGCGCGAGCGCGACAGCCAGATCCACACCACCCTCGCCCAGCTCAAGGCGATATGGGACAACGCCCCGCTAAGCATCATGCTCTTCGACCCGCATGATCCGGCCGTTCCGATCAAGATCGTGGACTGCAACCCACTCGCCTGCGAAATCCACGGCTACCGGCGCGACGAACTGATCGGCCAGTCGATCGACCTCATCGAAGCCCACCCCTGGGCCTTTCAGGGTCGCGAAGGCCACCTCCGTGACATGCGCCAAGCGCTCCGGCGCGAGGGATTCGCCCAACACCGGCGCAAGGACGGCACCATCATCGACGTCGAGTACTCCACGAGCCTCCTCGTGATCGATGGCCACGAATTCGTCCTCGGCATGGATCGCGACGCCACCGCCCGAAAAGAGGCGGAACGCGCCCTCCGCGAAAGCGAGGAGCGGTGGCAACTCGCCGTGGCCGGCAGCAATGAGGGCGTGTGGGACTGGGCCATCGAGGCGGACACCATCTGGTTTTCCCCGCGCTGGAAGAGCCTGCTCGGTTATTTCGACGACGAGTTCCCGGACCGACGCGAGGCGTGGATGGAACGCATCCACCCCGACGACCGCAATCACGTCGAGAGCGCGATCGCTCACCACCTCATGCAAACCACGCCGATCCTGCACTGCGAATACCGCATCGTGCACAAGGACGGCTCCTGGATCTGGGCCCTGGTGCGGGGCAAAGCCATCTTCGGCGACGACGGTCATCCCCGCCGCATGGTGGGCACCCACACCGACATCACCCGCCAGAAGGAATCCGAAGCCGAGCTTCGCCAAGCCAAGGAGGCGGCGGAATCCGCGGATCGCGCGAAGAGCGAATTCCTCGCCGTCATGAGCCACGAAATCCGCACGCCGATGAATGGCGTCCTGGGTTTCACAAACCTGCTCCTCGACACGCCCCTCAACGCCGAGCAACGCGACTGGCTTTCCACCATCCGCTCCAGCGGCGAATCCCTCCTCACCCTCATCAATGACATCCTCGACTTCTCCAAGATCGAGTCGGGTAACATGGAGTTCGACCGCCATCCCGTATCGATCCGCCGCAGCGTCGAGGAGGTGCTCGACCTGCTCTGGAGCAAGGCCAACGAGAAGAAGATCGAACTGCTCCATTGGATCGAAAGCGACGTGCCCGAGTGGATCCTCACCGACGGCGTCCGCCTCCGCCAGGTGCTGCTCAACCTCGTCGGCAATGCCGTCAAATTCACCCGCAAGGGCGAGGTCGAGGTTCGCATCAGCCTGCAACCCGGCGATGGTGCCGACAACTCCGCGCTGCTCGCGATCAACGTCCGCGACACCGGCGATGGCATCCCGGCCGACCGCATTCACCGGCTGTTCAAACCCTTCAGCCAGGCGGACTCGTCCACGACGCGAAAGTACGGCGGCAGCGGACTCGGGCTCGCGATCAGCCGCAACCTCGCGCACCTGCTCGGCGGCGACATCCAACTGGTCTCCACCTCGGAGGAAGCCGGTTCCTGCTTCTGCTTCACGCTCGCGGCCAATCCAACCTCCGCGCCCGCCGATGCCCTGGAAGTCCCGGCGCCCGCGGAACCCGCCGTCCCACTCACCGGCCGCCGGGCCCTCATCGTCGACGACAACGAGGCCAACCGCCGGATCCTGACCAGTCTCCTCCAGCGCTGGGGCATCAGCTGCCTTGGTTTCGAGCACCCGGTCGCCGCCATCGAGTACACGCGCACGCACGACGCCTTCGATTTCGCCGTCCTCGACATGATGATGCCCGACATGAACGGCGTCGAACTTGCCGCCCGCCTGCACCAGCTGCCCGGCCGGGAGCAATTGCCCCTCGTGCTGCTGTCCTCGATCAGCCGCGAGGACCTGCGGGCTTTCAATCCGATGGACCACTTCGACGTGGTTCTCACCAAACCCCTGCGCCAGCACCTGTTGCTGGAAGCGGTCCAAAAATCCCTCGCGCAGCAACCTGCACCGGAAGCCGCGCTCCCGCCCCCGGCCGGTGTCCCGGCGAAATCCACGCCCCAACTCGATCCGAGTCTCGGCAAACTGATGCCGCTCCGGATCCTCGTCGCCGAGGACAACGCCGTGAACCAGAAGTTGATTTCCGGACTCCTTCGTCGACTGGGTTATCAACCGCAGATCGTCGGCCACGGCCTCGCCTGCCTCGAGGCCCTCCAGCGGGATCGTTACGATCTCGTCCTTATGGATTGCCAGATGCCCGAAATGGACGGGTACGAGGCAACCACGCGCATCCGCCACGGCGAGGCGGGTGAACATCACCAGGGAGTCCGCATCATCGCGCTCACCGCCGCCGCGATGGTCGGCGATCGCGAACGATGCCTCGAGGCCGGCATGAACGACTACATTACCAAGCCGATCCAGGCCCCCGAGATCATCCGCGTGATCATGGACGCCCAAAGCCCCGCCCCGTCGGCCTCGCAAGGCAGTTGAATTGAACGGCGACCACGTGCTTGGAGCCCTTTCTCCCGGGGTGTCGCTTGCAACAACCTCACGCCGAGGCCGGGCAAGCTCCCATACCCTTCGAGCGACAGTTTTATCTGAACGCTCTAACCAAGAATGCATTCGGCCGACTCCCTCCCCCTCGAGCCCGTCCTGCTCCCCTGCCGATCACCGCGACGACCGATTCCCACCGCGCGACTGAGGCTCGCCCCCAACCCACTCTTTTCGACCGTTTTCCGAATCACGGGCGTTCCCGTGCCACTATTGCTCGGAAACCGCTTGGCAGGGCCGGACGAACTGCTTTTCGTTCGTAGCGATGCCTGCCACCCAGCCCGCAATTCTCGCCCTCGAAGATGGTTCGGTGTTTCGGGGCGTCGCCTTTGGCGCCGCCGCCACCATCGCCGGCGAATGCGTTTTCAACACGTCGATGACCGGCTACCAGGAGATCCTCACGGATCCCTCGTACTTCGGCCAGATCGTCACCATGACCGCGCCGCAGATTGGCAATTACGGCATCAACGCCGAGGATGAGGAATCCGCCGTGCCCAAGTGCTCCGGCTTCGTCGTGCGCGAGCTTTCCCCGGTGGTCAGCAATTGGCGCAGCACGCTTTCGCTCGACGCCTACCTGAAGAAACACGGCATTCCGGGAATCAGCGAGGTCGATACCCGCGCGCTGACCAAGAAACTCCGCGTCGACGGCGCGATGAAATGCTGTCTTTCCACCCTCCCGCTGACCGAGGCCGACGCCATCGCGCGGGCCCGGGACTGGCGCGACATGGCCGGCAGCGACTACGTCAAGGACACCACCTGCCAGGCTCCGTACATTTGGGGCGCCGACGACCCGGCGCGCCACAACACCCAGTATCTTCCGGTCGGCACCACCGGCGGCGCCACGCCGATGCCCGCGAAGAAGTTCAAGGTCGCGGCCTTCGACTACGGCGCGAAGTACACCATTTTCCGCAAGCTCGTTCGCCACGGTTTCGAGGTAAACGTTTTCCCCGCCACCGCCACCCATGAGCAGGTGCGCGAGGCCGGCGTCGATTGCTTGTTCCTCTCCAACGGCCCGGGTGATCCGTCCGCGCTGCCTTACATCCACAAGACCGTCACCGCCCTGCTGCCCGACTACCCGACCTTCGGCATCTGCCTCGGTCACCAGATGGTCACCCACGCGCTCGGCGGCAGCACCTTCAAGCTCAAGTTCGGCCACCGCGGTGGCAACCAGCCCGTCAAGAATCTCGAGACCGGCAAGGTGTCGATCACGGCCCAGAACCACGGTTTCGCGACCGATCCCGCGTCCCTCGAGGCGCGCGGCGCCGTGGTCACGGAAATCAACTTGAACGACAACACCGTCGAGGGCCTGCGGCACAAGGAACTGCCCGTGTTCTCCGTCCAATACCACCCCGAGGCCGCCCCCGGGCCTAACGACGCCGACCCGCTGTTCGAGGATTTCTACAAGCTCGTCGAGAAGCGGAAGGCCGGGAAGATCTGAACCCCGCCACCTCCCGGTAGGGTCGAGCTTGCGCGATCCTGGGGCCGCAGCGCGCGGTAGCCTCCAAGACCAGCCCACGCCGGTCACTTCGCCTCGAGCAGCGCCTCGAATTTCTCCGCGTCCTCCAGCGTGTCCACCCCGATGGTGGGATCCCCGGTCACGTCGATCGCGATGGGATAGCCGTTTTCCAGCGCCCGAAGTTGCTCGAGTTTCTCAATCTGCTCCAGCGCGCCGGGCTTCAGGCGCACAAAATTCTCCAGGAAATCGGCGCGGTAAGCATAGAGCCCGAGATGCTTGAAACACGGATGCCCCGTGACCCAGGCATCATCGACCGCCGGCCCGTGATCCCGCGCGTACGGCATGGACGATCGGGAAAAATACAGGGCCCGCCTCGTCTGGCTCATCACGACCTTCACTTGATTCGGATTGTAAAAGTCGACGGAGCGCTGGAAGGGCGTCGCAAGCGTTGCCATCGGGCAATCCCCCTGAACCAGACGAGCCAGCGCCCGCAGCTGCGCACCCGAGACCAGCGGCTCGTCCGCCTGCACGTTCAGCACGTAACTCGCCCGCACCGTGCGATTCGCTTCCGCCAGCCGATCTGTCCCACTTTGATGATCCGTCGCCGTCATGATCGCACGAAACCCGGCATTCTCGATGCACTCCGCCAACAGGGGATGATCGACCGCGAACCACAAGGGATAGTCGGGCGCCTCCGCCGTGATGCGCTCGGCAACCCAGAGCACCAGCGGTTTGCCCTTGATCGGGTGCAAGAGCTTGCGCGGGAACCGCGTGGACTCCAATCGGCACGGCACGATGATGGCGAAGGCGGGCATGCAGGGTCTTTGTGGTTGCCAGCCGGGGCTCGACCGGCTTTTGCGTTAACCTTTAATCCGACCGATCCACTTCGCCGCAATGGAAAAGAGCACCACTCCCGCCTCCCAAACCCTCACGAAGGAGCTCCTCGTGCAGAACAAGATGGGCATCCATGCCCGTCCGGCGGCCATGATCGTGCGGGTGACCAACAAATTCAAAGCCGAGGTCCACGTCGAAAAGGATGACGAGCAGGTGAACGGCAAGAGCATCATGGGACTCATGATGCTCGCCGCCGCCAAGGGCTCGACCGTCAAGTTCGTCGCCACCGGCCCCGACGCCGAGCAAATGCTCGCCGATCTCGAGGCCCTCTTCGCCAAGAAATTCGACGAGGCCTGAGTCGCGCCTCAAATTGTCCCCCCGCAAGGGCCGGTCTCCGACCGGCCTTTTTCATGCCCGTTGCCCGAAGCCGTGCGATTCCAACCACCGCTGCCGTCGTCCTGAGGGGAGCGAAGGAGCCAAGCGGCCGGCGCACGTCCTTCCTTTCCCTTGGATCCCTCGCGCGGCTCAGGATGACGGCAGCGGGAGAATGTCGTGTATTCGAAAGTTGTTCCGCTCCCTCCCTAGTCAGGAACCCAACCCGAAAAACTTCCGCGCATTCGCCGTGCTGACCTCTGCCAGGCGTTCATAGCTCACGCCAAACACGCCCGCGCAATATTCCGCCGTGTGGCGCAGGTACGCCGGTTCATTCGGCTTTCCCCGGTGCGGCATCGGAGTCAGGTACGGCGCATCCGTCTCGATCATCAGCCGGTCCAGACCCTGCGCCAAGGCCGCCGCCCGCACGGCATCGGCGTTCCTGTAAGTGATCACCCCGGTGAACGACCCATAGCCTCCGCGCCTGGCCAGTTCGGCCATTTCCGCCGGCCCTTCGGTGAAGCAATGAAACACGACGCGGCTCCAATCCACGCCGGACGCATCGATCATTGCCACGCACTCGGCGAACGCCCCGCGCGAATGCACCACCAGCGGACATCCGAATTTCTTCGTCAGCGCCAACTGCTCCGCAAAGGCCGCCTTCTGCCACGCAAAAATCATTTCCGCCCTGGCGACATCGTCCTTGGGCAAATGAAACCGATCCAGCCCCGTTTCCCCCAGCGCCACGGGCCCCGGGTAGGGCGAGTCCTCCGAACGGGCCGCTGCGGGCACCGCCGCACCTGGCGATTTCTCCCCGCTCCAGAATCCCTCCAACTGCGCCACTCGTTCCGCCCAATCCGCCCCGACACTGCACGGGTGCAATCCGACCGTGTAATGCACCTTTCCCCGATGTTCGCGGGCGAGATCGCGGTATGCCGACCAATCATCCTCGTCCGTGCCAATCGTGATCATCGCATCCAAGCCCGACTCAGCCGCCCTCTGCAAGGCCGCGGGCAGTTCCCCGCGCTTCAGGAAGGATTCCAGGTGCGTGTGCGTGTCGATCAGACCCATGCGGCGGATTGAACCCCCGTAAAACAGGGAAGCCAGCGCTTTCGCGCCGGCTTCCTGCACACACACACACTGACAAAGGGGTTTTATCGGCTCAGTTGACGCGAACCGTAACGTCTCCGCCCGAAGTGCGAAGTTTCATGCGGGGGCCTCCGCCATTCACAGCGCCGACGAGCTTGCTCTTCCCATTCGCTCCCTGCTCGAGGGTGATCGTGAGGCCCGTGGCCCGCACGCTGCCGCCGGAGGTGCTCGCATCGAGATGAAACGCCGCGCTTTTCACGACCGTAACCTCCACGTCGCCCCCGGAGGTGCCGAGTTCAAGATCCTGGGTCAAAGGTTCCGTGATGACCGCCCTCACGTCGCCACCCGAGGTGGAAGCGCTGACCAACCGGGCCACGGAACGAAGCATGATGTCGCCGCCCGAGGTCGATACTTCGGTCGGCCCGCCGGCGCGGTCGACCTCGATGTCGCCGCCGGAGGTATGCAGCTTCGCACTCGCCGTGCCTTCCTTGATCGTGATGTCGCCGCCACTCGTGCCCGCATCGATGTCGCCATTGATCCGGTCGAATTGCAGGTCACCACCGCTGGTGCGGGCCCGGACACTCCCGGTCACGCTCGCGACCTCGATGTCACCGCCCGACGTGTTGAGATTCAAATTATAGTTTTCCGGAACCGTGATCTCGAAGGAAACCGAAACCGGCGGCCAGTTGCCGAACCAGCTGCCCGAGCGTCGCTTTTCGTATTTCGATTCCGCCACCACATCATTGCCGGCTTGCTCCACCGTGAGCGTGAGTTTCGCCAGGATTTCATCGGCTTCCGCCTCGCTCGACGCCCGGATCGTCTGCGTCGCCACCACGTGCACCTGCGGGCTGCTCGAGGTGCGAATCGTGATGTCGCCCCCTTGCGTAACGGCCTTCAGATTGCCACCCGGCTTGACGACAAAGGTCTTTTCAACCGTCCGGACAATCTTGGCCTCAAGGAGACCCGGGGTGACGAAAAACGCGCCAATCGCGAGAAGGGGCACAAGGATTTTCATGGTGGTGTGCCCTGAAAACACTGCCAGCCGCCGAAAAGTTACACGAAATCCAATTTCCCCTTCACCTCTCCTTAGGTGGTCAACTCGGCCTGCCCGCAGGTGGCCCACCCATGTAGGGGCGCAGTCTTGCTGCGCCCTGAGGCATGCGCAGCGAAGCCCTTCAGGTAGGGCGCACCAGCCCGGTTCGCCGCGTACGCAATTGCGCCCTCACGGCGGAACGAGACTCTCCGCCCTGCCTACCCCGCGCCGCCCCACCTTCAACCCTCCGCCACCTTCAAATTCACCTTCATCCGCGCCAGCCTTCGCAGCAGACTCATGTCGTTACGGATCGGCCACCAGTCGTAGAGGTAAATTTCCAGCGGCCGCCACATCGCGACCCAGCCGACAATCTGCAGCCCCAGCGACGTGAAATCCCTCCACCCGCCCGGCAACGTGCGATCGCCCAATTCACTCAGCCCAAAACATCCGGCGAGGAACAGCAGGCCGATGAGCAGGCTGGCCCTACCCCGTCGCAACATCAGGCGCAACTCGCGCTGCTTCACCTCCGCCCGGTTGGCGAAATAGTGCCGCACCGCCTCCTCCGTGCCCGCGGCGCGCTCCGGCGACGGCGGCGTGGCCAGGTGAATCACCAGCTCAAGCTCGCGGTGAGGCGGCAGTTCGCGCGCCCAGCCCACGATGAATTCCTCCGCCCCGGCATCCAGGTCGCGTTCGACGAAGGGCGACGGATCCATGAGATTGAACAGCTGCGAGAGTTCGCGCAGCCGCACTGCGATCCGCTCTTCCCGCTTCGCACTCATCGCCGCGACAATGTTGCCAGCCAATCCGGTTCCTTGAAGCCGATGAGCGCGACGCCGGGCCCGATCAGGAACGGCCGCTTCACCAACATGCCATTGCCGGCGAACAGCCGCAAAGCCTCGGCCTCGCTCATCGTCGGCAGCTTCGCGCTCAAGCCCACCGCCCGGTACTCGATGCCCGAGGTGTTGCCCAGACGTCGCACTTCGCCGCCCTGCCGTGCACCGGCCAGCATGGCGCGCAACTCGGCGATCGTCGGCGGCGTGACGCGGATGTCTTTCTCGGTGAACTTCACCCCGTGGCGTTGGAGCCATTCGCGCGCCTTCTGACAGGTGCTGCACTTGGGATGGGCATAGAAAGTCAACGCACTCATGAATTGAACGATCAGGAATTCAAACGCATGGCAAAACCCTACGACCCACCCACCGCAAAAGACAACGACCCAGAACTATTCAAACAAACTCAGCCGCCACCCCCCTGCAGGATCGGCGCTCGCTGCCGCGCCTTCATGCGCCTGCCTGCCCGCCGCCAGCGGCGACCCTACGTCCAAGGTCCCGCGTCCATCCCATCCATTCTCGTCCATTCCGTCCACCCCGCTCGAATGGACTCCACTCCACCCCGCCTCATCGCCCCTACTTGATCCAACGCTCGACACAGGCGCGCAATTCTTCCTGCCGTACCGGCTTGCCCACAAAATCATCCATGCCGGCCTCCAAACTGGCAAAGCGGGTGTCGGCGTGGACGTTCGCGGTGACGGCGATGATCGGCAACCGCTTGCCTTCGAGCCGGTGACGAATCCGCCGCGTGGTCTCGAATCCATCGATGCCCGGCATCTGGATGTCCATCAGCACCGCGGCCCACGTCTCCCGCACCGCCCGTTCCACCGCCTCCGCGCCGTTGTCGACGATCGTCGTTTCCAAACCCATCCGCCGCAGGAGCATTTCAATGACGCGCTGGTTTCCCCAGTCGTCCTCGACCACGAGCACGCGGCCCTGCAGCAGGCTCGAGGCTGGCGCTGCACCCGCCGTGACCGGCCAGGGGCGGGCGCTGATGGGCAGCTGGATCTCGAAATGGAACTCCGAACCGAGCCCGGGTTCGCTGCGCACCGCGATGCGTCCACCCATGCGCTGTACCAAGCTCTGTGAAATCGCCAGCCCGAGGCCCGAGCCGCCATAGCGCCGGTTCAACGCGCTGTCGCCCTGGCTGAACTTCTGGAATAACTTCGCTTTCGTCGTTTCGTTCATCCCGATACCGGTGTCCTTCACGGCAAACCGGATCATCGCCACCTGGCCGTCCGTGCGCACCGTCTCGATCCGCAGTTCCACCGAGCCCTGCTCGGTGAACTTCATGGCGTTGCCCATCAGGTTCAGGATCACCTGACGCAGCCGGGCGGGATCCCCGCGCACCATGGCCGGCAGTGCAGGGTCGGAGCGATAGATGATGTCCAGGCCCTTCGACTCGCCGCGCGAGCGAAACAGCTCGCTGACCTCCTCCCCCACCTCCGCGGGGGAGAATTCGACCTCGTCCAGGTCGAACTGGCCGCTCTCCACCTTTGAAAGGTCGAGGATGTCGTCGAGCAGGTGCAGCAGCTTGTTCGCCGAGCGGTGCGCAATGTCGATCTGCTCGCGCTGTTCGCCCGCGAGCGGCGAGAGTTCGAGCAGCTGCAACATCCCGATCACCCCGTTCATGGGCGTGCGGATTTCGTGGCTCATGGTGGCCAGGAAATCACTCTTCGCCTGGTTCGCGGCCTCGGCCCGCTGCTTGGCTTCGCTCAGCGTGGTGACGAGTTCCTCATTCTCGAAGATCAGCCGGAAAAGCTTCCGGAGGTCCAGGTAATGCATCCGCGCGGTGTTGAGCAAAAAGAGCGCGTAGGTGACGATGATCAAGGCCAGCGTCCAGCTTCCGGTCTCCGGGTACCGCAGCACCCCCGCGATCATGGGGAGCAGCGTGATGATGACATAGCTGATGTAACACGAGGGCACCGAGGCGAGCGATCGGGCGGCCCCGGCGTTCATGCCGACGATGATGCATGAGACGAGCAACCGCGGGAGCAGGCTCTCGGTGTCCAGGAAAAGCCAGGCTGCCAGGCCCCACAACAACCCGGCCAGCACGACGCCCACCCGGAACCACGCCCGCCAGGCCTTGACCTCCGCATCGCTCCGGCTCCGACGCATGAACGCCCAGTTGAGACCCATCCGCGCCACCGTCACCCCACCGATGGCCGCCAGCCATCCCAGCGTCTTGCCTGCGGGAAAATAAGTCCAGACTCCGGCCACCAGTACCATGGCAAGCGCGAGGTTGGAAAAAAGCCCGAAGCCGGCCGACCGGTACAGCAACCGCGTCATTTCGGCGGTGACTCGAAGATCTATATCCTGCCGCGCGCCGCCCCCGGTCGGTCGACTGGCACTCGCGGATAGCAGGGTCATATGGCACTAGTCTACCGGGCAACTCCGCCCGGCAAGGACATTTGCGCGGTGGAATACCCTAGCTCACCGCAACAATTCGACTACATCGCCCGGCCGGAGCGCCGGTCCGCCGCTGCCGGCCCGGCTCGGGTTCAGCCGGGCGTTAATGACCCGGCCTGTGCGAAAAATCGTGGCCGCCTTGAACACCGCCGGAAGGTTCTCTGCCCGCACCGCCTGCTGCAGCCGCAGCCCATCGCGCCAGGGCAATTCGACGATCGCCCCGCTGCCACCATCCACGAGGACCACCATGCCGGCCCGGGCCAGCCTGGACGCCGACTCCAGCGACAAGGCCGCCGCGTCACCCGATGAACGCACGGCCGCCGCGGTGACCTTCCCACCCGTGGAAACCGTCGCGGTCGTCACTTTTCCCGCCGTCTTGACGGTCGTGGCCGTGATCGCCGCGGCGCTCGCAATCGCGGCCCCCGCCACCACGCAACCGCTCCCCCATGCGAGCATGGCCAGCCCGCACAGACTCGCGAGGAGCCTCACGTGCTGAGTCCGCCGGCGATGTATTGCCGGAGCGATTCCGCCTCGGCCCGATGCACGTTCGCCACCCAGCGCGAGACGTCGCCAATCGAAATCAAACCCACCAATTCTCCCGTCTGGATGACCGGGAGATGGCGGCAGCGCTTTTCCGCAAACAGGTCCATGACCTCCTGCACCGTGGCCTCGGGCGCAATGGTGAGCACGTTCTTGGTCATGACTTCGGTGATCACCGTGACCCGCGGGTCGAGGGTGGCCGATATCACCCGGGTCAGCACGTCACGCTCGGTGAAAATGCCAACGAGCTTTTCGCCCTCCATCACCAGGATGGCGCCCACCTTGTGCTGGTTCATTTTCTGTACCGCTTCCAACACCGTGACTTTCGTCGACACCGCATGCAGTGCCCGGCTCTTGCCCGCCAATATCGTCGTGATTGAATTATTCATGGGGTAATGAGGTTGGACCAATATTACCCCGCACAGGTGCCCGCCACAATGCCAATTCCCCGTCTATTTTCGGAAGAGCTGGTCCAGCGCGCCCAGGCTCTTGAGCGGCGTGGCCTTTTTCAGCGGATAGGGCGCCACCGCCGGGCGCGCCGGCGGCGGCTCGGCCGGTCCCTGTCCGGAAGCGCCGCCCGGCGCCGCCCCCTTCAATTCATCCAGCAACCGTTGCAGGCGCACCGCTGAGACCGGCTCGGCCGTGCCCGCCTCCTGCGCAAACAAACTCACGCGAAACTCCTCCACCAGCCAGCGGAAGGCGTCGATTCGCTCCGACGATCCGGCGTCAGTCCCGCCCTCGCGCCGTCGCTCGGCGAGTGCCTGCACCGCTTTGACAAAGGGCGCCAGCTGCGCGGCCCGCTGCGCGTCCTTCGCGGCGTCGCGTTTCCAGCGGTCGGCCCGGGCCTTCATGCCCCGCAGGTACCGCGGCAAATGCTTCAGCCGTTCAAAGGGGATCCGACGCAGGAAATCCGGCGGCAGCAACGCCGCCAGTTCCTGCGCAAGCCCCGGATAAGGCTGCGCGTGCGCCTCGAGTTCAGACCGCAGCGCGAAGACTTCCTTGAGCACGTCGGCCAGCCTGGGCACCAGTCCCCGTAGGTCGTTCTTGGCGGTCTTCACCGCGGCCTCAAAGCGGGCCGCCGTCAACGGATAGGAGCGATCGCCGTCGGTCCCGGCACGCGGTTCCTCCATCCGCCGGGCATCGGTCACCCACCGTCGGATGCATTCCAAGGCATCCGCCTGCAGTCGCTCCATCGAAGTCAGCGTCGCAATCAATGCCCCCAGCATGCGCAGCGCGCGCAGGTCCTTTTCCAGCCAGCCGATGTCGTGGCGCAGTTGTCCCTCGAGCAAGCGCTCCAGCCCGACCCGACTCGCCGCTCGCGCCGCCTCCGGGGCCGTGAAGAGCCGCACGGCCACACCCGCGGGCGTGGCTTTCAAACCCGGATACGCGAGCACGGGCACCCCATGCCGCTCCTCCACCAGGATCGATTCAGGCACATCCCCGAATTTCCATTCGCCCGCCGGTTCTCCCTCCCACTTCTGCCGCGCCGCCCGCCACGCGGCATTCTCGGCCGTCGCCGCCTTCTGGCTCACCTCGCGGATGCTGCCCTCGAGCAACTTTCGAATCTCCGCGAGGTCCCGGCTCGCACCCAGCACCCGGTCCTTGGCATCGACGACTTCGACTCGAACGCGTAGGTGATCGGGCAGCGACTTGGTCGTCCACAGCGCCGGATCGATCCGCACCCCAAGGCGCGGTTGCAACAATTCCGCCAGGGCCTCGGCGAGGGTCGGCTGCGTCGGCCGCGAGGAAATGAGCGCGAGTTCGCGCACCAGCCGCTCCGCGGACTCCGCGAGCGGGATCAGGTTTCGCCGCTGCTCCTTGGGCAGGGCCTTGAGCATGAGTTCCACCTTCTCCTGGAGGTGCCCGGGCACCGCCCAATCGAGGGCGGCGACGGTGAGCGCTTCGGCCTCGGCCAGCGTCACGCGCACGGTCACTCCATCCTCCGGCTTCCCCGGCTGGTAGGCGTAGGCCAGCGGCAGCACCCGGTTCTCCACCGGCAGCGCCTCGGGAAAATCGGCAGCGTTATGCGCCGATTCCTCCGCCGGCCGCAGGTCCTCCTCCTTCAGGAAAAGGAATCGCGGACGGGTCGCCTGCTCATGCCGGACAAAATCCACGAGTTCTCCCACGCTGCTGATGCCAGGCCAGGGCGAGTCTTCCCGACTGGCCGGGCCTTTCGGCTGATCGTGCGAGTTCGTGTCACCCTTTGGCATCAGTTCGCGCGCGTAGAAGCGATAGACCGCCTCATCGAGGTCGATGTACCCGGAGCTGCGCGTGCGACTGAGCAGGGTTTCCGCCTGTTCGCGCACGCGGCGGTTGTGCGCCAGGAAATCGAACGGCCAGGTCACCGTGTCACCCACGAGCCCCTCCCGGATGAAAATCTCGGTCGCATGCGCGGGATTGATCCGGCCGTAGCTCACCGAGCGGGTCTCGAGCTCGAGATTGTACAGCCGCCGCCGCTCCTTCACCAGCACGCGCCCGGCTTCGGCACTCCAGAAGGGTTCGCTGTGCGCCACGCGCAGCAGGTGTGCACCCAGCGCCAGCATCCATTGGGGATCGATCCGGGCGCAGGTGCGCGCGAACAACCGGCTGGTCTCCATGATTTCGGCCGCCATGAGCCACTTCGCGACCTTGGGCTTGGGCGCAGCCTTGCCCGGGGGCAAGCGATCCCCCGGGGGCCGCTTGTTCTGCTCGCGCTTTTCAAACAGCGTCGACCCCGGAAACACGCTCACCCGCCGGTCATGGGCCGCATGATAATCGCCCTCGTCGGTTCGCGTGGCGACGTTCCCCAGCAATCCGGCCAGGATCGACCGATGGATCGCCGCGTACCCCGGCGTGCCCAGCTGGAGCTTCACCTCCTGCCCCGGCTTCACCCCGTCGTAAATGGAGGTGCGCTTAAACCCATCGCGCTCCCGCAAGGTGTCCTCCAGCTGCGCATGCACGTCGCGCCATTCGCGCATGCGCATGAACGAAAGGAAGTGCGTGGTGCAAAATTTCCTCAGCTTGCCGAGGCTCATCCCCTCGAACTCGTCGTGATAGGCCTCCCAGATCGCCAGCAATCCCAGGAAATCCGAGTCGGGTTGCGTGAACCGCCGGTGCGCCGCGTCGGCCTTCTGCTGCGCATCCAGCGGACGCTCCCGCGGATCCTGGATGCTGAGCGCCGCCGCGATGATGAGCACCTCCCGCAGCGCCTTTTCGCTGCGCGCCTGCAGGATCATGCGCCCCACGGTTGGGTCCACCGGCAGATGCGCCAGCTCGCGGCCGAGGTCGGTGAGCACCCCCGCCTCGTCCGTGGCCCCCAGCTCATGCAACAAGGCGTACCCGGCGCGAATCCCCTTGGTCGGTGGCGCATTCAGGAACGGGAAATCCTCGATGTCACCCAGGCCGAACGCCTTCATGCGCAAAATCACGTCGGCGAGATTGCTGCGCTGGATCTCGGGCTGCGTGAAGCGCGGTCGCTCCAAGTAATCCTGCTCCGAATAGAGCCGGATGCACACGCCGTCGCTCACGCGCCCGCACCGGCCCTTGCGCTGGTCCGCGCTGCTCTGCGACACGGGTTCGACCGGCAACCGTCGCGTGCGGCTCTGCGGGACATAGCGGCTGAGGCGCGCGAGCCCGGTGTCGATCACGAACCGGATGCCCGGGATCGTCAGCGAGGTCTCGGCGATATTCGTCGCCAGCACGATCTTCCGCGCCTGGGTGCTCGCAAACACCCGCTGTTGCTCCGCATTGGTCAGCCGCCCGTACAAGGGCACGATCTCCAGACGGCCCAGCCGCCGCCCCTCCAGCAGATCGCGCGCCTCGCGGATGTCGCGCTCGGTCGGCAGGAACACCAGCACGTCGCCGGAGGAACTTTCAAGCAACACCCGCTCCACCGCCTCCACCGCCGCGTCGATATAGGTGATGTCCTCGCGCCCGGATCGCTGGTGGGCCGCGACCGTTGTTTGCTGCGGACTGACCGCCGGCCCATCGCCGCCCAGTTCCTCCAGCGGCGCATAAATCACCTCCACCGGATAAACGCGCCCGGAGACCTCAATGATCGGCGCGCCATCGAACGCCTTGGAGAATGCCTCGGTGTCGATGGTCGCCGACGTGATGACGATCTTCAAATCCGGACGCTGGACCCGCAGCCGGCGCAGATGCCCGAGAATGAAATCAATGTTCAGCGACCGTTCATGGGCCTCGTCCACAATCACGGTATCGTAATCCCGCAACTCCGGGTCGGCCTGCAGCTCCGCCAGCAGCATGCCATCGGTCATGAACTTGATCACCGTGTCACCCGAGGTCTGGTCGGCAAAACGGATCTTGCAGCCCACCTCGCGGCCAAACCCGACATTCAATTCCTCCGCCACCCGCCGGGCCACCGATGTTGCGGCGACGCGCCGCGGTTGCGTGCAGGCAATGCGCCCGCGCTCGCCCCGCCCGGCCACCAGGCACATCTTCGGGATCTGCGTCGTCTTTCCCGAGCCGGTCTCCCCCGCCAGGATCAACACCTGGTTGTCCCGGATGGCCGCAATGATCTCATCCGCGCGCGCGCTGATCGGCAGCTCGGGCGGATACTCGATCCGGAATGGCCAGGGTTTTTTGGGTCGTGACGACATCTCGATGCCCGCCATTCTGGGTGATACTGGGAATCCACAACCCGAAATGCAGCCCCCGCCCCTCCTTCCCGCCCAGCGCCTCCGTCGCGTGCTGGCCGTTTCCCGGGCAGACGGGTGGAGCGTCGTGGCCGTCGCGGCGGCCAGCGTCGTCATCGCCCTTTTTCAAGGAGACCGCTTGGGCACGACCGCGGCTGCGCTCGTCACCCTGGCGGGGGCCGTGGAACTTCATGGACGCCGTCAGCTGCTCCGTGGCCGCCTAAGCGGCGTCGGCTGGATGATTGCGGCCCAACTCGGTTTGCTGGTCGTGATCGGCACCTATGCCTGGTGCCGCTGGCGGTATTTTGACGCGTCCGCCCTCTGGGCCGGACTGCCCGGGTTTGTCCGGGCCATGGTGGATCAGGAACTGATCGCCGCGGGACTCGAGCCTGAGCTCGATCGTCCTTTCTTCCTCGGATTGCTGAATGCCCTGACCTGCGTGACGCTCGCCTTCGTTTCACTCCTCTACCAAGGCGGCCTCGCGTTCTTCTACCAGCGGAACCGGACGGCTTTGCGCCTCGCCCTGGCGGATTCGGGCGGGCCTCCGCCCGTCGAATCCATCCCGCACCCCGAACGGTCCCGCTGAGGTCGGTTCACCGGCAATCGCTTGCCAGCGAGCCGCGGCAAACTAGCTTCGCCCCATGTCCAAGGATCGCTACATCGCGGCCAAGCAAAAATGGGCGGAGAAACAGGTCGCCGGCGGCTTCAAGCCGCGCGACGTGCCCGCCACCGATCGTCTGCCGCCCGGACAAAAGCTGACCAGCGGCTTTCCGGTCCTGGACCTTGGCGTGCAACCGGAGATCCCGCTGACTGAATGGACCCTGACCCTGGACGGACTCGTCGAGAAGCCGGCCACGCTGGACTGGACGCGCTTCAACGCCCTGCCCCAGGTGACCGACGTCAGCGACTTCCACTGCGTGACCACTTGGAGCAAGTACGACTGCCGTTGGAGCGGCGTCGCCTTCACGACCCTGTTCGAACTCGTGCAACCGCGCCCGGAAGCCAGGTTTGTCTACTTCACGAGTTACGACGGCTACTCCACCAATGTGCCGCTTGAACAGTGTCTCGACGATGACGTCCTCGTGGCCACGCAGTTCGATGGCTCACCGGTCACACGTGAACATGGCGGACCCGCGCGCGTCATCATCCCGAAACTGTACGCCTGGAAGGGCGCGAAGTTCGTCAAGACCATCACCTTTCTCGCCGAGGACCGGCTCGGTTTCTGGGAGGTGCGGGGCTACCACAACGTCGGCGATCCGTGGAAGGAAGAGCGCTACGCGTGACCTGACACCAACCACGAATGAACACGAACAGACACGAATGACGCGGACAGAATTCCGCCGACTCCGTCCCATGCTTATTGGCGTTCATTCGTGGCCATTCGTGGTTTCCCTCTGACCGCATTTCCCATGGCCGCTTTTTTTCCCCAGGACATCATCATCAAGAAACGCGACGGCCACGCGCTGTCGCGGGAGGAAATCACTTTCTTTGCGCGGGGCGTGGCCGACGGCACCTTCGCCGACTACCAGGCCACGGCGCTCCTCATGGCCATTTTCCTGCGGGGCATGACCCCGCAGGAAACGGCCTGGCTCACCGATGCGATGCTTCACTCCGGCGAGGTCATCAACCTGGATTCCCTTCCGGGAGCCAAGGTGGACAAGCACTCCACCGGCGGCGTGGGCGACAAGGTCTCCCTCATCCTCGCGCCGCTTGCGGTGGCCTGCGGGTTGAAGGTGCCCATGATGAGCGGCCGCGGCCTCGGGCACACCGGCGGCACGCTCGACAAGCTCGAGGCGATTCCCGGCTTCAACGTGAATCTCAGCGTCCCGGAATTCCGCGCGATTCTCGAGCAAGTGGGCTGCGCCATGATCGGCCAGACCCCGCAGGTCGTGCCGGCCGACAAGAAGCTTTACGCCCTGCGCGACGTCACCGGCACGGTGGAATGCATTCCACTCATTTGCGCGAGCATCATGAGCAAGAAGCTCGCCGAGGGCATCGACTCGCTGGTGCTCGACGTGAAGTTCGGCCGCGGCGCGTTCATGAAATCCAAGGACCGCGCGCTCGAACTCGCCCGCGCGATGGTCGAGACCGGCCGCGCCGCCGGCAAGCCCGTGCGCGCCCAGCTCACCGCGATGAACCAGCCCCTCGGCCGCACCGCGGGCCACACCACCGAGGTCATCGAATCCATCGAGTGCCTCAAGGGCCGCGGGCCCGCTGACCTCATGGAGGTTACCTTTGCCCTGACCGGGCACATGCTGGTCCTCGGCGGCGTGGCGGCGAGTCTGGCGGACGCGCATTCGAAAATGGCCGGCGCCATCACCACGGGCTCGGCGCTCCGGGTATTTCGCGAAATGTGCCGCGCCCAGGGCGGCAACCCGCAGATCGTGGACGACTATACCCTTTTGCCGGCCGCGCGAAACCGCATTGCCGTCCACGCCGCGAAAGACGCCCGCGGTTTCGTGAGCGAAGTGGACGCCTTGAAATGTGGCCACGCCATCATGGCCCTCGGCGGAGGGCGCGCCGCCGTCGCCGACCGGATCGACCACGCGGTCGGGCTGGCCGATCTGATCAAGGTCGGCGAACCGGTTGGCGCCGGCACCCTGCTCTGCACGCTCCACGCCAACGATGAAGCCAGGGCCGCGCGCGCGGAGGCCTTGATCCGGGAGGCGATCAGATTCAGCCCCGCGCGCCCCGAGCCGGAAGCGCTGGTCCAGGAACTGATCCAATAGGCTGGGCGGGCGCCCGCCCTATCGCGCGCCCAACGCACGTTCGGCTCGCTCGGCATTCTCCCGCGCCGGTGCGAAATCAGGTCGCAAGCGGATCGCCTCCTGAAAGCGGGCGAGGGCCTCGCGCACTTTCCCTGACTGCGCCAGCGCCATCCCGAGTTGGTTCTGCCAGACGGCGTTTCCCGGCTGCAATCGCACCGCCGCCTCGAATTCAACGACCGCTTCCGGCAGCCGGCCCAGCGCGGCAAGGACATTGCCGTGCTGACCCCGCGCCTCCGCATCATGAGGCGAACTTTCAAGATGCCGGTTCAGATGCGCCGCCGCCTCTGCCAGGCGTCCGTGCCGGGCCAGCGTGCTGGCGAGGTGGAGGCGGGTGCTCGCCAGATCGGGCCGGAGCACGATCGCCTTTTCCAACGCGTCGATTCCCTCCTCGACTCGGCCGAGTTCGACCAACGCGGAACCCAGATTGCTCCAGATCATCGCCTGGGACGGGTCGAGCACCACCGCCCGCCGATAACAGGCTACCGCCTGCTCGTAATTCCCGCGCTTGGCCCAAACCAGGGCCAGGTTGTTCTGCGCCTCGAGGTACGAGGGATCGATCTCCACCGCACGTTGCAAAAGAGGCAGGGCCAGGTCGAGCTGGTCGTTCTTTTCGTAAATCGAACCGAGGGTGGTCAGCGCCCGCGGATTGTCGGGTCGCTTGAGCACGGTGTCTTCCCAGATCGTCTCCTCCGTTTGGTAATCGTCGTTGCGCGCGCTCGTCGCCACGCCTGCCATGATGGAAGCAACGCCCACGACGGCGAGACCGCCTCGGCCCCAAATCCGGTGCAAGCCCACGACCGCGAGTGTGACGAGTGCCGCCAGCGGCAGGTACATGCGGTGCTCCGACATCGATTGGGTCACGACTGGAACGATGCTCGAACTCGGCGCCAGGAGCACAAAGAAACCGGCGCCCAAAAACCCCGCCACCCGCCCCCGCCACACGAGCCACAGGGAGCCGAGCAACAGCGGAAACACCAGCACGGCCGCGCGCCCAACTTCCCACCCATCGCGCGCCAGTTCAGTTCCGTAATCGAAGACCAGCGGATGCGGCCAACCCGCCAGGCGCAGGTAGTGCGCCACGGCGCCAATCTGGGTCAGCGCATAGTCCCCGGCCGTGACCCCTTCACCAAATCCAGCGGTCCCCGCCCGACCTCCCGTGCCCGCGACAAGCCAGATCAACACCAGCCACGTTGCCGCGAGCGCCAGGTGCCGACTCCAGCGCTTCGCGCGTATTTCCCGCCACGATCCCGCGACAAACAGCCGATCGTAGAGCAGCACCACCACGGGCGCTGCGACCATGGTTTCCTTGGCCGCCATGCCCGCAAGGCACGCGAACCAGGTCAGTCCCACCCAGGCGCGCGACGCTCCCGGCTCCACGGAACGGATAAAGCACCAGACCGTGAGCAATAACAGCAACGCTGCGAGCGACTCGGCCCGTTGGATGATGTAGGTGACCGACTGGGTCGTCAGGGGATGAACCGTCCACAGCAAGGCCACCGCCAGGGCCACCCACGTCGCATCCCGCGACAAGCGGAGCTTCGCCGTGTCCGACGACCGCGGTCCCGGAAAGCGCGTCCCGTCAATCGCGACACCCATCGCGGTCCGCCGCACGATGCCAAGAAGCGTGCACGCCGCAGCCACGTGGATGAGGAGATTGAGGACATGGTAGCTCCAAACGTCGTAGCCGCTCAGGGCGTAGTTCAACGCGAGCGTGAAATTCACCAAGGGGCGGCCGCTCACCGTCAACCCGTCCGGCGGGACCCACGCCGTCCCCAATTCGCGAATGGATTGATTCCCGGTGATCGACGAGACGTCGTCGAAAAGGAACGGCACGGAAAACGAGTTATGATATGCCAGGACCGCCGCCGCTCCAATCACAGCGGCCGCCCACCAGGACGTGCGTCCAGAAACCATGTCCGCATCGCAACAAGCGCCCCACACCCTGTCCAGTCCGCTCGCGTGCTTGGGATGCAAACGATCGCTGTTCGCGCCGCAGCCAATCGATCAGAACCGAGGCCACGCACAGTCTAAACTGGGACATGGCCACACGGCTGGGGCCGTTTTTTAGGGTCGTCGCTCGCGACGACCTCAGGCGCGACAGTTGAACCAAGGTCCGACCCCACCGGCCCCCGGGTACCCAATCAACTCTAGCGTCCCGGGGCGGAG
>JAEZDN010000145.1 GCA_023433275.1 Verrucomicrobiota bacterium
GTCTCAGGTCTCAGGTTTCAGGTCTCAGGTTTCAGGTTTCAGATACGGATAATCAATATATCCCTCCGGCCCCGACGAATACAGCCGCGCCTCATCCACCTTGTTCAACGGCGCGTTCAGCAGGAAACGCCGCGGCAGATCCGGATTCGCAATGAACGACATGCCGTACGCGATCGCATCGCCCAGGCCGCTTTGCACCGCCGCCTCACCCGTCTCACGATCGAAGCCGCCGTTGAGGATCAGCGCACCGCGGTAATGCTTGCGCGCCACGCGCGCGAGGTCCGCCTCGCCCGGCGCATCGTGCCTTGCGTGCCGCAAATGGAGGAAGGCCGCCCCGCGCAACTGCAGCTCCTCCGCCACATGCGCCACCAGCGCCGCGGGGTCGCTGTCCTTCATGTCATTGAACGACACCAGCGGCGAAATCCGCACGCCCACCCGCCCCGGGCCAAACACGTCGATCGCCGCGTCAATCGCCTCGAACAACAAGCGCGACCGGTTCGCCAGGCTTCCGCCATACGCATCGGTCCGGTCATTCACCCCGTCGCGCAGGAATTGGTCCAGCAGGTAACCGTGCGCACCATGAAGCTCGACGCCATCGAAGCCCGCGGCGCGCGCATTCTCCGCCCCGCGCCGGAACAATGCCACGATCCCGGGCAACTCGTCCGTGCGCAGCGCCCGCGGCGCCGGGTACGCCTGCTTGCCCTTCGGGGTATGAATGGTGTCGTTGCGGATTAGCCGGTCCGACGACGAGACCGGCTGCAAGCCCTCGTTCAAGTCCGGATGCGTGGCGCGACCCGGGTGCCAGAGCTGCAACACGATGCGACCGCCGCCCGCATGCACCGCCGTCGTGACCTTTCGCCAACCTTCCACGTGCGCGTCGCTGTATATGCCGGGCTCCCACCCAAAGGCGCGCGCGTCCCCCGCCACCATCGTGGCCTCGGCAATCAACAACCCCGCGGACGCCCGCTGCCGGTAGTGCTCGACGATCAAGTCCGTCGCCACGTGCTGCTGGTCCGCCCGCACCCGCGTGAGCGGCGCCATCAATACGCGGTTGGGCAACTGCAGTTCACCGGCCGTCAAAGGCGTCAAAAGTTTCATGCCAGCCGACAATGCCCAACCCGCCCCATTTCGCCAGCGCGAGCCGGCCGCTGACCTTCCCCCTTCTTGTGGGTCGGGTGCCCCCACCCGACAACCCACGCCTTCCTCTCCTGTGGGTTCGTGTGCCCCCACCCGACAACGCACGCCCTTCGCGAATGATCATCCGCTCGTTGTGGGCCGGTTGCTCACCCGTCGCTCCCCCGCACTCCGACCCAATGACTCGGGCTTCGTTCGCTCCTGTGGGCCGGGTGCCCTCACCCGACACTTCCACGCGCCCCGGCACAGTGACTCGGGCTTCGTCCGCTCGTTGTGGGCCGGGTGCCCTCACCCGGCATCCCGCAGTCTCCGCTGACCCCAACGCTCTTCCCCTTACCCCACCCGCCCCGTGAGCCGACGGAACCGCCCCGCGAGCAGCACCGCCGCACAGGCCAGTCCCGTCGCGAGCCCCGCCCAGATTCCCACCGCGCCCATCCGCGTGTGGAACGCGAGCCCATAGGCGACGGGCAGCGACACCAGCCAGTACGCCACAAACGTGATGAGCGTCGGCACCTTCACATCGGTCAGCCCCCGCAACGCCCCCGCCGCCACCACCTGCCCGCCATCGAACAGCTGGAAAATCGCCGCCACCACCAGCAGCTGCGCCGCCAGCGCGATCACCGCGGCATCCGGCGTGAACGCCCGCGCGAGCCCCGTGCCGCCCAGCGCAAACACCGCCGCGAACCCCAGCATGATCACACTCGAGCAACCCAGGGACCCGAACCCGATCGCTTGCAACGCATCGCGCCGCCCGCCCCCCAGCGCCTTGCTGATCCGAATGCTCGTCGCCATCGACAGGCCGAGCGGGAACATGAAGGTGAACGCCGCGCAGCTCAGCGCGATCTGGTGCGCCGCCAGCGCCGTCGCGCCCAGCCAGCCCATCATCAGCATCGCCGCCGCAAACGCCCCCGACTCGAACAACAGGCTGCCCGCCGCCGGCACGCCCATGTTAAGCATCTCCCGGAACCGCCCGCGCTCGAGCCGCCCCGCCGCGCGTGGCTCCGCGCGCAGCCAGAACGCGATGACGCCCACCGCGAGCACGCGCACGATGAACGTCGCGAGCCCCGCTCCCGTCAAACCCAGCGCCGGCGCGCCCCAATGGCCCCAGATCAGCACCCAGTTGAACAACGCATTGAGTGCCACATCCACCAGCATGATCGCGGTCCCGACCCACGGCCGCCCCAACGCGTCGAGATACTGCCGCTGCACCTGGAAATAAAACACCGGGATCAACGACAGCGAACACAGCAGGAAATACGGCCGCACCACCGCGACGACCTCCGGCGGCTGGCCAAAGCGGTGCAACTGGGTCGACAGCACCGCCAGCAGCACGAAACACCCAACCCCCGCCGTCAGCGCCATCGCCTTGCCATGCTGCAACCACGCGGCACACCCGGCCGCATCCCCGGCGCCATGATCCCGCGCCGTGAACACGCCCACCGGCAACAATAACCCGATGCCCAGGATATAGAACAAACCGAAGACCCCGCCCGTGAAGGCCGACGCCGCCAACTCGACCGTTCCCACGCGGCCAATCATCGCCGCATCCGTGATGCCAATCAGCATCTGGCTCACCTGCGCCACGATCATGGGCAGGGCCAGCGCGAGCGTCAGGCGGAGTTCTCTCAACACGATTTGCACGGGAAGGGCAGGACAGCACGTGCGCGCCGAAACACAGCTCAATTTTCACCCTCGCCCGGTGCAGCTCTCCCCCGTCCCACCCGCTACAGCACCCCGCGCCTCCCGCGGCTCTTGAGTACCCGCCTCTCCCCCGCGCACTTCCCTTTCGTGCATTTCGTGTGTTTTGTGTGACTCCTCCCGCATGACCTCCGCGGCCCTCATCCTCGTCCTCATCGCCGCGTTCACCCACGCGACCTGGAACTACGCGGCCAAGCGCTCCAACGGCGGCCTGCCCTTCGTCTGGGTTTCCAGCACCTTTGCCCTCGGCCTCTACGGCATCGCCGGCGCCGCCTACTGGATCTGGCAACAACCCGTCCTGCCCGCCGGCATCTGGTGGGTCATCGCCGGCAGCGGAATACTTAAGACCAGTTACGCGCTCCTCCTCCAACGCGCCTATCGCCACGGCGACTTCTCGCTCGTTTACCCGCTCACCCGCGGCACCGCTCCCCTTCTCGCCACCTTCGGCGCCATCGTCTTCTTCGGCGAACGTCCCTCGCTCCTCGCCCTCGCCGGCGGCGCCCTGATCATCCTCGGCGTCTTCTTCATCACCGGCGGCGCCGACCAGTTGGCGCGGGTCCTCCGGTTGACCCGATCCAAACCAATCCCTGCAGCCCACCCACCGGTCGACGCCCCCGCGCCTGCGATCGCGCGCCCCACCCAGGGCATCGTCTACGGCCTCGCCTGCGCCACCTGCGTCGGCATCTACACCGTGTGGGACCAGCGCGCCGTCGCCCACCTTCACCTGCCACCCGTCCTCTATGACGGCGGCACCCAACTCGTGCTGTTTCTCATTCTCTCTCCCTTCGCCTGGCGCCGCCGCGACGAGGTGGCCGCCGCCTGGCGCGATCACCGCGGCAAGGCCGCCATCGTCGGACTGCTCAGCCCCGTCGCCTACGTCCTCATCCTCTACGCCATGAGCTTCACCCCCGTCAGCTACATCGCGCCGGCGCGCGAGATCAGCATCCTCATCGGCGCACTGTTCGGGGCGCACTTCCTTCGGGAAGCCGACGCACCCCGCCGCCTCCTCGCCGCCGCGGGCATGGTCGCCGGCATCATCGCCCTCGCCCTGGGCTGAAGCGACCACCCGGATTTCCGATCCATCAACCAGAACCCTGTGGGCCGGGTGCCCTCACCCGGCACTCCCGTAGCGGCGCAGTCTTGCTTCGCCCTTCCCCTCCCTGGAGCCGGCCCGCCCTCGGGCCGGTTTCTTCATCCTTGGAGCCAGCAATCCGGCTACCCGCCACCGCGGGCACCACACCCGTAAGCGCTCCACCGATATTGCACTCGCCCGCCCTCCCCCGCGGCGTAACTTTCCCCCGTGCGCCGCTCCAAGGAAATCATCGTGCTGGTCGCCCTCCTCTTGGGCGCGATGGCCTTCGTCCTCTGGTACGTCATCGACCGCCGCGCGAAAAATCGCTCGGCCCCGCCCGCCCCTGCGCGCTCGGCCGCGCCGGCGCCGCCCGTGGACGTCGCGCTCGTCGACGGACAAACCATCGATTTCTCGAGCGGACACCCGGTCGTCAAGAATTCCCCCGCCGACCAGGCCGCGATCGAATCCGCCGCCCGCGAGCTGGCCGAGGCCACACGGGGCGTCGTTTTTCCCGCCGCGTCACAACCCGCCGCGCCCGCGCCCCCAACCCCGGCCGCCGCCCAACCATGACCGCCTCCTCCAGTTTCGCGCTGCCGGCCCTGTTCGACCTTGGCGCCACCTTCGCCTTCGCACTCTCCGGCGCACTCGCGGGCATCAAGAAGAACTACGATATCGTCGGCGTGGTCGCGCTCGCCCTCGTCACCGGGCTGGGCGGCGGCCTGATTCGTGACGGCCTCTTCCTCGCGCAGGGCCCGACCCCGCTGCTCACCAATCCCCACTACCTCGAAGCCGTCGTGCTCGGCGCCATCGGCGGCGTGTTCTTCGGCTCGCGCATCCACCAGTTCGCCCGGCTGATCGCCATCGTGGACGCCCTGGGACTCGGCGCTTACGCCGCCTTCGGCCTGCAAAAGGCCCTGCTCGCCGGTCTCGCTCCTCCCGCCGCGATTCTCGTTGGCCTCGTCAATGCCGTCGGCGGCGGCGCCCTCCGCGACGTCCTCTGCCAGGAGGAGCCTCTCGTCTTCAAGCCGGGCCAGTTCTACCTCCTCATCGCCCTGGCCGCGACCGTGGTGTTTCTTTTCTGCACCGCGATCGTCGGCTGGTCCGCCAACCGCTCCGCCATCGCCACGGTCGCGATCACGTTCGTCCTGCGCATGCTGACCATCGCCTTCAACTGGCGCACCGCCCCCGTTTCCTCCGGCAGCATTTTCGAGAACGACGCCCCGCCCCCGCCACCCCTCCGCTAGCCGCCTGCGTCCCTGGAGCCGGGGCGCCCTCGCCCCGGCGCTCGCAACGCCCGCAGCCACCTCCCAAACCAGACCGCCCGCGCTGCCGCCCTCCTGCCGCTCAATCCTTCGCGCGACGAAATTCCCGGCGCATCCAGTCGTCGAGCATCGCCTTCTCGTAGCGCAGCGAATCGTTGTCCATGCCCGCCCCGCGAATCATGAACGATCCATCAGCCAGCCGGCGCTCTCCTTCCTTCACGACCGTGCCATCCGCCGCCGTCACGCGAAATTGAAACGCCAGCCGGGGCAGATAACGATCCCGCACGATCCGCACATCATAATAAGCCAGCCCGCGCCCGGGCTCGAATTCCCCGGCCAGATCGATGTCCGTGAACGTCAGCTCCAGACGCTCCCCCTCCTTCAAATACCTGGGCGCGCGCTGCTCGAGATGTTTTTGGAACAACGGCAGATAGAACGCCCGCCCCCGCTCGTTCTCAAAATCCAAGCCCGCCTCCCGCAGGTCCGTGAACGTTTCCGGTTCGAAGAACCGCACCGCCACGCGCCCCGCCGCAACTTCATCCCCGGCCGCCGCGCCCGCAGCCGCCGCAGCGATGCCGCCAACGATCAGGGCCAGACCACGCGTCCATCCGATTGGCTTCATGCCAGCAAAACTAACCGCCTCCGCCCCCTTTTCAACCGCCGGCCGGCGATCCTCCGCCTGAACATTGTAGGGG
>JAEZDN010000163.1 GCA_023433275.1 Verrucomicrobiota bacterium
CCCACGCCCCTGCTATGAGACGGTCCGACCGCGCACGCGGCGGAATCTAACCGCGGACTTCCAATCCCGCCACACGGGCGAGTTCGCGTTGCCTCTCATCGAAGGTCACAAACACATTAGCCTTCAAAGCCAGGGCCGAAGCGACGTGCAGTATGTCCATGCCCCGGGCGTCCAACCCCTCCGTATGCCGGCGGCCGAGCGCCTCCGCATGCTTCAGGGCTTTGGGCCAGTCCAGCGGTACGGGGTGCAGCACGCCGGCGGCCTTGTCACTTTCGAGATCATGCAGGGCCTGCTCCCGCTGCACTGTCGTGATCTGGCGGCGGAATACGCAAAGGCGGATCGCATTGCGCAGCTCGTGCTCCAGCAGCGGCGTGAAACAGACGGGCAGGAGCTTGGCCACCGTCACGGCTGCCTTGGCAGAGTTGGCGTCCTGGATATAAAGCGACACGAGGAAGCTCGTGTCGGCATAGACGGAAGCCGCCATCAGTAGCGGCCCTTGTTGTCAGCCAGCAAATCAGCCATCACCTCCGCCGGGATCACCTTGTCACCGTAAATGGCGTGCAGCCGGGCGCGGAAATCGGGCACGATGGGTTTCTTCTTCGCCGCGTCACCCGCCGGCGTGAGATTGGCCACGACCTTCCGGCGCCGGGTGATGGTCACTTCCTGGCCGGCATTGACCCAGGCAAGGACCTTGGGGAACTCAGTGCGCAACTGACGGACGGTCACTGTTTTCATGTGAATCATCTTGTTTCACTCAGTTTCCCTGTCAAGCGGTCCTCCCTCCCCCGGCCGGCTCCGCAAACGTGTGGTCTTAGCCGGAAAGACGGACGGTGCAGGGGCGCGGCTTGACCGCGCCCTTCCCGCGCTGTGGGACCGAGGGCGTGGTCGAGCCACGCCCCTACAACCAGACGGTCCAACCGCGCACGCTTGGATCCTTCGCTTTGCTCAGGATGACGGTGGCGGGTGCAGGGGCGCGGCTTGACCGCGCCCTTTCCTCGCTGTGGGACCGAGGGCGTGGTCGAGCCACGCCCCTGCAACGAGACAGTTCGACCACGGATCCTTGGATCCTTCGCTCTGCTCAGGATGACGGGTGGCGGGTGTTGCGGCGCGACGAGACCGCGCCGTTCGCTGCGGAACCGAGGGCGTGGGCGAGCCACGCCCCTACAACGAGACGGTCCGACCGCGCACGCGGCGGAATGGCATTCCGACTGCATGGCTCCGGCTGGGACACGAAAAAGGCGCGCTCCGGAGAGCGCGCCTTGAAGTTTTTTTGCGAGTGAGGCTGGGCCTTGTCGCGCCGTAGCTCCGAGGGAGCGAAGGCGGTTAGTAGTCCATGCCGCCCATGCCACCCATGCCGCCGCCGCCCGGGGCCGGAGCCTTCTCCTTCTCGGGCAGGTCGGTGATCATGCACTCGGTGGTCAGGAGCAGGCCGGCGATCGAGGCCGCATTCTGCAGCGCGGTGCGGGTGACCTTCGTCGGGTCAACCACGCCGGCCTTCACGAGGTCCTCATACTCGCCGGTGGCCACGTTGTAGCCGAAGTTGGCCTTGCCGGCCAGGACTTCCTTCACGACGACGCCGCTGTCGACGCCGGCGTTGGTGCAGAGCATGCGGATCGGGTGCTCGATCGCGCGACGCACGATCTGCGCGCCGAAGGCCTCGTCACCCTCGAGCTTGAGGGCGTCGATCGCCTTGACGGTGCGGAGCAGGGCGACGCCGCCGCCGGCGACGATACCCTCTTCCACGGCCGCGCGGGTCGCATGGAGGGCGTCTTCGACGCGGGCCTTCTTCTCCTTCATCTCAACCTCGGTGGAGGCGCCGACGTTGATCACGGCGATGCCGCCGGCGAGCTTGGCGAGGCGCTCCTGGAGCTTCTCGCGGTCGTAATCGCTGGTGGTCTCCTCGATCTGGCGGCGGAGCAGCTTGACGCGGCCCTGGATGTCGGAGCTCTTGCCGTTGCCCTCGACGATCGTGGTGTTCTCCTTGTCGACGACGAGGCGCTTGGCGCGGCCGAGGTCGGCGAGGGTGAGGTTCTCGAGCTTGAGGCCGAGGTCCTCGGTGATGCACTTGCCACCGGTGAGGACGGCGATGTCCTCGAGCATGGCCTTGCGGCGGTCGCCGAAGCCGGGGGCCTTGACGGCGCACACGTTGAGCGTGCCGCGGATCTTGTTCACGACCAGGGCGGCGAGGGCTTCACCCTCGACTTCCTCGGCGATGATCAGGAGGGGCTTGCCGCTCTTGGCGACGGTCTGCAACAGCGGGAGCATTTCCTGCAGGTTGCTGATCTTCTTCTCGTGGATGAGCACGTAGGCGTCCTCGAGGACGACTTCCTGGCTCTCCGCGTTGGTGACGAAGTACGGCGAGAGGTAGCCCTTGTCGAACTGCATGCCCTCGACGACGTCGAGGGTGGTCTCGATGGACTTGGCCTCTTCGACGGTGATGGTGCCGTCCTTGCCGACCTTGTCCATGGCGTCGGCGATGATGTTGCCGATCGTCTCGTCCCAGTTGGCGGAGACGGTGGCGACCTGGCGGATCTCCTCGCGGTCGTTGACCTTCTTGGAGACGCGGGCGAGCTCGGCGACGGCGGCCTCGACGGCCTTGTCGATGCCGCGCTTGAGGTACACCGGGTTGGCGCCGGCGGTGACGTTCTTCAGGCCCTCGCGATAGATGCCCTCGGCGAGCACGGTCGCGGTGGTGGTGCCGTCACCGGCGCTGTCGGAGGTCTTGGAGGCGACTTCCTTCACCATCTGCGCGCCCATGTTCTCGTACGGGTCGGGAAGCTCGACTTCCTTGGCGACGGTCACGCCGTCCTTGGTGACGGTCGGGGAACCGAATTTCTTGTCGATGACGACATTGCGGCCCTTGGGCCCGAGGGTGACCTTGACGGCGCGCGAGAGGATCTCGACACCGCGGAGGACTTTCTGACGAGCGGCCTCGTCGAACAGGAGTTGTTTGGCTGCCATATGATTTTAAAATTAAGGGTTTGGGATTTTGGGTGTGGGATCCGGGTTTATCAGGCGATGACGCCGAGGATGTCGTCCTCGCGGACCAGGGTGTACTTCTGGTCGTCGATCTTCACCTCGGTGCCGCCGTATTTGGAGATCAGCACCTTGTCGCCGACCTTCACTTCGAAGGCCGAGACCTTGCCGTTCTCATCCTTCTTGCCGGTGCCGAGGGCGATGACCTTCGCCTCCTGCGGCTTTTCCTTGGCGCTGTCGGGGATGATGATCCCGCCGCGGACCTGTTCCTTTTCCTCGATGTGTTGCACGAGCACACGATCACCGATGGGTTTGATGTTCACTTTAGCCATATGGGTATTGGTTGTGGGTTGAAGTTTGTGGGATGGAAAAACGCGAACCCGACCCTGTAACCCGGGCCGGGCGCGCGTGAAAGGTTATTTCTTGTCGTCCTCGACGATCTCGACGTCGGCGTCGACCACGTTGCCCTCGACCTTCTTGGCCTTCTTGGGCTCGGTGCTGCCGGCGGCACCGGCGGCGTCGGCCCCCGGCTGGGCGCCGGCGGCCGCCTGCGCGGCCTGGGCCTGCTGGTAGAGTTCGCCGCCGACTTTCTGGAGGTTCTCCAGGGCGGCCTTCATTTTGGCCGGGTCGTTGGATTCGAGCTCCTTCTTGGCGTCGGCGATCGCGGTCTCGAACTTGCCCTTCACGTCAGCGGGGAGCTTGTCGCCCGCGTCCTTCAGGGTTTTCTCGAGCTGGTAGATCGTCGTGTCGAGTTGGTTGCGGGTTTCGACCGCTTCCTTGCGCTTGGCGTCCTCGGCGGCGTTGAGCTCGGCCTCCTTGGTCATCTTCTCGACCTCTTCCTTGGAGAGACCGGACGAGCCTTGGATGGTGATCTTCTGTTCCTTGCCGGTGCCGAGATCCTTGGCGGACACGTGCAGGATGCCGTTCGCGTCGATGTCGAAAGTGACCTCGATCTGCGGCGTGCCGCGCGGCGCCGGCGGGATGCCGTCGAGCTTGAAGGTGCCGAGATTCTTGTTGTCGCGGGCCATCGGGCGCTCGCCCTGGAGGACCACGATCTCGACGCCCGGCTGGTTGTCGCTGTAGGTGGAGAAGACCTGGGTCTTCTTGGAAGGGATCGTCGTGTTGCGCGGGATCATCGGCGTGGCGACGTCGCCCGCGGTCATGATGCCGAGCGTGAGCGGGGTCACGTCGAGCAGGAGGACGTCCTTGACGTCGCCCTTGAGCACGCCGCCCTGGATGGCCGCGCCGATGGCGACGACCTCGTCGGGGTTCACGCCCTGGTGCGGGGTCTTGCCGCCGAGTTGCTTGGCGATCTCGACGACCTTCGGCATGCGGGTCATGCCGCCGACGAGCACCAGCTCATCGATCTTGTCGGTGCCGATGCCGGAATCCTTGAGACAGTTCTTGAACGGGGGCACGCAGCGCTCGAACAGGCTGTCGCAGATCTGCTCCATCTTCGCGCGGGTCAGCTGCAGGTTGAGGTGCTTCGGGCCCGAGGCGTCCGCCGTGATGAACGGCAGGTTGATGTCGTAAGTGGTGGCCGAGGACAGCGCGATCTTCGCCTTTTCCGCCTCTTCCTTGAGGCGCTGGAGGGCCATCGGGTCCTTGCGGAGGTCGATGCCGTTTTCCTTCTTGAAGGAGTCAACGAGCCAGCCGATGAGCGCGTCGTCCCAGTTGTCGCCGCCGAGGTGCGTGTCGCCGTTCGTCGCCTTCACCTCGAACACGCCGTCGCCGATCTCGAGGATCGAGACGTCGAACGTGCCGCCACCCAAGTCGAAGACGGCGATCTTCTCGTCCTTCTTCTTGTCGAGACCGTAGGCGAGCGAGGCCGCGGTGGGTTCGTTGATGATGCGGAGCACCTCGAGGCCGGCAATCTTGCCGGCGTCCTTGGTGGCCTGGCGCTGCGCGTCGTTAAAGTAGGCAGGTACCGTGATGACGGCCTGCGAGACCTTCTCGCCGAGATAGGCTTCGGCGTCGGCCTTCAGCTTGCCGAGCACGAACGCGGCGATCTGCTGGGGCGCGAACTGCTCGGTCTTGTCGCCGTTCTGCACCTCGATGTAGGCGTCGCCGTTCTTGCCGGCCACGACCTTGTACGGGAGGTTCTTCGCCTCCTCGCTGACTTCGCTGAATTTGCGGCCGATGAGGCGCTTCGCGGAGAAAATGGTGTTCTTGGGATTGGTCACGGCCTGGCGCTTGGCGGCTTGGCCAACGACGCGCTCACCGGACTTGGTAAATGCCACAATGGACGGCGTGGTGCGCGCGCCTTCCGCATTCGGAATAACGACCGGCTCCCCGCCCTCCATGATGGACATACAGGAATTGGTCGTACCCAGATCGATGCCGAGAATCTTGCTCATGCCCGCTCCTCAGCTGGCAATGTGCCTCATCGCTGCACCAGATCGCTACCATCTGATCATCAGTATCTTGATAGTTTAATAGGTGGAAACAGGACTTCTCAAACGCTCCAGTTTTGACACTTAATGTCTCACATTGCTCCACATGTGACACACCTGCGACAGCGAGGTTGTCACACCTTTAGCCTCTACGTAGGGGTAGGGGCACATGTTTGCTGAGCCCTCCGCCTCGCGCACGTGCCTCCGGGCGCAGCAAGTCTGCGCCCCTACGGGTGGCCAGGGACGCTCTTTCTTGGCCCCGTAGCCGGAACCCCGAAGAAGGAGCGCGATTCCGCAGCGTGCGGTCGGACTGTTTCGGGTGCACGGGGCGTGGCTCGTCCACGCCCTCGGTTCCCGCTGCGAGAAATGGGCGCGGTCAAGCCGCGCCCCTACACCCGCCACCGTCATCCTGCGCAGGGGCGGGCGGGTCAGTCCGGCTTCGCGGCATTGAAGCCTGAAGCCGGGTGAGGGCACCCGGCCCACAGGACGAAAGGATTAGCCGGAACAATTCGGCATGAATCCGGCTACTCGGCCGGATCCGCGCAACACGCGCCTTTGCACGCATGACAGTCGGCGCAAAGCCAGATGTGACCGAAGTCGTGGGCGCCGAATGCCCCGCATTCGGCGCAGTTCGACTCCGACATCTCCTCCCTTTCGCCAGCTTGGGGCGCAAACACGCCTTCATGTTGCCGCGCCGCGGCAAGCAATCGCGCCGACCCCACGAGCCGGCTTTTCCAGTCCAGGGGATGGCGTCCCTGAAACTCACGCAACCGCGCGATCGAGGAACAACCCGCACAAGCCTGGTAACAACAATTGGGATTCAACCGCAGCGTTTCATGGGCCGCGGTCCCGGTTTTCAACCCATCGCCTGCGACCCTGTTTGTCGCGTCTCTCATGAAACGATCCGGTCCGCACCCGCATACACATTCATGCGCCCGTCGCGCAGGAACCCCACCAGCGTCTGCCCGCCCGCCCGCGCAAAATCCACCGCCAGGCTCGTGGGCGCCGAGATGGCCGCCACCAACGCGATCCGGGCAGCCAGCGCCTTCTGCACGATCTCAAAGGCCACGCGTCCGCTGACCAACAGGATCACCTCGGACGGATCCCACTCTCCCGTCAGCAGCAGGTGACCGATCACCTTGTCGACCGCGTTGTGCCGCCCCACGTCCTCCCGGGAAACGAGCAACCGCCCGTCGGCCGCGAACAGCCCCGTCGCGTGCAAGCCACCCGTGCGCTGAAACGTTTCCTGCGCCGCGCCCAGCGTCGCCGGCATTGCGGCCAGCACCTTCGCGCTCACGCGGGGCCCGACGTCGGGCCCGATCGCGGGCATTTTCGCCTGCACGGCCGCGATGGTCGCCTTCCCGCACAACCCGCAACTGCTGGCTGTGAATACGTGCCGCGTGAGCCGCGCAAAATCCACCGCCTCGGGCCGCGTCAGCCGCACGTCCACGATGTTTGGCTCGAGTCCCCCGCCGTTCTTCGCCGTCACCGGGCGGATGGCCACGATGTCCTCGCGTCGTGCCACCACGCCTTCCGTGAGCAGAAATCCCGCCGCCAGTTCCTCGTCGTGGCCCGGGGTACGCATCGTGACCGCCACCGGCCGGCCCTCGACGCGGATCTCGAGCGGTTCCTCGACCGCGAGGTCATCGCGCTCATCCACCGCCGCCACGCCCGCCTGCCGGCGTTGCACCGTGCGCGCCGCGTGGGAGGATGGGGGGTTGGTTGATGGCTTCATGGTTCGGCGGTAGGAGCCTGCTTGCAGGCGATCACGCAAGCGGCATCACGCGAATCGCCTGCGAGCAGACTCCTACATTCTGAGCGACGATTCACATTCGTCCCATCCGCG
Organism: Verrucomicrobiota bacterium; assembly: GCA_023433275.1. GTDB lineage: Bacteria > Verrucomicrobiota > Verrucomicrobiia > Opitutales > Opitutaceae > Lacunisphaera. The sequence continues at coordinate 7,216 of JAEZDN010000163.1, forward strand.
GTTAGAGTATCTTCTCGATTCGCACATGCGCATTATAATCCGGCACGCCGCCGCCGCGGTCCCCGACGCCGCGCCGGATCAGGTGGTTGCCTTCGGGCCAGTGCACCTGAAGGTTGCCTCGCGCCAGCGGCGCCAGGAAAACCCGCCCGTCGTACCGCCCGCGATCGTTCACCAGCGACACGCGGTCACCGTGCAGGAGGCGCAATTCGGCCGCGTCCTCCTCGTTCATGAGCACCGCGTCGCGCGCCGCGCCGTTGAGGGGATCCACCTCCGCGTAGATGAGCGTGTTGAACTGTTTGCCCCGGCGCGTGCTGACATGGAAAACCCCGGGCGCACGCGGGGCACGGTCCGGCAGATCCACCGCGACGAAGCGCGCGCGCCCGTCCTCCGTGGGGCACACGCCGCCCGGGCACAGGTGCGGGCCGCCGTACTGGAACGCGTCACCGGTCTTCCGCAAATGCTGGACGCCGTCGTAGAACGGCACGACCCGCGCGATCTCCTCGCGCATCTCCCAACCGGTGCGACATCCCAGTTGCGCCGCGCGCTCCGGCCACGCGGCGGCCGCCACTTCCAAAAGGATTTTCCATTCCGCGCGCGCCTCGCCGACCTGCCGCGGGATTTCCGGCGTGAACATCACGCGCCGCTCCGTGCTGGTCTCGGTGCCGCCGTCATCCTGTTCATAACGCGTCTTGCCCGGCAACAGGATCACCTCGTCGGCCGGATCCAGCAGCATCTGGTCGGTGAGCATGATGTCCTGGTGCACGCGACACGGCACCCGCGACAAGGCCGCCGCCACGTGGTCGGGATCCGGGAGCGTGCGCAGGAAATTGCCGCCGATCATGTAGAACACGTCGAGTTCCCCGCGGTCGCTCGCCTCGACCATCTCCGTCGCCGTGAGCCCGGGCCAGTCGGGGATCGGAAAACCATAATGCGCCGCGAGGGCGGCGGCATTGGCCGCATTGACCGGCTTGCCGCCGGGAAATGCCGTCGAATATGCCCCCATCTCGGCGCCGCCCTGCACCGACGAGTGCCCGCGGATCGGCATCACCCCGCATTGGTCCCGGCCGAGAAAGCCCCGCGCGAGTGCCAGGTTCAGGATCATGCGCACATTGTCGGCGCCCCACTGATGTTGCGTGATGCCCATGCTCCACACGAACACGCCGCTCCGCGCGTTCCCGATCAGCTCGGCGAACTCGATGATGCTCGCGCGCGGCAGCCCGCTTCCTTTTTCCAATTCCTCCCACGCCAGCGCCCGTGCGCGCTCTTCGACTTGGGCCCAATCATGCGTGTGCGCGTCGACGAAGCCGCGGTCCACGCGACCCGTCTCGATGAGGTGCTTGAGCGCGCCGTACAGGAAGGGGATGTCTCCGCCCTGCCCCACAGGAAACCAGTAGTCGGCGAGGTCGGACCCGAACAACGCGCTGCTCGCAGTCGACGGGACCCAATAGCGCTGCATGCCCGGCTCCAGATACGGATTAACCAAAATGATCCTCGTCCCGCGCTCCTTCGCGATGTGCAGGTACTTGGTCGAGACCGGCTGGTCGTTGGCCGGGTTGGAGCCGAAGAACACCACCACGTCCGCGCCCCACCAGTCCTTGTAACTGCAGGTGGTCGCGGCGAGCCCGAGCATATGCTTCATCGCAGCCGTGGACGGCGAATGACACAGGCGCGCGGCGTTATCGACGTGATTGGTGCCGAGGAAACGCGCCGCCTTCTGCGCCGCATAATAAATCTCGTTCGTCACACCGCGCGCGGTCACGAAAAACGCCATGCGCCGCGGGTCGGTCGCGCGCAACCGGCTCCCGATCGAGGCCAGCGCCTCGTCCCAGCTGATGCGCGTGAAACCCTTCTCGCCCTTCCGCCGCCGCATCGGGTGCGCCAGCCGGCCCAACGCGCGCAGCGCGCGATTGTCCCGGCCGCGCAACGCCGCCACGTCCGCGAGCACCGCCGGGTCCATCGCGGGCATGGTGTTCAATCGGAGAAGATTCAACCGCGTCATGCACAGGTGCACGCCGTCGATCGTCCAGTCATGCAGGCCCGCCACACCGAGCGCGCAACCGTCGCAGACGCCCCGGTTGAGTACTTTCCAGGCATAGCCGAGGTTGTCGCGGTTGTCCCACGCCACCTTCAGCATGTCGCGAAAATGTTTCGGCTTCGTCCGGCCCAGACCGAAGGGCGAAAGGCGGCGGATCCGGTCGCCCGGGACGGGGGTGAGGCGGTGCGTGGACGGCGTGGACATCTCAGCGGTCCGGAAGAATTCAGTCCCGGACTTGCAGAAGCAACGCTGGACCTTAGTCTATCTATATCAGCCAGACGCATTTGGTCTCCTAAACCTCGCTCCGTTTCGGTCGATAGCTAGGGCCACCCTTGTTCGCGCTCCCGTGTTTTCCCTGTCCTCCCCCCTTATCCGGCCGATCCGGGCCGTCCTCTGGCTATTGCTGCTCGCGGGCGGCTGGGGCGCGGCGGGCGAGCTCGACGCGGTCACGCTCCGGGAGCTCACGGAAAACTCCAATCTCAACGCCAAGAAATTCGCCGGCTACTTCGGCGACTTCGCCTACGAGTTCCATGGCCCGATCCAATCCGCCCCCACGTTCCTGGCGCGCGAACGCGGCGATTGCGACGACTACGCCGTGCTGGCCGACTACGTCCTCCGCCGGCACGGGTTCAAGACGCGCCTCATCCATATCCGGCTCGCCGGGCGCGTGGCCCACGCCGTATGCTACGTGACGGAAAACAAGGCCTACCTCGACTACAACAACCGCGCCGTGTTCTTCACCCTCACCCGCTCCGGCGCCGAAATCCGCGACATCGCCACGAAGGTGGCCGCCTCCCTCGAGGCGAACTGGACCACCGCCTCCGAATTCACTTATTCCTACTCCACCCGCCGAAAAACCATGATCGCCACCGTCTCCCGCACCGGCGGCGATCCGGTCCCCGGCGGCCCCTCCTCCTCCGCTTTCGATGTCGACTGACCCCAGCCCGCCCAGCTTCCTCGGCGATCGCACGCTCCGCCGCGTGCTCGTTTTCTTCGCGGTCATCGCCGCCGTGCTCGTCGCCGTCGTCGCCGTCTCCCTGCGGAACCTCAACCGCTCCGTCGCCACCAGCGACTGGGTCAACCACACCCACGCGCTGATCAGCGAACTCGACGCCCTGCAGCCCACCCTCTCCGCCGCCGAGGGCGAACTCAGCCGCTACCTCGCTTCCGGCGATCCACGCGACCACGCCGCATACCAGGACAAGTTTGCCGAACTCGGGGAACGCGTGGACGTGATCACCGCCCTCACCGCGGGCTCCGACGAAGCCGGGCCCTTCGGGGCCATCGCCGAGATCCTCGCCCGCCGCGCCCGCCGCGCCAGCGAGGTTTCGAGCCTCAAACGCACCGGCGACACCGCCGCCCTCAATCTCGTCCTCGCCGGCGATGCCACCAACGACGATCACCGCGAACTCACCCGCCAGATCGAGCGATTCCGGGAGCGCCAGACCGATCTCCTCTCAGCCCGCGACCGCGCCTCCTTCCAACAGGCCCAAACCACCCGGTGGACCGTCCTCGGCGGCCTCGGCCTCGATCTCCTCCTGCTCCTCGGCGCCGCCTGGCTGATCCGGGACGATCTCGCCGCCCGCCGGCACGCCGCGGCCGTGCTCGCCCAAAGCAACGAGCAACTCGAGGCCCGCGTCCGCGAGCGCACCGCCGAGCTCACCGCCGCCAACGCCAAGCTCGCCATCCAAAACCTCGAGGAACGCTGGGCCAAGCAAGCCATCGAGCACCAGAACCGGTACAACCTCCTCATCATCGATTCGATTTCCGACGCGGTGTTCGTGGTCACGAAGCTCATGAACATCTCGCGCCTGAACCCCGCGGCCATCCACCTCACGGGATTCGAACCCGCCGAGCTCGTCGACCGTCCCCTCGCGCGCATCCTCGCCCTTTCCCAGCCCGCGAAACCCACCTTCGACGTGCTCGCCCGGACGCTCGTCGATGGCCACGAGCTTCGCGACAAGCCCGCCACGCTCACGCCGAAGGACGGCCCGGCCGTTTCGGTCCGGCTCAACGTCTATCCCCTGCGTGACCGCGACAAGGTCGTCGGCGGCGTCGTCGTCCTCCAAGTCCAATCCCCTTCCCCTTCTTCCTCATGAGCAGTCTCCCCCCTTCCTCGTCCCCGTCCGACGCCACCGCGACGGCCCCCCGCCACATTCTCGCGATCGACGACGAGGTGCCGATCCTCGAATTGCTGAAGGAATATCTCTCGGCCCAGGGTTTCCGCGTGTCGACCGCCAGCACCGCGATCGAGGCGCGCCGCGTCGTCGAATCCGATCCGCCCGACCTGATCATTTCCGATCTCCAGCTCGAGGAGACCGACGGCCTCCACCTCATCGAGCAACTCCGCGCGCTCCTTCCGACCAAACCCGTCATCCTCCTGACCGGCGTGCTTTTCGAACCGCAGGTCGTCGAGGAAACCTTGAAATGGAAGATCTCCTCCTACGTGAGCAAGACCGCCCCCTTGCAGGTGCTGGTCCAGGAAATCCGCCGCCTGTTGCCGGGTTGAATGAATCGGGCAAGGGATTCGTAGGGGCGCAGTCTTGCTGCGCCCTGAGGCGGAACGATGCAGTCGGATGTAGGGGCGCGGCTTGACCGCGCACCCTTGGATCCTTCGCTCTGCTCAGGATGACGGTGGCGGGTGTAGTTACAAACCGTGTGCTCTTAACCGCTGTGAGCCATTCTGATCGGTGCGTATCTGTGCTACCTGTGGTTTACCCTGAACTGTTCCCGTTAATCCTTTTCGTCCTGTGGGCCGGGTGCCCTCACCCGGCTTCATGCCGCGAAGCCGGACTGACCCGCCCGCCCCTGCTCAGGATGACGGTGGCGGGTGTAGGGCCGCGTGGTCCCGTTGGGGCGGACAGCGCTCGTTTCCCGACCGGGCCGCGGCGCGTCGGGACCCCAGCCCGACTTCCTTTTCACGCCCGCACTTGCCCGCCCCGCCGAACCGGCTTTGGTTACCCCCATGGAAACGCTGCATGTGCCCGAGACGGTGCCGGTGATGACCCTCCCGAACACCGTGTTCTTTCCGCAGGCCCTGTTGCCCCTCCATATTTTCGAACCGCGTTACCGCCACATGTTGCGCGACGTGCTGGCCCGCGACCGGCTCTTCGCCGTGGCCCGTCTCGCTGCCCCGAATGCGGCCGAACCCGACGCCCACGAGCCGTCCCATGCCATCGCCACCGTCGGCATCGTCCGTGCCTGCCAAAAGGCGGACAACGACACCTCCAACCTTCTCCTGCAGGGCATTTGCCGCGTGCAAATCCAAACCGTGGTGCGCGAGAGCCCGTACCGCCTTATCCGGGTGAAGCCGCTCGCCACCGTCGCCGGCGGCAACCAGCCCGAACTCGAGATCGAACGCCTGGAGGTCATGCGCCTCCTGAATCTCCGGCGCCGCTTGGGCTCCCCGGTGCCGAAGGGCATGACCCAGTTCCTGGAGAATATCGAGGACGTCGACACGTTCGCCGACATCGCCGCGTTCAATCTGTGCGAGGACGGCGCGTTCAAGCAATCCCTCCTCGAGGAGTTGGACACGAGGCGACGCCTGCAACTCTTCGCCACCCGCCTGAAGGCCGAAATCGAGACCCAAAAGCTCCGCCGCAAACTGCAGGGCCATCTCAGCGACGACCACATCGCGGACAACTGATCTCCCCTTGTAGGAGCCTGTTTACAGGCGACCCGAAGCGTCGACTGCCCCCGGAATGCCCTTTCGCCTGCAAACAGGCTACTACGGGACAAACCCGTTTGATCTTTCCCCTCGCTCCGATCGGCGAAGCATGGAGCCGCTTGTCGGACTTGAACCGACGACCTACTCATTACGAATGAGTCGCTCTACCAACTGAGCTAAAGCGGCGTAACCCGGCCGAATGTCGGAAGAAACTCGCCGCCCGGTACAGGGCAAGCCTTCATTTGAAGCGTGGCCTCTCTTCCCACCGATCTCTTCGACTACGCCCTCCCCGAACGGCTGATTGCCCAGCAGCCAGCCCAGCGGCGCGATGAATCCCGTCTGCTCGTCGTGGATCGCCAGGCCCGCACCCTCGCCCATCGCCATTTCCGCGATCTTCCCGAATACCTCCGCGCGGGCGACACCCTGTTCCGCAACAACGCCGCCGTCATCCCCGCCCGGCTCCACGCCACCCGCCCCACCGGCGGACAGGTTGAATGCCTCCTGCTGAGACCCGCCGCCAATTGGAGCGCGGGCGACCCCGCCCGCGAACGTCCCCCACC
>JAEZDN010000020.1 GCA_023433275.1 Verrucomicrobiota bacterium
CCGCCCCGCCCCCCCCCACCCCCTCGCGGGCCAGCGACGCCGACGGACTTATCGAGCATTACCAATCCCGTCCCGGCTCCCTCCGGAGCGAGGTCAAGCGCGGTTGCTACGTCTATTTCGTGGGCGCTTTCCTTCTGCTCGCCCTCGGACTCGTGGCCTTGTGGTTCATCTTCCGCGTTTACCCCGAGATCGTGCACCGCCCGGCGGATCTGTAGAAGGCCTGCCGGCGGGCGGAGCTCGCCAACCATGGCCGCCCTCCTTCACAGGGAAATACCCCGCCACCGGTCATCCTGAGGCTGAGGAGCAAGCGCTGGCGGTTGCATGGTAAGCGGAGATGAACTTTGGAGAGGACAAAACATACTCGCCACCGTCATCCTGAGCCGAACGAAGGATCCAAGGGAAAGGACGAATGTGCGCCGACCGCCAAGCGACCAGCCCCAATACCCTGGCTTCCCTAATCCGATCAAGTCGTCGCCGGCGTGTCCGTGCCCGCGGCTTCATCTGTCGCCGCCGTCGCCGCCGTCACCGTCGCATCGGCCGCATCTCCAGCCGCAACCGAGGCTTGCTCCAGACTCAGCTGGTCCTCCTCGGTCTCATCGAGCCCCATGTCGGCATCGCCGGCCGCTCGCGGATTCGCCGAGGTTTGCAACCAGGCATCGATCTGGCGCGGCGATAGCACGTCGGACGCCGGAAGCTCATCGAGCGACTTGATGCCCACGAATTCCAGAAAACCTTCGGTCGTGCCATACTGAAGCGGACGCCCCGGAAGATCGGCGCGACCCACGATATAAACCAAATCGCGCTCGAGGAGCTTCTGCAGGCCTGCGTCCGCGGAGACGCCGCGAATCTGCTCGATCTCCGCCCGCGTGACCGGCTGCCGATAAGCCACGACCGCCAGCGTTTCCAAGGCCGACGGGCTCAAGCGCACCGGCGGCGGCTCGTTGCGGAGCAATCGCACCCAGCGCGCGAAACGCGGCTGCGTGACCAGCCGCCATCCGTTGGCGCTCTCCATTACCATGACCTCGCTGTCCGCCGCCCGCATTTCCAGGGCGATGGCGTCCATCGCCTCGCGGATCTGGGACGCGGGAATCAGCGTCGGCACGTCGCGATAACTTTCATCATCCTCCGCGGGATCGACCGCCAGCACTTCCGCCGGCTCGCCCGGCAAGGCCGGCGCGGAGTCATTGCCTTCGGGTGCGGCCGCAGGCGTATCTTCCGGCGTCCCGGCCCCGGCCTCCGTCGTGGCCTCCACCAGCGGCAGGTTGGCCGCCTGCTCATGGAAACGGCTTATGGCCGTCTGGATGTCTTTCACCGAAAGCGGCCCGTTCGAGGCGAACAGCATCACTTTCAAAACGCGCTTGAGATCAAATGCCATGCTTGAAGCCCTACTGATTGCGACCGCCTCACCCTCAAGCAATCCATAAAATCCGGGGAGCGCGCGCCCTCAGGACGCGCCCCCTTGCAAGCCGTCGGGCGACGTTTGGTCCTCGCAGCTCGCCGGGACGGGCTCGACCCACCTCGGCAACGCAACTTTATGCCCTTTTTCGCGCTAGCCCCGCCCACCTCAGCCCGGTATCTCTTCCGACCTATGACGTGGGAACGCTTCAAGTCGCACTATTACACCAACGCCCGCCTCGGCCTGTCGCTCGACATCAGCCGCATGCCTTTTCCCGACGATTTCCTGACCGGCATGCAGCCAAAGCTCCAGCAGGCGTTCGCCGACATGGCCGCGCTCGAGGGGGGCGCGATCGCCAATCCCGACGAAAACCGCATGGTCGGCCACTACTGGCTCCGGAATCCCGAACTCGCCCCCACCCCGGAACTGCGCACCGCGATCAGCTCCACTCTCGAGGCCATCAAGGCCTTCGTCGCCAAGGTGCATAAGGGCGAAATCGCCGCCCCCGCCGGCAAATTCAAGGATGTCCTGGTCATCGGCATCGGCGGCTCCGCACTCGGGCCGCAACTCGTCAGCCATGCCCTCGGCCGGATCAAGGGCGGACGCGACAAAATGCGCGTCTCATTCTTCGACAACACCGATCCCGATGGCATGGATTACGTGCTGGGCGAGCTTGGCAACCGCCTTAAGCAAACGCTCGTCATCGTCATTTCCAAGTCCGGCGGCACCGCCGAAACCCGCAACGGCATGCTCGAAACCCAGACTGCCTTCAAGGCCGCCGGTCTTGATCACGCCAAGCAGTTCGTCGCCGTCACCGGCGAGGGCTCCAAGCTCGACCAGGTTGCCCAAGCCGAGGGCTGGCTCGCCCGTTTCCCGATGTGGGACTGGGTCGGCGGCCGCACCTCCGAACTCTGCGCCGTGGGCCTGCTCCCCGCCGCCCTCCAAGGCATCAAGATCGACCAGATGCTCGCCGGCGCCGCCGCCATGGACGAGGTCACGCGCAAACCATCCGCACGGGACAACCCGGCCGCGCTCCTCGCGCTGATGTGGTACTGGGCCACCGATGGCAAAGGCACGAAGGACATGGTCGTCCTGCCCTACAAGGATCGCTTCCTCCTCTTCTCGCGCTACCTTCAGCAACTCGTCATGGAGTCGCTGGGCAAGGAGCTCGACCTCGCCGGCAACGTCGTGAACCAGGGCATCGCCGTCTACGGCAACAAGGGATCGACCGACCAGCACGCGTACGTGCAACAACTCCGCGAGGGCGTGAACAATTTCTTCGTCACGTTCATCGAGGTGCTCAAGGACCGCGTCGACGCGGACTCGATGGAGGTCGAGCCCGGCGTCACCAGCGGCGACTTTCTCCAGGGTTTCCTCCTCGGAACGCGCGACGCCCTCAGTGAAAAGAACCGCCACTCCATCACGATCACGGTCAACGAGGTTTCCCCGCGCTCGCTCGGCCAGCTCATCGCCCTCTATGAACGCGCCGTGGGCCTGTACGCCTCGCTCGTCGGGATCAATGCCTACCATCAACCCGGCGTCGAAGCCGGCAAGAAGGCCGCCGGCAGCGTGATCGCCCTCAAACTCAAGATGGCCGCCGCCCTCCAGGCGGCCCAGGGTCGCGAATTCACGGCCGAAACCCTCGCCGCCCAACTCAACCAGCCCGAACGCACCGAGCTGATCTTCAAGGTCCTCGAGCACCTCGCGGCCAACCCCGGCAGCAAAGTGGTCAAAACCGTCCGCAAACCGTGGCACGATTCGACCTACGCCTGGAAGGCCTGACCGCCCCCCACCTGGAGGAGCCTGCTTGCAGGCGATTCGGAACGCCCGCCCCCAAACCATGTCCTGAATCGCGACTCCAGGTTTCGCCTCCAAACCGCCTCGACCCTTCCGACTTTCACGACCCCCACGCTGAAACGACAGTTGCAGACCCGCCGGATAATCTTATCAACGCCCCAGACATGCCCTCCCGCAAATCCCTCTTTGCCCTGCTGCTCCTGGCCTTCTCCCTCCTCGGCCTCTCCGGCTGCGTGGATCCCAAACAGGATTCCTCCATCCCGTGGAACCGCCCGGCGACCTGGGAAGGACGCATTCCGGGCATGGGTCAGTAGTCGCCGCCTGCGCCCGGCCGGTCCTGTGCCGTTGTCATGAGCGCGCCAGCCGTGAACGCCTCGCTGACGCCCCAGCCCGGCCATCTCTACGTGGTCGCCACGCCCATTGGCAACCTGGCCGACCTCACCGAACGGGCCCGCGCCATCCTCACCGCCGTCGACCTCGTGGCGTGTGAGGACACCCGCACCACGGGCGCCATGCTCACGCGCCTCGGCCTGCACCGCGAACTTGTCCCCTACCACGAGCACAACGAAACCGAAGCCGCCGATCGTCTCGCCGGGTTCATCGCCACGGGAAAATCCGTCGCGGTCGTCAGCGACGCCGGCACCCCCGGCCTGAGCGATCCCGGCTTCCGCATCGTTCGCGCCTGCCGCCGCCGCGGCCTGCCGGTCATCCCCGTGCCCGGCGCCAGCGCCGTGGTCGCCGTCCTCTCCGCCGCGGGCCTGCCGACCAATGGATTCCTGTTCGCCGGCTTCCTGCCCCCGAAATCCGCGGCCCGCATCACCTTTCTCACGAAGTACCGCGATTTGGACTACACGCTGGCCCTCTACGAAAGCTGCCATCGCATCGACAAGTTCGCCGCCGAGATCGTGGCAACACTCGGCCCCGACCGCGTCGTCTGCATCGCCAAGGAAATCACGAAGCTCCACGAGACCTTCCACGTTGGCCTCGCCGCCGACGTGCAGGCGAAACTGAACGCCGGCAGCCTCAAGGGCGAGTTCGTCGTGCTCATCGCGCCGAAGGATTTCACGCTTTAATTCGGGTTGCTCAGAACAATCGGCAGGCCGGCTGGTCGTATCGGCCTCACCATGCCCTCGCTCCTTCGTCTGCTTCCCCTCGCCGCTGCCCTGATCTCGCTCACCGGTTGCGCAACGTATCTCACCCCCGGCCCCAAGGCCGATCTTCAAGCCTTCGCCCCCGCCGCCATCCAGGACGCGTTCGCCGTCCAGCCCACCCGCCCTTTCCCCGCCAGCATCGCCCTCGTCCGCGTCCAATCGCCGGAATACACGAACTACAACCTCCGTCGCCACGGGGGCCAACATGGCTCGGGCCGCTACTCGGTCGTGCTGTCGCGCGAGGTGGGTGAGGACAATCACGTCGACCGCATCGCTTCCCTGCCGCAAGTCACCGGCCTCGTGGCCCTGAACCGCATGCTGCTGCCCTCCCAACTCGAGGGCGATCAGGACATCCGCGGCGCCGCCGCCCGGCTGCACGCCGACCTCGTGTTCATCTATACCTTCGACACCACCTTCATCGACGAAAACACCGCCAAACCCCTGTCGGTGATCACACTGGGACTGTCGCCCACGCGCCGGATCACGGCGGTGACCACCGCCTCCGCCCTGCTGCTCGATACCCGCACGGGTTACGTTTATTCCGCCTACGAGACCACTTCCCGCAAGACCGCCCTCGCCACCTCTTGGGGCAGCGCGGATTCCGCCGACGCCGTGCGCCGCGAAACGGAGACCACGGCCTTCGCCAAGCTCGTCGACGAATTCACCGCATCCTGGCCCGCGCTCGTCGCAGGCGAAGCTCCCCGAAACAAGAGCCGGGATATTTGAGTGAACTCACTGCCTGGAGCCGGCCCGCCCTCGGGCCGTCTGCCCAAGCCCGGGGCGAGGGCGCACCGACTCCAGTCAAACCCACGACGACCTGGCTACGGCGCATGACGTTCCGGAAATCAAAACTGAATTTGCTTTGCGCCTGACGCGCCTTTTTGTGGCCATCTCCCATGGCTCTCCCTCCCCGCGTCGCCGTCATCGATATCGGCAGCAACTCCATCAAGATCCTCATCGTCGCCCGCGCGCCCACCGGCCAGTACCGGGTCCTGAAGAACCGCACGCTGGACGCCCGCATCAGCGCAGGCATCAGCGACGAAAAACCCGTCCTCAGCGAGGTTGGCATGACCCGCGCCCTCGGCGCCATTCGCGAGCTCGTCGCGGAGACCTCCGAATACTCCGTCGCCCGGACCGTGCTCGTCGCCACCAGCGCCGTGCGCGACGCGTCCAACGGCCCCGCGTTCTGCCAGCGGGTGAAGGCGGCCACCAAGCAGGAAATCCGCATCCTCAGCGGCCGCGAGGAGGCGGCTTACATCGGACGCGGCCTCACCTGCGATCCCGAACTCGAGGACCTTCAGGATTTCTATGTCTTCGACCTCGGTGGGGGCAGCTTGGAATGCCTCTCGTTCAAGCAACGGAAAATCGAGCAGGCCGTCAGCCTTCAACTCGGCTGCGTGCGGATGACCGAAAAATTCATCAAGGATCCCGCCGCTCCCCTCCAGCAGCAGGAACTCGCCGCGCTCGCCGGACACGCCGTCGCCGAAATCAAGCAAAGCGGATTCCAGTTCAATCTCGAACCCGCGCCGGCCGCGGCCGTCTTCATGGGCGGCAGCATGAGCACCATCCGCGCGATCAACGGCGCCCGCGAGCAATTGAAGATGGAGGACACCCCGCCCATCATCGATGTCGGACTCATCGGCGGCGTGCTTGAGGAACTCGCTCCGCTCACCCTCGAGCAACGCAAGGCGATCCCTGGCCTCCCCTCCGCCCGCGCCGACGTCCTTCCCGCCGCGGTCGTCACCATGCTCGCGGTCGCGAATCTGGGAAAGATCGAGCGCTTCCACCACTCGATCTACAACCTCCGCTGGGGCGTCGCCGCCGAGACCCTGGACCGGCTGTAAACAATGGCCGACGATGGAGCGCGGGCGACCCCGCCCGCGACGCGCCCGAACCGCGGCGGGCCGCCGCAGCTCCATTTTTTCCGCGCACGCGCAATCGGTAGGGGGCGAGCTCGCTCGGTCACGTCCCTGACAAGACGGGCGCCCCGAAGGACGCACCCGGCTCATCAAACGACCGCCGCCTCGCGCGCCTTCAGCGGGATGCCCGCCTTGATCATCGCCTCGGCAATCTGGATCGAATTCAGCGCGGCGCCCTTCCAGAGGTTGTCGCCGCTCACCCAGAACGCCAGGCCGTTGTCCAGGGCGGTATCCCGTCGCAGACGCCCCACGCCGCATTTGACCTGGCGACTGAAATCCAGCGGCGTCGGGTAAACCTTGTTCGCCGGGTCATCGACGAGCTGCGCGCCCGCAAAGCCCGCGAGCACCTCACGCGCCTCGGCGAGGTCAACCGGGCGCTCAAACTCCGCGTTCACCGCCACCGAATGCGCCCGCACGACCGGCACGCGCACGCAGGTGGCCGACACCTTGAGCGCGGGCAGACCCATGATCTTCCGGCTTTCCTCGCGCATCTTGCTTTCCTCACCCGTGTAGCCGTCCGAGCCAAAGGAATCCACCTGCGGGATCACGTTCTGGAAAATCTGGTACGGATAAACCTTCCTCGTCAGCGCTTCGCCCTTGGCGTAGGCTTGGGTCTGCGCTTCGAGTTCATCGATCGCATCGGCCCCCGTGCCCGACACCGATTGGTACGTGGAGAAGAACACGCGCTTCACGCCGAACTTCCGGTGCAGCGGATAAAGGCCCATGAGCGCCACCGCCGTCGAGCAGTTCGGGCTCGCGATGATTCCCTGATGGCCCCGGGTGGCCTCGAGATTGATCTCGGGCACGACCAGCGGAACGGTCGGGTCCATGCGGAACGCCGAGCTCTTGTCCAACACCAGGCACCCGCGCTTCACCGCCTCGGGCGCCAGCGCCTTGGCGATCGCACCCTCCGCCGCGAACAAGGCGATGTCGAGCCCGTCGAAAGCCTCGGGCTTCGCTTCCTGGATCGTGAGCTTTTTCCCGCCGACCTCGACGATTCGACCTGCGGAACGAGCCGAGGCCAGCAGCCGCAGCTCCGCGAGGGGAAACGAGCGCGACAGCAACAGACCGATCAATTCTTGACCGACCGCGCCCGTCGCACCGACGATACCGACTCTGTAGGAGGATGAATTACTCACGTGAATGATGTGTTGGAACGGATCAAAGAAAAGTGCCACGCGCTCGGACTCAAGCCGACATCGCGGCTTATTACCGTATCCATTGGCCGGCAGCTGCTTGGATTTTACCGCGACGGATCGCTCGTAAAATCCCACATCGTCTCCACTTCCCTCCGCCCGCCCTCGAATATCAGGGATTCCCTCGGGACCCCGCGCGGCCTGCACGAGATCGCCGAGAAAATCGGCGCCGGCCAGCCACCCGGCATCGTGTTCAAGGCCCGCGTCGCCACCGGCCAGCATTTTTCCGAACTCAGCCCCGCCGAGCAGGCCCGCAACCTGATCACCACGCGCATCCTTTGGCTGCGCGGCCTCGAACCGGGTCACAACGCCGGGACCAATCCGGCCGGCGAGGTGGTGGATACCCACGACCGCTACATCTACATCCACGGCACCAATCACGAGCACCGCCTCGGCCAGCCCTTCAGCGCGGGTTGCATCGAAATGAACAACCTCGAGATCCTCGCCCTGTTTGAAGAAGTCCGCGCCCGCGACCAGGTGTGGATCGAGGACTAGCCCGACACTGAGGCGTATCCTCCCGCAGAGCCCAAACTTTGACGCAGGCTCATGCAGTTGGATTACGAATTCGCTCTGAACTTCCCTCACCAAAAAGCGGAACGCGCTGACCCGGCGCGTTGCGTCGTAGCCGCTCCGAGCCAGCGCCCTGTTCAAGTCGCTCGAGCCTCCCTTGAATCGTTTCAGCTCCAGCAGGGACTTCCGCTCACGATGCCTTGATTCCCCTCTATGAAGAGGGGTGGCGCGAAGCGACGGGGTGTGTGGGGCAGGCGTCGAAACCCGTGGAATATTCGCACCAAATCTCTGCTAGCGCGCGCCCATCCCTCCCTGCCCGCCTCACCGCACCTGCAGACCGCCGCCCGAATAGTTGTCCCCGTCCCCTTGCTCCCGCACCACCCGGGTATTGCCGCTGCTCTTCTCCAACACCACGCGCTCGCCCGGCATGATCGGCTGTTTTTTGTCGCGCGGCTGGATGATCGTGACCGTTTTTCCGCCATCCATCGCAATGGTGATCTTGTCGCCAATTTGATTGTCCAGACCCGCGCCGGCCTTCGCGCCGATGATTCCGCCGATTGCTCCCGCCAAAATCATGGGATTCCCGCTCATGGCTCCTCGCCCCATCGCGCTGCCGATCTGCGACCCGGTGCCCGGCGCGCCCTCGTAGCTGCTCGGGGCCTGGATCAGCACTTCCTCCACCTCCATAACGAGCCCGGCTTCATGCGTGATCACCTGGCCGGCCTGGCTGGCCGAATAAACCGGCCGCGACGGGGTGCTGGACGTGCTTTCGCACCCAACGCACCCGAACAATCCCGCCAACACAACCAACACGTTCCAACTGGAAGTTTTCATAGTGAAGACGTGGCGACGCGCGGGGTCGGCTGGGGAATGAAACGACATGTTTTCATGGGGGTGAAACGGCCCGTCGTCGGCGCGATCACAGCCGGCAATCGAGACGGTGGCAAGCGGGAGTTCGCTCTTCCTAACCCCGCCCCACTCCTCCTCACCGGGCGGTCCGTGCGAACGCGCGTCAGCTCTAGCCCTCACACATTCCGACCAAACAAGAGCCGCAGCGAGTTCAGGCAAACCACCAGCGTGCTCCCTTCATGCGCCGCGACACCCACCGCCAGCGGCACCGCCCCGATTGCAGTTGCGACGATCATCACGACCACCACGCCCAGCGACAGCGTCAGGTTCTGCCGGATGATCGCCTTGGCCCGCCGGCTCAACCGCTCGGCGGCGAGGAAGTTCTCGATCCGGTCATGCATGAGGATCACCTCCGCCTGTTCCAGCGCCGCATCGCTGCCGCGCGCCCCCATGGCCACGCTGACATCCGCCGCGGCCAGGCTCGGCGCGTCGTTCACGCCGTCCCCGACCATGGCCACTTTTCCGCCACCTTGTCTTAATTCCTGGATCGCCTCCACCTTTTGCTCCGGGGTCAAATGCGCCCGCACTTCATCCAAGCCGATCTCCCGGCCCACGGATTCCGCCGCAGCCCGGCGGTCCCCGGTCAGCATCACGGTCCGAATCCCCATCTTCTTGAGTTCCGCGAGCACACCCTTGGTCTCGGCCCGGATCTGGTCGCGCAACAACACCCGGCCCAACACATCGCGGCCGATCACCCACACCTCGGAAAGATCGGGCGCGGCCGGCGGGAGCTTTTCGGCCCAACCCGCCAGCGGTCCCGCCTCCAGCAGCTCCCGCCGTCCGAGCAGGGCCTGGGCGCCCTCGTGACGCCCGCTCACGCCCTGGCCGACAATGTTCCGAAACTCAGCCAGTTCGACCAGCCGCACGCCCCGTGCCTTTGCATCGCGCACGATCGCGCGCGCCAGAGGATGCTCCGACTTGCTTTCCAGCGCATACGCCAGCTCCTGCACCTCCGTCTCGCGCCCCTTCGGAAAACTCTCGTATCCCACCACCGCCAGCTCTCCCGTGGTCAACGTGCCGGTCTTGTCGAGCGCCACGACATCGACGTCCGCGAGCTTCTCGATCGCCGCGCCGCCCCGGAAAAGCACGCCGTGCCGCGCGCCCCAGGCAATCGCAGCCAGGATCGCCGACGGGATCGAAAGCACCAGCGCGCACGGGCTGGCGACCACCATGAGGGTCATCGACCGGTAAAACGCCGACCGCACTTCCGGGGTGTTCACGAACGCGGGCAGCCCGAATCCCAGCCACCACACCAAAAACATCGCAAACGATCCGCCGATGACCGCGTACGTGTAGCCCGTGCCAAACCGGTCCGTGAATCGCTCGCTCGGCGCCTTCAACTTCTGCGCGGTCTGAATCAGGCGGATGATTTTCTGCAGCGTGCTCTCGGCGGGCAGCCGGGCGACGGTGTAATCGACCGCGCCCCACAGGTTCAACGTGCCGCTGAACACCTGGTCGCCGATCCCCTTCTCCACCGGCGTCGCCTCCCCGGTCAGGTTGGCTTCATCGCTCGCGCTCTTTCCCGCCACGATGACGCCGTCCGCCGCAAACGCCGCGCCCGGTCTCGCCCGCACGCGATCGCCAATCTTGAGCTGCTCCACCGGCACCTCCCGCTCGCCGGCGCCGGCCTCCACCACCACCGCCGTTTTCGGGGCCGAGCGCAGCAGGGAACTCACCTCACGCTGCGTGCGGTCGAGGGCGTATTCCTCCATCGCCCCCGACGCCGAAAACAGAAACAGCAGCAGCACCGCCTCGCCCCACGCGCCAATGAACATGGCTCCCACCGCCACCGCGAGCATCAGGAAATGAATGTCGACCTCGCGTTTCCTGATGTTTTCCCACGAATCCACCGCCGCGTCCCACCCGCCCGCAACGATGCCCACCAGATAGAACGACTTCGCGAGCCAGGGCATTCCCGGGGCGAAAACATCCGACAGAAATCCTGCGATCCCCGCTCCGCCGCAGACCGCCGCCAGCGTCGCCAACATCCGCCACTCCTGCTCGCCGTGCGCGCCGTCTGCCTCGATCTCCGGCCATTCGAGCTCGCGCCATTGCAAGAGGGATTCCGCCGTCACCCCCATGTTGCGCCCGATCACCACCGCGCCGCCTTCCCTCTTCATCGAAAACCCCGCCGCCGCCAGGCGCGCGGGCTGGTCGGCCAGGCGTTTCTCCACCGCCGCGATCGTGGCCGCCAGCCGCGCCTCCAGGTCAGTCAGGTCCACGGTTCCCAAGGTGGCCACCGACACGCGATGTGCTTCGGGGTCCAACCGCACCGCCCCCACGCCAGGCTCCTCGCACAAAAAGCGCACCAGTTCGTCGGTCCAGTTGGAGTTGTGCGTTTCGGTTTTCAAAAATGAAGTGCGGGACGGCCAGGCGCGGGGACATGCAGTCCCGAGCCAGCCGCAAGCCACCCTGCCGGCTTCGCGCCCACCGCGCAAATTGATTTGCGCCCGCCCGCCGCGAGGCGCTCATTCGCCGGATGATTGGGCTCAGCGATGAAGGCGGCGCCAAGCCGTCACGCCTCCGGGAACTCGCGCGCGATATTTTCGGCGAGGCCGGGACGCTGTGCGACGCCCTCAAGCTGGAGCACCGGCCCGAGCAGGAACAGATGGCCCGGGCCGTGGCCGGCGCCCTCGCCGACGATGTCCCGCTCCTCTTCGAAGCCGGCACCGGGGTCGGCAAGAGCCTCGCCTACCTCGTGCCCGGCATCATCCACGCCACCGACCAGGCCCGGCAGCTCATCGTCTCCACCCACACGATTTCCCTCCAGGAACAAATCGAGCAGAAGGACCTGCCCCTCTGCCGCCGCCTCTTCAAATCCGACCCCGCGGGCGCGCCCTACGCCGACTTCCGCTCCACCGTGCTGGTGGGCAAGTCCAACTACCTTTGCCCCACCCGCCTCAGCCACGCCCTGGCGGACCGGGCGAGCCTCTTCGCCGACGCCGACTACGCCGAGTTGCAGCGCATCGCCGAGTGGGCGGAAACCACCACGACCGGCCTGCGCCACGAGCTAAAGCCGCCGCCGCGGCCCGAGATTTGGGACGCTGTGAACGCCGACTCGTCGGCCTGCTCGCGCAAGCATTGTGATTGCGAGAAATGCCACTACCAGCGCGCCCGGGCCCGCCTGCGCGGCGCGCAGGTCGTCATCGTCAACCACGCCCTGCTCTTCGCCCTGATCAATGCCGGCGGCGCCCAAGCCCAGGGCGCGGATCGCGATACTCGTGGCGTGCTGTTTCCCGACGACTTCCTCGTGCTCGACGAGGCTCATACCGTGCCGGAAGTGGCGACCGAGAATTTCGGCCTGTCCCTCAGCAGCTACGGGGTGGACCGCGCGCTCAAGTACCTTTTCAACCCGCGCACCAAGCGCGGCGTGCTCCGCAAGCATGGCGGTCCCGCCGGTCAGCAGCTCGTGGTCGATGCCCTCGACGCGTCGAAACAGTTCTTCGATTTCATCGCCACCCGCTTGCTCGAACAGCGTCCGATCGTTCGGATCCGGGAGACCGGCGTCGCCGAGCCGCTGCTCGACGGCCCGCTCGGCGCCCTGCACCGCCTGTTGTCCAAGGTCGCCGACAACCTCCCCGAGGGCCGCGACCACGACGAGGTCCAGGAACAGAAACAGCGCATCAAGGGCCTGCAGGCCGGGCTGACCGAGTGGCTCACGCTCGGCGACAAGGGCCACGTCTACTGGGCCGAGCGCAGCGGCCGCAAGCAAACCATCGTTTCCCTGCGCAGCGCGCCGATCGACGTCGCACCCGAGCTGCGCAAGCACCTCTTTGGCTGCCAGACGAGTGTCGTGTGCACCAGCGCCACCCTGGCGATGGGCGGCACCATCGAACCATTCGCGGCCCGCGTAGGCGCCGATCACGCGGAGGCCGTGGCGGTGAAATCCCCCTTCGACTTCGAGCGCAACATGCGCGTGTACGTCGCGACGGACGTACCGTTGCCCTCCCCGCAGGAGGCGAAGCTCGCGCTCGACACCCTCACCGACTACATCCGCTTCTGCACCGAACGCGTGGTCGGCGGCTCGCTGGTTCTTTTCACCAGCTATACGGACATGCGCGCCGTCGCCGCCACGTTGGAGCCCGAATGGCGCAAGGCCGGCCGGCCCTTTCTCCTCCAGGGCGCGGATCTTTCACGCACCGAGCTGACCCAGCAAATGCGCGCGCTGGGCAACGCCGTGCTCTTCGGCACCGACAGCTTTTGGACCGGCGTGGACGTGCCGGGCGCGGCCCTCTCGCAGGTCATCATCACCCGACTCCCCTTCGACCCTCCGACCCATCCGATCACCGAGGCGCGCTGCGAGCACATCCGCGATGCCGGTGGCAACCCCTTCAACGAGCTCACCCTGCCCGACGCGCTCATCAAGTTCCGCCAGGGCGTGGGCCGGCTGATCCGCAGCAAGAACGACCGCGGGCTCGTCACCATCCTCGATTCCCGCGTGCTCGCGAAGACCTACGGCCGCGAGTTCCTCGGGAGTCTTCCTACCACCGAATACGAGCGGCTCGACCGTAAAAACCGCGAGCGGGTTTTTAGACCTTTCCCTTGATCGGAAGATGCCCCTACTCTCCACGATCACTGATGAAGCTCCGTTCCTTCGCTCATTCCGACATCGGCCGCGTCCGCTCTGAGAACGAGGACAGTTTTCTCTGCAACGAGGCGATCGGGCTTTTCGCGGTGGCCGACGGGATCGGCGGGCTCCCCTCGGGGGCCCAGGCCAGCCAGCTGGCCGTCCAAGCCCTGCAAAAGATCGTCGGCGAACATGCTGTCGGCACGAAGCTCAATTACGAGCGCATCATCGCCGAGATCAACGACCAGGTGTTCCAGCTCGGCCGCGTCATCAGCCCGCAATTCGGCATCGGCTCCACCCTGACCTTCGCCCACGTGGTCGGGGTGAAACTGCATTTCGGCCACGTCGGCGATTCCACCGCCCTGCGACTGCGCTCCAAGGCCCTCGAGCAACTCTCGACCGATCACACCATCGAGACCGAGTTGAAGGCCCGCGCCGCCCGCGGCGAACCGCTCGGCCTGCTCATGGAAAACCGCAACGCCCTCACCCGTTGCATCGGCCAGCCTCCGCCAATCGATCCCGATTACTTCGCGCACACGGTGCTCCCGCACGACCGCTACCTGCTGTGCAGCGACGGCATCACCCGCTTTGTCGCCACCGAGGAGATCATTCGCGCCATGAACGACGCCGAGGACCCCGAATCCCTCGTGCACACCCTCATCGACCGCGCCAACGAACGCGGCGGTCTCGACAACAGCACCGCCGTCGCGCTGTTCTTCGACTAAACCGTCGGTAGGAGCCTGTTCACAGGCGCTCCCCGCGCGCAACGCTCCTCGCTCCCGAATGTCGAAGGCTTAACGTCCCGGCGCGCCAGGCATTTCATCGATCTCGTCCCATGCCCCGATCCGACACCTTTGCCGCCCTCGTCGCGAAACAACCCGACAACGAGCTTTTCCGTTTCAGCCTCGCGCAAGCCTTCCTCGCCGAGGATCGCACGGCCGATGCCGTCGAGCACCTCATGCTTTGCGCCCAAAAGAAATCCGACTGGATGATGCCCCGCATTCTCCTCGGCAAGGCGCTCCTCCGCTTGAACCGCAAACCCGAGGCCCAACCCTGGCTCGAGGAAGCGCTCCAGCTCGCCGTCGACCAGAGCCACGAGGATCCCGAACGCGAACTCCGCGCCTTGCTGGCTGAGATCTGATTTCCTCACGCCAAAGGCCACGGACACACCGGCTGAGGACTTAGAGGCCAAATACCGATTGAATGGATCTGCTATTCTTGTGGGCGGGGTGCCCCCACCCCGCGGGTTTCAGCATTCGTCAGCGATGCCTCGCGGGGTGAGGGCACCCCGCCCACA
>JAEZDN010000056.1 GCA_023433275.1 Verrucomicrobiota bacterium
CCCATGTGCCCACGCACCGCAGTCGCTACGCGCCACCCCTTTTCATCCGGACCGATTCGTTAGAAATGGAGCCGCGGCGACCCCGCCGCGGTACGGGCGCGTCGCGGGCGAGGTCGCCCGCGCTCCATAAAAAAGGCGCTCCTTGCGGGAGCGCCTTTCGAAAACCTGCGGTCACTCGCCGCCTCAGGCGCCGAGTTGGAAACGCACGAAACGGCGGATCGAGATGTTCTCGCCGAGCTTGCCGACTTTCTCGGACAGGATGTCCTTGATCGTCTTCTTGCCCTCGGGATCCTTGACGAAGGGCTGGTCGAGGAGGACCACCTGCGAGAAATATTTCTCGAGCTTGCCCTCGACGATCTTCTGCACGGCGGCCGGCGGCTTGCCCGCCATCTGCGCGGCGGCGATGTCGCGCTCCTTGGCCAGGTCGGCCTCGGGCACGTCCTCGCGGCGCACCACGGTCGGGGCGGCGGCGGCGATCTGCAGGCACACGTCCTGGCAGAGGGCCTTGAAGTCCTCGTTGCGGGCAACGAAGTCGGTCTCGCAGTTGATTTCCACGAGCACGCCGACCTTGCCGCCGACGTGGATGTAGGAATGGACAAGGCCTTCCTTGGTCGCGCGGCTGGCCAGCTTGTCGATCTTGTTGCCGAGCTTCTTGCGGAGGATCGTGGTCGCCTCCTCAATGTTGCCCTTGGCCTCATCGAGGGCCTTCTTGACGTCGAGCAGGCCGGCTCCGGTCTTCTCCCGGAGCTCGCTGATCATGGATGTGGTGACGGTTGCCATGTGTTTAAATGCGTTCGGCGATCAAACTTCGTCCGTGGTGACGGCGGAAACCTTCGCGCCGGAGGTGCGGCTCGGGCGCTTCTTGGCGACCGGCTTCTCCTCCACGGCGTCCTTGAGGCCGGCGGGGATGACCACCTTGTCGAGGTCCACCTCGCCGGAAGCGGCGGCCGCCTGGTTCTCGGCCGGGGTCGCGCGGCGCGTCTCGCGATGGGCGAGGCCCGCCTGGATGGCGGCGACGATCGTCTCGATGATGATGCGCACCGACTTGGCGGCGTCGTCATTGCCCGGGATCGGGTAGGTGAGCTGGGTCGGGTCGGAGTTGGTGTCGACCAGGCCGATCGACGGGATGCCGACGCGCTTGGCCTCGGCCACCGCGATCTCCTCGTAATTGGTGTCGATGACGAACATCGCGCGCGGCAGGGCGGTGAGGCCGATGATGCCGTCGAAGTTGCGGGTCATGCGAGCCATCTCGCGACGGATCGCGGATTCCTCCTTGGAGGAGAACTTGGCGAGCTCGCCGCTGGCGTCCATGGCCTGGTACTTCTTGTACTTGGCGAGGGACTTCTTGATGGTCTCGAAATTGGTGAGCGTGCCGCCCATCCAGCGGGTGGTCACATACGGCATGCCGGTGGCGGCGGCGGCCTCGCGGATCATTTCCTGCGCCTGACGCTTGGTGCCGACAAGCAGGATGTCATCGCCGTGGGCGACGAGGTTCTCGACGAACGCGCAGGCTTTTTCCAGCGCGGCGTGCGTCTTCTCGAGGTCGATGATGGTGATGCCCTGGCGGTGGTCGAACACGTAGGGCTTGGAGCGCGGGTTCCAACGCTTGGTCTGGTGACCGAGGTGGACGCCGGCATCGAGGAGGTCTTTGGGAGTTACGTTCATGGATCTATGTCGTGACGAGACACAGGTCGGCCAACTGGGCCGCCTTGCGATCGTTACTGTCGTTTTAGGTTGATGGATTAAGGAACAGGAAGGGCCAAAAACAGAGAGCGCCCGCACCCGTGGCAAGTGGATTCTCGGAAAAGCGTCGCCGGCCCACCTTCCTCCTGTTGAAAGCCACCGCAGTTGAAACCGATCCCAAATCCCGGGCCGACGCACAGTCTAAATGGCATGCCAGCCGGGATTTAGCCGGGCTTCTGCCATGTAATGGTTTGACGACACGCCCTCGGGCCGGTCCATTTCGAGTCGGTCCCCACCCCTGTCGCGCCTCATGTCGTCGCCCCTCCGCCACCTTTTCCGGTTTCAAGAAAGCGGCCTTCTCCTCGTCATCATTGCTCTGGGCATCCTGCTCACAGCCTTCGCCGGCACGGTGCGCACCCCCGTCTTCGAGATCGGCCCCGACGGGAGCCGGCAACGCGTCTTCACCGTCAACGAGGCCGGCGAACGCGTGCCCGCCTTCATCGAGAAGAACAAGTTTCTCAACGCCCAGAACCTCGCCCAACTCGCCAAGGACACCAGTTTCATCGCGATCATGGCGGTCGGCATGTCCATCGTCATCATCGCCGGCGGCATCGACCTGTCCGTGGGCTCGATCTACGCCCTCGCCTCCGTGCTTGGGGCCCTGGCTTTTCAACACTTCGGCCCCGCCGGCGCCGCGCCCGGCACCGCCCCGTGGCTGGCCGTCACCGCCGGCTCCCTCGCCTGCGTGGGCGCCGCCGCCGCCTGTGGTCTCGCCAACGGCGGGCTGATCGTCGCCCTCCGCGTCCACCCCTTCATCATTACGCTCGGCGCCATGGCGATCCTGCGCGGCATCGCCTTCGTCGTCACCAAGGGCCAGTCCGTCGGCGGGTTCCCTCCCCTTTTCCGTGAGATGGTCCGCTGGGAAACTTCCGGCGGCCTCAGCCTCGTGCCGCTCGGCGTGATGCTCGTCGTGCTCGTCATCGGCTGGATCTACCTCTCCCGCCTCGCCGCGGGCCGCCGCGTCTACGCCGTGGGCGGCAACGAACTCGCCTCCCGCTTCAGCGGCATCCGCGTCGAGCGCGTGAAACTCGGCGTCTACCTGCTCTCCGGCCTCACTGCCGGCATCGCCGCCCTCATCGCCCTCGGCTACTACGGCAGCGCCAGCTCGGGCGATGGCCAGGGCTACGAACTCAATGTCATCGCCGCCGCCGTCGTCGGCGGCGCCAGTCTCACCGGCGGACGCGGCACCGCGCTCGGCGCCGTGCTCGGCGCGCTCATCATCCAGATGATCTCCAGCGGCATCGTCATCCTCGGTATCGACCAGAACTACAGCCAGATCATCATCGGCGCCGTCGTGATCGCCGCCGTCGTCCTCGACAACATCAACACCTGGCTCGCCAAGCGCCGCCTCACCGCCAAGGCCGGTTGAACCAAGCCATCTATACCCGAGTGGACACGAAGGGACACGAATTGGGGTCGATCCCCGGCTCCGGCATCCTGAGCGAAGCGCAGGATCCGCGGCCAGCGCGGCACGCGTCCATCCTGCTCCGTGAATTCTTCGCTTCACTCAGGCTGAATTAGGCTCAATTCGTGTGTGTTCGTGTCCCTTCGTGGTTACCTCCCTGCGTTGAACCCTTCCCTCAACCCCCATACCTCATGAAACGTCTGCTCCTCCTCGCTGCCTCGCTCGCCGTGGCCCTCGCGGGCTCCGCCGCCGAGCGCACCATCGTCATCGGCCTCGTCGCCAAGTCCCAGGGCAACCCCGTCTTCCAAGCCGCCCGCGTCGGCGCCGAGGACGCCGCCAAGGAACTCAGCGCGAAGCACAAGATGAACATCAAGATCGACTGGCGCACCCCGAATGAGGAGGACGCCCAGAAACAGGCCGAGGCGATCGAACAACTCGTGCTCGCCGGCGCCGAGGGCCTCGCCGTCAGCTGCTCCGACGCCAACAAGCTCACCGACGCCATCAACCGCGCCGTCGACAACGGCGTGCCCGTCGCGACCTTCGACTCCGACGCCCCCGCCTCCAAGCGCTTCGTCACCTACGGCGTCGACGATCTTGAGTGCGGCAAACAGACCATGGAGGAACTCGCCAAGGTCATGGGCGGCAAGGGCGTCGTCGCGATCCTCGCCGGCAACCAGAACGCTCCCAACCTCCAGCGCCGCGTGCAGGGCGTCCGCGAAGTCGCGAAGAAATATCCCGGCATCACGATCCGCGACACCTATTACCACAAGGAAACCCCGCAGGACGCCGCCGCCAAGGTCGAGCAAGTCATGCAGGCCAACCCCGACATCACCGGCTGGGCCATGATCGGCGGCTGGCCGCTCTTCACCGAGAACGCCCTCAAATGGGCCCCGGGCACCGTGCAATGCGTGTCCGTCGACGCCCTCCCCGCCCAGCTCGCCTACATCCGCAGCGGCCACGTCCCCGTCCTCCTCGCCCAACAGTGCTACGCCTGGGGCCACCGCTCCGTCGAGCTCCTCATCGAGAAGATCGTCGAGAAGAAGAATCCCCCCGCCGTGAAGGAAATCAGCGCCCTGATCCCCGTCACCAAGGACAACGTCGACGCCTTCGCGAAGAACTGGGACAAGTGGCTCCCGAAGTGACCTAAAATGGTAGGGCGCGGACACCGTTCCGCGCCGCTAAAAAGGTAGGGCGCGGACTCCGCTCCGCGCCGCGCCCAGCCCAGTGGCCGCCCTACCTTCCCGCCGATGCCCTTCCTCGAGTTTCACGGAATCACCAAGCGCTTCCCCGGCGTGCTCGCGCTCGACGGGGTCGGCTTCTCCGTGGAACGCGGCACCTGCCACGCCCTCATCGGCGAGAACGGCGCGGGCAAGAGCACCCTCGGCAAGATCCTCGCCGGCGTCTACACCGCCGACGGCGGCGAGATCCGCCTCGACGGACAGGTCATCCACCCAAGCTCCCCGCTCGCGGCGCGCGAACTCGGCATCGCGATGGTGCACCAGGAACTCGCGTTCTGTCCCAACCTGAGCGTCGCCGAAAACCTCTGCCTCGGCGACCTGCCGCGCCGCGCGGGCTTCGTGGATCGCGCCGAACTGCGCAGGCGCGCCCAAGCCATGCTCGCCACCATCGGCGCCGACATCGATCCCGACGCCATCATCGGCACGCTCTCCACCGGCCGCGAACAGCTCGTCCAAATCGCCGCCGCCGTCGGCACCGGCGCCAAGGTCATCGTCATGGATGAGCCAACGAGCTCCCTCTCCGCCGCCGAAACCGCCGAACTCTTCAAGCTCGTGCGCGAGCTGAAGGCCCGCGGCATCACCCTCATCTACGTCTCGCATCGCCTCGAGGAACTCTTCGCGCTCTGCGACAACATCACCGTCCTGCGCGACGGCAAACACGTCGCCACCGAGAAGGTCGCCGAAACCACCCCGCAGCGCGTCGTCACCCAGATGATCGGACGCGAGCTGCTCATCGCCACGCCTAATCACCTCACCCGCGAGCCCGGCGCTGAGCGCCTGCGCGTCGAGTCGCTCTCCTCGCCCGGCAAATTCTCCGACATCAGCCTTTCCGTCCGCGCCGGCGAGATCGTTGGCATCGCCGGCATCGTCGGCGCCGGCCGCAGCGAGGTGGTCGAAGCCGTCATGGGCCTCGATCACGCCGCCACCGGCTCCATCACCGTCGACGGCAAGACCCTCCGCCCCGGCTCGATCGAATCGGCCCTCGCCGCCGGCGTCGGCCTCGTCCCCGAGGACCGCAAGCGCCAGGGCCTCGTGCTCGGCCTCAACTGCCGCGAGAACACCACCCTCGCCGCCCTGCCCGCCCTCGCGCGGTTCGGCTGGGTCAACCGCGCCGCCGAGGACACGCTCGCGCAACGCTACCGCCAGCGCCTGCGCGTGAAGGCGCCTTCGCTCGAGTCCATCACCGCCGGCCTGAGCGGCGGCAACCAGCAGAAGATCGCCCTGGCCAAATGGCTCGCGCGCTCCTGCGACGTGTTGCTCATCGACGAACCCACCCGCGGCGTCGACGTCGGCGCGAAAGCCGAGATTTACCAACTCCTCGATGAACTGGCCTGCGAGGGCAAAGCCCTGCTGGTGGTCTCCTCCGAATTGCCCGAACTCATCGGCCTCTGCCGTCGCATCCTCGTCATGCGCGGGGGCCATCTCGCCGGCGAAGTCCCGCGTGCCGACTTCAGCGAGGCCGCCCTCATGCGCCTCATGGCCGGCGTCGCCGCCGCCTGATTTGCAGGGCGCGCCTGGCGTGCGCCGGTGGGGGGCCCGGCTCCAGCTGGGCCGCGGTTCAGCCACTCTGCGCCGCCTGGGCCCGCCCGCCATCGAAAATGAATCGCAAAAACCCACCGCGCCACGTTGGCTGGGAGGGCTGCTGGTCCCATGAAACGCATCGATTCCCGATCCTGGCGCCCCCTCTTCGACGCCGTCTACGAAATGAATACGGCGAAAGACCACGCCGATTTCTCCTCGGCCGTTATCGCCGCGATGGACCGCCTGATCCCCTCGGACCTCTGCATCATGTCTGCTCTCGACCGCCGCTCCGGCCAGATCGCCGCAGCCATGTCGAAACCGAATCCACACAACGAGGCCGAGCTGCGCTATTATTCCGAGAACCCCCGCCAGAACCCGTTCGTCGCGTACTACGAGCGCACGGGGCGGAACCACGCCCGGCGCATGACCGACATCCTCCCGCTGCCCGAATGGAAGCGTCACCCCTTCTACCTGCACTGCCTGGCCCGCCATCAATTCGTGTATCAGCTCTGCCTGCCGGTGACCATCGACGACAACATCGCCGTCGGCCTGTCCTTCGGCCGCATCCGCCGCAACTTCACCATCCGACAGCGCACCCTGCTCGACCTGTTCGGCCCGCACCTCCGTGAGGCGTGGCGGCGCCACCGGCAACCGACGCTGCAAAAGATCAATCATCCGCTCTCCCAACGACAGCGCTTCCGCGAACAAGGCCTCACGCTGCGCGAATCCGACGTCCTTTTCTGGGTCGCCGACGGGAAACAAAACCGGGAGATCGCCGAGATCCTCGGCCTCAGCCTCTTCACCGTGCAGGAGTACGTCGGCAACATCCTCCGCAAACTCCGTGTCCCCAACCGCCACGCCCTGACGGTCCACACGCTCGGCCGCCTCGCCGGCAAATAGCCCGCGGCCCTTGGAGGACGGGATCGCCGAACCCACCCCGCTGCTTCGACTTTTCAACGGAGGGGCGCACCTCGAGTGCGCCCGTCGCGTGCGAGGGGACTTCGCGGGCGCACTCGAGGTGCGCCTCTACGAAATCACTCCGACTCCCACCCACGCTGCAGGAGCGGCTTTACGACCCGATCCATCCGTCGCGACAACTCGTCGGGGCCCAAGGCCCCTCCCACCTCCCAGCTCCCGCCCTCCTACTTCCTCCTTCTCACTTCTTACTTCCCATTCCCGTCCGCTTCCTCCCTCACGCGTGAGGGTTGAGCCCGCGCTCCATTGCCGGTAGCCTCGCGCTCCTCCCGGCCATCGCCGGTCCTCCTCCTTCATGCCATCGTCGCCCGCCCTCCACCCGCCTTCGCCTGGTGTTCGCGAACGACTTCTCGCCGCCGCCGTCTTCTGCTCCGGTGGCATCGCCCTGGTCCTGGAACAGGTCTGCGAAAAATACCTGTCCACCCTCGTCGGCTCGAGCCGCTCCGCCTCGACGATTGTGCTCGCCGTGTACTTCACCGGCCTCGCCCTCGGCGCCTGGCTCTGCCCGAAAAAATCCGCCGGTGCGCCGCGCCGCCTCGTGGCCTTGGAAGGCTTCATCGCGACCTGGGCCGTCGTCGTCGGCCTCGCCTTCTTCGCCGCCGACCGCCTGCTCGGCGAATGGCTCGCGAACGCCGGCGGCTCCGCCCTGACGCTCGCCGCCGCCCGCCTCGCCATCGCCGTCCTCTGGATCCTTCCGCCCACGCTCGCCATGGGCGCCCAACTCCCGACCCTCGCCGCCGTCCTCGCCTCCCACCCGGTCGGACGCGGCCGCGGCATCACGCACTATTACGCTCTCAACCTCGCCGGCGCCTTCGCCTTCACCCTCCTCACGCCGCCGCTTCTCTTCAACACCGTCGGCGCCGACGGCGCGCTCTGGACCGTCGCCGCGCTCGGCTTCGTCATCACCCTCGTCCTCGCGTTCGCCCTTCGCATCCCCACCCACGCCCACGACGAGCCCTCCGTTCCTCTCCCGCATTCGCCAACGTCTCCGCTCTCCTATTCCCGCCTGGTCGCCGGCGCCTTCGCCGCGGGTTTCGGCTTCTTCGCCCTCGAGGTCATCTGGTTTCACCTCATCAGCGCCGTGTCCGGCGCGAGCGCCTACACCTTCTCGATCCTCCTCGCCGTGGTCCTGCTCGGTCTCGCGCTCGGCGGCCGCACCGCCACCCGACAGACCACGCCGCTCGCACCGGTGCTCGGCTGGCTCGTCGTCGCGCTCGCGCTCAGCAACGCCCTCTGGCCCTGGGCCGGTCCGCTCATGGCGCGCGTGGCGACGACGCAGCAGATCGAGTCCTTCTGGGCCGGCGAACTCGTGAAATTCGGCGTCATCGCCTTCATCGCCCTGCCTTCCGCGGCGCTCGCCGGCCAGATCTTCCCGCGGCTGCTGGGTCGGACCGACGCCGACGGCGAACCCGGCCGCGCGGTGGGCGCGCTCTGCGCCGCCAACGTCGTCGGCTGCATCGCCGGCGCGCTCGTCGCCGGCTTCGGACTCATCCCGGCCTTCGGCGCCGAGCGCGCGCTGCAAGGCCTCGTCCTGCTCGCGGCCGCCGGCTGGCTCGCCCTCGTGCTCCGCGCGCCGATCCGCCTCGAAATACTCATGCCGGGTCTGGCCGGACTCATCCTGCTGGCCCTTCTCCCGCGCTGGAATCTACTCCGACTGACCTCCGGCCACGCGGTTTACCTGAATGAAACCCCTCTTCCGGCGGACACCCGGCTCGCTTTCTTTCGCGAGGACTTCGCCACCGGCTTCGTCACCGTGATCGAGCATCCGCAGGAACACGAGCCCGCTCCCGTGCGCGTGTTGCTCCAGAACGGCAAGTTCGACGCCGACGATGCCGGACAAATGCGCGCCCAGATCGGATTCGGCCTCGTCACCGCGCTGCACGCGCCCGCGACGAACCGCGCCCTCGTCATCGGCTGCGGCTCCGGCCAGACGCTGTCCCTCGTCGCCCGCCTCGGCTTCGAGCAGGTCGACCTCGCCGAACTCTCGCCCGCCCACCTCGGCGCCGCCCGCGACCAGTTCGCCCACATCAACGCCGGCGTGCTCGACCGGCCCGGCGTCCGCGTCCACGTCGAGGACGGACGCAACCATCTCCTCCGCACCCGCGAGCGCTTCGACGCGATCCAGATCGAGCTCACGTCGGTCTGGTTCGCCGGCGCCACGAACCTCTACTCGCGCGAGTTCTACGCCCTCGCCCGCTCGCGCCTCGCCCCGGGCGGCGTGCTCGTGCAATGGATCCAGTTCCACCACCTCACGCCGCGCGAGATCGCCTCCATTCTCGCCTCGGCCCAGGCCGAGTTCCGCCACGTTTCCGTGTGGCGCGTGGACTCGCAGGCCTGCTTCCTCGCTTCCGACGAGCCGCCGGCCCTCAACCCCACCGTGTGGGAACGCTGGCGCAACGACCCCGCCCTCGCCGCGGAACGCCGCATCACCGGTCCGCCCATCCTGGACGAATTCCGCGCCACCGAGCTCGTGCCCGCCGCCCGCCTCCCCGCGCTGCTCGCCGCCACGCCCACGGTCCTCAACACCGATCGCAACCGCTGGCTCGAATTCCAAACCCCGAAGTACGCCCTCGACCGCCGCGACCTGCCCGCGATCAACCTGGACTGGTGCCGGTTCGGCCCGGAAGGCGACCCCTCACGCGTGGGGGTTGTCGCGCCCTCCCTTACCCGCTAGGATCACACCGCAGCCCCCGAAGAAGCCCCGCGGGCTGCCCCTTTCCATGCAACCCTCTTCCGCCTTCTCCCGCTTCAAGCCGCTTGGCGCCGGCCTGTTCCTTTTCTTAGCCGCGCTCATCGTCGTCCCCAGCGCCCTCGGTTCGGACCCACAGGGCAGCACCAGCGGCGGCGATCCCAGCACCAGCGGCGGCGGCAGCAGCGGCGGACCTCCGCCCGGGGAAGAAGAGTCCAATCCTGCCGCCCCACTCGGGACACCGACCAAGGTTGGCTATGGATCGATTGCAGACGGGAATGTCCCCGGAGGTAGTTTCGCCTTCAAGACCTTCACCTCCGGTTCGGTGATCGTGATCCCCTTCCAATTCAACTCGCTGGGAGCTTACACCCTGACCTCCGCCAGTCTCCTGCTGAAAACGGATGCGAACAACATCAGTCTCTTCGACCTGTCGCTTGTCGTGTACGACACGATTCCCCCGGACAGCACGAGCCTGCCGGCAGCGGTCACCAGCTTCGCTTCGACTGACGTGGCTCCAAGCAACACCCTCGGCATCCACACTTTCACCGCCACGTCCTCGCCGACCTTGGAGGCCGGCAGGGATTACTACCTCGGCGTCACCTTTTTCGGCCCCCATACCCTCGCTTGGAATTTGACGGCCGAGGACCCGACCGGCAGCGGACCGGTCGTCGTGGCCGACACCTACGAGGATGGCACCACGTTCTCCTACTACCTCCTCAGCGCCGGCGGAGGCGGAACCACGCGGTTGATTGAGCAGGTCGGCGGTTTCTCCATCACCGCCGCCGCGATCACTGCCGTCCCCGAACCCGCGACCACCACCGCCCTTGCCGCCGGCGCCGTCCTCACGGCGGCCCTGTGGATACGCTGGCGCCGCCGGCGTGCTGGTCGGACTGGTGAGGAACCGCAGCCGTAAAGCCCTCGGGCCGCGGCCACCCATCTCCGAAACGGACAGCAGGCATCGAAGCGCGCGCAATCGTTGAAGTCCGCTTCCGAAAACGTCCCTGCCTTGAACCAACCCGGGACGCCCGCGCCCCCGTCCTCCCCCGCCCGCCGCTTCCGTCGCCCGCCGGCGGAGTGGATTTTCGCCCTCGCCTTCGTTGCGTTCGGCCTCTGGGCCTACCTTCAAACGCCGGTCAGTTGGGTGCGGGCCGGGGTCATTCTTCATCGCCACCTCGCCCAGGCGTTCACGGCTTCCAGCCACCTCATGATGACGCTGGCCTACAGCGTGATCCTGCTTCGCCACGTGCCCGAAGCCGAGCGCCGCACCTGGACGCGCAACACCCTCTTCTTCGCCTCGGCCATCACCCTGGCCTGTGTGCTCTTGGTGCCCACTCCGCAGGCCACCCAACTCGGCCGTGTGCTGGAATCCTGCATGCTCGGCATGGTGCTCACCGCCCTGACGCTGACGTTGTTTCTGCCCGTGGCCGGCCTTGTCAATCTGCGTCGCGTGGTCGGCACGATCGCGGAGACCGCACTGCTGTGGGGACCCTACCTGATCTATTTTGCCTTCTGTGGCTTTGCCCTCGCCGCCCTGCCGATCACGACGCTTGAGGTGAAAGACCCGACGCTCATGCGCATGGATTTGTCCCTGGGCTTCAGCGCCAGCCAGATCGCGTACTCCTGGCGCTACGACGCGCCGTGGGTTTACGACGTGAGCTCCGTCGCCTACCGGCTGCTGGGCCTCCTGGTCGCGCTCGTGATCGCCCGCCTCCACATCGCGCGCGCCTGGGCGC
>JAEZDN010000121.1 GCA_023433275.1 Verrucomicrobiota bacterium
TTAACCGCACGTGCGGTAACCGCCCGTCAAATTTTCGTTGTTAACCGCGACTCCATTGAGGTCCGCTGACAACGAGGTGGTTAGGAAAAGGCCGATGAGGACGGAGGGGACGAGGTATTTCATTGGGGGTTGGTTCGGATATGATATGAGGTGAACTCCCTGGTTATCCAGCAAGTTGGTGGCGAGAAGGGGGCATATCCGGGGAATGTCGAGGTATGGTTGTAAATAATTAGTCTACAAGGAGACTAAGGGCATTGGAACCTATTTGGCCCTACACGGCTGGGACGGATGCCATCCGCTATCCCTATGCGATGGGGGCTTTACCCGCAGGCTTGCCACGATGCAGTTGGATCCAGGAGGAAACTGCGCTCGGCGAACGGTTTTCGAATCCGCGGGGTGCGCGCCGACCGTAATGGGGCGTTTCCGGGCGCACGCATCCACCCCGGGGCGAGGGCGCCCCGGCTCCAAGAGAGGCGGTGTGAGGTGCGCGCGCGAATGCGCAAGGACCGAGCGAGCTCGGCCCCTACCAGAAAACTTATGGGGACCGGAAGATCCCTGGCTTGATTACCCTCACCAAATCAAGCGAAGGCGAAGCGGCGACGCTGCGCGAGGTCGGCGCGGAGTTCGGCGCGGAAGTCGGGATGGGCGATGGAGATGAGCGCTTCGCCGCGTTCGCGGAGGGTTTTCCCATGAAGGTTGACGGCGCCGTATTCGGTGATGACCCAATGCACATGGCCGCGGGTGGTGACGACGCCGGCCCCGGCGGTCAGTTGGGGAACGATGCGGGAAACCTTGCCGCCCATGGCGCGGGACGGGAGCGCGATGATGGGCTTGCCGCCGGGGGAGAGCGCGGCGCCGCGAATGAAGTCCATCTGGCCACCGATGCCGGAGTAGATCCGGTCGCCGATGGAGTCGGCGCAAACCTGGCCGGTGAGATCGATCTGGATGGCGGAGTTTATGGCGACAACCTTGGGATTCTTGCGGATGACCGAGGTGTCATTGGTCCAGTCGCAGGGGTAGAAATTGACGAGCGGGTTGTCGTGGACGAAGTCGAAGAGCTTCTGGGTGCCGTTGATGAAGCTGGTGATGATGCGACCGCGGCCGACGGTCTTGTGCCGGTTGGTGACAGCGCCGGCCTGGACGAGATCCACGATGCGGTCGGAGAACATCTCGGTGTGGATGCCCAGATCGAGTTTGTTCTTCATGCGGCTGAGCGCGGCGTCGGGAATGCCGCCGATACCCATTTGCAGCGTCGAGCCGTCCTCGACCAAGTCGGCGACGATTTCACCGATGCGCGCCTCGATGGGCGTCTCGGCCTCGATTCCATGGCCATGCAGGGGGCGGTCGGTGGCGATGTAGGCGTCGATGGCACTGAAGGGCACGACATTGTTGCCGTGGGTGCGCGGCATGCACGTGTTGATTTCCGCGATGATGATGCGGGCCTTTTCGAAGGCGGCCTTGGCCGCATCGCAGGAGGTGCCGAGGGAGCACAGCCCGTTGTGGTCAGGGGGCGAGAGTTGCAGGAAAGCCACGTCGAGCGGGACCTGGCCGGAGAGGAACAGGCCGGGGATGTCGGAAAGGAAGATCGGCACGAAGTCGGCGCGGCCTTCGCCGATGGCGGCGCGCAGCGGGGCGCCGGTGAAGAGGGAGACCGACCGGAATTCCTTTTCGCGGCCGGCCGCCGCGAAGGGGGCGGGGCCATTGGTATGGAGGTGCCAGAGGCGAACACCCTCGAGATCGCGTCGGGCGGCGAGGGCGTCGAGGAGCGGCGTCGGGGTGGCGGCGGCGCCGTGGACGAACAGGTTGGATCCCGAACGAACCATGGCGACGGCGTCGGCCGCGGAGACCGCTTGTGATTTCCAGTCAAGGGAAGGCGTGGGCAGTGGAGGCATGGGAGTAAGGAAAAGGGGGTTGAGACGGGAGGCGAACGCGGAACTTGCGCATCCCTTGGTCAAGGATTCGCGCGGTTTGGCGGCAGGAAGGGGGGAACGGGACGAGCCCCGAGGGTGGCGTCGGGGAAAAAGGGCGGTAGCGATGAACGCTTCCGGTTCAGGCCTCGGCGAGGGCTTCCTTGTAGTGACGTCGGCACATGGCGACATAACGGTCATTGCCGCCGATTTCAACCTGCGCGCCTTCGCGGACGCCGCGACCGTCGGCCGTGATCCGCAGGTTCATGGTGGCCTTGCGGCCGCAGTGGCAGATGGTCTTCAGCTCGATGAGGTCATCGGCGAGCGCGAGGAGTGCGGCGCTGCCGGGAAATAGCTGGGCCTGGAAGTCGGTGCGGAGGCCGTAGCACAGGACGGGAATGCGGAGCTGGTCGGCGATATCGGTGCATTGCTCCACCTGGGTCCGGGTGAGGAACTGCGCCTCGTCGATCAGGACGCAGGCGACGGGTTGCGCGGCGTGGGCGGCCTTGACGTGGTGAAGGAGGTTTTCGTCCGGCGCGAGCGGCAGGGCCTGGGCCTCGAGACCGATGCGGGAGCGGATGACGCCGGCGCCGGCGCGGGTGTCGATGGTGGGCGTGAAGCACAGTGTGCGCATGCCGCGTTCATGGTAGTTGTGGCT
Source organism: Verrucomicrobiota bacterium (assembly GCA_023433275.1). GTDB lineage: Bacteria > Verrucomicrobiota > Verrucomicrobiia > Opitutales > Opitutaceae > Lacunisphaera. Next base: position 2,566 of record JAEZDN010000121.1, read on the forward strand.
GGCCTGGAGCAGCACGGTCGACTTGCCGGCGTTCATGGCCGAGTAGTAAAAATAGACCTTCGACATGCGCGCAAAGTGAAGCGCGCGGGGGTGGGGGAGGCCAATCAAAAGCTTCGGGCGCGCGTCGAGGGGGCGTTCGCGGCCGAGTTTTGCCGACGTCCAAAAACGCTCTCACAGCGTCGTCGTGAGCCGGGCGAAGCATCCAAGCGAGGCCGCGACGTGCAGCCACGGCCGTTGAAGTCGGAAGTTTGAGTCGAAGTTCTGAGCCGAAATATGCAGATGATGCAGGGGGCGCGGCTTGGACCGCGCCCTTTTCCCGCTGCGGAAACCGAGGGCGTGGACGAGCCACGCCCCTACAACCGTACCGTTCGATCGCGCACGCTGCGGAATCGCATGCCGACTGCAAGGATCCGGCTAAGAACCGGGCCCTCCACGCTGCTAATCAGCGCATCCGCGCGAACGTCTTCGAGAGCAGCTCGAGGTCGGTGGCGTTCTTCGTCTTTTCGCGGGTGGTGGCGATGAGTTTTTGCTCGAGGGCGTTCTTGGTGGGGCGCGACTTGTTCTCGTAGAACACGCCGAACTTTCCGGGCCAGGGCTCGGACGCCAGCTTGAAGGCGGCGACCTCGTCGGTGGGGTCGTGGCGCAGCGCATCCTCGGGCGTGCCGTCGTTCTTCTTCAGGTCGATCAGCGACCACGTGCCACCCTTGCGGGGCGAGGCGCCGTCGAAGGCGCCCTCGAAGAACTCGACACATTCGGACAGGATCTCGACGACCGAGAAGCCATCGTGCTGCGCGGCGCGGAGCATCATCTCGACCATGTGGTTGACCTGCGTGGCGTGGGAGCGGGCAACGAAGGTGGCGCCGCTGTTGATGAGCGTGCGCATGGGATTGATGGGTTGGTCGATGGCGCCCCAGGGGTCGGTCTTGGATTTGAAGCCAAGGGGTGAGGTCGGGGAGGTCTGCTTCTTCGTCAGGCCATAGACGGAATTGTCCATGATGACGTAGGTCAGGCGCGGGTTCTTGCGCGCGGTGTGAACGAGGTGATTGCCGCCGATGGAGAACCCGTCGCCATCGCCGCCGAAAACGAAGATGTGCAGGTCATCGCGGCCGAGCGAGATGCCGGCCGCGAAGGGCAGGGCGCGGCCGTGGATGAAGTGTCCGCCGTGGGTGTTGACGAAATACGGGAAGCGCGAGGAGCAGCCGATGCCGGCGAACGTGACGATCTTCTCCTGCGGGTAATTCAGTTTTTCGAGGACCTTGTAGAATGAAGCGAGGACGGCGAAGTCGCCGCAGCCAGGGCACCACGTGGGGTGGTCGGCGGTGAGCGCCTTCTTCGTGAGGGGGGCACGGGTGCCATCAGGGTTGAGGGCAACGGGGGCGGGGGTGGCGGCGGAAGCGGACATGGGGGGAAGGTGAAAGGGAGGGTGGAAGGGAGAGGAATCTTTCTCTTTATCTGACTCTTTCTCTTAATCTCGGATCGGTGGCTTGGAGTTGAACGAGGGAGAAGAGAAAGATTAAGAGGAAAGAGAAAGAGGGTCAGCGCGGGGTGACGGCGAGGATGCTTTGTTTGCGCATGCCGACGGTGGCATCGGCGAGGCCGATGATCTTCGCGGCGCGCTCGACGATCTCGCTGACCTTGTAAGTCAGGCCGTCGGTCTTGGTGATGCTGGTGATGGCGGGGTTGCAGAACCGCGCGCGCAGGAGCGTGGCGAGCTGGCCGAAGCCGTAGAGGCCCTCGTCGTTGATTTCGACGACGAGGATGTGCTTGTAGCGGCTGAACGTCTGCTCGAGACCGGGCGCGAGGGGATGGAGGTGGCGCATCTGCAGGTGCCCGGCCTTGACGCCCGCGGTGCGGAGGCGGCTCATCGCCTCCCGGATCGGGCCGTAGGTGCAGCCCCAACCGATGAGGAGCACGTCGCCTGACTCGTCGCCGGCGAGTTCCGGGGCGGGGAGGGTGGCGGCGACGGCCTTGATCTTCTCGCGGCGCTTCGCGGTCATTTTCGTGTGGAGCGCGGGGTTGGCCGTGGGGTGGCCGAGTTCGTCGTGCTCGAGGCCGGTGACGGTCGGGTACTTGCCCGACGTCATCAGCGAGCCCGGCGGCGCATGACGGGTCGCGCGGTCGAGCGGATAGGGCTTGAATTCCGGATCGCGGGGGCGCGTGTCGGGTTTCACTTCGACCATGAGTTTCGGCAGGTCGGGTTCGTCGAAGGCCTCGATGCGGGTGGCGATCGCCTGGTCGGTGAGGATGAGCACCGGGGTGCTGAATTCGCGGGCGATGCGGCCGGCCTCGAGGGCGATGTAGAAGCAGTCCTCGACGTTCTTGGGCGCGAGCACGACGCGCGGCGTGTCGCCGTGCGAGCCGTAGATCGCCTGCATGAGATCGCTTTGCTCGATGTTGGTGGGCAGGCCGGTGGAGGGACCGCCGCGCTGGACGTTGATCACGATCAGCGGAAGTTCGGCCATCGTGGCCCAGCCGAGGGCCTCCATCTTGAGGGAGAGGCCGGGACCGGAGCTGCCGGTGATGGAAAGGTGGCCGCCATACGCGAACCCGAGCGCGGTCGACACGGCCGCGATCTCGTCCTCGCACTGCACGAAGAGGCCGCCGTATTTCGGCAGCTCGGTGCGGAGGGTTTCCATGATGGAGGACCACGGGGTGATGGGATAGCCGGCGCCGTAGCGGACGCCGGCGGCGAGCAGGCCGTAGGTGAGAACGGAATTACCGTCGCCCGTCACTTGGGGGCGGCCGCCCGGGGTGGCGGATTTTTCGAGGCGATAGAGGCAGGACCGGAGATTTTCGGCGGGGTAGGCGTAGCCGGCGTCGAAGGCGAGGAGGGCGTTGCGCACGATGTCCTCGTTTTTTCCGGCGAAGCGCTCGCGGATGAGCTGCGTGAGCTTGGGGACATCGAGGTCGAACATCCGCGCGATGAGACCGAGCACATAGATGTTCTTCCCCTTCTCCTTCGTCGAGCCGCCGACGGCCTCGACGGTGGCGGTGGTCATCGGCACGGCGACGGCGGTGATCTCGCGATCATCGGGGTTGGGCACGACGTGGTCGCTGTCGTAGAGCAGCACGCCGCCGGGCCGGAGGGAGGAACGGTGGTTCTCGTAGCTGTGTTGGTAGAACGCCACCAGCACGTCGGCCCGGTCGCCGGAGGAAAGGATTTCGCCGGAGCCCATGCGGACCTGGAAGATGGAGGGCCCGCCCGAGATGGTGGACGGAATGGTCATGTACGTCATGACCTCCTGGTCGGAGCGACCGGCGAGGCGGGCGAGGAAGCCGCCGACGGCTTGGATGCCGTCCTGGGAATTACCGGCGAGGCGGATGACGACGTCGGCGATGGTGGTGGCGGCGGACGCGGTCGCGTCGTTGCCAGCCGGGGGAGTGTTCGGGCTGACCATGATGAGGGGTAGAGGAACGGCAGCGTGCGCAAATAACCGCGCTTCGTAAAGCGTGGGTTGGATGGCAGGGCCACAGAAAAGGGGGCGTATAAGCAATCGCGCGGTCGTGGGCGGGCGGCGATTTGGGCGACTAATGCCAAATGGCTCCATTGCCGGTTCATGAATCTCGATCCATGCATCGACATCCGCGGCTTGAACCGACTTGCGTGCCCGGCGCAGAACGAGAGAATGACCGGACCGATGCCCGCGAATCCGCGCCTCAACGTCTTTCTCGTCGTGGCGACCTTGCTGCTGGGCCTCGGGATGACGGGCCTCGGCGCCTATCAGTCCCATCAGTATTACCAGACCGAGGCGCGCCTACGGTTCGAGCGGCAGTCCGACCGGCTGGTGAGCGCGGTGCAGCGGCGGATGAATCAGGTCCTGTATGGCTTGCGCGGGGCAAAGGGGGTTTACGCCGCCAGCCAATCCGTCGAGCGAGCGGAATTCCGTGCCTATGTCGCGTCACGCAATCTGCCGCAGGAGTTCCCCGGGGCCATGGGCTTCGGGTTCATCCAGCGGGTGATGCGCTCCGAGGTGGAGGCATTCGTCGCGGCGGAGCGCGCCGACGGGGCGCCGGGTTTCACCGTGAGCACATCGGGCGATGCGGCCGACCTGTACATCATCAAGTTTTGCGAGCCGATGGAGGTCAACGGCGAGGCGGTGGGCTTCGACGCGGGGTCCGAGCCTCTCCGGCGGGCGGCCATCGAGCGGGCGGTGCGCAGCGGCCGCCCCGCCCTCACGCGGCGGATCACGCTGGTGCAGGACCATCTCAATCGCGCGGGATTTCATTACCTGGTTCCCATCTACCGACCCGAGCTTCCGCAGGGCAACGCGGCGGAGCGCGAAGCGGCGCTCGTCGGTCTCGTCTATGCGCCGATGGTGATCGACGAGGTGTTTGCGGGACTGATGGCCGAAGTGGACGGCCAGCTCGACGTCGAAGTTTTCGAGGGGGGCACGCCGAGGGCGGACACCCTCCTGCTCGACGCCGACCACGTGCTCGTAGGCGTCGCCCCCATCGGCGGGGAACTGTCGTTTGGCAATCGTCTGTTCGGTCGCACCGACCACATCGACATGGGCGGGCAGGAATGGACGCTGGTGCTCACCACGACTCCCAAGTTCGAGGCCACGGTCGAGCGGATGACCCCGGGTTACATCGCCGCGTTCGGCGTGGTGGTCAGCGCGCTACTGGCGGGCGTCATGTGGCTGCTGGGCCGGAGCCGCGCGCGCGCCCTGGCCCTCGCGGAGGGCATGACAGTGAACCTCCGGGCCAGTGAAGCCGAGGCGCGGCAGCTGGCGGGCCTGGCCCACGACAACGAGCAGCGACTGATCGCGCTCACCGCGCAGGCGCCGGGCGTGATCTTCCAGTTCGAGGTTTCGCCCGACAACACGCGGAGCTTCTCGTTTCTCAGCGCCGGTTACCGGGAGCTTTTCGGCCGCGATCCCGCGGAGGTGCTGCGGCGTTCCGCGGTGCTCCTGATGACGGTGCATCCCGACGACCGCCGGGCCGTGCGCGCCAGCCTGGAAAAGGCCATCACGGATGTCGTCCCGTGGGAGCATAGTTTTCGAATCGTCCGCCCCGACGAAAGTGTCCGATGGATCCACGCGCGCTCGGCGGTGGGCCGGCGACCCGACGGCGTGCGGGTGTGGTATGGCGTGCTTGCGGACATCACGGAGCTTCAGGAGGCGAGGCAAAGCGCCGAGCAGGCGAACGTCGCCAAGAGCCAGTTTCTCGCGACCATGAGCCATGAGATTCGAACGCCGATGAATGGCGTCATCGGCATGACCTCGCTGCTCATGGACACCCCGCTCACGGCCGAGCAAAAGGAGTTTGCCGAGGTGATCCGGTACAGCGGCGAGAGCCTGCTCACGCTGATCAACGACATCCTGGACTTCTCCAAGATTGAGGCGGGAAAGTTCGACCTGGAGGAGGAGGAGTTCGACGTGCGGGGCTGTGTCGAGAGTTCGCTGAGTCTGCTCGCGCCCAAGGCGGGGGAGAAGGGTGTGGACCTGCTCTACGACGTGGCCGATGGCGTGCCGGGCCTGGTGCGGGGCGATGTCACGCGGCTGCGCCAGATCCTCGTCAACCTCCTGGGCAACGCGATCAAGTTCACCGAGCGGGGCGAGGTGGAATTGAGCGTGCGGCCCGCGCCCGACGCCGCGCCGGGCGCGGATGGAAGGCAGGAGCTGGTGTTCGCCGTGCGGGACACCGGCATCGGCATCCCGCCGGAGGCCCAGAAGCGGCTCTTCAATTCCTTCACGCAGGTGGACGCGTCGACCACGCGCAAGTACGGCGGCACCGGCCTGGGGCTGGCGATCAGCAAGCGGCTCGCGGAGCTGATGGGCGGGCGCATGTGGCTCGAGAGCGAGCCGGGGCGCGGCTCGACGTTCTTCTTCACGCTGCGAGCCGAGTGGGTGCGCAAGTCCCGCGCGTTCGTGGCGCCGGAGCAGGTGCAACTGCGGGGCCGGCGGGTCCTGGCGGTGGACGACAATGCCGCCAACCGGCGGATCCTCGGCGCGCTGCTGGCGAAGTGGGGCGTCCAAGCCACGCTGGTGGACGGGCCGGAGGCGGCGCTCGGGTTGCTCCGTCGCGGGGATCGCCACGACCTGGCGATCCTGGACATGCAGATGCCGGGACTGGATGGCGTCATGCTCGCGCGCGCGATCCGGGAGTTGCCCGGCGCCGGCGGCATGCCGCTGGTGTTGCTTTCCTCCATCGGGCGCCAGTCGCCGAAGGAGCACCCCGGGCTGTTTGTCGCGTGTCTCACCAAGCCGGTGAAGCCTTCGCAGCTGTTCGATGTGTTGGCGGGCATCCTGGCTGGTGTGCGGCCCGAGACGGCGGTCGAGCCGGAGGTCGCGGTCGCACCGGCGGTGGTGGGGAAGCTGGGCCGCATCCTGCTCGCGGAGGACAACACGGTGAACCAGAAGGTCGCGTTGCACATGCTTTCGCGGATGGGTTACCGCGCCGACGTTGCGGCGAACGGCCTCGAGGTGCTGGAAGCGCTCAAGCGTCAACCGTACGATGTGATTCTCATGGATGTACAGATGCCGGAGATGGATGGCATGGAGGCGTCGCGCCGGATCAAGGCTGCGCCGATTGCGGGCCGCCCGGTGCCCTGGATCATCGCGCTCACGGCGAATGCCATGGAGGGCGACCGCGAGAAATGCATGGAGGCGGGCATGGACGATTACCTCGGCAAACCGATCAAGTCTGGCGACCTGGCGGCCGCGCTCGGGCGCGTGCGCGGGGGAAAATAGTTTTTAAAGGCGCACCTGAGTTGCGCGTGTCGTCCGTGATGCCGCGATCGAGGGCGCACGTGAGGTGCGGCGAGGAAAGTAGACAATACCGTGCGAGGCGCGGGTGCCGATTCCGACTTCCGACTGGCCCCCGCTTTCCGACGTCGGGCTCCTATTCATTTTCTCGAGTAGAGACGCCGCGAAGCAGAGGCGGCAGCTGGATTGCGTTTCCGAGTCCATTGCTTCGCTTCGCCGCGCCTTGCGCGAATCTTGTTGATCCTTTGACGAAAAAGACGGGTCAGCGATCCCGTCTGCCCCAAAGGCACGGCCCGCCGGGACGCGGGCCTTCCATCCGATCACTCCCAGCCGATGGGGCGGCCCTTGTTTTGTTCGACGAGCCAGTCCATCAGCGGCGCGTAGTAGTCGAGCATGGCGCGCGTGCTGAAGTCCTCGCCGGTGGCGTCCTTGAGAACCTTGCGCCAGTCCTCGGTCTGGCCCTTTTCCATCACGCGGCGGAGGAAGTCGCCGACTTCCTTGTTGTTGGCGTAATTGCAGTTTTGCGGGGGCTGTTTGAGGATCTTCCGCGCGATGTGGTCGTGGAGCTGGTGCTTGAAGACCTGCGCGATGGCGTAGGTGTAATAGTAGGCGGGGGTGTCGTTGATGTGCGTCTTGGTGGCGGCGTCGCACCATTCCTCGCCGCGCTCGACCGGAGGCTCGATGCCCTGGAAGTCGCGCACGTATTGCCACCAGCGTGCGTTCCACTGGTCGGCGGGCAGGTTGTTGGCGTAGATGTCGGCCTCCCAGTGGGCCATCACGCCGGAGGCCCAATAGATGAACGGGATGCCCGGCGTCATCGCGGTGTTGAGGAGAAACGCGGTGTCGTCGGCTTGGAAGTCCGCGGGCAGCACGCCGAGTGATTTCAAATACGGCACCTGAGCGGCCGCGAGCGCGGTCAGTTCGCCGAAGCCCTCGTGGAACGCCGGGTTCGCGCCGTCGCGGAGGAGGACGGGCACCTCGGGGCGCGTGTAGGCCATGAAGTAGTAGATGTGGCCGAACTCGTGGTGGTTGGTGTTGAACCACCAGGGCGTGGATTCGATGCTTTGGAGCGAGCGGAGGTCGTGCTCGAAGTCGAGGTGCCAGGCGGACGCGTGCGTGTTCTTCTTGCGCGGACCGTCGGCGGGCACGGGATAGAGGTCGGATTTTTCCCAGAAGGATGCCGGTAGCGCGGGGAAGCCGAGGCCGACGTAGAATTGTTCGGACGAGCGCGCGACCCATTCGGGCGTGAACTTCTTGAAATATTCCGTGAGGTCGGCGCCCTCGGCGAGGCCGCCCCATTCCTGCGACCAGCGGTTGGCGATCCAGTGGGCCGGGATGCGTTTGGGGACGGGCTGGCCGTAGCGTTCGGCGAGCTTGTATTTCACCCATGTGTGGAGCTGGAGATAGAGCGGGCGCAGGACCTCCATGAAACCGTCGTTCAGCTTGATCATTTCCTCGGTGGTCATGCCGTAGCTGGCGACCTGGAGGGCGAAGTAGTCGGGGTAACCCATTTCCTGCGCGACGCCGTTGCGGAGGCCGCGGAGCTTGATGAGGCCCTCCTTGAGGGCCTTGCCCGATTCCTTCGAGGCGAGCCACACGGCCTGGCGCTCGGCGAGATCGGTGCTCTCGTTGAGCAAGGTGTCGATTTCGTTCACCGAGATCGGTTTTCCGTTCAGCTTGAATTCGAAACCGTTGAGCGTGGACGCCTGTTTCGTCTCGGCCTCGATGCGGGCCTGGGTGAGCTTCGGGTTGGTCATGGGCTGCTCGGCGGCGAGCAGCAGGAGTTTCTCGAGCTGGCGGATGGTGAGGTCGTCGAGATCATGGCGCTGGAGGAGCAGGGCCTTGGTTTCGTTGATGAGGGCGGGGTTGCCCATGAACGCCGCGCTGGCCTTGCCGGCGGTCTCGGCGGCGGCATCGTGCACGGGGCTGACATCGGTGGACGCGGCCCATTGGGCTTCGCCCTCGACGTAGGCGAGGGCCTGGTAGGAGGCGTTGACGAGGACGAGGAAGCGGTCGGCGCGTTCCTGGGTGGGATTGCGATCGGCGGCGGTGAGCGCGGCTGCGGCGGTGAACAGCACCGCCAGCGCGGCGCCACGGAACAGCGGGGAGTGGGTCATGCTTGTGTCATAACCGGCGGCAGACCGCCGACAATGCCAGAAAGATGAATGGACGCTGGAGAGCGACGAGCGGTGCAGCGGCTACAACCGGCCCGAGCGAACGAAGCGCAGGAGCGGAATCGGGTCCTGTCGGCGGAGCGCAGCGCATCCAAATAGGTGTGGCGGATCGCCTCCGGTTCGCCGCTGCCGGCGCCCCACGAGAAAGCGGGGCGGCCCTGTTTCGTGACGAGAACATCGGCTGCGAGCCGGGCATGGCGACCATTGCCGTTGGGGAACGGGTGGATGAACACCAGTCGGTGGTGGAAACGCACCGCGATCTCGTCGGCGGAATAGACTCCGTGTTCGATCCAATACCGCGTGTCGCCAAGAAGCCCTGCGAGGTCCGAAATAATGCGAAACGCTTCCACCCCGATGGTCTTTTCGGTGGTGCGAAGCTTCCCCGCCCACCGCCACGTCGCGTTAAACATGCGTCGGTGCAATTCCAGCAGGTACGAAGCGGAGAGGACGTCGGCCTTGGCGAGGCGTCGCGGGCTCAGCGCCCAGCGTGTGGCCGACAGAATGTTGGCGAATTCGAATTCGTTGAGTTCACGCTGCGTAGCCAGACTCGGAATGAGCCCCTGCTTTTCGTCGTCCGAAAGCGGTGTGTCGCCCAGATGACAGCGAAAGAGGTCGGTCACGGAGCCAGTGTTGCCGGCGGAATCCCCTGGCCCTCGAGAGCCATCGTGTGGTGCACGGACCGATGGAGCACGCCCCCAGAATGGGCTTCCGACAATTCCGCGAGTGTGCCTTCCCTCGGCAGCAAGGTATAGATTAGGCGGCACCCCATCGCTTCAGCGCAGGCTTCGAGTTGCTTGAGACTGATGGTCCCGGCCGCTTCCGATTTTTCCAATTGATGAATCGACTGGGGCGTCAGCTTGAGCTCCTGGCCGACGGATTTCAGGCTGCGGCCCAAGGCTTGTCGCACGGCTTTCAGCCAGCCTCCGACCGGACGCTGCACTGATTTCAACGTGGCGTCTGGCGTTAGGACCCCGGCTAATTGACTTAAACGTATAGACTGATACTCGCGCTTTTTCATCAAGCTATATATTTAAATATGCGCATATCTGTCAAGCTATAGATTTAAAATGTTGGCTTACACCTTCGTCGGCTTCACGCGCTGGCCGTCCTTTATGCGGTCGCCGGGGTAGAGGATGACCTCGTCGCCTTCCTGGAGGCCTTCGCTGACTTGGATCTCAGGGCCGCTGGACCGGCCAGCTTTGACGGGCACGAGCGCGGCCTTGCCGTCACGCACGAGGAACGCGGCCCAGGCTTGTCCCTGGCGGAAAAGTCCGGACACCGGGACCTTGAGGACGCGGTCGCTCTCCCAAGTGATCACGCGGGCCTCGACGCGGAAATTGTCGCCGAGCGAGGCCCATTGCTCGCGCGGGCTGGTGATGTCCACGACGACATTCACGCGCTGTTCCTCGACGCCGAGGGCGGAGTACTTGGTGAAGGCGGCGGGTTCAACGAGGCGAACGCGGCCCTCGAGTGCGTCCGGACCGCCCCATTGTTCCAGCGAAACCGGCGCGCCCGCGGCGATCGCGGCGCCGTCGCGCGAAAGCATTTCGACGATGACCTCGAGATTGGCCGGGTCGCCGATCTCGAGCAACGGCGTGCCTTGCATGACGGCGCGGGCGCTTTCCTGAAAGACATGGAGGACGCGGCCGGTGGCGTTGGCGCGGACTTCGATGGGGATGACGGCCGGCCGGCCGGCTGCGGCCTCGCGGGAGCTCGGCCCTCCATCGGGGTTGGTCACGGACAGCTCGGCTTCGACCTGGCGGAGGGCGCCCTCGGCGGCGGCGACGTCACGGGCGGCGGCGGTTTCGCGCATCTTCGCGCTTTCCAATTCCTGGGGCGACAGGGTGCCGGCGTTGAACATCTGCTCGATGCGGCCGAGTTCCTTGACGGCGAGATCGTAGGACGTGCGGCTTTTCTCGAGCACGATGCGGGCGGAATCGCGGCGCGCCTCGGCGAGGGCACGATTGCGTTCGTCGAGGGGCGAGGCGGGCAAGGGATCGATCACGGCCACGATGGTTTCGCCGGCCACGACCTCGGCGCCGGGCTTGAGGGCGATGCGGCGGAGCTGGCCGCTTACGGGAGCGGCGACGACATAGCGTTGCTTGATGCGGGTCTTGCCCTCCTCGCTGACGGTCGCGCGCAATGGGCCGTAGGCGACGCGGGCGGTTTCGACGGTCGCGGCTTGGGGGCGCAGGCCCAGGACGGCGAGCGCGACAAGGCCCGCGCCGAGCAGATAGGGAATCCAGCGGGTGGGTTTGGGCTTAACGGAAGCAGTCATGCGAGGGGGGAATCTTTCTCGTTCTCATAATCTTTCTCCTAATCGCTGGTTTGGAAAGTAGGGAAGGGCAGGAGAACGATGAGGATTAAGAGAAAGAGAACGATGGCGGGTCTGAATCATTCCGGGGCCTTGAGGGCGCCGATGAGGTCGAGGTGCTTGAGTTTGCGGAGGACGATCAGGGCGGAGAGGGTCGACGCGGTCGCGACGACGATCAGGGCGAAAGTATAGGTGTAAGGGGTGAAGATGATCGGCAGGCGGACGGTCTCGGTGTTGACGGAGGAAATGATCATTGCGGCGATCCCCGTTCCGAGCAGCAGGCCGATCGGCACGGCGAGGAGGGCGAGGATCGTCAGTTCGATGACAATCACGGCTCCGACCTCGCGCTGGGTCATGCCCACCACGCGCAGGGTGGCGAGCTCGCGCGCGCGCTCGGCGAGGGAAATGCGGGCATTGTTGTAGATGACACCGAAGGCGACGATCACGGCCATGCCCAGGTAGAGCAGGGTGAGCATGCCCATCATCTGGGCCGTCGTTTCACGGAAGCTCGTGCGCATGGATTCCTTGATCGCGATCCAGCTGATGCGCGGGACCTCCTTGACCGCGGCGAGGAAGTCGGCGCGGCGCGCGCGGTCGATCGTGAAGCTGGCGCCCGTGATAATGTCGCCCTCGCCGAGAAAGCGGTTGATCGCGGCCCGGTCCATGTAGGCCGCGATGCCCGTGAAGTCCTCGGCCAGGCCGGTCAGGCGTACGGGGCGGACGGGACGCTTGCCCATGAGGGCCTCGACCACGAGTTCGTCGCCCACGGAAGCGCCGAGCACCTCGGCCAGCTTGGCGGAAATGATGATGCCCTCGCTGCCCGGGGTGATCTCGCGGCGCCGGTCGTCGACCGCGCGACTGTGCGCGGAACCGGCATCGAGGCTGCGCAGGCCGATCTGGCGGTCGCGTCCGCGAAAGTGGATCCGGACCGCGGCGGAGCGGTGGGGCTCGACGTGCATCACGCCGGGCAGACGCTCGAGTTCGTGGAGCGTGCGGATGGCGGCGGGCTCGGAGAAGCCCAGGTTGATGTCCTGGCGTTGCACGAGGTCCCATTGGAAATCGAGGATCTCGGCGATGCCGGCGCGCAGGGTGTTGGGCAGGATAAGGAGGGCGGTGGCCAGCGAGAGCCCGGCGACGGTGAAGAGCGCCTGCACGGGCCGGCGTTCGAGATTGCGCACGGCGATGCGGAAGGAGTGCGAGAAGAAGCGCGCCAGGGCGGGGCGTTCGATGAACGAGGGCCGGTAGCTGGCCGGAGGTTCGGGCCGCATCGCCTCGGCGGGCGGGAGGCGCGCGGCCTTGCGCACGGCGCCGAGGACGCCGGCGATGACCGCCAGCAGGCCCACGGTGAACGCGATGGCGACGGCGTGTTGGTCGAGCCGGAACTCCAGCACGGGAAAACGGAAGAAGAGCTCGTAGAGGCCGACCATCCACCGGCCGAGGAGGAAACCGCCGAAACCGCCCAGCACGATGCCGGCGAGGCCGATGACGCCGGCGAACTTGAGGTAGTGGGTGACGATCTGGCCGTCGGCGAAACCGAAGGCCTTGAGGATGGCGATCTGCTCGCGCTGGAGGGCCAGGAGGCGCGAGAGCACGGCATTGGTCATGAAGGCCGCCACGCCGAGGAAAATGGAAGGGAAGCCCACGGAGAGGATCGTGAGCACCCGAATTTCGTCCGTGACGCGGATGTGCGAGGGATGGTCCTTGCGACTGTAGGCGCCCGCACCGCCGTAAGGACGCATCAACTCGTCGACGGCGGCGAGGACCGGCGCGGGCGCGGCGCCGGGTGCGAGCTTGAGTGCGTAGGAATTGAAGGCGCCGTAGAGGTCCCACGCCGTGGCCACCTCCTTGTAGGTCATCCAGAGGATGCCGTAGGTGCGGTTGTCCGGCAGCGCGGCGCCGGGGCGTGATTCGAAAATGTACTCGGGGGAGAGGACGATGCCCGCGATGCGGAAGTCTTGCCGACGTCCGTTCATGATGATCGCGAGGGTGTCGCCGGGATTGAGGCTGTTCGCGTCGGCGAAGGCCTCGCCCACGAGCAACTCGCGGCGCGAGCCGGGCGCGAGCCAGCGGCCGCGGCGGAGATAGGGGCGATTGAGCTCGGGCTCGCCGAAATCGGGAAGCGAGCGCACGAGGCCGCTGGCCGGCTCGTCGATGCCGGGGAGGTCGAGGGTGACCTGCGCGGCGATGTCGGTCTGCACACCGGCAACGCCCGGCAAGGCCGCGAGCCGCGCCGCGAGGTGGTTGGGCGCGCGCTTGAGCGAACCAAACACGTCCGCAAAACGGTGGCTCTCGTAGTAATCGGCGCGGGTGCCGTCGAGCGAGGCGATGAGGCTGCGCGTGGTGATCATCATCGCGAGGCCGCAGGCCATGACGATCGAGACCGCGGCGACCTGGCTCTTGAGGCGCTTCAGGTCGCGAAGGAGCTTGCGGTCGAGGTGGGGGAGCACGCGGGGGATATTTCTCTTAATCTTAATCTTTCTCCAGGATTGGTCGGTGGGCAGAGAGAAAGAGAAAGATTAAGAGAAAGAGGGGTGAATCACCATCTGAGCGTCGCGGGGGCGGCGCGCGTGGTATTGCGGGTTTCGGTCAGCACCTTGCCGTCCATGAAACGGATGACGCGGTCGGCCATGTCGGCCATGACGGCGTTGTGCGTGATGATGACCGTGAGCGTGCCGAGCTCGCGGTTGACGCGTTCCAGGGCCTCGAGGACGACGATGCCCGTTTTGACATCGAGGGCGCCGGTGGGCTCGTCGCAAAGGAGCACCTCGGGGCGTTTGGCGATGGCGCGGGCGATGGCGACGCGTTGCTGCTCGCCGCCCGAGAGCTGGGCGGGGAAGTGGTCGAGGCGGCCGCCGAGGCCCACCATCTCGAGTGCGGCCTCGGGTGCGACGGGATTGCTCGCGATCTCGGTGATGAGGCCGACGTTCTCGCGGGCGGTGAGGCTGGGGATGAGGTTATAAAACTGGAAGATGAAGCCCACGGATTGGCGGCGGTATTGGGTGAGTTGTTCCTCGTTGGCGTGGGTGAGGTCGGTGTCGCGGTAGCGCAGCGAGCCGCCGGTGGGAATATCGAGGCCGCCGAGCTGGTTGAGGAGGGTGGTCTTGCCGGAACCGGATGGTCCGAGCAGCACCACCAGTTCGCCCTCGGCGAGATCGAGGTCGACGCCGTCGAGGGCGCGGACCTGGGCGGTGCCCTCGCCGTAAATCTTGGTGAGACCGCGGACGTGGAAAACCGGGCGGCCGCGGGAGGCGGTCGTCGCGCGGGAGCCGGTGGCGGAGGCAGGGTTCACGGCGGAAATGGACGGAGAAGCTAGAGGCGAGCGGGCGCGGTGCAATCCCTGTAACGGGGATGGCGGGGAAGTGCGACTGGGGCCGGGCGTGCGGAGGGCAGTCCAGGACACCGGGGCGAGGGCGCCCCGGCTCCAGGGGGGCGACCGGCGTGGAGGATGCCGGCATCCACCGCTGACAGGCCCGAACTTATTTAAAGACCCGCCCCCGTCATCCTGAACGCGGTGAAGGATCCACGGAGGAGGCGCACATCCGTCCTTCCCCTTGGATCCTTCGCTCTGCTCAGGATGACGGTGGCGGCTATATTTTGTGCTCTCCAAAGGTGCTCTCCGCTCACTAGACAACCGCCTAGCGTTTGTTCCCGGTCTCAGCATGACATTCAGGGCGAGATCAAGCCACTGCCACCGGGGTCCTGGGTCCCGGGGCGAGATCGGGATTGTGGTCCCGTGCGGCGGGCACTGTGCTGGTGGGGATGAATCGAACGGATCGGTTGGTGGCGATGGTGTTGTTCCTGCAGGGCAGGCGGGTGGTGCGCGCGTCGGAATTGGCGGCGCACTTTGAAGTCACGGAGCGCACGATCTATCGCGACATTGCCGCGCTCGGCGAAGGCGGCGTGCCGATCAGCGGCGAGGCGGGCGTGGGTTATTGCCTGATGAAGGGCTACCAGCTGCCGCCGGTGATGTTCACGGCCGAGGAGGTCTCGGCGCTGTTTGTGGGCGGCGAGATGGTGAAACAGTTCACGGATGCGTCGCTGCAGGGGCCGATGGCCTCGGCGCTGGACAAGTTGCGCGCGGTGTTGCCGCGCGATCGCCAGGACCACGTGGAGAAACTGGTCAGCCGCACGATCGTCCGCGGGCGGGCGGGCCGCGCCGCGCCGGACATCGCCGGGCAGCGCTGGATGGTGACGGTGCAGCAGGGCGTCGTGATGCGGCGGGTGCTGCGCATGACGTACCGAGCGCCGGACCAGACCGAGGAGACGCATCGGGACGTCGAGCCGCTGGGCGTGGTTTTCTACGGCGGTGCGTGGACGTTGGTCGCGTGGTGTCGGTTGCGCGTGGGGATCCGGCATTTCCGCGTGGATCGGATCCGTCGGCTGGAATTGCTGCCGGTGACGTTCACGCCGCCGGAGGATTTTTCGCTGGCCGAGCACATGGCCCGCTCGGAGGCGGAGGGCGAGAGCAAGCCGGTGCGCATCTGGCTCCATCAATACGCCCAGGAGCGAGCGCAGCGCGAAAGCTACGCGACGCTGGTGGAGGACAAGAAACGCGACGGCGGCGCGGAGTTCACCCTGTATTCGAATTCGCTCGAGTGGACGGCGCAGTGGTTGTTGTCGTTCGGCGACCGGGCCGAGGCGATGGAGCCGAAGAAGCTCAGGGCGCTGGTGCGCGCGGCGGCGGAGCGGGTGGCGGCGAAGCACGGGTGAGGCAACGGTTTTTTGGGGATGGGCGATGCGGCTGAACGGCCTCGCGGGAGATCGGACCTCCGGACGTTGGCGGGCCCGAGAATTTGTAGGGGCGTGCCTTGTGCCCGACCGGGCCGGAGGGGCGTGGTCGAGCCACGCCCCGACGCCCCGACAACGAGCCATCGGTTGTGAGGCTGATCGGTTTTCGAAAGGGGTTGATTCAGGCTGCTGACATAAGGCTGTCAGGGCGGGCTGATAGGATGGGCGCAATCCCAACACCCCATGATCACCGTCACTGCGTTTGCGTACACCGCCTATCCTGTCACCGACCTCGCCCGCGCCCGCGCGTTTTATGAGCAGACGATCGGGCTCAAGCCGGCGTCCGTGTGGGAGGAAAATGGGAGCGGGTGGATCGAGTATGAGCTGGGCGATGGCTGTCTCGCCATTTGCAACGGCTTCAAGGATGGCTGGAAGCCCTCGTCCGAGGGCGGCCTGTTGGTGTTCGAGGTGGCGGACATGGCGGCGACGGTGGCGACGCTGAAGTCCGCCGGCGCGGCCTTCAAGGTAGAGCCGATGGAGTTTCCCCCGTGTCATCTGGCCGTGGCGCTCGACCCGGACGGAAACCAGATCGGGTTTCACCAGAAGAAATCGTCCGCCTGACCCGGCGATTTCGCCGCCGGCCCTGCCTCGCTTCGCCTTCCGCCATCCTTTTCAACATCACGCTGCCCATGCAAACCCGCGTCCTCACGCTGACCGCGCCCGTCTCCAGCCGGGCGGTGTTTAATTTTCTGGCCGACATCGAGAACCTGCCCGCCTGGACCGGCGGGCTTTGTGAGTGGGTGGAACTGCACCGCGAAGGTTGGTGGGCCTATACCGCATTGGGGGAACTCGCGGTTGAGACGAAGGTGGACGATATCGCCGGAGGCGTTGACCTGAGTCTGCGCCATGTGGCCGGTTGGAATATCGTGATCCCGCTGCGCGTGCAATCGGACGGCGAGGAGGGCGCGTTGATCCGCGCCACCTGCCGCCAATCGCCCGGCATGCGCGAGGAGGATTACGAACGGTTGTTCGATTCCTTGCTCAATGGCCTGCGCGAACTGCCGGCGCAGCTTCATCCCGAGTTGGTCGAGGCGTGAGGGTGCGGGGATGGAGCGAGGTGTTCCGGCGGCTGCTCGTCGGGACGACTCGCCTACCTGTTGGATGATCGGGCGGGCGCGGGCGAGCCGCGCCCCTCCAGGAAGATCGATTGATTAGCGGCTGCGCCAGCGCCACCAGCCGGCGAGGAGGCTGCCGATGACCGAGTGGAAAACGCTGGCGATCGCGCACGGCACCGCGGTCAGCGGGTCGGCGAAATGCCGGCGGGCGAGCACGACGCCGAGGCCGGAGTTCTGCATGCCGACCTCGATGGAGACGGTGCGGGCGACGGCGATGTCGAAACGAAGCAAGCGCGCGACGCCGTAGCCGAGCGCGAAGCCTCCGCTGTGGAGGCAGAACACCGCGCCGATCACGCGCCAGGCGGCGCCGCGCAGGGCGTCGGCGCTCCCACCGATGATGCTCGCGCAGATGAGGGCGATGACCACCACCGACACGAGCGGCAAAATCAGTTGCGCGCGCCGGACGGCGCGCGGCGCCACGCGATTGAGGCACACGCCGGCCACGACGGGCAGGATCACGACTTGAAATGTGCTCCAGAAGAGGCCCCACCCGTCGACCTCCACGAGCGCGCCCGCCAGCCACGACGTGAGCAGGGGCGTGAGCAGCACGGCGGCGAACGTCGAGCACATCGTCATCACGACGGACAGGCAGACATTGGCGCGGGCGAGGTAGGTGACCACGTTCGAGGCGGTGCCGCCGGGGCAGCAGGCGACAAGGATCAGGCCCACGGCATACGGCGTTTCCAACGCGAAGAGCCGGCCGAGGGCCCAGCCGAGAAAGGGCATGATGGTGAATTGCGCAGCAAAGCCCAAGGCCACAGCCCGGGGCATGCGGGTGATGGATCGAAAATCGTCGAAGGTGAGGGTCAGGCCCATGCCGAGCATGATCACGGCGAGTCCGCCGACGATCCAGGGTCCCTTGAACCAGGTGAACCAAGCCGGTTGGTACAGGGCGATGATGGCCACCGTCATGACCCAAAGCGGGAAGGCGTTGGTCAACCACGAGAGCGCGCGCGACATGCCGGCCAAGTGAGGCGGCGGGGAAAGATGTGGCGAGCCTGGAGTGTGTCAGGAGGGACAGGTCTCGCTTGGAAATTCGCGGGGCCGGGTTATGTTGCGTCAATCCCGCCCGCACATGAGAGCATTCCTTTCGATCCTTTGCTTGTTTTTGGTGCCTGTGTCTTCACGGGCCGCCGCGGCGTGGGAGAGCGTCGGCGTGGAGATGACGGTCGAGCCGCAGATGCCCGCGCTGTTGCAGGCGGAGGGGCTGCGCGAAGGCACTGTCGTGATAGCGCTCGACGTCGCCGCGGATGGGCGGCTGTTGGACGCGCTGGTGACGATGGCTTCGCATCAGGAGTTGATCCGGCCTTGTCTGGTGGCGGTGAGGCAATGGCGGTTCACCCCGGCGCGGTACGAAGGTGCGCCGACGCCGGCGCGGGCGATGATCACGTTGACGCTGAGCCAGACGCGCGCCGTGGTCTCGCGCACGGCCTCGGAGATGATGGCCGAGTGGACGGATCGTTTGCTGGGCCGGGAGCCGGACTATCAGGTTTGTTCGGCGGAAGAGATGGACCGGCCGCTTGCAGTAGTTCACCGAGTCAGCCCGGCGTATGCGCAGGATGCCGCCGAGCAGGGCGTGGGCGGGCGCGTGCGGGTGTATTTCTTCGTGGATGAGCAGGGTCGGGTGCGTTTGCCGGCGGTGCCGGACGCGACGCACCCGTATCTTTCGGCCCTGGCGACCGAGGCGATCAAGGAGTGGAAGTTCGAGCCTCCGACCCGGCGCGGGCGTCCGGTGTTGGTCGCGGCCGTGCAGGATTTTGATTTTGGGAACGGAATGAAATGATGGGTTATGCGTCCACGGATGAAGGAGGGACGCGGATCGGGCGGCGGATAAGTTGAGAAGTGGGAGCGGCAGGACGGAGTGATTTATCGCGGATGACGCGGAAGGTCGCGGATTGACGATTCCCGGCGGATGAGCGGTACGCGCGACACGTTACAAAAAGGAGTGGGGCGAATATTTTGGTCGGTGAAGGGATGGGGGCGCGCGCGGGTTTATGCGGGCAACTTCCAAAATCATGAAAACCCCCGCTCTCCTATCCGCCGCGACGCTCGTCCTCGCGGCTCCGGTCCTGGCTCAGTTCCAGTCCGTCCGGTTGCATCCCGACAACGCGATGCCGGCCTATCCGCCTGCCATGCACATTTCCGGCATCACTCGGGGGTACGCGGTGGTTGCCACCAGCATCGACACCGAGGGGAAGGTGCAGGACGCGCTCGTGCTCGCGCACACGCACGAGCGTTTCGCGGATGCGGCGCTCGTCGCGCTGCGGGGCTGGCGGTTCATCCCGGCGCGGCTCGACGGGCAGCCGGTGCCGGTGCAGACGGAGCTGCGGATTGATTTCAGCCTCGAGGGCGCGGTGGTGACCTCGAACATCGTGAACCATTTCTTTTTCGACAGCTTCGACAGCCTCGGCGACATGGCGGCGTCGCGGCAATTGTGTCCGCCCAGCCGCCTGGATCGCCAGCCGGCGCGGGTGGCGGGTGAGGCGCCGGGTTATGCGCGGCAGGCGGCCAGGGACGGCGTGGCGGGCCGGGTGCGGGTGCATTTCTACATCGACGAGCGGGGTGATGTGCGCCTCGCGGGCGCGGAGCCGGACCCTGGCCTCCATCCGTATTTGCTGGAGCAGGCCGTGCACGCGGTGCGCCGGTGGAAGTTCGAGCCGCCGACGAGTGGCGGCCGGCCGGTGATGGTGGCGGCCGTGCAGAACTTCGAGTTCGGCGCCACGCCCTGAGGAAAACGTGGCGACGGTGAAGGGATCGTGGCGCGAGCGGGGTTAGGCTGATGCAGACGCTTCCATGCGAACCCCACACACCCCGTCGCTGCGCGCCACCCCTCTTCTTTATCCGGACTCATGCAGTCGGAATGCAATTCCGCAGTGTGGGCGGTCAAACTCCGCAGCGAGCAAAGGGCGCGGTCAAGCCGCGCCCCTACATCCAACTGCATCGGTCCGGCTTCATGGCAGGGAATCAAATGTTCCGAGTCGAAGTCCGCTATGGGAAGCGGATTCATCGCCGATCGCCAGTCAGTCGAGTCCATGTCTCGCCCAGCGCGAAGGTGAATATTTGGCGGCGGGGGCTTGCCGCTCCGCCGCCGTTTGTGTGCCAGTGACCTGGACGCCGGTCCGCTTAGCGGGCCGGCGTCCTCTTTGGTGATTCTTCCTGACGGGCAGGGCGTGCCGGCCGGTTGCGCCGCGCGCGTGCTGGCGCTTTTTCGGCGGAGCAAGCCGAAGCGCTCTCCAATTCCGACGGCTTGTCGGTCATCAATCGCGGCAGCTTCAATTGCGGGCCGTGGCCAGCAAGGCTTGGAGATCCAGCGGGGCGGTGATCATCGCGAGTTCGCCGTTGGCGGTGTGGGGCCAGTTTTCACGCGGGCGATCCCAGTAGAGTTCGACGCCGTTTTGGTCGGGATCGCGCAGGTAGAGGGCTTCGCTGACGCCGTGGTCGCTGGCGCCTTCGAGGGGAATGCCGGCGTGGACCAGGCGCCGCAGGGCGTCGGCCAGATCGGCGCGGGTGGGGTAGAGGATCGCGAGGTGGAAGAGACCGGTGGTGCCCGGTGCGGGCGGGTGGCCGCCGAGGCTTTCCCACGTGTTGAGACCGATGTGGTGGTGATAGCCGCCGGCGGAGACGAAGGCGGCTTGGGTGCCGTAGCGTTGGGTGAGTTCGAAACCGAGCACGCCGCAGTAGAAATCGAGTGCGCGCTGCAGGTCGGCGACCTTCAGATGGACGTGGCCGATGCGGGCACCGGCGGCGATGGGCGGCGGGGTAGCCATGCCAGCAGGGTGTCCGACCTTTTAAAAAAACGCAAAAAACCGTGCCCGGTGGTTTGCCACTCGTTAAAATCGAGTCGATCCGGCACGGTGACGCTCATCGCGCCGAAAAGATGACCTCAATGCCTTCAGTCCATGATGCCACCCCCAATCCGAGTCCCCCGTTGGAGGTGTTGTTTGTGGATGATGACCGGGAGATTGCGGCGTTGATGACGGAGTATCTGAGGCGGTCGGGTTACGCGGCGGAAAGCGCGTCGGATGGAGAGCGGGCGTTGAAGACGCTGCAGCGGCGTCCGGTGGCGTTGGTGGTGACGGACATTTTGATGCCGCAGGTGGATGGTTATGAGTTGATCATGAAGTTGCGTCAGTCGCCGCACCGCCCGCGGATCATTGCGACCTCGGGCAACCCGTCGAAGATGGGTTTGGATTTCCTGCGTTCGGCGCAGCAGCTGGGGGCGGACCACATTTTGCCGAAGCCGTACACGCCGCAGAAGCTGCTGGAGCTCGTGCAGGAAGTGCTCGGCCCGCGGACACCGCCGGCGAGGGGGTGAGGGGGAGTGGGCGTTGAGGCTGGGAGAGGCCGAGCTTGGAGGGGCCCGAGGCAAAGTGCATGCAGCTGGATTTTGCCCCTTCACGCTGTCACCGGCACGCTCAATTGCAGGACGCCTGCAGAGCGTTGCCCGCAGAAAAGCGCACGAGGCGGGCACGCAGTTCGCGATGCACACGGCGATCAACCACTTCGGGCAAACGAAGTCGGGCTTCAACTCTCTCTGTTGAACGACCGCGTTGGAGACCTGAGACCCGAACACCGAGCGATAGCGAGTAGGCCCGTCGCCAGCCCGTGGTCCCGTTCGCCGGAACAATCTGAATCAGGCGCAGTTCGACGCCCTTGTTGCTCGCTCTAGCCTTTGAATTTGTTATCTCGATGCCACTTCAGGAAGACGCTATGTGGGGCGGAGTTTCGGTCACATGGCAGATGGATTCTGCCTTCGGGGTTAAGAAGACGTTTAACGGCATCGGGCACTAACTTGGCGGCTTGCAAAATGGTTCCGTTATCCTCGAGCGATAGGAATCCGCGATCGAAGAGCCAATGAACAGTGCGACTGAGTGCTAAGCCATTCCGTGGCGAATCAGGACCATTCTCTTCAACGGGTCTAATGTGTGCCGCTTCAATCTCGCAGCGGCCACCGCCATTCACCAGCTGAAGTCCAGTCATCGCACAGGTTCGGTCGTAGGCCTTCCTCACGACTCTCGCGAAAGCGGCATCTCGAACCGGACGCGCGATAAGCACGGCTGGGCGTGTTCCGTCATACTCTGCTTGAGGAGTTTCTTCCGGCTTATCGTTGGGCTGTTCCTGGGTGTCTTCGAGGGCCGGTGCCATTCCCAGTCGGCAAATAATCTCGAATTCCCTTCGCGTTAAGATGCGAACAGCGGTGCGGCTCACCGCTGTGTTGATTGAGCCATCGGGCAGCTGCAAGGAAGACTCCACGAAGAGCCCGCCTGGCCTGAATGGAACAGGCGCCGGGAACTCCACGTACTCGCTAATCCGAGCGTAGTAGTGGCCTGTGCGCGATAGGTCACGCTCGACCTTAGATACGCGTGCCATGGCGAAGTACACCATGCGACCACCATCGCTTCGTGGCTCATAATAAAGAATCCAATCCCCTACGGTCTTCTCGATCCGCGAAAGATACATCTTGGGGAAATGATAGCGTTCCTCAACTGCGTCGTCGTAATCCGGATTTATCTTTGCGATGAAAACGGCATTGGCCACAGGACCTGAATATTGGCAGCTTTTTTGAAAGCAACGATTCGTATTCGGGCATTCAAATCCGCATTGGAGCTACTAGCTCCAACACTATGAAAAGCGGGCCGAGTTACCGAGTAACGTTTTCGACCGGGGGCGGGTGACGATTCCGGCGCCATTGCGAAAGATGTATGTTCTCAAGGGCGGGACGAAGGTTGCGGTAGAGGTTACCCCGGCGGGGGCGGTTTTGCCGGGGACTACAGGAGAGTAAGCCTGAGATAGCGGCGGGGTCGCCGGAATTCGTGGACGGTATTTGGATAGTTTATCCGAAGGCGGGTCGTCAGGCCACGGATTATAAGTCACAATTGGACGAAATGGACTGGATGGACGAGATGGACTCGATGGACGGGATGGATAATGGACGGGAGGGAGATGGGGCTGGGTGGTGATGGTCCATGGAGCGGCGTAAATGGGGCTTGGCTGGGGCGCTCGGTGGCGTAGCTTCGGGGTGGCGGGCCGCCATTTTATTGTCATGGCCCAGCCGAAAATTCAGGGATCCCAGGAATCGTTGATTCCGGTGCATGGTGGATATCGCCACCTAAGAAGCTTTCAGATCGCGCAGCTGGCATTCGATGTGACGGTGCGCTTTTGCAATCGATACATCAATCCGCGCAGCCGGACTCATGATCAGATGGTGCAGGCGGCGCGGAGCGGCGTGCAGAACATCGCAGAAGGTAGCAAGGCCAGCGGTACTTCGAAAAAGATGGAGCTGAAGCTCACCAATGTGGCGCGGGCCAGCCTGGAGGAGCTGATGCTCGATTATCAGGACTTTATCCGGCAGCGCGGACTGACGCTGTGGCCGGAGAATGATCCGAGGCGTAGAGCGCTGGTGGCGCGGCGATGTCGGACGGCTGAAGAGGTGGCGGCTTGGGTCGGAGAGGTGAAGAATGGACGGGATGGACTTGATGGACGGAATGGACAGATGGACCGAATGGACGGCGACGGGACTGGATTGGGTGAATCTGGTGCGGGGTCCATTCGGTCCATGGAGTCCATGAGCTACGCGGAGGTCGCCGCGAATGCGGCGCATGTTTTGGTCGGGGTGGCGTGTGCGCTGCTCGATCGTCAGATCGAGCGCTTGGCAGCGGACTTCGAGCGAGAGGGCGGATTCACGGAGCGACTCTATCGGATTCGGTCGGGGCGGAGATGATGGACCGAATGGACCGAATGGACGGTATGGACCTATGGACGGGATGACGGCTGCGCGCTATCGGCGCGCAGGGCCGCGGGTCCTCCACGAAGCGTC
>JAEZDN010000139.1 GCA_023433275.1 Verrucomicrobiota bacterium
GAGTAGCGGGGGGGCGCGGCCGGCCATTGCGGGCGGCGGCGGGGGTCGGCGGCAGGGCGGCCCCCTGGGCGGCGGCGGCGGGCCGCATCTCCTGCAGGCTGGCGAGGATTTCGTTGGCGGCAGCCGCCTGCTCCTCATTGACGCGCGTGATCCCCTTGATCTGTTTCGCGATGTTCTGGGTATCGGTGAAGATGCCGCGGATCGCGCGGGATTGTTCCTGCATCCCCCGCGCCGTCTGCTGCGACTGGACCCTTAGGTGCTCGGCGCTGGTCGCGATCTGCGACGCGCCGGTCGATTGCTCGGCCAGCGCGCGGTTGATCGAGGTCACGAGCTTCGACACCAGCGTGGCCTGCTGGGCGACGTCGTCCGTCGCAGCCGCCTGCTCGGCGATGGCGCGCGCGGTGGAGTGACCGCTCTTGCGCATGGCATCCAGCGCGGTGGTGATCTGCGTGGCGCCGGCCGCCTGCTCGGCGGTGGCCTTGCGCAGCTGGATGGCGATGCCGCTGGTCGCCTGCGCGGCCTTGACGACCTCGCGCGCGGCGCGGCTGTGCTCGCTCATCGCCTGCGACACCTCCTTGGTCACCTTGCGCATTTGGGTGGCGGATTGCACGATGGCGGCGGCGCCTTTCGCCTGCTCCGCGGACGAGGCGGCCACCTGCCGGGACTGGGCCGCGGTGACGGTGATCGCCTCCGCCACGGTCTTGCTCGCCACCGTCTGCTCCTCCGAGGCGCGGCTGATCTCGCCGACGAGGGTCGCGGTCTCCTGGATGCCGACCAGAATTTTCTGCAGGCCTTGGGAGCCGGACTCGGAAAGCAGGTTCGATTCCTCAGCCAGGCGCGCGCCATCGTTGGCCGTCTGGGTGGCCTCGCGGGTCGCGTGCTCGAGGCCGCGCACGATCCGGGTGATGTCCGCGGTGGCGCGGGCGCAGCGGTCGGCCAGGTTGCGAATCTCCTCCGCCACGACCGCGAAACCGCGGCCGGCGTCGCCGGCGCGGGCCGCCTCGATCGAGGCGTTAAGCGAGAGAAGGTTCGTGCGCTCCGCGATCACACTGATCGTGTCCACGATGCCGCCGATCTCCGAGGTCTGCCGGTTCAGCTCGCGCATCTGGCCGGTCGAGGCGGTCATCGCACGGGAAACCCGGGTGATGCCATCGATCGACTTGCGCACGGCCTGGCCGCCCTCGTCCGCCTCCCGCGTGACGCGCGTGGTGACCCCTTGCGCGCGCTTCACCATCTCGGCCACCGAGCGGGTCGAGCGATCCATCTGGGTCGCGCTGGCGAAGGCGCTGTTCGCGGCCTCGGTGATGCGCTCGCTATTCTGCGCCACCGACTGGATGGAACGCGCCATTTCCTCGACGGAGCTCGACGTTTCCTCGACGGAAGCCGCGAGGCCGTCGGCCATCGCCGCGACCTCCTCGATCGAGGCCGCCATCTCGTTCATGGATGAAAGCGACTCCTCCGCCGCGGCGGTGAGATCGTCGGCGTTGCGGGCAACGACCTGGATCGAGCGACTCATCTCCTCCACCGAGGCCGCCGTCTCGTTGAGACCGCCGGCGAGGTCCTCGGAATCCTTGGACACGCGCCGGGCCGAGGCGGCGGCCTCGCCCACTGACGACGTGAGCCGCGTCGCCGAGTCCGCGATTTCCTTCGTCGTGCCCGACATGGATTGGGTGGCGGAAGCGATCTGCTTGATCGCGACGGTGGTCTGGTTGGCCGCGGCCGCGACCTGCTCGCCGTTGCCGGTCACCTGCTCGATGGAGGCAACGATCTCGTTGATGGCCGAGGCCGTCTGTTCGCCCGATTGCGCGAGCGACGCAGCCTGGGTGCTGGTCTCGCGCAACGAGGTCACCATGCCTTCGACCGTGGCAACGAGAGTGTCGAGCGACCGGCCCGGGGAGGTCGCGGCGGGCGAGGCGGACGATGATGGGGAACGAGACGAGGCTTTGGATTTTTGCATGGCGATGACGCGGTTTCAGGAAGCGATGGAAGCGGGAGCCCCGGCCGGCGGGGTGATTTCCTCGATCGTGAGCACCTTGCCCACGTCGAGGATAAGGACGGAGCGCGACTTCACGGTGGCGACGCCCTCCACGTAGTTGCCCTCGACGCCGACCAGCGTGGCCTCGACGGGACGGATCTCCGTGGCAGGAATGCGCTCGAACTCGCGTGCACTGTCGACGATCAGCGCCACGACCCGGTCGCGCACGCGCAGGAAAATCAGGCGCGTCGACGGGGTCGCCGGCTGACGCGGCAGGCCGAAGCGGGCGCGAAGGTTGAGGGCCGGGAAAACCTGGCCCCGCGAAAAGACGACCCCGTCCACCGCGGGCGCGGTATTGGGCACGGGAGTGATATGCTCGAGCATCTCGACGTGCTGCACCTCGCTGCTGCGAACGCCGAACGCGGCACCGTTCAATTCAAAGAGGATGTAGGTATCGGTGTTCATGTCGTGAGGGATTCGGCGGGTTCGACGGCGGGCTCGGGCGGGCGCACCACGCCGGCGGTGATCGCCGCCGGATCGAGGACAAGGAGCGGCCGGCCGTCGCCGAGCTCGGTGGCGCCGGCGATGCCCGGCACCTGGACAAGCGGGTCGGCCATTGGCCGCAGGACGATCTCGCGCCGCGACTCGACGCGGTCGACCACCAGGCCCGTAGCGCCGCGCTCGGAGCGGACCACGACGATAGTCAGGTTCCCATCGCCGCCGGCCTCGTCCGCCCCAAAAAGCTTTCGCAACCGCACGAAAGGCATCAGCCCGCCGCGGTGCGGCACGACCTCGGTTTCCTGGATCGTGCGCGCCGTGGCCGCAGGCGCCTGGAAAATCTCCTCGATGTGCGCCTGGGCCAGCGCGCACCGCTGCTCGCCCACGCGCAGCACGAGGACGTCGGCGATGGAAAGTGTAAGCGGCAGCCGCAGGGTGAAGGTCGTGCCTCGGCCCCGTTCGCTGGCCAGTTGCAGCGAGCCGCCGAGCTCCTGGACCGTGCTGCGCACCACCGCCATGCCCACGCCCCGCCCCGCCCCGCGGTCGGCGGTGTCGCGCGTGGAAAAACCGGGATGGCACAGGAGGTCGAGCAAACCGCGCGCATCGGGATTCTCACGCACCGGCAACCCCAGGCGCCGGGCCCGCGCCGCGACGCCGACCGGGTCGATGCCGCGGCCGTCGTCCGTCACCTCGATCACCACCGACCCGCCGGCGCGCGCGGCCCGCAGGCGCAAGGTGGCTTCCGTCGGCTTGCCGGCCGCCTTCCGTTCGGCCGCCGGCTCGATGGCATGCGCCAGCGCGTTGCGCACCAGGTGAAGGAGCGGCTCCTTGAGGCGCTCCACGAGAAACTTGTCCATCTCCGTATGCCCGCCCTCGATCACGACACGCGCGTCGCGGTCCGAGCCCCGCAGGAGATCGCGCACGGCATAGGGCATCCGCGAAAAGACCTCGGAAACGGGCACGAGCCGGACGCGCGATACGCCCGCGCGGAGTTCGCGGAGGGACCGGCCCAGCGCCACATCGATCTCGCGCAGGTCGTCGGCCGCCACCCCGCCCGCGGCGAGGCGGTCCTGCAGCCGCGAGCGCTGGATGATGATCTCGCCGGTGATGCGCATGAGGTCGTCGAGCTGCCCCAGGTCCACGCGCACGAAGCGCGAGGGCGTGAGCGACAGCGACGCCGCGTCCACCGGCTCCCCGACCGTCGCGGCCGGCGCACTCGTGGCGGGAAGGGATGGCGAAGGCCCCACCCGTTCGAACGTGACGCCGTCGCGTTCCCAATCCGGCAGCCGATCCGGTGCCCGCGGCGCGGCAAAAACAAAGACAAAACGCAACCCGCCCGGCTGGACCGCGGGGGCCGCGCTGAGAATTTCGCCCGCGGCCTCCAAGCGTTCGCGGATCACGTTCACCCGCACCCCCCGCTGGTCGAGCGACGGTGACGGCGAAAACACCACGCGCCAAATCCCAAGGCCGCGGCGCCGGGCCTGGCCCACCGCGTCAGATTCGGCCGCGACCGGGGCATTTTCCGCCGCGGGAGCAGCGGCCGCGACCATGCGCGTGGGCAGCAGCTCCCGGACGGCGGCCAGCGTGGTGGATGGATCGGGCAACGGTTGCTTCGCGCGGAAGGCGGCCAGGGTGCGCGCGAGTTGCTCAATGCCCGCCAGAAGTTGATCGACGACGATGGCCGAGACCGCCACCTCGTCGCGGGTGAGGGCGCGCAGAAGATCCTCGAGGCCGTGCGCCAGGTTCTCGGCCGGGCGCACGCCCGCGATGGCACAGATGCCCTTCAGCGAATGCATCGAGCGGAACAGGGATTCAAGTCCCGCTGCCGGCTCCGCGCCGTCCTTGATTGCCGCTTCCACCTGGGAAATGGACGCCCGCGCGAGGCCAAGGAGCTCGTCGCTCTCGGCATAAAAGTCGTCCAACAGTTCGGGGCGCAGCCCCTCGGCGACTGGATCACTCACAACGCTTCCGTCCTCCGGTGAGCCACGTGGATGGAAGGGCAGGCCCACCGCGTTGGTACTCCGGACAGCGGCACACGATCGGAAATGGGGCGGGCATGACGGAACGACTAAGGGACTGGCGCCAAAGTGAGGCAAGCGCCCCGACCTTCTCTAATGAATATAGGTATTCACCCCATATCCGGGCCGGATCGCTCCGAATCTGGCGCGGTTCGCAGGCAGGGCTCGATCCCGCTGGAACCCGGGTCAGCGGGAGCTGAGTCCTCCGTGGGATCCCGTTAGCGGGAGCCAACTGAAGCGCGGGCGGCCCCGCCCGTGACACCGCTCTCGCACGATGTCGCCGCGGCTCCAACGAACTAAACCGTCCCCTGTCTAATCGGCGCGCAGGGCCTCGAGCGGATCCAGACGCGCGGCGCGGCGGGCCGGGAGCCAGCAAGCCACGAAGCCGGCGAGGCCCACGACCGCGGTCGCAAGCACCAAGGGCATCGCACTGAGACCCTCCATGCGGTAGACCAGGGACTTGAGGGTCGACGCGAGGGCGAAGCTGCCGCCCAGCCCCAGCGCGAGACCCACCGCCACCCAGCGGCCGCCTTGCGCGAAGACCAGTTTCACGATGTCACCCTTGAGCGCCCCGATCGCCACGCGCACCCCGATCTCGCGCGTGCGCTGCTGCACGGAATAAGACAGCGTGCCGTAAAGCCCCACCGCCACGAGCCCGAGCGCCGTCGCCATGAAAAAGTTCACCAATCCGGTCACGGCCCGGTCGCCCTGCGCGGATTGCCCGACCACCTGCCGCATCGTGCGCAGGTCCTTCAGCGCCAGTTCGCTGTCGATCGCCGCGAGCTCGCGGCGCAACAGCGGCGCCAGTTGCTCCAACGGCAGCGGTGTGCGCAACACGAGGTTCGCGCGGGAGCCCCAGTGCCCCTCGGGCGTCGTGTACATCTCCGGCTGGACCTCGGCAGTCGCGCTCCATTGCTTCACGTTTTCCACCACGCCCACGACGCGCACGACGTACCATGGGTTCTCCGCCTGGTTGGCCCGCATGATTTCGCCAATCGGGTCCTTGTTGGGCCAGGCCTTGTCGACGCAGGCCTGGTTGACCACCACGCCGCGAACATCCCCGGTGCGATCCTCCGCCCGCAAGGTTCGTCCCTTGAGCAACCGCAGCCCCATCGCCTTGAAATAATCCTCCGTCACCGACGAACGCTCCGCCGACATCCGCCGGATCGTCGGGTCGTACGTCTCGTCATTCACCAACGCGCTCGTGTTGCTCCCGCCCTCCAACGGCAGCTTCGACGTGATCGAGGCATGGGTCACGCCCGGCAACCCCTGCAGCCGCCGCACCAACTCATCCCACACGGGCACGCGCAGCTTCTCGTCGTCGTACCGCGGCCCCACCAGCATCACCTGCGCCGTCACCACCGCATCCGTGGCGAGCACTTCGTTATCCTTCAAAATATTCAGGTAAGCCGTCGAGAACAGCACGGCGCCATTCGCCAGCAGAAACGCGAGCGCCACCTGGCTGATGACGAGCCCGCGCAGCATCCGGTGCCGCGAGTGGGAGCCGACCGCGCCGCGCGCATCGGCCCGCAACACGCTGGCCACCGACGTGCGCATCGCCGCGAGCGCCGGCGGCAGGCCCGCCAGCAACGCCGTCAACGCCGCGGCGCCGAGGCCAAATCCGAGCGCCGGCAAACTCAGGACGATCGCCGCCTTCCGGCTCGGGCTCACCGGCGCGATCGCCTGCAGCACCTCCACGCCGACCCAGGCTAGCCCAAACCCGAGCACCGCACCTGCCAGCGCCAGCACGGCGCTCTCCGCCAGCGCGAGCTTCATCAGGTCGCCCCGCGAGGCCCCGAGCGCCACGCGCACCCCGAACTCGCCCTGCCGGCGCGCGCCCCGCGCGAGCAACATGCTCGCGACATTGCCGCACGCGACCAGCAGCACGAGCGCCACGGCGCCAAAGAGCAGCCACACCTGCTGCCCGATGTCGCGCGTCATCTCCGCATGCAGGCCCCGCACGAGGAATTCCTTGCGCGTGTTGGAATGGGGATGGAGCGCCGCCAGGCGACGGCCAATGGTCTTGATTTCCGCGTCGGCCGCGCTGACTGACACGCCGGCCCTCAGTCGCGCAATGCCGAGCAGGTAATGGCTGTCCCGCGAGGTGCGCTCCTTTTCGCCGAAGATCCGCGGGGTCCACATCTGCGGCGTGTCGGTGCGCATCCACGGGCTTACAAACTCGAAGCCGGCGGGCATGACCCCGACGATCTCCGCGTCCTTGCCGTTGAGCCTCAGCTTGCGCCCGATCACCTGGGGATCACCGGCGAAAAACTGGTGCCAGAGGGCATGGCTGAGAATCGCGACGGGCGCCGCGCCCATGACCTCGTCGGCGGGCTCCAGCCAGCGCCCGAGCAGCGGCGCCACCCCGAACGCCCGCAACACATCCGAAGTGCAGGCCACCCCCACCACCGACTGCGCGTTCTCCTGCCCGACATTGTAAGTCGCCGGTTGATAGACCCCGAAGGCCTCGAAACTCGACGACTGCTCCCGCAAGTCGAAGGTGTCGGGCGCGGACAACGGCCACCAGTCACCCGACCACACATGCACCAGCCGGTCGGCAGCCGGATAGGAAAACGGCTTGCGGACCAGCGCCTGCAGCGCGCTGAAGATCGCGGTGGTCGCGCCGATGCCGACGGCCAGGGTGATGATGGCGATGAGCGCAAACCCCCGCGAGCGGGCCAGGGAGCGCAGGGCAAGGCGCAGATTGGAATTCATGGGTGCGCTTCGAAAACCACGGCGCCGACCAAAGGTTACATCGAACCCGCCCTCCCCCGAATAATGCGGCGCTGGCTGGCTGGCCAGGCCGCCCGTCACCGGAAACCGGTTTGCCTGAGCCGGCAGACCGTGGCGTGCGCCGCCCACACGCTTCCAACTGTCCGTTTTATTGCCGTATGCGGATGGAAACGCCACACCTACCCTGCCGTCTTTCCCCGCGATCCCCATGCC
>JAEZDN010000153.1 GCA_023433275.1 Verrucomicrobiota bacterium
GAGCGGAGCGAAGGATCCAAGGGAAAAGACGGATGTACGCCGGCTGCATAGATCCTTCGCTCCGCTCAGGATGACGGTGAAAACATGTATTCGATTTCGCCCGGTTCCCGCATCGTGCAAAGGGCGCGGTAAAGCCCACCTCGTCCCCATTCACTCCACTTCGATTCGCACCCAATACGCCCAGTCGTAACTGTAGCTCTCGCCCGGCGCCGTGGTGAAGCGCAGGATCTCGCCGGGCCTGGGCTGGTACTCAATTACCTCTGTCTGCCGACCCCGGTCCGCCGCGCGTGCCACGGGATCCAGCCGGCGACGGAAAAGTTCCCGATCGCCATGACCGGGCAGGATGCCGGTCACGCTCAATTCCACGCCATCCGTTCGCCCCCCCTCGCGCTGCCACGCGGCATCGATCATGCCATGTTCCCATACGATGCGTGAGGCGGACGACGGCGCGCGCACCCACAGCTCGCTGTCGGGATGCGCGTTCATCACCCGGCCATCGCTCAATGGGAAGGTGCCCATGCCGTAAAGGAAACGCCCGCGCAGCGGAGCCGGGGAAACACGCGGAAACTCGGCCCGCGCCAACCCCGCGCCAATCCACACCGGCTGCGGGGTGGTGCGCTCCGGCGGGGGCGGACTCGATTGCAATAACCCGCTGTAATGCCCCCGCTCCACCAATCCCTGCCGCACCTTGGCGGCGATACGACGCGTGCAGTACACGTCGGCATTGACGTACGAAAAGGTCGGCACGGGTTCGAGGTCGAATGCGGCGATCGCGAGATCACGCGCCAGGGTTTGCTTCCGCTGGTCATCCAGTAGCACCAGCGCGGAGACGTCCTCGTCCGCCAGCTCGGCAAAGGCCCGCTCCAGGTAAGCCCGGTCGTACTGGAGCCCGTTGCGGATCATGAGCGCCCGGCGCTCCGCATAGAGCGGAATCATCGCCGCCCAATCCGCCCCGCTCACCACCACGACCGATTCGCGCGGCGTGAAATCGCGCAACGCCAGCGTGAAGGGATAACCGCCGTCCGATTGCACGAGCTGGTAGGGACGGTAAGTCTTCCAGTAATTGTGCACCAGGGCCAGGGGCAGCGCCACCACCAGCAGACCGCAGACCCAGCGCGGCAGGCGGGTGTCGAGCAACCCATCCAACGCAAAACCCAGGGCGCCCATCAGGAAGACCGCGCACGCATAATAGTAATACTCCTGGTACGCGTAAGCGAAGGGGAACAACAATTGCGCGAGGAAAAACACCGCCGCCAACCCCGCGATGCGCGCCCGCTGCGCCGGCCACGCCGCCAGCCCCGCCACCAGGGCAACGATGATCAGCCAGGGCGCCACCAACGCCTCCCGCCACCGGTCCAGCAGGATGCTCCAGGTTTTCGCCGAGAAGCGCGCACTGAAATCGTCCAGACCCCAGTTGCCGAGCGACAGGTTTGCCGACGTGAAAATCCAAGCCGACGCATGCGCCGCCTTGAGCGGATCAGTGAGCTCGATCCACAGCCGCAGCGCCCCCAGCGGCACGACCACGCCGGCCAATCCCCAGAACGTCGTCTCCGCCAGACGCCTCCATCCGGCGCCCGAGCGGAAATCCCGCCACAACCAGACCGCGGCGCACGCCGCCGCCGGCACCAGCCACACGGCGTACGTCGCACTCTTGATCAGCGACGCGCCCGTGCCCGCGACGGTCGCCAACAGGAACCACGTCCATCGCCGGCGCTCCATCATGCCCACGTACCCCACCAAGAACCACGCGCAGCACATCAGTTCCATCGACTCCATCAGGAACGCGCGGGAGTAGAAGATGTACACCGGACACAGGACCACGAGCGACAGCACCAGAAACCGCCGTGCCGGCGCCATGCGCACACGCCCCAGCAGCCACCAGAGCGCTGGCAGCATCAGGTAAAAGCACGTCAGCGAGATCAGCCGCGCCGAGACCACGTGGGACCAACCTGTGGCCCGGCTCAGGCCCACGACGCTCCATTCGTAGAAAGGCACCTCGAGCAGGATCGACACCCACGGCTTGCCCACGATCGGGGCCTCGTACAGCAGGGAAAAATCGTTTTCCCGATCGATGAAATAGCTGATTAGCGCCGTCTGGGACTGACGGAACTCATGCCCCGGCATGAAGCCGGCGGTAAGATTGCGCGTGGCCAGCCAGCCGTGCGTCAGCAAGGCGACGATGAATAGTCCCGTCAGGACCCAGTGTTCGCGTTGGGCGGCGGCGCGATCCGGCATGGTCGGGAAAAAAGGGGTGAGCGGGTGCGTCGCAATCGTTTTTCGCACCGGCCGACTGGCCCGCGCGTCAACGCTGCGGCAAATACAGGGACAATCCAGGTCGCCAAACCCGCCACCGCTCCATCCTCGGCGCCTGACCGTTGGCGGCATTTCCTGAGTTGTGCCTCTGCCGATAGTCTTGCACCGTCCCGGCTCATTTTTGCGCCGAGGCCATGCAGGAACTCCATCATGCCATCGTTCACTTCGACGACCCGTACCCAGGCCTCGTGGGCGGTTCGATCGTGCATGGCTGGCTCGTGCCCAAGCCCGGTTTCCACTTCACCGATGTTCGGGTCGTGGCGGAAAACCAAACCTTCCCCGGCGTGTACGGCATTCCGCGGCGCGACCTGGCGGAATTCTTCAAGTCCGACCAACCCTTCCTCCTGGCAGGCTTTAGTGTCACGTTGAACCTCCCCGAGGGTCGCTATCCCCTCGCGCTCGAGGCCTGCACCATCGACGGGAAATGGGAACCCATCTCCTCCATCGAACGCGCGGTCACGCCTGCCGAAGCCACCCCCGACCCGGAAGCCCGCACTCCCCTCAACCCACCCCTGTTCGGAGAACTCCTCGGCATCCTGCTCCGCCGCCTGTCCGATCCCTCCGCCAGCCCGCGCGAAGCCGCCACACGCCTGATCCGGGAAACCCCGGCGCGCCACCACCTCCAGCACCCGCCCCGGCCTTTCTATGGCCACCTCGACCAGCCCCACCTGTGGGCCTTCTCGCTTTTCGGTCGCACGCCCCTCACCGGCTGGGTCTTCCATGAAAGCCTGCCCATCAAGCGCGTGTTCGCCACGACCGACCTGCTCGCCACCCAGGATCTGAAATACGGCCGCGCGACGCCGTTCCTCCTCGAACGTCCCGAGGCCTCCGCGCACGCGAGCCATGCCGGATACGACGGGTTTCTCGATCTTCCCGCCCAGCTCCCGAGGCCGCTCACCGTGCGCGTGTACGCCGAACTCGAGGACGGCAGCTGGCACCTGGGCTCCGTCGCGCGCTTCACCGTGACCGACCAGGAATTTGCCAAGCACGCTTACGCTGCGTTCTCGCCGCTGCTGTTCTGGCGCGCGTGGCGCTCCCTGGTGCGGGCGATCCAGGAACGCGACTGGCCCGCCCCCGGCGGGGCGGATTATCGTCAACGCGTCGCGACCGCCTGGCACGACTATCGCGAGCGGGCGCCGCGCCGCGCGCGCCAATTCCCGGCTCCGTCGTCGCGCACCACCTCCGCCGTGGTCGCGAACCGGGTTCACCTGCTCACCCACAACCTCAACCAGGAGGGCGCTCCACTCTTCCTCCTGGAATATGCCCGCCATCTCCATCACCAGCACGGCGTCTCGTTGCTGGCGACCAGCGCCAGGGAAGGCCCGCTGCGCCGTGAGTTCGAGCTGCTCGGCGCCACCGTGCAGGTTGTGGATGTCGCTCCGCTCTTCACCACGCGCGATGCCGCCGGGCTCCGCGCAGCGCTGCGCGCTTTGGCCAGGTCGATCGATCTTTCTTCCGCCGGGCTCGTGGTCGCCAACACGGTCTCCTGCTGGTGGGGCGTCCATCTGGCACGCGCGGCCGGACGGCCGGTGCTGCTCTACATCCACGAAAGCACGCCGCCCCACGCTTTCTTCCGCGCAGCGCTGCCGGCCGCCACGCTTCCCGTGGTCGAGGAAACCTTCCGCCTCGCCGATCGCGTTTCGTTCCTCACCCCTTCCACCCGGCGCTACTACGAGGCGCTTTCGCCCGGCGCCAATTACGTCCTGAACCCCGGCTGGATCGACCTCGGTCGCATCGACGCATTCCGCGCCGCTCACCCGCGTGATACCCTGCGCGCCGCCCTCGGCCTCGCGCCGGAACGGCGGCTTGTCATCAACGTCGGCACCGTCTGCGAACGCAAGGGCCAGCATGTCTTTGCCCGCGCCGTGGCCCGGCTCTGGCAGATGGCGCCAGCCGTCGCCGCCACCGCGGACTTCCTCATGGTGGGCGGACGCGACACCCCCTACGACCGCGAGCTCGCCGATTTTGTCCGCACCCTTGGTCGCCCCAATCTCCGCATCATTCCGGAAACCGGCGACGTGTACCCCTATTACGGCGCCGCCGATCTATTCGTCTGCTCCAGTTTCGAGGAATCCTTCCCGCGGGTCCTGCTCGAGGCGATGGCGTTCGTTGTGCCCATCGTCAGCACCGCCGTGCACGGCATTCCCGAGATCGCGCGCGACGGACGCGAGGCCGTGCTGGTGCCACCCGGTGACCCCGCTTCGCTCGCCGACGCCATGCATCGCCTCCTCGCTGCTCCGGTGGCAGGCCAGTCCCTGGCAACCGAGGCCCGCGCCCGTGTGGCCGCCGAATTCGACAGCCGCTTGCTGCTGCCGCGTCACGCCACGCTCGCGCACTCCCTCGGCCTCCCCCGCTGATCTTCGCGGGCTGGTGACCGCGATTCCGCAGCGGCGGGGCCGAACTGTTCCGTTGTAGGGGCGTGGCTCGTCCACGCCCTTGGTTTCCGCAGCGAGCAAAGGGCGCGCTCAAGCCGCGCCCCTACATCCAACTCCATTGGATTCCACTCTAGAAAGAGGGGTGGCGCCTAGCGACGGGGTGTGTGGAGGTTGGCAAGAATGCGCGTGCCGTTCTTGGGCTACCGCCGCGCGCTGCGCTACCCGTCACTTCACCTCGATGCGAATCGTGTACGCCCAGTCGTAGGCACTGCTCTGGTTCGGACGCGTGGAAAACCGCAACACCTCCCCCGGCCGCGGGGTGTACTCCACCGTCTCATGCTGGTCCGCCCGATCTCCCGGGTTCTTGGCCGGATCGAGCAGCCTCTGGTACACCACCCGGGACGGCCCGTCCGCCACCTCGCCGTGGACGATGAACTCCACGCCATCCGTGCTCGCCTCGGGCTTTTCATATGCGCCCGGAAAAATGCCGTAGCTCCAGCGGATCCGCCGCGCGTTCGGCGGCGGCCGCACCCACAGGTCCGAATTCGGATGCGCGGATAACACCGGGTGTGCCCCTTCACCCAGCCAGTCGAGGCCGAATTCAAAATCCATCTGGAACGGTCCCGGGATGATATTGATGAACACATCCCGCGCCACCGACGGCGGAATCTCCGCCCGACCTTTCGTGGGAATGCCCGAGAGCGCGTCCGCCGGGATCGTCAGGTCCGGGTACCGCCGGCTGTTCTTCAACCGGATCTGCACGCCCTTCGCATACAACCGGGCAATATAGATGTCGGCCGTCACGAAGGAAAATGTCGGCGAGGTCGTCGAGATGTCGAAGCGCTCCGCCACGCGGTTCAGGAAATCCCGGTTTTCCCGCAGCGGGCCGTAGACCACCAAGGCCGACACTTCCTCGTCCGCCAAGTCGGTGAAGGCGCGGTCGAGGTAGGCATGGTCGTGCTCCAGCCCGTTGCGAATCATCAGCGCCTTCCGTTGCGCATAGAGCGGCGTCATGGCCGCCCAGTCCGCCCCCGCCACGATGATCACCGAGCTCTTCGGCGTCAGTTCCCGCAGGACATCGGTGAACGGATACCCACCGTGGTGCACCACGCTCTGCTGCACGCGGTAGTCCCGGCAATAGGTGGCCACCTGTGCGATGAACGGCACGAGCACCACCCCGGCCACGACCCAGCGCGGCAGCCGGGAATCAATCACTCCGAGCAACGCGTACCCCAGCGCGATATGGAGGAACACCGCGCAGGCGTAGAAATAATAGTCCTGATAGGCGTAAGCGTACGGAAAGAGAATCTGCGCGAGGAAAAACGCGCCCGCCGCCCCGGCCACCCGCCAGCGCACGGCCGGAAAAAGGAGCCCGGTCAACAATCCGGCGCCAATCAACCATCGCGACATGATCGCCTGGTCCCAACACGCCAGGAGATAGCGCCAGACGTGCGCCGAGAGCAACGCCTTGAAATCAAACAAGCCCCAGTTCCCCTGGGACAGGTTCTTGGACGTGAACACCCAGGCCGACGCATGCGCCGCCTTGTACGGGTCGGTGAACGCCACCCACGCGCGCAGGCAGCCCAGCGCCACGACCACGGTCCCGATGCCCCACAACAGGGTCCGCACCGGCACCCGCCAATCCCCCCGCGCGCGCAGGTCGCGCCACAGCAGCCACGCGCCATAAAACGCGCCCGGCGCCATCCACACGGCCAGGATCGCGCTCTTCACCAGGGCGGCGAGCGTGCCCGCCACGATCGCGAGCGCCAGCCAGCGCCACCGCCGCTCATCCATCGCACGGACGAACGCCACCAGCCACCACGCGCTGGCCATCAACGCCATCGAGTCCATCAGGAACGCGCGGGAATAGAAAATGTACAGCGGTGCGCTCAGGACCAGCGCCAGCACCAGCAACCGCCGGGGCTTCGGCAGGCCCA
This sequence comes from Verrucomicrobiota bacterium, assembly GCA_023433275.1. Taxonomy (GTDB): domain Bacteria; phylum Verrucomicrobiota; class Verrucomicrobiia; order Opitutales; family Opitutaceae; genus Lacunisphaera. Next base: position 6,626 of record JAEZDN010000153.1, read on the forward strand.
GCCGCGCCAACAACAGCCAGACCGCCGGCAGGGTCAGGTAGAAGCACGCCGCCGTGATCGTGCGCGCCGCGATGAAGTGCGGCCAGCCCGTCACCCGGCTCAACCCCACCACGCTCCACTCGTAAATCGGCACCTCCAGCAGCAGCGAAACCCACGGCTTGCCGAAGATCGGGGTCTCATACAACAGCGAGAAATTGTTCTGCTGGTCGATGTAGTACGCCACGATCGCCGTGTGCGCCTGCCGGAACTCGTGGCCGGCCATGAAGCCCATCGTCCAGTGGTACGTGATTCCCCACAGGCTATAGCCCAGCGCGGCCACGAACAGGCCGGCGAAACACCAATTCTCTGCGCGCGTTGCGGCGGGGCTGGGCATACGGTCAGGGCAGAAAACAACGGCATGATCGGGTCGCAAACTTTTTTCCCGCGCTCGCGGTGTCGCCATTTTGCATCGCCGGCGGATGACAATCCTGACGCCAAAAACCGCCATCCGCGACCCAGGCGCCGGACCCGCGCGCCCCAGCCCAAGGTTGACCTGCCGTCCCCCTCGCCCCATTTCAGCCGGTCACGCCCGCGCCATGCCCGCTCCCGTCCACCCATGATCATCGACACTCCCCAGTGGAAACTGGCCCTCGAGGTTCACCCGGCCGACTGGAAATTCCCCGCGGGCATCACCTGGCTCGCCGGCTGGCTCTGGTCGCCCCAAAACCGCGTGACCACCGACCTGCGCGCCTGGGTCGACGGACGCTGCTTCCTCGCCAACTGGGGACTGCCCAAACCCGGTCTCGACGAGGTCTGGCTCAAGCATCCCGGGCCGCCCTTCCTCGGCTTCACCCTGCCGCTGGAGCCTCACGCCGGCGCCTCGCTCCTGCGTCTCGAGGTGCGCGATCAAACCCGGCAGTGGACGGAAGTTTTTCGCACGTCGATCGTCGTTTCCGCGGATGCGCCCGGCTGCCCGCCTCCCCCCGCCCTGCCCGCGCTGCTGCCCGCACTGGTCAATCCCTTCCTCCGATTGGAAGCCCTTCGCCCGGGCGCGCCCCGCCCCGCCCTCGCTGACGAGCTCCTTTCCGGCGCGCTCGCCGAGCCCCGCAATTCGCTGCCCAACCCGCCGTTTTTCGGCGCCTTGGAGGCGCCGCGCGACATCGGTTGGATTCGCTATGGCCGACTTTCGATCACCGGCTGGCTCGCACACCGCGATTTTCGCATCCGTCGTCTCACCGCCGTCGTCGACCCTTTGCAGGAGGGCGCGCTGCTCTATGGCCTGCCCCGCTCCGACGTCGGCGGCGAGTTCGCCGATCTCCCCGGTCGCGAAAACTCCGCCTTCGTCGGCCACGTCGATCTGCCCGCCGACACCTGCGTACCCGTCTTGCTGAAGGTTTTCGCCGAACTCGAAAACGGCGAAAGACATTTCGTCTTCGGCCAGCGCTTCACGCCCCGCGTGCTGGCGGGCGCGGAGTCCGTCGTGCTTCCACCCTTGTCCCTCCGCCGCTTTCTGGAATCCGCGCGCCACCTGCGCGCCTCCGCCCGGCGCCATGGCCTGCCCACCGGTCGCTGGCCCGAACTTCTCCCCGCCTTGCGCACGGCCTGGTCCACCTACGCCCGCGAGGCGCCCGCGCGCCCGGGCCAGGTTCGCCTCGCCGCCGAACCGGTGTCGCTGAAAAACCCTTCCGCACCGCTGCGCGTGCTGGTCGTCACCCACAATCTCAATTTCGAGGGCGCGCCCTGGTTCATCTTCGAACTGGCCCGCCACCTCGCGTCCCAACCCGGCATCAGCGTCCGCGTCGTTTCCCCGCAGGACGGCCCGATGCGCGAGGTCTTCTCGCGGGCCGGCCTGCCCGTCACGCTCGTGGACCTGTCATCCGCCCTCGCGGCGAAATCCGCCCCGGATTTTCACGCCCGCCTGACCGCCGCCACCGCCGCGATCCCGTGGGCCGGGGTCGATCTGGTCGTCGCGAACACGATGGTCTCCTTCTGGGCCGTGCATGCCGCCTCCGCCGCGGGAAAACCCACCGCCCTCTACGTCCACGAGAGCTCCCCCGTCCACCGTTTCTTCCAGCCGATGCTGCACGAGGCGCTGTTCCCCGTCGTCGAGTCCGCCTTCCGCCAGGCCGCCCGTGTCGTGTTCACCGCCGACTCCTCCCGCCGCGTCTTCACTCACCTCGGCGACCGCGCCAACTTCGCGCTGCTCCCCAGCTGGGTCGACGCCGCCCGCGTTGACGCGTTCGCCGCCGCGCACACGTCCGCCGACTTGCGCCGCAAACACGGCCTCGACCCCGATGCCGTGCTCATCGTGAACATCGGCTCCGTTTGCGAACGCAAGGGCCAGCACATCTTCATCCAGGCGATCGCCCTGCTGAAGGACGAGCTCTCCCGCGTTCATCCGGGCCGGCCGATCCAGTTCCTCATGGTCGGCGCGCGCGCCGGGCTTTTCCTCGATACCCTGAAGGAGGAAGTCGCGCGCCTCGGCCTCAATGAACTCGCCCGCTTCGTGCCCGAGACCGGGGAGATTTTCGACTTCTACCACCTGGCCGACATCTTCGTCTGCACGAGCTTCGAGGAATCCTTCCCGCGCGTGCTGCTCGAGTCCGCCGTCTTCCGCCGCCTCATCGTCTCCACCAACGTGAACGGGATCGCCGAAATGGTCGGTCCCGACGAAGCCTGGCTGGTGCCGCCCGGCGATCGCTACCGCCTCGCCGAGGCCCTGAAACTCGCCCTCGCGGCCCATCTCGCCGGGGACCGCCGCCGCGCCGAACAAGCCCGCGCCACCGTGCTGAGCAAGTATCACGAATCCGCCTCGCTGCCCCGCCACGTCCGCCTGATCCGCAGTATCACCGAAGCCCACACCTGAGTCATGCTTTCCGCTCGTTCCGTCCCCGGTTGGGGCCGAGCTTGCTCGGTCCTTTTCCTCCTTCCTCCCTGACATGCAGGAATCCGACCGTTGTTTTCATAACCTCGAGTGGCCGACGCCCGGCGCCCGGCTCGCCGGCCCGGTGGTGTGGCTCCGCGGGTGGATCGTCGGCAAACCCGGACACGATTTCGTCGACGTCCGCGTCCGCCACGGGGGCGCCACCCACCTCGGCGTGCTCGGCCTCCCGCGCGTGGACCTCGCCAGCCATTTCCAATCCACCCGCACGTGGCTCCCGGCCGAATACATTCTCGGCGTCCCCGTTTCCGACGGGCCCGTTACCCTCGCGGTGGAAGCCATGGATTCGTTCGGCGCCTGGCACTCGCTGACGTCCGTCGCCTTGACCGTCGCCGCCGATGGCACGCCCGCGCCGCGCGTGGAGGGCCGCCTTGAGGATTCCCCCGCCGGCACCTGGACCGTGCGCGATGCCCACCACCCGTTCCACGGTCATCTCGACGAACCCGGTCCCACGCCGGCGCTTCACCACGGTCGCGCTCCTGTGTTTGGCTGGCTCCTCGATGAAACCCGCGCTCTCGCCACGGTGCTCGCGACGACTGACACCCTCGTGTTCAACCACCTTGAGCACAGCGTGACCGATGACGCGCTGGCCGCGAAATTCCCGCAATATCCCGCCGCCCGCCACGCGCGCCTGCGCGGATGCGTTGATTTCCCCGCCACGCTCACCGAACCCGCGTGTCTCCGCGTGTACGGCGTATCCGCTGATGGCAGCGTCACCCTCTGTTTTGCCCAGCGACTCACCGCCCAGCCCGGCGCAACGCGCTCGCCGGCCGCGGGGTTCGACGCCCACCTTCCTTCTTATCCTTCTCTCCCCGGTCGCACCCTCCCCAACCTGCCATCGGCCCGCCCCCGTCGCCTCCTTTTGGTGGTTCGCAGCCTGTGGCCCAACGATGAGACCCTGCGCGCCCTCGATGTCGCGCGTCATCTCGTTTCCTCCCATCGCTGGGCCGCTCGCCTGGTCAGCACGGAAGACGGCCCCCTGCGCCACGATTTCGAGCACACCGGCGTCGAGTCGATGATCGTCAACCCCGCGCCGCTGTTCGCCGCGCGCGATCAGGCCGGCATCGATGACGCGCTCAAGCGGCTCCGCCGCGAAATCTGGTGGGGCCACCTCGATGCCACCGTCGTGTTCGACGCCGTTGGCGGTTGGGCGCTGAAGCTCGCCCGGGTCCAGGGCATACCTGCCTTGTTCGACTGCCTGGCACCCGAGCCCTTGGAACCGGCCGCCACCGCCCACCCCGCCACGCAGGCATGGCTGCGCGAAAGCTGGGCGTCGGCTTCGGCGATCTGCTTCGGCTCGTCCACCGCGGCCCGCGCGCAACATCCCCGGCTCGGCTCGCACCAAGCCGAGATCATCCCCGCCTGGCATTCTCCCGTCCTGCCTTCCGCCAGCGCCGGTTCCCGCGTGGCGCTCGCCCCGCTACGCACCGTCGACTGGCTGACCCGTCACCACCCGGACGTCGCGGCGCGCTGGCAGTTCCGCCAGGGCCCGGCCGGCCACATCGACGACGAGCGTCTCACCGCGCGGGACGACGCGTTCAATGCTCCCGCCCTGCGGCGCACGCCGGATTGGAACCTGCACGACGCCGCCCTGTGCCTCGGGCCCCTGTTTGCCCGCGGTCCGCTTCGGCCCCTGATGGACGCCGCGGCCGCCGGCATCCCCGTGGTGACAGCCCGCTCACACCTGACCGAGGAACTTTTCCGAGACTTGAACTTCGCCTTGGTGGACGAGGCCAACCCACTGGCCCTCGCGCACGCGTTGCTTGCCTATGAAGCCCTGCCCGGCTCGTTCCAACGCGAAGCCGCCGCCTTCGCGCCCCTTTTCCGCGCCCGTCACAATCCGGCGGAGCTCCTGCCTCGTTGGGAAGAACTCCTGTCGAGAGTGGTGGCCTCCCGGAGTTGAGCCGGCGCTGCCGGTCGCGCCCTGGCGTTGCGGCTGAGGGCTTGCCCCGCGTCGCACCCTCTGCCTTGGTTCGGAAACCGCTGCGTGAACGAAAACGATTCCTATATCTTTGATGTCGAGCTGCCCACCGACTGGACCTTCGCGGGTGAACCGACGTGGATCAGCGGCTGGTTCCTGTCCAAGACCGAGGCCTATTTCAGCGACATCCGCGCCGTCACCGGCGGCGCCGTTCACCTCGGCATCCTCGGGATCCCCCGCCCCGAGGTCGAGACGCGCCACCGCCAGCGGGCCGGCCTTCCCCACGCCGGCTTCGTGCTGCAGGTGCGCCCGCCCCTCGGCGCGAAGGACCTGAGGCTCGAGCTGCTCGATGCCGGCGGCCGCTGGGTGGAATTCTGGCGCACGGGCATCCGCGTGAAACAGGGGCCCGCACCCGGTGGCCGGCTCAACTCCGGCATCGTGCCCGACCAGTTGCGCAAGCTCCTCCAGGCGCGCCGGGCGGACGCCGCCGCCGATCTCGCGCCGCTCGCCCGGCGCCTGGCGCGCGAGTCCGCTGTCATCCCGCTCGACTCGCTGCCCAACCCGCCATTCTTCGGGGCGCTCGAAAAACCCCTGCTCACGGGCGGCTCCCAGTTTGGCAAGGTTTCCGTCGAGGGCTGGATCATCCACCGCGAGCAACGCATCCGCCGACTCGTCGCTTCCACCCACCCGCTCGTCGAGGTCGAGATGGACTACGGCGACCGCGAGCGCCTCGACGCGGGCGAGATGTTTCCCGGCCATCCCTACGCGGCGCGTTCGCAATATTTCGGCATGGTCGACATCGACGAGAACGCCGATGACCCCGCGTGCCTGAAGATTTTCGCCGACCTGGAGGACGGCTCGCGCCACCTGGTCTTCGTTCGCCGCTTCTACCAGCGCGGTTGCACCCAGGAGGAACGCCCGCTGCCGGAATTCAGCCGGGCCACGTTCATGGAGGCCGCCCTCGCCTTCGCCTCCGCCTGCCGCGCCGAAGCCATCCAGCTGGGCGGCGTCGGCGACTATTGGAAACAATGCCGCGTCGCCTACCGCCTTTACCGGCAGTTCGCCCCGGCTTCGCTCGCCCACCTGCAGCGCGCGCGGCCCGATGCCTACGTCGCCTGGCAGCGCGCCAACGACCTCACGC
>JAEZDN010000162.1 GCA_023433275.1 Verrucomicrobiota bacterium
CGTCACCATTCTCCTTGTTGGCGCCGCGGCGACCGCGCCGCGGTCTTCGCCTCGCCCCGACACCTCCGCCTTCCTCCCCGCCGCCCCCGACCCCACCTACACGTTTCCCACCACCCGCTACCTCACCAAGCGCCCGCAACCGGTCGACACCCTCGCCGCCGACGCCACCGTCCTGCGCCCCCAACCGCCTCACTGGCCCCTCGTCGCCCTCCTCATGCTTATGCCGATGGCCGTCGGCTGCGGCGTGGCCGACAAGTTGCTCAATCTCCAAACCCCCGCCCTGGCCGTGAGCGGCTGGGTCGCCGGCGCCACCGGTCTGGCCCTCGCGGGACTTCATCTCGGACAACCCCTCCGCGCCTGGCGCATCTTTCTCGGACTGCGCAAATCCTGGTTCAGCCGCGAGGCCGTGCTCTTCGGCGCCTGGTTTCCCCTCGCCTCCACCTACGTTGCCGTCCGCCTCGGCTGGCTGCCCCTCGAGCCGGGGCCGCTCCGCTCCACGCTCGCCGCCTCCACCATCACCCTCGGTGTCGCCGCGCTCTTCTGCTCCGTCATGATCTACGTCGACACGCGCCGCGTCTTCTGGCGCTTCGCCAACACCGCGCCGCGCTTCTTCGGCACCGCCGTCATCCTGGGTCTCGCCGGCGCGCTCACGGCGCCCGGCGCGCCGGCCTCCCTCGCCTTCGCCCTCGTCGCGGCAACTTTCTTGAAACTCGCCTTCGAGGCCCGCGCCCTCCGTCCGCTCAACGAACTTTGGGACGGCACGCCATCCCCCGCCCGCCAGACCGCGCGTCTCCTCACCGGCCCCCTCCGTCACGCCAACACCCTGCGCGTCACGGCCGCGCTCTTCGGCGGCATCCTCCTGCCGCTCCTGATCGGCCTCGGCAAAGCTTCCATCGCTACGGCATGGCCCGCCTTGGTCCTCTGCCTCGGCGGCGAACTTGCCGAACGCTATCTTTTCTTCCGCGCCGTCGACGCCCCGAAAATGCCCGGCCAGCCCGACCCCTCATGACGCTCGCAAGACCCGACACCGACGCGGCCCTGTGGGCCGGGCGCCCTCACCCGGCACCTCCCGACTTCCTGACGAGCCACCTTAGCCGCCTTATCCCCTTTCCCCCTCTCCGCCATCCCATCATTTGAATCCCGACCTCGACCAGTTCCTGCATTCCCGGTCCGGACCGATGACGTCCGAACTCGTGCAACGCCCGGGCGAATTCGGCCTCGGCAACCTGCCTTCGCGCCTCGCCCCTGCCGGCACCGCGAAATCCATCTGCGGTTTCTGCAGCACCGGCTGTTCCCTCAACATCCATCTCAATGCCGACGGCCAGGCCATCAATCTCACGCCCGACCCCGACTACCCGGTGAACCTCGGCATGGCCTGCCCCAAGGGCTGGGAAGCGCTCACCCCCCTCGCCGCACCCGATCGCGTTACGTCCCCTCTGTTCCGCGACGCCCGCGGCGAACTGCGACCCGTCAGCTGGCCCCGCGCCCTCGCCGAGTTCACCGGCCGCCTCAAGTCCATCCAGGCCCTGCACGGCCGCGGCGCCGTCGCGGTCCTCAGCACCGGCCAGATCGTGATGGAGGAAATGGCGCTCCTCGGCGCCCTCACCAAGTTCGGCATGGGCATCGCCGACCTCGACAGCAACACGCGCCAGTGCATGGCCACCTCGCACGTGGCCTACAAACAGTCCTTCGGCTTCGACGCGCCGCCTTTCACCTACGCCGACTTCGAGGAAAGCGACGTGCTGGTCTTCGTCGGCGCCAACCCCTGCATCGCCCACCCGATCATGTGGCAGCGCGTCATGCGCAACCGCCGCCATCCCGTCATCATCGTCATCGACCCGCGCCGCACCGAAACCGCGATGGCCGCCACGCTCCACCTCCCGGCCAATCCCAAGAGCGACCTCACCCTGCTCTACGGCCTCGCCCGCGAGGTCATCCGCCGCGGCGCCGTGGATCCGGTCTTCGTCGCGGACCACACCGCCGGCTTTCCCGAGTTCGCCAGCTTCGTCGACGCGTTCACCCCGGATCGCGTCGCCCGCGAAACCGGGTTGTCCATCGCGGATTTCGAACGCGCCGCGGCTTACATCACCCAGCCGGGCGCCCGCGTCTCCTACTGGTGGACCATGGGCGTGAACCAAAGCCACCAGGCCACCCGCACCGCCCAGGCCCTGATCAACCTCTCCCTCATGGCCGGTCAGATTGGCCGCCCGGGCACGGGCGCCAACTCCATCACCGGCCAGTGCAACGCCATGGGCTCGCGCCTCTTTGGCAACGCGACTTCGCTCGTCGGGGGCTATGATTTCGCCCGGCTCGAGCATCGCCACCACGTCGCCGGCATCCTCGGCATCGACCCCACCCTCATCCCCAAGGAACCCAGCCGCGCCTACGACCGGATTCTCGACGCCGTCGATGCCGGCGAGATTCGCGCCCTCTGGATCATCGCCACCAACACCGCACACTCGTGGGTCAACTCCGGGCGCTTTTCCCGCCTGCGCGACAAGCTCGATTTCCTCGTCGTGCAGGACATGTACGCCACGACCGAAACCGCCCGACAGGCCGACCTCGTGCTTCCCGCCGCCGGCTGGGGCGAGAAGGAAGGCGTCTTCATCAACAGCGAGCGCCGGCTCGGCTACGTCCGTAAGGTCGCCCGCGCCCCCGGCCTCGCCCTCAGCGATTTCTCCATCTTCAAGCTCGTCGCCGAGGCCTGGGGCTGCGGCGACCTCTTCACGCGTTGGACCTCGCCCGCCGCCGCCTTTCAAATCCTCAAGGAACTCTCGCGCGGCCAACCCTGCGATTTCACCGGCATCCGCGACCACGCCCACCTCGAAACCGAGCACGGCATCCAGTGGCCGTATCCCGCCGCGGAACCGAAGGCCGGAGACCGGAGGCTGGAGACTGGACAGGCCTCGGTCCCCATCCCGCCTCCCCCGTCGCGCGAGCGCCGCCTCTTCGCCGACGGCAAATTCTTCACGCCCGACGGCCGCGCGAAATTCCTCTTCGACGAACCCCGCCCGCTGCCCGAGCCACCCGACGTCGACTTTCCCTTCCTCCTCAACACCGGCCGGGGCTCCTCCGCGCAGTGGCACACCGGTTCGCGCACCGACAAGAGCGCCGTCCTGCGCAAGCTCGCGCCCAACGTGCCGTGGATCGAGATCAACCCCACCGACGCGTCCGCTCTGAAAATCGTCACCGGCCAGCGCGTCGCGATCCGCTCCCGCCGCGGCTCGACCTCCGCCCTCGCCGTCGTCACCCCGATCGTCCGTCCCCGCCAAGTCTTCATGCCCATGCACTTTGCCGAGGTGAACATCCTGACCTTCCCCGCCTACGACCCCCACTCCCGCCAACCCGCCTACAAAGCCTGCTCGGTCGCGCTCGCTCCCTTGGTTGGGGATTGATCCGTGAACGACCAAGACATGCCTCGCGCAAAGTCCGCCAAGGGCGCGACGAGCAACCTCTCCATGGCGACCGTCGCGGACTTGGCGTGAGGAACCTCCCGTTTGAGCGTATCGTCATAGCCGCTTTTACGGCGTGCTTCCCGTTCACCAGTCTCTAACGATCCGTCGTTCGGATAATCCTCCATGACCCCGCCCGTCCTCGCCGCCCTCACGCTCCACCGGATCTTCATTTCCGACGGCCACAGCTATTTCGGTCGGCACGGCAAGGGCTCGGTCCCGTTCCAGATTCGCGAGGTGGCCGAGGTCGAATGCGTCGCCCACCGCGGCCTGCGCGGCGATCGCTTCTTCGACTACAAGGAAAACTACAAGGGCCAGGTCACTCTCTTCTCCCAGGAAGTCTTCGACGAACTCTGCCGGGCCCTGCCCGCCCCTCACGCGCAACCCGCCGCCCTGCGTCGCAACCTCCTCGTCAGCGGCGCCGACTTGAACACGCTCATCGCCCGCGAATTCGAACTTCAGGGCGTCCGCCTCGAGGGCGCCGAGGAATGTCGTCCGTGTTATTGGATGGACGAGGCCATCGCCCCCGGCGCCGAAGCCTGGCTCAAAGGCCGCGGCGGCCTCCGCTGCCGCATCCTCTCGGATGGCTGGCTGAGAACGAACGCGACCCATTTATGATCTACGATTTCCCGAGCACCCTTCCCCTGTTGGAGGGCCGAGCTCCCGCGAGGCCGGGCCGCGCCGAGCAATCATAAATCGTAAATCATAAATCGTAAATTTTCCTCGTGATTCCCCCCGGCCAACTCACCGGCGCCGTCCTCGCCGGCGGACACTCTCGCCGCATGGGCCGCGACAAGGCCACCCTGCCACACGAGGGCCGCCCCATGTGGGAACACCAGGCCGACATCCTCCGCACCGCCGGCTGCCATCCCATCGCCATCGTTCGCCAAACCGGACAACCCCCGCTTGGCCTCCCCGACGACCTGCTGCTCTGGCACGACCCCGTGACCGACGCCGGTCCGCTCGCCGGCCTCCACGCTGCGCTCAGCCACGCGCGCACGCCACTCCTCGCCGTCCTCGCCATCGACATGCCGCAGATCGACGCGGGGTGGTACCAGTGGCTCGGCACTCACTGCGACGACCACCGCGGCGCGATCGCCCGACGTCCCGACGGTGTCTATGAACCGCTCGCCGCGATTTACCCCCGCGTCGCGCTGACCGAAGTCACGCAACGCCTCGCCAGCCCCGATCGCTCGCTCCAATCCCTCGCCGCCGCCCTGCTCGCGCAAAATCTCCTGCAATCCGTCCCCCTCCGCGAATCCGACCTCTGGCGCGTCAGCAACTGGAACTCCCCCGAAGACCGCCCCGTGTAGGAGCCTGTTCACAGACGATCCCCCGTGCAACGCGCGCGGTCGACCTGTTCGGTTGTAGGGGCGTGGCTCGTCCACGCCCTCCGTTCCCGCAGCGGGCAAAGGGCACGGTTAAGGCCCCGATCGGATTGGATCACCACTCAACACCTGTAAACGATGTGTGGCACCTCAAGTGTAAGCGATGTGTGGCACCTCGCCCACGCCGCGCCCCTTCATCCAACTGCATCGTCAGCTTCATGGAGCGGATTTCGGCTGCGTTGACTCTCCTCTATTCAAGCCGGAACCATTCAGTCGGAATGCGATTTCGCCGCGTGCGCGGTCGACCTGTTCGGTTGTAGGGGCGTGGCTCGTCCACGCCCTCCGTTCCCGCAGCGAGCAAGACTTCCAAGGCGAACCATTGGCGGTCCAACGGCGGTTTGCAAATGATCACGCTGGCCGCGACCCCCCGCCCTCACCCGACTACGCATCAAACCCCAGCGCGAGCGCCACCGCATCATACACGATCCGCCCGTTGCGCGTGTTCACACCGCGCGCCAGGCCGGGATGCTCGCTCAACGCACGGTCCACGCCCTTCTGCACCATCAATGCCACAAACGGCTCCGTCGCCTGCGTCAGTCCCATGGTCGAGGTGCGGCCCACCAGCGCCGGCATGTTCGGCACCGCATAGTGGATCACGTCATGCTCGCGGTACGTCGGCTTCTCATGCGACGTCGGCCGGATCGTCTCCACGCATCCGCCCTGGTCGATCGCGATGTCCACGATCACGCTGCCCGGCCTCATCTGCTGCACCACTTTCTTCGTCACCACGATCGGCGCCTTCGCCGCCGGGATCAACACCGCGCCAATCAACAGGTCCGCATCCGCCACCTCCGTCGCAATGTTCGCGGGATTCGACATCAACGTCACCACCCGCCCGCGATACTCGTTGTCGAGCGCCTCGAGTTTTCGCGTGTCGAGATCCAGCACCGTCACGCGCGCCCCCATGCCCGCCGCCATCTGCACCGCGTGCGCCCCCGAATTGCCCGCGCCGATCACCACCACATGGCCGGGCATCGACCCGGGAATCCCGCCGAGCAACACGCCCGAACCTCCGAGCTGCGACTGCAGCCGGTACGCGCCGATCTGGATCGAAAGCCGGCCCGCCACCTGCGACATCGGCTTCAACAACGGAAAGGATCCATCCACGCCCTCCACCGTCTCGTACGCGATGCCGAGGATGTTCTTCCGACAAAGTTCCTTCGCCAGCTCCGGACACGCCGCGAGGTGCAGATACGTGAAGATCGTCTGCCCCTCCTGCAGCAACGGAAACTCACTCGCCTGCGGTTCCTTCACCTTGAGGATGACGTCCGACCCCTTCCACACGCGTGACGCCGAACTCACCAGCGTGGCTCCCGCCGACTGATATTCCTGATCCCGGAATCCCGCGCTCAATCCCGCCCCCTTCTCCATCAACACCTCGCCTCCGAGTGCCGTCACGCGACGGCAGAGGCTGGGCGTCATCGAAACGCGCGTTTCACCGATCTTGATTTCTTTGGGTACGCCAATGGTCATTTGCCGTTTATGACACAACCAAACCACCCCCAACGCAATCCCGGACGAGCCGACCGTCGCGCCATTCCCCAGCGCCACGAGCTGCCAAGCTTGCTCGGTCCGGTACCGTCATCCTGGGACGCCGGATCGACCGCTGGCAGTTGCATAGGGAGCGGAGCTGAAATCTGAAAAATGAAAATCCACCCGCCACCGTCATCCTGAGCGGAGCGAAGGATCCAAGGGAAAGGACGGACGTGCGTCCCCACCACTCTCCACCTCTCATCAACGCGCCCCCTCCGGGCACCCGCCGCCGAAGCCCCCTCTCCGACACCGGAGCCACTCCTTTGAACCACGAATGCGCTGGAATCTGCGCGAATCACCAATCCGCCAGAGCGCACTTCCGCAGATAACACCGGACGGTGATGCGGGGATTGGGCGCCTTGCTAGTCAGCCTTTCCCTCCCTTCGTGGACCTTCGTGTCTATTCGTGGTTTACCAACTGCATCGTCGCCGCTACCTCACCCGCTCCAAGATCGAAAACGTGTACCGATAATTCGCGTCCGCGCTTTCGCGCTTCCACGTTTCCCGCCAGGCCAGCTGACGCCATTCCGGAAACCACGTGTCACCCTCGATCCGCGCATGCACCAGCGTCAGGAGCAATCGATCCGCGATCGGCAATGTCTCCTCATAGATGCGCTGTCCCCCGCACACCATGATCCGCCCGGGACGGTCCTGCGCGAGTGCAAGGGCGGACGCCACATCCGTCGCGACGAGCACCTCGCCCGCCGCGGACGATTTGGTTTTCCCTTCCCCCGGCCCTTCCAGCCCCGCGCTGCCAAAAGCCGCCGACTTCCGGGCGGCGATTTCGCGAATGCGTCCCGGCCGGGAGGAAATCACCACGGGCTGCCGCCCATCCGCGAGCACGCGCGGCCAGGTTTCAAAACAGATCCGCCCGAGGACCACTGTCTGGTTCGCGGTTTGGTCATGAAACCACCGCTTGTCCTCCGGAATGTCGAACGGCAGGTGCCCGCCCCGCCCGATGATGCGGTTTTCTGAACAGGCGACGATGAGTTCGATCGGGTGTGGCATTGCGAGGTTGCCTCGATGAGGCGGATTCGAAAGCTGCCGCGCATGCAGGGCAAACCCCGTTTTCTCGCGACGCTGGCGATCAGCATCGCCCTTTTGTCCGCCGGCCGGGGCGACGAATTCGCCGCTCGTTACCAGCAGGTCATCGACCGCAAGGGCTCCGTCTCCGAGGCCGCGCGACTCCACCAGCTGTTCACCGTCGACTGGGAGTACACGATGGCCGTCTTCCCCGAGGCGGCCACGTGGGTGGGGTTTCCCGGCCACGAGACGGAATGGACCGACCTGTCCCGCGAGGCCGTCGCGCCCCGCCGGGGTCCACTCTCGTAAAAACAAA
>JAEZDN010000117.1 GCA_023433275.1 Verrucomicrobiota bacterium
GGCGTGGACGAGCCACGCCCCTACACAATTCATCAGACCGTACCGACGGACCCTTCAGATCGCCCCCAGCGTCAACCGCGCGACGCCCTCGACCGGCTTGCCCTGGTCGAGCGCCGGCTTGAAGAAAACTTCCTGGAGCGCGGCGACCGCGGCCGCGTCGTCCAGCGGCTGATGGCAGCTTTCGTCCTGATAGGCGCCAAGCAGGGTACCATCGTCGGAAACCTTGGCGTAGCACACGCGGGACAGCTGCGTGGGCGTCAGCTGCTGCCGACGCGGCAGCGGCAAGGTGCCCTGCACCGCGATTGCCGGGACCGTCGCGCCCTTGTTCGCGCCAATGTGCTCGATGACCAGGTACTGCTGGGCCTCCTCGCGCGAAAGTTCCACGCGCTTGGGCGACTCGTTGGTGGCGATCTCCTCGCCGCGATTGTAGATGTGGACGGTGCAACCCACGTACCGGAAGCCCACCGGCAAACCGCTTTCGCGCACCCGGATGTATTTTGGCTTGGGACCGATGGGCTCGAGCGCCTTCGCGTGGATCAGCATACCTTCGTCGCCAGGCTTGGCATCGCGCTCCTTGAACCGGAACAGGATCACCATGTGCGGATCATCCAGCTCAACCGGCGACGAGATCTTGAAGGATACTTCCATCGCGTCGAAATTTCCTTGGGCCAGTTCCCCATACATGCGATCGGCCGCCGCGCCCGTGTCGTATTGGTTGCTGTACTGCATCTGGCCGCTCATGGCCGCGGCATCCCGCATGGCTTGGTCCGCCCGCCCTTGCATGGCCTCGGCTTCCGCCCGGGCCGCATTTGCCGCCGTCCCCACCTGCCCACTGGCGGCAATCCCTGCCTGAGAAGCCTGGAGGTTCATATCAATCATCCGACCGTAAGCCAGATCCTGCACCGCCGCCGCGCCGCCGGCGGCGCCGGATTCGCGGTTGAATTTGTGCTTCGGGTCGTTGGCCGGCGTGTAAGCCGGACCACTCTGCAGGCCATCGAGCTGCACGGAAAAGGGCGACAACTTCAGCCCGTGGTTGACCTTCAGGTTCGTCGGACGATTCCGCGTCGGCACGAAGAACTCCTTCTTGCCGATCTTGATCTTGAGCTCACTGCCCACGACATCCTCGACGCGGTGCAGCCTCGTATCCCGCACCACCGCCAGATCGGCGCCCATGAACAACACATGGCTCTTCTCCTGCCCCGGTTTGGCCGCGGCCGCTTCCGCAAAAACCAGCGGGACCGAGGCAACAACAGTGAACACGGCAATCAGTCGGCGGGGGGTAATCGTTTTCATGGGGAGACGAGCTGGGGGTAATCGACCGAACTACGAACCTATCGAACGGGCGTGGATCAAAGAGTCAAATCCGGGGCTTGAGCCGCTGAGACGCGAGCAGTGACACGTCCAGGCAGGTAAAAAAGTAGATGCCGAACCTCCGCGCATGGATCAGGCAAAACCGGAGCGATTGGGTCACGGAGTGGCCGCAGCTTGATCGGAGACCAGCGTCCGCACGCGGGCGAGGTAATCGGCGACCTCATCGGTATGCTCGAGACTCAGGGCTTTTTGCAGGTGTTCGACGCTGCGGGCATAATTGCGGTTCCGGATCTCGAGGTTGGCCAGTTCCAAGCTGGCGCGATAGGTCGCCTCGGGCACGCGTCCGGCCGCCTCGAACACGAAGGCCGCGCGCGCGTCGTCGCCTTCGCCCACGTGCACACCGCCGAGCGCCAGCAGGGCCTGCGCATTCATGGGATCGTCGGCGAGGATCGTCTCGAGATCGCGCCGGGCCTCGGCCCAGCGCTTGGCGGCGGCCTCGATCTGGGCCTGGACCAGGAGCTTGGTGGTGCGTCCGGCCGGGCTGAGCGTGGCCGGGAGAGCCTTGAGCGCGGCCTGCGCCTCGGGCGCCCGGCCCGCCGCGGCGAGGGTTTGCGCCAGGCGCAACAGGCGCTGCTCGCCGCTCGCGGGCTCCGGCTTGATCAACTGCGTGTAGATGGCGAGCGCCTCGGGCAGGAGCTTCTGCTCGGCGTAGAGATCCCCGAGGAGCGTGAGTTCCTCGGGCGTCGCGACGCCGGCGCCCGCCGCCAGCTCGAGTACCGCCATGGCCTCGAGCTTGCGCTGGTCGGTCAGCAGGACATTGGCGAGGATCAGCCAGAAGCGCGCCTCGGTGGGCCGGCTCTTGATGAGATTGCGCGCCATGGCCTCGGCGCGGGCCAGCTGCCGCCCCTGCACGCAGAGGCGCAGCAGCCCCTCCTGCCAGTCGGCATTGTCCGGCTCCCCGCTGAGCGCCTGCATGTAAGCCACCTCGGCGGCGATGAAATTGCCCTCCTTCTCCAGGCTGTAGCCGAGCAACCCATACGTCGTGGGTTCGCGGTCACCCAGCGATACCGACTTGGAAAACGCCTTCACCGCGTCGGCAAACCGATCGGTCGTGTAATACAGCACACCGAGGTTGTTCCAGGCACGGAGAAATGTCGGGTAGCGCGCGATGGCGCTCTTGTAGCTCGACTCGGTCTTGGCGTTGTCGCCGGCGGCATAGTAGGCGTTGCCCAGGATGAACTCAAAGGCCGGGCTCGGCTTCTCACTCTCGTTCATCATGCCCTCCAGCAGGCGGAGCGCGAAAGCCGGGTTCGACGCCAGCATGTTCATCACCTTCTCATACAGCGCATACTCCTCCGCCGACATTTCCGGCTCGCGCTCCTTCAGGAACGAGGAGGACTCGTTGATGATGCGTTTCGCGTCGAAGGTGGGGGCCTTGGACCCGCGACGGTTGAAGACGTTCTGCGCCTTGCTGAGGTCGAACAGGTCGTTGTCGCTCTGCGCGAGCGCAACGGCTGGCAGCAGGAGAAGGGCGGTCAGGCGGGGGAATCTCATGGCTCAATAGGTGTCAAAGGGTGAACCGCCTTCCCAGACGATGCGCACGTTCTGCTGCACGAGGCAGCGGACCTTGTGGCCCTTCTTCATGGCGGGGCTGAAGACCCACGAGTGGCCGATGTCGTGGAGGATGATCTTGTCGAAATGCTGGTTGCCCGATCCCTGCAGCACGCGGGTGCTGGCCACCGCGCCGCGGGTGTCGATGAGGATGAGCACGGAAATGCGCAGGGTCTTCGCGTTGCCGCGCACCGCCGGCGGGATGTAGGGCTTGGGCCGGGAGATGACCGCCGGCCGCTGGTCGACCTCGTGCTGCTGGAAGATGCGGGAGAAATCGCCGCCGATCTCCGTCCGCGGCTTGAACTCGGTGTAAAGCTGCGCCGGCTCGATCCTCGCGGCGGGCGCCGTGGTCGTCGTGGGCATCAGGTTGGAGAGGTCCGGTGGCACCACCGCGATCCGCACCGGGCTTTCCGTCGCGCTGATCTCGAGCCCGGCGAACGGCGAGGCGGCGACCTGCACCGGGGGCGTCTCGACGGGCCGCGGGGGCGGGGATTCGAGCGGCACCGACATGGCGCGCAACTCCGTGATGTCGGCGTCGTCCGCCGGCGCCTCCGTGCTCGCAAACCGCGCCACGCCCATGAAAAGGGCGAACGTCACCCCGAGGCCGAGCCCGATGCTCAGCAGCTCCGCCATCGCGTTCGAGACGGCGCTTTCCGGCGGGTGAAGGGTGGCCGCGCGGCTCATGACTCAGGGCGCATCCGCGCGCGCGGTCGCGAACTGGACCTGCTTGATGCCCGATCGCTTGGCCTCGGTGTAAACCTGCGCGAACACCCCCAGGTTCGAGGCGGTGTCGCCCCGCACGATCAGCGAGGGCGACCGGCCGACCGCCGCCTGCTTGAGCACGGCGGCCACCTGGTCGGTGCGGATTTCCTGGCCGTCAAACCAGATGCGGTTGTCGGCGCTGATGGCAATCAGCAGGGCATTCTGGTCGCTGCTCAGTGCGCCGATCACGTCCGGCTTCTGGACCTCGACCCCCGGGTCGCTCACGAACGAACTGCTCACCATCAGGAAGATCACGAGCACCATGATGCAATCCACCATCGGCACCATGTCGATGTGGGTGGTCTCGAACCGGTGCTGGCCGTGGGCCCGGCGGATCATGTCGCACCTCCCGCGCGCACCGCGCTTCGTTCCAGCCGGTTCACCGTCTGCACCTGCCGGTTCACCTCCCGGTGCGCCAGGTACACCAGCAACATCGCCGGCAGGGCGACGGTCAGGCCGGACTCCGTCGCCACCAGCACCTCCGAAATGCCGCTCGCCAGTCCCTCCATCGACTTCTCGCCGGCCGCGGCCGACAGGCTCTCGAAGGTCTTCTCCATGCCGCTCACGGTGCCGAGCAGGCCGAGCAACGGCGCCGCGGCGATCATCGGCCCGATGGCGGCCCGCTGCCGCCGAAACGACTCGCGCGCCTCGTCCTGCAGCCGGTGCCGCGCGACGCGCGAGTCCGCCGCACGCAGCTGGCGGCGCAGGTGCCACAACGAAAACAGCAGGCGGAAACAGCGCGAGTAGAGGACAATCGACAGCGTGATGATGACCGGCATCACCCACCCGCCGCGCTCCATGAGCTCGAGGAGCGGGCTCATTGCGCAACCTCCTCCGCCGGGGCGAGGCCGCTTTGCACGGCGGTGGCCGCGGTCACGAACTCGAGGGCCTGGCGCTCGAGCTGCGCCATGTTCTTGTTGATCCGGTGCGCCAGGAAACCGTGCACCACCAGCGCCGGGATGGCGACCGCGAGGCCCAGTTCGGTGGCCACGAGCACTTCGGAAATGCCGCTCGAAAGCTTGGCCGCATTGCCGGTGCCGAACACCGTGATGAGCGTGAAAGTCTTCACCATGCCGACCACGGTGCCGAGGAGGCCCATCAGCGGGGCCGCCGTGGCGATCACGGCCAGCAGGGGCAGCCGGCGTTCGAAGTGCAGGCGCTGGCCGAGCAGCACGGCCTCGAGTTTTTCCTCGAGAATGTTGCCCGGGGCATCGAGGTGACGGAGGCCCTCGGCGAACACCTCGCGGGTGGTGCGCTTCAGGCCCGGCATCGCCGCCTGGGCGTCGGCCCGTGCGCCCGTGGCGACGGCGTTCAGGAATTCCGGCACGCGCGGGGAGGTGTCCACCCGCATCGCGGCCACGTCGAAGATCTTGTGAATGATGAGCAGGAGCGCGACGATTCCCACGAGCACGATGGCGTAGGCGACCTTGCCGCCTTTCTCGATGTGCTCGTAAAGCGTGCCGCTGGTTTGCTGCAGACGCAGCGCCTTGCCGCCTGAGGGGTCGGCGGGCATCGAACCGATCCGACCGGAGAAAAGGGCCGAGCTCTCGGCGGTGGACCACGCCGGCTGGGGATAAAAGACCGGCTGGCGCGATCCCTCGCGCAGGCGCACGATGCCGGCGTTGCCACCGCCCGCCGGTTGGAAGAACACCTCCGGGCCGACGAAGGCCAGCGTTCCGTCCTGCATGAGATTGTCATTCGCGTTCATCGCGCGGCTGGAGACCAGCAGGCCCCCGAGGCTGCGCTGCGTGCGCTCGAGGAGAAACTCGGCCACATCGATCGAGGCCGGCCCGCCGGTGCCGGCCGCTGCGGCGGCCTCCAGCTTTTCCTGCAGCTCGCGCAGGCGATCCCCGACGAGCGGCTCCTCGCCCGGCGGCAGGCCCTCGCTGAGCGCCTTCAGGGCGTCGCTCGCCAGCGTGGTCACATAGGCGCCGGTCTTGCGTACTTCCTCGATGTCGCGGAGCAGCCGGCGCTTGTTCGCCGCCGCCTGCTCCTGGCCGGTGGCGAGCCGGATGTTTTCCCGCTCGAGGGCGATGATGCGGTCCTCGGCGGCGCGAAGCTCGCTGAGCAACGGCGCCTTCTCGCGCGTGATGCGCTCGCGTGTTTGGTTCAGTTCCTCGTTCGCCTGGCGGAGCCGGGCCGCGTAATCGGTCGCGGCGCGCTTCAGGGCTTCGTCGAAGTTCTCCGCGCCGAGGGCGACATTCCACAGCAGGCCGGCGACGAGGACGGGATAGAGCAGTTTTTTCATGGCCGGTTCAGGGGTTGGCCTTCAGGCGGGCGGGGATGGAGACGAGCCGCGGGTCGGCCTGGTCGAGGCGGATGGCCATCAGTTCCGCCACGGTCGCGGCGGCGTCGGGCAACGGCTCCCATTGCCAGCGTTCCGGGCCGGGCGTGCCGAGCCAGACCTTGCCGCCCGCGCGATCGAGCGCATAGCCATGGCTCAGGCCCCAATAGATCACATCCACCGCCTTGGGGCCGGGTTCACCCTGCAGCGTGAGGATTTCCTCGCCGTGGGTGATCGACACATTGAACTGCGCGCAGCGGTTGAGCACGGTCATCACCAATTGCATGCGCTCGCTCGGGCTGGCGTCCTTGCCCTCGAGGCTGCGGTACGACATTTCCAGCGCGTCGGCGAGACGCGGAGGAAGCAACGGGCGCAGGCGCAACACCTTGTCGGTCAGCGCCAGCAGCCGGGTTTCCGTCGTTTGCAGGCTGGCGCGCGACTCGGTGAGCTTCGTGCCGAGCGTGGCCTGCTCCGTGCGCTCCTCGGCGGTCGAAGCCATCAGGTGGTCGTGACGGTCCTGCAGACGCGCCACCCGCTCCTGGAGGCCACCGATGGTCGAGGTGAGCAGCGAGCGGTCCTGGGCCCAGGCGTTCTCGATTCTCACCGTCTCGGCGCGGGTCTTCACCCAGTCGGATGCCATTTTGCTGACGTCGCCGATGGGATCACTCGCCGCGAAGGCGGTGACACTGAACAAGCCGGCGAGCGCGATGAACCGTCCGCCACGCGGACGGTAAGGGATGACAGGGTTGGGCATGGGGGTCCGATGCGTGGCACCCGCACGTCACAATGCCGGGTGCCGGGGTTGGGGTGAGAGGAAGCGGGGCAAGCGCACTGGCAGCCACCGCGGGAGTCAATTTTAGAATCCTTTCAAATTCGGCGATCGTCGTCGCACGTTAGACCGGTTCCGCATGGACGCAGGGAACACCGACAAACGGTTTTCCTTTTGCGCGCATTTGGTTCATCGACTTTCCCATGCAGCTTCGCCCTTTCGGTCGTCACGGTTTTTCCTGCTCGGAAATTGGCTTTGGGGCCTGGGCCATCGGCGGCTCGTGGGGCGCGCAGGCGGACACGGATTCGATCGGCGCGCTCCATCATGCCCTCGATCTCGGTTGCAACTTCATCGACACCGCCGCGGGCTATGGCGACGGCCGCAGCGAAAAGCTGATTGCGCAGGTGCTGCGCGAGCGACGCGCCGCCGGCCACACGGCGCGCGTCTTCGTCGCCACCAAGACCCCGCCCACCGACGGCATCTGGCCCCCGTCTCCCTACTGCCGCGCCGAGGAGCGCTACCCGGAGGAATACCTGCGCGCCAACATCGCCACGCGCCTGGACAACCTCGGCACATCGCGGCTCGACCTGCTCCAGCTCCACACGTGGACGCGCGCCTGGAATCGCAATCCCACGCCATTCAAGGTCCTCCGCCGACTGCAGCAGGAGGGACTCGTCGGACTCGTCGGCGTCTCCACGCCCGAGCAGGACCAGAACAGCGTCATCGACCTCATCCGCGGCGGCTGGGTCGACGCGGTCCAGGTCATCTACAACCTCTTCGAACAGGAACCCGCGGCCGAATTGCTCGACGCCGCGCGGGAACACGGCGTGGCCGTCATTGTGCGCGTCGCCTTCGACGAAGGCGCGCTGACCGGCAAGTTCACGGCCGGGACCCGCTTCGCGCCCGATGATTTCCGCGCCGCCTATTTCGCCGGCGACCGGCTCGGCCGGGCCATCGCCCACGCCGACGAGATCAAGCGCGACCTCGAGGGCTCCGGTTACACGATGCCGCAGGCCGCCCTCAAATGGGTGCTCGCCCATCCCGCTGTCTCCACCGTCATCCCGGGAATCCGCAACATCAACCAGGCCGCCGCCAATTGCGGCGTGAGCGACCTGCCCGCCATGCCGGCGGCGTTGGTGGAAAAACTTCGCCGGCACAACTGGCGCCGCGGCGTCTGGTACGGCGGCAAATGATCCTGGCCCGGCCAGCTTGACTCATGACGCGGTTGTCAGTCCTTGCTCGTCCCGCCGGGAAAAGTTTCCGCCGCCAATCCGTCCGATGAATCCCCTCGCGCTCCTCGCCCCGCTCTTCCTCGCGCTCGAGGCGTGGCAACTTTACCTCGGCGAGCGCTACCTCGGCGTGAAACAGATCCGCATCAATGCCGACCCGCGCGCCCTGCCCATGGCGCCGTGGGTCTCCGCGCTGTGGGGCGGCGGCTTGCTCGTCTATTACACCTGGATGTTCAGTTTGCTGGTGCACCCCGTCGGTCGCGCCCAGGGAGTGGTGCTCATCGCGGTGACCGCCCTCGGCTATGCCCTGCGCAGCGCCAGCAGCCTGAAATGGGTCCTCGTCATCCTCACCTTCGAGGGCTCCATCCGCATCGGCATGCTCATCTCGCTCTTCGCCAGCACCTGGCGGCGACTGATGATGTGACGGTTTTCGCAGGGTCGCCCGCGTGGCCGGGCCTGGAGCCACGGCGACCCCGCCGTGAAATCCTCAACCCCGCGCGGACGGACCGCTTTTGGCCTGCGCGAAAAATTCCTGCGCGGCCGCGAGCAGCTGGCCGTACTGCCCGTAATCGCCCGCCCATGAATTCGGCACGCAGATACGCTTGATCACGCCGCGCCCCACCCGATCGGGCGCCTCATGGTCGGGCGTCAGCTCGAGCGTGAATTTCGGGTCGTGCGTGTGCACGACAAAATGCCGCTCGAGCCCGCGGCGCTCCCGATCGATCCGCACGAAGTGGGAAAAATTCATGGGCGAATGGCGCGAGCATGCGGCGCACCGCGCGTGTCTCAAGGACCAACTGCGACCGATTTAGCCTTGAGAAACCGGCCTTCCCCCGCGAAAAGGAGCGTGCGCGCGACTCACCTTATGAATCTCGACCCCGCCCCCCGCCAATCCAAGCTCGTCTACCTCGCGATTGATGCCGGCCTGCTGATCACCGCCCTCATCATCGTCTATTTTGCCAAGGACCCGTACGCCCCGCTCCCCTTCGCCAGCGCCGTGCTGTGTGTCGTGCTCGCCGCCATCATCGGCCTCGTGCCCTTCCTGATCGACTACGCGGCCGACTCCGCCGAATACGTCCAGGCCGAGCGCGCCCGGGTGGCCGAGCAGGTGCAGCGACTCCACGCCGCGGGCGAGAGCCTCGCCCGCGCCGCCGCCCAGATCAAGGCGGTGGAGGAAGCGGTCCACAAAACCGCGCACGCCGCCGAGAACCTGCCCTACCGCATGCAGGAGAAACTCGCCGAATTCAACGAGGCGCTCGCCGCCAAGGACACGGATGATCGCGAGGCCCTCGAACGCGAGCTCGAGGAACTCCGCGCCGCCAACGCCGCCAACCTGAAGACAGTCGCGGAGAAAATCGCGAAGGCCGCGGCGGAGTGGTCCGCCCTCGAGGCCGCGAATCGAAAGCAACTCGCGTCGGCCCAGGACGCATCCGCCCGGCTCGCCGACCAGTTCCAGTCTCTCCTCGGCCAGATCGATGCGCGCGTCTCCGAGCTGAAGAAGGCCGCCATCAGCGCCCCCGCCGCAGTGACGACAGTGACCGATCGACGCGAAGCGCCTCAGGTACCGGCCACCCCCACCCCCGCTCCGCTGCCATCGGAGGAACCGGCCGCCGTCGCACCCGAGCCCTCTGCTCCGTTGCCCGCCGCGCAAACCGAGGCGAAAGCGGAACCGGCCGCTCCCGCGGTGATCGAGTCCGTCACCCTCAGCGACGTTTCCGCTCCATCCGTCACCGAGGAGCCGAAAGCCAGGAAGCCCCGCCCGCCGCGCAAGCCGAAACCCGGCGACCTCCTGGCCGCGATGTCCGCCAACCCGCCGGCGGAGGACACGTCACTCGCGGAGCCGGCCGCCGCCCAAAACGGCGCAAGCCACGCCGAGGCCGACGAACCGTCCCCGGCCGACGAACCCGCGTCGCAAGCCGAGGAAGCACCCGCCAAGGCGGAATCCTCCGCTTCCTCCGACGGCGCCACCCGCCTGCTCGTGACCGCCTACATCGGCATCGGCAACAAGCTCTTCATCCGGGGCGATGGTCCGGGCCTGAGCTGGGACCGCGGCGCCCCCATGCAGTTCGTCTCGATCGGCAAATGGGGCTGGGCCTCGCACGACGCCACGGCGCCGGTGCGCTGCAAGCTCTACAAGAACGACGACACCGCCGCCCTTTCCGGCGAGGTCACGCTCGAGCCCGGCAAGCACGTCGAGGTCACGGCGCTGTTCTGAGCCCGGTCGAAAGCCGAAATGTAGGGCGGGATCGCTGATCCCGCCTCTGTCTTTCTCCCGTAGGGGCGCAGTCTTGCCGCGCCCGTTGTACCCTCGCGGCGCATGCCTCAGGGCGCAGCAAGTCTGCGCCCCTACACGGAAACACCACGCCGCACCGCTTCCGCCTCAATAGTGCGGCGGCCGCTCATCCGGCGGCTCGCCGGTTTCCGATCCGCTCGACGCGCGCGCGCGCAACACGGCGATCTCCTTCCGCAACTTTGCCAGTTGGTCGCCCAACTCCAGCATCACCTTGTCCTGCTCCGCCTGATGCCGCTGCAAATGCGCGTAACGTTCCTCCAGGCGGTTGAGTCGTTCGGTTTCGGACATGGCGCAAGAATGCGGGTTGCGGCGCCCCACTCAAACCCTAGTTTGCGCCCGCTCATGCGTCGCCTCCCGCTTCTCATCCTGCTGGCCGCCAGCCTCGCGTTTTCCTCCTGCTCCTCTCCCCTGCGCCAGGCGTCCACCCCGGGGCCGCTGATCCTGATCTCCATCGACGGCTTCCGTTGGGATTATCTGGAAAAGCTGAACGCGCCCACCCTCCGCCGCCTCGCCTCCGAGGGCGTCCATGCGCGTCGCCTCCAGCCCGTTTTCCCCGCGCGCACTTTCCCCAATCACTACACCATTGTGACCGGCCTGCACGCCGAGCACCACGGCATCGTCAACAACACCTTCCACGACCCCGCGCTCGGCCTGGATTTCGGCAAGGGCAACACCGAGTCCGTGTGGTGGGACCAGGGCGAACCGATCTGGATCACCGCCGAAAAACAGGGCCTGCGCACCGCCTGCTATTTCTGGCCGGGGTCGGAAGCGGAGATCGGCGGACGGCGGCCATCCACCTTCCTGCCCTTCAAGAGGAACGTGCCCGAACTGGAACGGGTCCACCAGGTGCTCGAGTGGCTCGCCCAGCCGGCGTCGCAACGGCCGCGCTTCGTGACGCTCTACTTCGACCTCGTCGACATTGTCGCTCACGAGCAGGGCCCGGAGTCGCCGGCGACCGCCGCCGCCGTCGCGACCGTCGATGCGGCCATTACCCGGCTGGTCGAGGGCCTGGACCGCCTCGGCCTGGGCAACGCGGCCAGCCTCGTCATCGTATCCGACCATGGTCTGTCGGAAATCAGCCCGGAACGTGTGGTGTTTTTCGAGGACTTCATGGACGTTTCCCAAGTCTCCATCGAGGCGGCCGGCCCGCATGGCGGTGTCCGGCCCAAGCCCGGCGTCGAACTCGCGCCGCTCCTCGCCGCGATCCGCTCCAAGCTGCCGCCCCAGGTTCGCGCCTACGGTCCCGACGATCGTCCTGCCCGCCTGCATTATCGCGATCATCCCCGGATTCCCCCGATCCTTTTCCATCTCGATGACGGCTGGTGCATCGAGCAGCGCTCCAGCTGGCCCGTGCTCCGCGCCCGCTACGGCCACGGCAACCATGGCTGGGATCCCGCGGTGCCCAACATGGGCGCGCTCTTCATCGCCCACGGCGCGGCGTTTCAACGCGGTCGGCAACTCGGCGAGGTGCCGAACACCGACATCTATAACCTGCTCTGCGGCGTGCTCGGCATCCAACCGGCGCCGAACGACGGCACCAACGCCCTGACCCGCGCCGCGCTGCGGCGCTAGGTCGCCGCGCCGTCGGCGCTTCCGCGCGCGTCAGGGATCCACGCGCCGCACCGTGGGATACGGCGGCGGTTCCACGCCCAAGTCCTTCATCTGCGGCACGATGACCTTGTCGTAGCAGTCCGGACAGACGCCATGGCTGAAACTGGAGCCGGTCTGCCGGCCGATGTATTCCTCCACCTGGCTCCAATAATTCTGGTCGTCGCGCAGTTTGCGACAGTAGCCACAGATCGGGATGATCTCCTCGAGCTGCCGCACCTGCGTCGCGTAATTGAGGATGCGCGCCGCCACGTGCAGGCGCGCCTTCAGTTCGTTCACCTTCGCCGGCTTGGACAGGAAGTCGTCCACCCCGGCCGCCATGGCCTGGTCGAGATTCTCCCCCGTGGCTGACATGTTGGAGAGCAGGATGAAATACGTGTAGTCCCCGCCCGCGCCGCGAATGCGCCGGCACAACTCCAGTCCGTCCAGCTCCGGCATCATCCAGTCGCTGATCACCACGCGGGTTGGCGCCTGCCGGAACTGCTCCCAACCGTCATTGCCGGTGACCGCCAGGCTCGGCTCGTGACCCAATGCCCGCAGCGAGGCCGACAGCAATGTGGCTGCGATGGGATCGTCCTCTACAATCTGAATTCTCATGAGTCGGGCGGCCGGCGAACAGCGCGCAAAGCCACCTGAACCAACCCAAACTGCCGGTCAAGTTCCGAGCAGTGCGCGGCCACGGCCGGCCAGTCCGACGCGCGCGCCGACTGCTCCACCCGCAACAGGAGCATGCGCACGGCCAGTGCCCCCAGGCTGGCGGCGCTGCCCGCCAGCCGGTGGGCCAGCTGCGCCAGTTCGTCGCCAGCGCGACTTCCCGCAAGACGCTGCAGCTCCGCCATGCCCCGCGGCAATTCCTCCAGCCCCTTGTCGATCATGAGGTCGAGCAAGGTCTCGCCTGGCTTCGCCCCGGGCAGCGAACGGAGCTCCGCAAGCTGCTCCGCATCGAGCACCGATTCCGGCTCCGACGTTGCCGCCGCGGTCACGCGCAGCGGGAGCGTCGCGACGCCGTGACGGTTCAGCACGCCTTCGAGCGCCTCCAACCGCAGCGGTTTCGCCAGGTAGTCGTCCATGCCCGCCTCGAGGCACTTCTCGCGGTCCCTGGCTTGGGCGTGCGCCGTCAACGCGATGATCGGCACGCGCTCCCGCTCGGCGCCCGCGGCGCCCGCCCGGATCAGCCGCGTCGCCTCGTAACCGTCCAGCCGCGGCATCTGGCAATCCATCAGCACCAACGCGTAATCCTCCCGCGACAGCTCGCTGATGACCGCCTGGCCGTCGCCGACAATCTTGAACGCCACGCCGATCTTCCCGAGCAGGAGCTTCATCACGAGCTGGTTCGCCTCGTTGTCCTCCGCCACCAGCACGCGCCGGGCCGAGGCCGGCGGGACGGCCGGGTGTTCGGAGCGCGGTGCTGGCACCGTGGGCGATGGCCCCCCGAATGGCAGTTCCAACTCGAACCAAAACAAAGACCCCCGCCCGGCCTCGCTCTCCACGCCGATGCGGCCGCCCATCAGTTCCACCAACTGGCGGGAGATGGCCAGGCCCAGTCCCGTGCCGCCGTAACGCCGGGTCATCGAGCCGTCAGCCTGCGTGAAGGGTTGGAAAAGCCTCGCGCGCTGTTCGGACGTGATGCCGATGCCGGTGTCATGCACCTCCACGCGGAAGGCGTAGCGATCCGCCGCGGCCGCGGGGCGGGGCCGCACGCAAATCCGAACGCTCCCCTGCTCCGTGAACTTCACCGCGTTGCCAAGCAGGTTGACGAGCACCTGCTGGAGCCGGCCGGCGTCGCCGCACAAGCGCTCCGGCAGGTCATCCGGCAGGTCGCTCTCCAGGGCCACGCGGCCGGAAATCATGCGCGGCGCCATCAGGGCCAGCGCCTGGTCCACCTGTTCGCCCAGGTTGAACTCCGCCGTCGTGAGGCTGAGCTTGCCCGCCTCGATCTTCGAGAAATCGAGGAGATCGTCGATGATCGTGAGCAGGTTGCGCGCGCTCGACTGGATCACGCGCCCCATCTGCTGCTGGTCTGGCGTCAGCGGGGTGTCCATCAACAGATCAGCCATCCCGAGCACGCCATTCATGGGGGTGCGGATTTCGTGACTCACGTTCGCGAGGAATTCGGACTTCAACTTCGAGGCGGCCAGCGCCTGGTCGCGCGCGGCCGCGAGGCTGGTTTCCAGTTCCTTCCGCGCCGTGATGTCCTCGGTGAACATGACGATGCCGCCGACGTCGCCCGACGACGTGTGCCAGGGCTGCAGGCGCCAGCTCAGCCACTGGCGGCTGCCGTCGGCGCGGTCAAAGGCGTCAGCGTCGCTCACCTCCGTGGCCCCCGCGAGGCACCGTTGATGAACCTGTTTCCAGTGTTCACCGATCTCCGGAAACACCTCGTAGTGCGAGCGACCCAGGATGGATTGCCCCTCGAGGCCGTAGTCCTTCAGCCATTTTGCGCTGTGCACCAGGTAGCGCATCTCACGGTCGAACATCGCCACCGAGGCCGGCGCGTGCTCCGCAAAAAGCCGCATGCGTTCCTCGCTGGCAGACAACGCCTCCACCGCGCGCTTGCGGTCGGTGACATCGGCAAAACTGGCCACCACCGCCTGCAGATAGCCGTTTTCATCCAGGATCGTCTCGGTGTTGACAGAGAGCCAGCGCAGCTCGCCGTCGGGCTTGCGCACGCCGGTTATCACCCCGCGACACGGGCGCCCGGTCATCCGGGTGATGCTCGTCGGGTGCTGGTCACCCGTGCACGGCGTGCCATCCTCGTTCAACGCGTCCCACCGGGCATCGTACGCCGTGAGGCTGAGCAGCTGCGCGCGGGTCAGCCCCAGGATGTTCTCGGCGGCGGCGTTGCACTCGATGTTGCGGCCATGGGCGTCCTGGAGCACGAGCCCCTCGGCCATGGAACGGAAGATGTCGCTGAGTTGCCGCTGGCTGGCGACCAGCGCCTGCTCCGCCAGGTGGCGCGCGGTGATGTCCTCGATCTGGGAAATGAAATGGAGCGGCGCGCCGGCCGGATCGTGCACCAGCGTCACCGTCAGCCGCGCATGCACGACGTGCCCGTCGCGATGAATGTAACGCTTCTCCATCTGGTAATGGCGGCGGCGGCCTTGCAGGAGATCCTGCACGTTGGCGAGGTCGGCGTTCAGGTCTTCCGGATGGGTGACGTCCTGGAAGCTGCGCTCCAGCAATTCCGCGGCGGTATAGCCCAGCATGCGGTGCACCATGCGATTCACCTGAAGCCACTTCCCGTCGAGCCCGATCAACGCCATGCCGATGCCGGCATAATCAAACGCGTTGCGAAAACGTTCCTCACTGCCGTGCAATGCCAGCGCCGCCTGGCGTTGCTGCGACAGGTCCTGCGCCACCCCGAGGAAGCCCACGAACGTCCCGCGATTGTCGCGCAGCGCCGTGATGCTCAATCGCACCGGAAACCGCGAGCCGTCCTTCCGGATGTACGTCCACTCCCGCTCATCCGCCGGCCGGTTTTCGACGAGGGCGCGGAACATCTCAAGGCCCGGCGCCAGCCGCCGCCCCAACTGTGCGCCCAATTCCGCCGCACAGGACGCCAATTCCTCCGGCAAATGGAAAATCTCGGGCGTGCGCCGGCCCACCACCTCTTCCCGGGCATAGCCGAGCATTTGTTCGGCGCCGGCATTGAATTCCCGGATGGTCCCGTCCGCCTCGGTGGCGATCACGGACAGCACCGTGCCGTCCAGCACCGCCCGCTGGAGGTGGTTCGACTCAATCAGCTGTCTTTCCGCGTCCCGCCGTTCGCGGGCGGCCCGGATGGAAAGGATGCCCATGAAACCCATCAGTCCGGCCACCAGCAACCCGCCGGTGCCGAGGATCACCCGCACGTTCGTCTCGAGCATCGTCTGCGTGCGAACGTTCTCACGATGAAGGGTGTCCTCGCCGGTCAGCATCAGCTCCGCCACCTGCGCCAGCCGGTTGTGGTCCCGCGCGGATCGGCCAGACACCCACGCCGCGGCGGCGGCCAGACCAAGGCCGCGCCTGGTGTCCACCAGCGTCGCGCTATCCGCGATTTTCTGTCGTGCCAGCAGGCCCAGCTCGAGCAGTTGTTCCATCCCATCAGGTCGCTCCTTCCCGATTACCGCGGGCAGGGCATCCAACAGCCGCCGGATCTCCGCGGCATGCACCGCCACCAGCGCGCCGGAAGCTTCGTCGCCCCCCAGCGCGTAGCCGCGGGCGTTGGATTCCATGCGCGCGATGCGCGACAGCAGGTGATTGATCGCGGCATGGGACTGCTGCGTGCGGCTCACCCGCTGGCTGGCTTCAATCAGCTGCGTGTTCGCGGCAATGCAGAACACCGCCAGCGACACCAACAGCGCCAACGCGGCGCCCGCCAGCAGGCGCGGCCCGTTTTCACGCAACGATCCGCCCGCGTGCACGTGGAATCCGGTGCCAAGCGTCAGCAGCGCGAGCGAGGTCGGGACCGCCATGTTGCGGACCTCGACCGAACCATCCATGGTCGCGACCATCACGACGTAGTGCATCAACGGCAGGATGCTGGTGCCGATCAGGAATCCCGCGTTGAGCTCCCACACCTCGCGCAGCGACCAGCGCGTTCCCGCGAAGGCCAGGACCAAGCCGGCCGAGACCAGCGCCAGCGTGGCATGCGGCGCGATCCGCCCCGGCACCCACGTGAACGGGTTCTCCGGTTGCACCCAAAACCAATGGTTGGTTCCCGCCGGCCAGCCGGTGATCGTCTCGAGCAGAACCATGCCGGCCAGCGCCGCCACCATGCCTCCCGCGGTTCGGGTCACAAGCTTCGCCCCCCATGTCAGCGCGAGCAGACCGCCGCCACACAGCGCCAGGCAGATCGCGCTGTTCATCGTCGCGTTCGTGCTGCGCGGCACGAAGGTCCGCCCCAGCGGCCAGTCCAGCAACCAGCCAAGGGCAATCGAAAGGCCAATGCCGAGCACAAGGCTGCCGCAAACGCGCAGCCGCCAACGCAAGGCTTTCGGGGGCGGGGTGGAAATCGTGACCAACCGCCGGAAGATCGTCACAACCGCCCATCCTGTAAAGGCGTCTTCGGCTCAGCCGCCCGGCCGGCCGGCCAACAACCCGCGCAAGGCCGCCGCCCCCCGAACCGGCATCTGGCAGGTGAAGTTCTCGCAGACATGGGCCGTTACGCCGTCGCGGACGGTCATCGCGGCCAGATAGGGGCGACGCGCGGCCAGCCAGCGCTGGGCTTCCCCGCCATCGGCGCAAAGCACCGCCCGGCGCGGTCCCAGCTTCTCGTGCAACACCGCCGCCATCGCTCTGAAGTCCGGGGTGCCGGGATCCCCCGCCAGGACCACCGTGCGCGGCTCCGCCAACAGGAGCTCCACGGCACACAGCAACTGGGGCAGCGCCTGCGGCCGGCGCGTCCATTGCGCCCGCAGCGACTCGATGGTCTGGCGCGCGCGTTCGCGATGGTTTTCCGCGCCTTCCCCGCTCCCGATCATCCAGTCAAGCCGCACGAGGTTCATGGCGGCAACCGAGTTGGGCGCGGGTTCAGCGCCATCGTAGTCCTCCTTCAACCTGACGATCACGCTCGGGTCGTCGGCGCGGGAATTGAAATAGCCCCCCCTGGCCGGATCCCAAAACAGTTCGTCCATTCGTTGCTGGAGTTTGACGGCCCACTGCAGCCAGCGGATTTCAAAGCCCGCCTCATACAAGTCGAGGAGACCCTGGATGAGATAGGCATAATCCTCGGCAAACCCCGGAATGTCGCTCCGCCCCTCCCTCCAACTGCGATAGAGCACGCCCGTGGATTCATCATGGAGCTCCCGCTGAATGAACTCCGCCGCCCGCGTGGCGGCCTTCAGGTAGGGCAAGCCCTCCGGGCGCGGCGCCGCCAGCACCTGATGCCCGCGGGACAACGCGGAAATCATCAAGCCGTTCCACGCCGTGATGACCTTGTCATCGAGATGCGGACGCGGCCGGGCGTCGCGCGCGGCGCGGAGCTTTTCGAGGCAGGTCAGCAGCTTCTGCTCGGCGTCGGGCACCGACAGCTTGAACTGCTCCGCTGTGCGTGCCAGCGGCCGCAACTGCCGGAGCACATTCTTCCCCGCGAATTCCCCCTGCGGGTCGTGCGCGACGTTGCCCTCGGGCTTCACGTCGTAATGCGCGCAGAAGAAGGCGGCGTCCTCCCCCAGCACCGCGTCGATCTCATCTTTCGTCCAAACATAGAAAGCCCCTTCCGCGTGGGCGGGCTTTTCGGGCCGGGCCGATCCGCCGGATGAGCCCGGCTGGCCGGGGACGACTCGCCCGGCCGGCTCGGCCACCGTTGAATCGGCGTCCTCCGCCGAATAAAAACCCCCGTGCGGGCCGGTGAGATCCCGCGCCACATAATCGAACACCTCTCGCGCAACCCAGCCGAACACCGGCAGTCCCGTCGCCTGCTGCGTCTCCACCAGGTTCAATGCGATCAGCGCCTGGTCGTAGAGCATCTTCTCGAAATGCGGCACGTGCCACTGTTCATCCACCGAGTAACGATGAAATCCGCCGCCGAGATGATCGTGAAACCCGCCCTCGATCATCCGCTGTAGCGTGGTCGCCACCATCCCGATGGCTTCCTGCCCCAGGTCCGTCTCCACGCCCTGCAAGGCCGCCGATCGCAGCAGGAAGTCGATGATCGAGGCGCGGGGAAACTTCGGGGCTCCGCCAAAGCCGCCCCAGCGTGCGTCATGGGCCTCGTAGAAATATTGAAACCCCTTTTCGAAGGCGTCGCCGGCGTCCTCGTGCAACGGCCGGGGCGCTTCGGCTGGATTGGCCACCTCGTGCGCCGCCCCCTCGGCCGCATAGCGTCGCAACGACTGCAACACCTCCTCGGCGCCGGCCTCGATCTTTGCGCGCTGCTCGCCCCAGTGCCCCGCGATCGTGCGCAGCAACGTGATGAACCCCGGCCGGCCATCCCGGTCGGCCTTGGGAAAATAAGTGCCGCCGAAAAAGGGTTTTCCGTCCGGGGTAAGCCACACGCTCATGGGCCAGCCGCCATGCCCCGTGGTGTGTTGCACGTAGGTCATGTACACGCGGTCGAGATCGGGCCGCTCCTCCCGGTCAACCTTCACGGGCACGAAGTCGCGGTTCAGGATTTCCGCCACCGCGGCATCCTCGAACGATTCGTGCGCCATCACATGGCACCAATGGCATGTCGAGTACCCGATGCTGAGGAAGATGGGCTTCCCCTCGGCCCGCGCCTTCGCCCGCGCCTCGTCGCCCCACGGCAGCCAGGCTACCGGGTTCTCCGCGTGCTGGCGCAGGTAGGGTGACTTCTCGTCGGCGAGGCGGTTGGGCATCCGGGCACGATCCGCCGTTTCCGGCGCCGCGCAAGTCATTCGCCGCGCCTCTGCGTCACCCATTGCCGCAGCAACTGCAGATCACCGCGTCTCCCCCCATCCGCCATTCGCCGGGAGTTGGCCGCGTGCAATCGACGGAGGAGCACGATTTCAGGCACGACCCCCCAACGAACGCGCTCACGTCGCAGCCGGAGGTTCCATTCGATCACGTCATTGACGCCGTTCGTCTCGCTGAACCGCGCCCGTTGCAGGAAGAAGTCCCGCCGCATCAACGCCGCTCCCGGCAGGAATGCGTCCAGGGCCGGCCCCGTTCGCCGCCCGCCATGCGCCTCGGCCGAGAAATTACACCCCTGTCCGAAAATAATTTCCGTTTCCGGCCGCTCCGCCCGCCACGCCAGCTGACAAGCCAGTTTGCCCGGCACCCACAGGTCGTCGGCATCCAGAAACGCCAGCCAGGACCCGCGCGCCAGTTCCGCCCCGCGGTTCCGCGCCGCGCCGGCGCCCGCCCGCTCCTGCCTCACCGCGCGGACATTTCCTCCCATGGCCGCGATCACGCCAGCCGTTCCGTCCGTGGATCCATCGTCGACGACCAGTATTTCATCCACCGGCCGCGTCTGTGCGCGGATGCTCGCCACCGCTTCCGCCAGGAAAGCGGCGGCATTGTGCGTGGGAATGACGACACTGACCGATTCCTCGTTCATCGGAGGCGGGACTGACCGTGGGCCGTGACCACCGTGCCGCGGTGCCCCGTGACCAGCTTCTTAAGCATCAGCGTCACTGCCGCCCCAAGCGTCGGTGCCTCCCAACGATCGCAAAGAAAGCGCGCCATGCGCCGCGTGCGTTCGAGGAATGGACCGCGACCACCGACCTGCCGAAGCAAACGCGCAAGGTTCCAAGCCCGCAGCCAGCGTCCCCCTTCCGCGGGATCGATGGTCCGACGGTATTCCCAGCGCTCCCGCCACGAACCCCGGTGCCCCCGCAATTCTCCCAGCACGGGCGCCGGAACAGGAAGTTTCAATTCCTCGGCGGCGAAGCCCAAGCCTTCACCCATCGCGAGCGTGGCGCCGGTTCGCCGGGCCATCTCCACCACCCGACGCCAGTCAAAACCATTCCCGTGCCGTCGCAGGATCCACGCGGCGTCGGCGAACCATCGAAAGGGCGCCTGGGGCGAGTAGTGCATGCCGTGACTGCAGATGTGCACCAGCGTGTCCTCGGGACAGAGCTGCAACGTGGCCACGCCATCCATCGACAGGGGACGCGTCCGCTGCCAGAAAGCCCGAGTGACCTCCGCGTCGACACACCGGTGCAACACGTGCCAGTGCAAGTCCAGCTGGTCGGCGCCCCGCTGCCAGCCGAAGCTGCATTGCGTTTCGGTCCGCACCTGCAGCCAGGACAGATAATCAAGCTGCGGGCGCCACCCGTCCGCCTCCAGCCACGCGGCCACCTCGTTCACCCGTTCGCCGGGCACGAGCAGGTCTGTGTCAGCCATCGGCCTCAGCCCCGCGTCGCCATAAGTGCCGGCCAGCAACGCCGCACCCTTGAGCACGACCACCGGCACTCCCCGCGCCTGCCAGTCCGCCACCCAGCCCCGCGCCGCGCGCAACCGCATTTGATTTCGCGCCCAGTGATAGCGGTAATAGCCGCAACACTCGTCGAGAACCGCGTCGCGAATTCCGGCCGAGGATAGATTCCGCCACACCAAGGGCAGCAAATTCCAACTGCTGACATCCAGCTCCCGCAGGTTCTGCCCTGCCCGCCATTGCGCCCAAGACGAAAGCGCGGTCTCCCCCGGCCCCAGCGCCGCGCGGAGCAGGTGCAGCTGGTTCACGGTCGGCCACACGGAAGCCGCTGTCGCCGGACGGACGTCAATCAGCCGGTTGTTCGGGTTCATGCGGTGCACTGAATCCGGCTGCCCTTGGGTCCCGGGCGGAACCGGAGAGCAGCGGTAATTCCGCCGCCACGCCGGCGGCGGCTCGCCGGCGGGCCAGCGAGTCGCGCACGGTCCGCAACATCTCCGGGTCCCGCCACGTGCGTGCGTGCGTCACGCCCCCCGTGCCGCGGCGGTACAACAGCGTTTCGAACTCCAACGTAATCGCAGGCAGCGCCAACTCCCGCAGCCGGAAAAACCATTCGACATCCTCAGCCAGCCGACACGCTTCGTTGAACATCCCGACGCGTTCGAACACCGCCCGCCGAAAGAGCCCGGCGCCCAAATTCGGGGACACCCAGGGTTCGGGTGGCGTCAGTTCGAGGAAGCGCGTGCGCCCCATGACATAGAGCGCGGTGGGCGTGTCCTTCAGCGCCTGCACTCGCGCCGCCAGGCTGCCCTCGGGCCAGGCATCGTCATGATCGAGGAACGCGATCAACGCCCCGCGCGCTTGCCGCAAGCCCGCGTTCCGGGCGGCGGCTTGTCCCTGGTTCTCCTGTCGAAAATAACGCGCCGCCGGGGCGCATCGGCGCACCACGGCTGCGGTGTCATCGGTCGAGCCATCATCCACCACGATGAACTCGAGGTCCGCCTGGCTTTGCCGCTGGATGCTGGCGATCGACTCCGGCAGCCACCGCGCGCCATTGAAGACGGGCATCACCACGCTGATCTCGAGTCGGGGATTCATGGCTGGAGTTCGTGGAGAAACCGCTGGATCGCGACGGCAACCTGTTCCCGATCGGCCCCCAGTTCCAGCCGATAACCCGGGACCCGCCCGGCCAGCCGCGTGGTGTAGGCGAACAAGGGCCGGCGGGCCGCCGGCAGTACCATGAGCAGGCTGGTGAGCATGGACTTCACCACTTCCGGCGGACTCGCCGGCACGAGCCCCGTCCCGCCCGCTCCCGTGATGCACAGCGTCAGGATCGCGCGCAAAGGCTGCCCATCTCCCCAGCGGCTCGCAGGCACACCCAGCCGCAGCAACGCCTTCCCGTTGGCGCCATCGGGAAAGGAACACGAGCGGGACAGCCCCGGAAACCGCTCCACATCGGCGGCGTGCACCTTGGCCAGGTTGAACAGGGACCAGACCCGCGGGGTCGGCTGATCATCCACCGCCAGATAATCCTCGCCCAACACCTGCAGCCCGGCATTTGCGCAAGCGAGCACCGTGTTCGATTTGCCGCCCCCGCCCGCGGCGGCGAGCAACACCGCCCCGACTCCCGGCAAGCCGACCGCGCCGGCGTGGAGCAACTGCGCTCCACGACGTTGCAACCACGCCTGCAGGATCAGACGGAAAGGCGCGGCGCGCTCATGACCCGGCAGTTTTTCGGGCGACGCGCACACAAACTCGGCGAACGACGCGGCGGCATCGAGCCGATGCCACAACCCGCTCGCCGGCTCGCCCACCTCCAGACCACGCGCATCGTCGCGCACCAGGAAACCCGTTGCCGGTCCCGCCGGCCAGACGAGTTGCTCCACCCGCGCGCGAATCACCAGCTCCGGTTCGGCCGGCGGGATCAGGCGATGCGCCAGCGACTCGCCCATGGCCTGACGCAACCGCTCGTCGCCCCACTCCACCCGCACCGCGGCGCCCGCCAGCCGGTAGAAATCGCTGACCGCGGTCACGAGGGTTTTGTCGCCTGATGCGGCCATCCCTGCGTGCCCACATCGTGGATGGGATCCAGCAACAGCAGGTCCTGCAGGTCCGCAAAGCGCTCGATCGCCGGCGCGGCAAAGGGCTGGCGCTCCGCCGGTGACGGCATGACCAGCGCATTCATGGACGCATCCTCCACGACCAAATCCTCGTCGCGAAGCTGTTGCAGGAATCCCGCGGCTGCCGCCTCGGCCGCGACCCGATCCACCACAAACGCCGCGGCCAGCGCCTCGGCGATCGCGGAGGCACTCGCCGGCGTCGCCAGCATCTGCCAGATCGCGGCGGCCGTGCCGCGTAGGCTGTAATACACCCCCGTTCCCAAGTGGATGGCGATGACCTCGCCATTCAGCAGATCGTGGCTGACAGATTCATGACGGATACGCCACGCGCCCATGGGCAAATTTCTGGGCGAGCCCCGCGACCGTGGCAAAGCGAATGTTAGCGCTCGGTCCGCCGGACAATCTCGTTGCGGATCGAGGGGCCCCGGACAGGTTGCCCGCAACCCCACCACTTCATGCCCACCAAGCGCATCATCGTCACCGGCGGCACCGGCAAGGCCGGTCATTGGATCATCAAGCATTTTGACGAACAGGGCTACGACGTCACCAACGTCGACACCCGCCGGCCGGCGCAACCACTGTGCCGGACCATTGTGGCCGACCTCACCCAACTCGGCCAGGTCGTCGCCGCCTTCTCGCCGCACGCCACCGGCAACCGCGCGCCTTTCGACGGCGTTGTGCACATGGCCGCGATTCCCCGCGCGCATGAGAATCCGAATGATGAGATCTTCCGCGTCAACAGCCTCACGACCTACAACGTCCTCGAGGCCTGCGGGCTGCTCGGCATCAAGAAGGCCGTCATCGCCTCCAGCGAATCGTCGTACGGCATCTGTTTCGCCGATAAATTTTTCGAGCCGCAGTATCTTCCGGTCGACGAGGAGCACCCGCAGCTGCCCGAGGACACCTACGGCCTGACCAAGGTCGTCAATGAGGCCACCGCCGCCATGTTCCACCGCCGCGACGGCACGCAGATCATCTCCTTCCGCATCGGCAACGTCGTCTGCCCCGAGGATTACGCGGCCATCAAGGCGCGCTTCGCCCACCCGGAGGACCGGTTGCGCATCCTGTGGTCGTACATCGATTCCCGCGACCTCGCCATCGGCTGCCGCCTCGCCATCGAGAAGAACGGCCTCGGTTGCGAAAACGTCATCATCGCCGCGGATGACACGTCGTCCGACGTGCCCTCGAAGCAATTGATCAAGCGCTTCCTCCCCGGCGTGAAGAAGTTCAAGACGCCGATAAAGGACCGCCAGGCCCTCATCTCCAACGCTCGGCTCAAGAAGCTCCTCGGTTGGAGGCAAAAGCACTTCTTCCCGCTCTGATCCCAGTAGGGCCAGTCTCCGACCAGCCCCGCCGCGCGTCAGCTGGCCGGTCAAAGACCGACCCTGCCTTCACCCCCGCGAGCCTTCCGCCCCGGTAGGCTCGCCGCTCGGAGCGACCTCGCCCACGCAGCCGACACGACGCTCGCCCCGCCCAAATCGCAGGCAAAAACCCGCCATTGACGGACGCTCCGCCGCCCGGCTCACTTGCGGGTTCCCATGCTGACTCTAGCCGACGTTGCCAAGTCCTACGGTACCCGCGAACTCTTCTCGGGGGTGTCGCTCTTCGTTGCGCGCACGGATCGCTTCGGCCTCGTCGGCCCCAACGGCGCGGGCAAATCCACCCTCTTCAACCTCATCCTCGGCGAGGAAACCGCCGACGAAGGCACCATCGAGTGGGAGCGCGGCGCGGACTTCGGCTTCCTGCCCCAGGA
Organism: Verrucomicrobiota bacterium; assembly: GCA_023433275.1. Taxonomy (GTDB): domain Bacteria; phylum Verrucomicrobiota; class Verrucomicrobiia; order Opitutales; family Opitutaceae; genus Lacunisphaera. Next base: position 24,556 of record JAEZDN010000117.1, read on the forward strand.
AAGCGCGCCGGTCGGTGACGAAACCGTCCTGCACATCGCGACCAGCGGCAAGAAACTCGAGCCCACCGACGACGACGATTACGACATCGATTGGACCCTCGAGCCGCGCGCCAAGAAGATCCTCGCCGGCCTCGGCTTCCGCGAGGACGACTATCTCAAGCAGGCCAAGTCCTTCTCCGGGGGCTGGGTCATGCGCGCCCACCTCGCCCGCCTCCTCGTGAGCGAGCCCGCGCTGCTCATGCTCGACGAACCGACCAATCACCTCGATCTCGAGGCGTTGCTGTGGTTCCAGGATTACCTCACGCGCTATCCGGGCGGCCTGGTCATCATTTCCCACGATCGCGAGTTCCTGAACGTCCTCTGCAACGGCATCCTCGAATTGAAGGGCGGCACGCTCAACAAGTACACGGGCAACTACGACGACTACCTGAACGAGAAGGACGCCCGCCGGGAGCAGCAGGCCGCGGTCTTCAAGAACCAGCAGCGCGAGATCGCCCACCTGCAGAAGTTCGTCGACCGCTTTGGCGCCAAGGCCTCGATGGCCTCCCGCGCCAAGTCGAAGGAAAAGCAGATCGAGCGTCTCAAGGACGTCGCGGTCGAGGAGCCGTGGGAGGACCTCAAGCGCATCAATTTCCGCTTCCCGCAACCGCCGCGTTCCGGCCTGAAGGTAATGAGCCTCAAGAACGTCCAGCAGGCCTACGGCGACCACGTCGTCTACCAGGACCTGAACTTCGAGGTGGAACGCGGCCAGAAGATCGTGCTCGTCGGCCCCAACGGCGCCGGCAAGTCCACGCTCCTCAAGATCCTCGCCGACGTCATCCCGATCCAGGGCGGCACGCGCGAGCTCGGGAGCAACGTGTTTCCCGGCTACTTCGCGCAGAATCGCGGCGACAACGTGAAGCTCGACCTCACCGTGCTCGAGAACGTGATGGAGCTGCGCACGAATGAAAACCAGCTCACCGAGCAACAGGCCCGCGCCGTGCTCGGCGGATTCCTCTTCCGCAAGGACGACGTCTTCAAGAAGGCCTCCGTGCTTTCCGGCGGCGAGAAGTCCCGCCTCGCGCTGGCCCGCCTGCTCGTCAACCCGCCCAACCTCCTGCTGATGGACGAGCCCACCACGCACCTCGACATCCCGTCGATCGACGCGCTGGTCAACGCCCTCAAGAATTACGAGGGCACGCTCATCTTCATCAGCCACGACGTCTATTTCATCAAGACGCTCGCGCAGACCGTGCTGCACGTGCACAGCGGTCGCCTCACGCCGTATGCCGGCAATTACGATTACTATCTGGAGAAATCCAAGGCCTCCAACGCCCGCGCCGCGCTGACCGCCGGCTTCACCGACGCGCGGCCGAAACAACAGGCCGCGTCGGCCGCCCCCAAATCCCAGACCTCAAATCCCAAACCCTCCGCCGGTGACCTCAAGAAGCTGCGCACCGAGGTGAGCGCCCTGGAAAAGAAGGTTTCCGAACTCGAGGCCAAGCAGAACGAGATCACCGCCGCACTCGAGTCCCCCGATACCTACGCCGACAAGGGAAAGTTCCACCACCTGAACAAGGAACTCAGCGTCGTCGTCGACCAGCTCACCGCCGCCACCGCCGAGTGGGAGAAAGCCGCCACGAAGCTCTCGGAGCTGGAGAAAGCCTGATCCTCTGCTTGCTGAACCCGGGGCGCCCCCGCCCGGGTTCGGGGGCCCAGCTGCCACCGCGCCGGTCCGCCCCTGTGGGACGGGGGCCCTCACCCGTTCATTCCCTTCATGACGCGCCCACGGTTGAGGGACCATCGCGCCCCGCTGGCGTGACACTCACAGTTACACATCATTCTCGCTGATAGGGGTGCACTCTGCGTGCGCCCCCCGCGGGATGACCACCCCGACTACCACCATCGCCGCGTCGACTTCGGCAAACCTGCGATTTGACGAAAGACGTCCTCCGGCGAATTCATGCCATGCAGGCTGAGCGGCGTCCGAGCCACTCGTCTCGACAAGTCCACCGGCGAGTCCTCCCCGTCCGCCAAGCGACACTGTGCCATGTAAATCAGGTCGTTCATGCTCCCCAGCACGGAGCGGCCCGGGATCGGGGCCCACTGGACATCCGGCATTTCCGTGACGATCTGCCGCTCAAAAACGTCCTCCAAGCCCTCTCCCTTCAAACAGGTCTGTAATCCGCCCATCATGCGCGCCGCCAGCTTCACCCCGTCGGTCACTCCTGTCGCCATCATCACCACGGGATAAAGCGATGCGGTGTTGCAAAACATCAGGTACCGGTAGCGACCAAACCGAAACTCGTGGGCGCACCAATCCGCGAGGCGGTTGGCCACGACGGGCACATCGGCTGGCACCTCCATTCGCAACCGCTTCGCGAGCATCTTGGTCGGCCGAATCGTCAGCATGATGTCGGTTTGACGCCTCCCGGCTCCACGGCAAGCTCCTCTCAACCTCCCCTTCCCGTGGCCCTCGCCGTCAAGCTCAGCGATCTTGTGGACGCCCTCGACCTTCCCAATGAATGGGGCGCGTGGCTGGATCGCGAAACCGGCAAGGTGATCGAACTTGATCCCGACACCCGCCGAGTCGCTGAGGAGGCGGGCGACGATGACCCCTTTCCTGCCGATGAAGTGCCGACCGAGGAATTGTGGACCGTGGCCCGGGCGGTCGCCGCTGGCAACCCGCGCTACCTTGCCCTGCCGGACGCCTTCGCGTTTCACGAGTACCGTCACATGGAGCGCTTCGTCGCCGGCATCGCCGACCCGAACTCCGCCGAGCAGCTGTGGCGCGCCATCAAGGGCAAGGGAGCCTTCCGCAACTTCAAGGACACCGCCCACCGCCTCGGGCTGATCAAGGACTGGTACCGCCACCGTGAGCAGGCCCAGCGCCGCTTCATGCTCGACTGGGCCGAAGCCAACAAAATCCCCGTCGACGAACGCGCGTAAACGTCTGGCAGCCGGGATCGACTGTAGAAGCCTGCTCGCAGGCGATGAGGACGCGGCACCGCCCCCAGACCTCGGCTTAATGATTTTATCTGCGTCGCGCAGCCCTCATCGACGGCCCGTCGTTGCCAATGGCTTCCTACTTGCCCTTGCTGGCCAACGTGCCCCACGTAAGCTACCTGCTCGAACTGGCCTCGCCGGCCGCGTTTCGGCCGAAGCCCTTTCCCCGCGACGACGTAATCGTGCAGCCGGCCGGTTCAAACGAGGCGGAGAAGTGCCGCCATCTCTGGACCGAAGTGGGGCGGGGTTTCTGGAGCGAACGCTCGGATTGGACCCTTGCCGGGTGGCAAGGCCACCTCGCGCAATCGTCAGTCATCTTTTCGATCGCTTCCACGCAGGATGAACCCGTCGGCTTCTTCGAACTGAACCTGGAGGGTGAGCACGCGAAGCTGGAGGGATTCGGACTGCTGCCGGCGTGGCGGAGCCAGGGGCTGGGGGGCGGGCTTCTGTCCTCCGCCACCCAGACGGCATTCGATCTGGGAGCCAAACGCATCTGGCTGCACACGGCGACCGACGATCATCCTCATGCCCTTCGCAATTACCAGGCCCGCGGTTACCACATCTACCATCAGGAGCCGCTGCGCCATCCCATGTCGTGACGCCCGCTTGAAGGGCCCTGGCGCCGCCTCCGATTTCGTCGGCTGGTTGACGGCTGGACCCACCCTTGCCACGATGGGCCATGCGGTTCCCCGGGATTTTCCTCGGCGTTATCGGTTTCATCACCGGACTTTCGGTCGCGCGGCCGGCGGAATCGCCCATCCTTTCACCCGAGGAACTGGCCATCCTGGATCGCGAATCCGCGATGTGGCGTGCCGTCCGCGCTGACCTCGACGTCACCGCAAACATTGAACAACTCGGGAAGCGGGGATTTGGACGCACGGATCTGGACTGGTTCCGGCCCAAGCTCGAACAGGTCTGGAAACTCCCGGGCTCGCAGGGGCTCGGCCTGTTGAGCGCCGATGTCCGCGAGCGGATTGCGGAAGTCGAAAAGGATCTCGTGCGCCATTACCGCAACAGCCGCCGGTTCGAGGAAGCCGGCGTGCGCCCCACCTCCGACCCGCTGTACACCCGGTCCGAACTCAATGTCCTGTGGCGGCGGGCCCTGATCCAAGCGCTCTCCTACGAGGAAATGCGCGACTACGGCCTGGCGCGGTCCGCCGAAGCCGAGCGCGTCGAACGGCTGACCAAGGGCCTCCCGTTGACCACGATCGAGCGCCGGGAGCTTGTCCGCCTGGCGCGGGAGTTCGGTGACCGGGACGGGACGCCTGTCCCCTCGCGAATCCCGATCGCGGATTTCCAGCGATCGCAGTTGGATTACTATGATCGGATCCGCGACCTCCTCGGCGCCGAGCATTTCGTTACCTACCTCGAGCGTGCCAACGACGATTTTCTCGCCCTTCGGCAATGCCTTGCCGGTCAGGCCACCTCCGCGACGGCTTTGGCATTATTCCGGTTGCGCCAGAAAACCGCCATCGCGGTACACCAACGCGGGCTCGCCTACGCGGACCGCCAGAGGCTCGGGAAAAGCGCGCGGGAGGAGGCCGCCCAGCTTCTGGGCCCGGACGTGTTTTCAGCTTACGCCAACACCGAACACGGCAGGTGGATGTTTCCGCGTTAGCCCGGAAACATTCGGGTTCCGGTGTAGGAGCCTGTTTACAGGCGATCGAACGTCGTGTTGTCCTCCAGGCTTTGATCGCCTGTAAACAGGCTCCTGCAGGACGAAACCCTCAAGCGCCCGCGGTTTTCCCATACGCGCGCTCCACTTTTGCGACGCGCACTTGGAAATCCGCATACCACGTCTGGTGCCCGGCGCGCTGCGCCTGCTGGTGCTCGGTGTCGCGTTTCCACGCGGCAATGGACGCTTCGTCACGCCAATATGAAACGGTGATGCCCAGGCCGTCGGCGCCGCGGGCGCTCTCGACCCCGAGGAATCCGGGCTGCGTGGAGGCGAGCGCGACCATGCGCTCCGCCATGGCCCCGTAGCCCCGGTCGCCATCGGTTCGTCGCGACGTGAAAATCACGGCGTAATACGGCGGCTCGGGGGTGGGTGCAAAGGAAGCGGGAGTGCTCATGGCGAAGGATTCTGAATTACCATTGTGCCCCGATCGATTCCACTGGAACCGGGGCGCCCGCCCCGGAAACCGGCCCGAGGGCGGGCCGGCTCCAGCGCAACCAACGCGCATCCGTCAGCGCGGATCTGGATCGACGTGTGGTTCAAGATCGTCGGTTTCATGCCGACTGCGGGTTGAGCACCAGCATCGAGCTGCTGCCCACGAAGAATTCATAGTTCACCTTCTGCACCGCGCTGGTGATGCCCAAGGCGCCGAGTTCCACGCGCAAGCGCTCGAGCTCGGCATAGGGCTTGCCGCCGGGGCCGACGAGCGGGTGGATGCGCACCTCGCCGGCGCTCACGCGCGCGAGCTCGGCACAGGCGGCCACGTGCCACGCGAAATCGAACCGCGCCGCGTAGATGAAGAGCAGGTGCGCGCACAACACGACGTCGAAGGCGTCATCGAGAAACGGCAGCAGCGGCAGCGAGGCCCGCACATAGCGGCCGTGCCGGACGTTACCCTCGTAGTCGGCGAGGAAACGCGAGGCCGCGGCGCGCCGATCCGCCTCCGCCGCGTCGAAGGTCGGAAAAGTCTTGAACCGGAAGAGCCGGCGTTTTTCACGCATCTGTTCGAACATGCGCGCGTAGTCGTCGCGCACCCGCGCGGCCAGCTCGCCGTGCGGCCGGTCATACAACGGGTCGACGGCGACCGCGTCGACGCCGCGACGGTGCGCTTCGACGGTGAAGGACGACGGGCCAGCCGCGACATCGAGCACGGCCTTGCCGCGCAGGGCGGCGGGGTCGAGGGAGAAGAACCGGCAATATTCGTCGAGCGTGCGCCCGAAGAACGAGACGGCCGGCAGGTCAAGGGACGACGCGGTCGATCCCGCCCGCGCCCGGGCGGGGGGACGCGCCGCGGGAAACGAGGCTATTGGGGGTGGAGGTGCAACGAGCGTGGGCATGGCATGATCTTGGTTTGTGTTGGTTGTTGGTTTGGTTCGGACGGGGAAAATAAAAAACCCGACTCGGTGGAGTCGGGCTCGGATAAGAGGGAGGATTTTTCTTTCTGTTTATCTTACGCGTTGTGCGTGTGATCCCTGTTATGCCGAGCCTTCGTAATCCACCAGGCGCGTTTACCCATGGCCATGGCGGCGACGGAGCAGGAGCGACGAAGGTTGGAGGCGACGTGGGTCACGGTCGCGTTGATGGGGATTCGGCTGGCCGCGGGCAAGCAGGATTTTTCCAACGCGGCAGGACAGGCGTCCTTCGCCCTCCCCCAAGGGCAGTCTTTGCCTGGCCTGCGATCGGCCGCAGAAGGCCGGTCGGAGACCGGCCCTACCCCAAAAACCGCAGGGCGCGACCGGGCGGTTTATTTCTTGGAGAGCAACTTCCTCGCGGCGGCAAACGGGCCCGCCGCGCGCGCCTTGGCCTTGATCGGCGACGGCATCGCCTTGGCGGCGATTTCCTGTTCACGAACCTTAACCCACGCCTCGCGGCGCGCCACTTCCTCTTCGCGCTGCCTCAGCTGTTCCTCGCGCTCCTTCAACAACAGTCGGTCGTCACTCAGGCCGCGGCGCGCCGCCTCGAGCAGCGCATGGGCGCGGTTGTACTTTTCCCACGCGGCATCGATACCATGGTCCGGTCCGACCGTGTAACGAAAATGATCCGCGGCCGGCGCCGGCTTGGCGGAATGCGCGTGCTCCACGAGCAAGCGCAGGCGCTGTTCATATTCACGGAGACTGGCCTCCTTTTCCTGCATGGCCTCCATATCGGTGGAGAGTTGCTGCCGGAGTTTTTCGAGGTGGCTTTCCTCGGCGCTGCCTTGGACGTGGGGAGAAGTATTCATGGCGGTGTGTGATTCGAACGTATCAGGCTTGTTGCGCGCCGCCTAGGTGGCGTCCGGCCATTTACCCGCACTTTACCCCTGATGTTCCGGGTTTTACGCAATTGTAAAGCCGCACTGGGGCCGCGCAGGACTTCACCGCGCATGGTCCCGCGTGCAGCTCGCAAGTACCGTGAAAAAGGAAAGCCGCGCGGATCCGCGCGGCTTTCCCACACACACGCACTAACAATTGGCTAGGCCCGGAAGAGGACGCTCTCGCGATTGAACATGTGAACGCAGAGCGCGATCGCGAGCGCCGCACACGCGGCGGTGGAGCCGAAGATCAGGGCGAGATAACCCCAATTCCAAACGCCCGAGAGCATCTCCTTGCAGGCGAGGGACACATTCATGATCGGGATGAGGGCCGTCTTCACGCTGAGTTCGATGCCCGGCAGCATCCCCATCATCGCGGGCATGAGCACCACGATGATCAGGGGCGACACGTAGCTTTGGGCCTCCTTGTAACTCTTGGCCGCGAGGGAAATCGTGAGCAACAGCGCGGCGAACAACACCGCCACGGGCGCGATCATGGCAAAGACGCCCACGATCCCGGCCGGATCAATGACCGGAACGAAGCCGCCACCCCCGCCGCCGCCGCCCGCCCCGCCCTTCCCGATGAAAAGCGATCCGGCCAACAGGATGCTGGTGGCCGTGGACGCCAGCGTGAGCACGACCGTGGCGATGGACGCGGTGATCACCATGAGGAACTTTCCCATCACGATGTTCACCCGGTGAACCGGACTGCACAGCAGGGTTTCCATCGTCCCGCGTTCCTTCTCGCCCGCGGTCAAATCGATGGCCGGGTACATCGCGCCGGTGAAGCAAAGGATGATGATGATGTAGGGCACCATTCCGCCAATGATGTTGCCGCCAACCTTGGCCGGCGGCGCGACGTTCTGCTGCCGGATGACAAAGGGCTGCACGAGGTCCGGCGGCAGTCCGCGCGCGGCGAGCCGGTTCTCCACCGTCTTCTCCCGCAGATTGCGGAAGAAACGTTCGACCTCGCCGACGCCCATGCCGGATTTCATTTCCCCCTGATAATGATAAAGCATCACGGTCTTCCCTTCCCCGCCCGCCAGGCTGGCCTCGAATCCCTCGGGAATCTCCACGGCCACGCGCACCTGCTTCTCTGAAATCATCGTCCGGTAATCGGTGGCGGATTCGACGACCCTGAACTTGGGATCCGCCCGCAACGCCGCGACGACCCCCGGGGAGTCGGCGCCGCCGAGGATCACCAGCGACGTGGCCTCGGCCTGCGCCTGGCGGACCACCTTGGACATCACGAAGCCGGCGCCGAACATGATGGCCGGCATGAGGAAGGTGGGAATGACGATCATCGAGATGATCGTGCGGCGGTCGCGCAGCGAATCCCTGAGCTCCTTCAGATAAACGGTGAGGATGTGGCTCCAGTTCATGCGGGACGGCTCAGGTCTTAAGGGCGGCGGCCAGCGCGGCTTCGCCGCCCACCGCCTTGATGAAGATCTCCTCCATGTCGCGCTCGGCAAAACGGGCCTGGAGCTCCGGCAGCGCACCCTCGGCCACGAGTCGTCCCCCGTGGATGATGCCGATGGTGTCGCACAACTTCTCGACCTCGCTCATCACGTGCGTGGAGTAAATCACGGTCTTGCCCCGGTCGCGGCACACGCGCACGAACTTGACGATGGCGCGCGCCGTCATGACATCGAGGCCGAGGGTGGGCTCGTCAAAGATCATCACGGCCGGGTCGTGAATGATCGTGCGGGCGATCGAGGTTTTCTGCTTCATGCCCGTGGAAAACTTTTCGCAACGCCGGTCCAGGAACTCGTGCATGTCGAGCTCCGCGGCCAAAACGCCGATGCGCGCCTCGATGGCGGCCGGGGTCATGCCATTGAGGCGACCGAAATACGTGATCATCTCGCGCGCCGTGAGCCGGCCGTAGAGCGCGGTGCTGGCGGCCAGGAATCCGACATTGGCCCGGACCTTCTCCGGCGCGGTTGCGGCATCGTGGCCCGCGACGGTGCACGAGCCACCCGTGGGCTTCAACAACGTGGCCAGCATCCGCAGGGTCGTCGTCTTGCCCGCCCCATTTGCACCGAGCAATCCGTAGATCCGCCCCGGCTGGCAGGTGAAGGTCAGGTCGGAAGCGGCGGTGATCAGACCGCGCTTCTTGTCCTTGAAGGTCTTCGTGAGCTGACGGGCTTCAATCATGGGATGAGTCAACAACGACGAGCCCCGACGGCCAGTGCCAGCCAGAGTCCGGCCGCGACGGCGATGCCCACGGCGGCGCCGTTGGACGCCGTCAGCGCCGCGCCCAGGCCGACGCACATCGCCGCGCGAACCGCGAGGGGCATGGCAGGTTTGGATTCGTTTTTCTCCGTCATGGGGAAAGGTCAGAGGCTCATGCGCTCGCGAAAATCCTGGGCCTGGCGGCGGGAGAGTTCAACCTTCAGGCCGCCCTTCAGCTTCACGAGCAGGCCGCCGCTGAACCAGGGCTCGATACCCTCGACCCAGGTGAGGTTGATCACCTGCTTGCGATTGGCGCGGAAGAAGTGACGCGCGTCGAGGCGCTCCTCCATCGCGGTGAGGGAGCGGAAAAGCTGCGGCTTCTGGTCGTCGAAATAGAGGCGCGTGTAGTTCCCCTCGGACTCGAGCAGCCGGATGTTCTTCACCGGAACGAACCAGCACCGGTCGCCCTCGCGCACGAAAACCTTGTCGTCGAGCGAGAGTCGCGTCGTGGGCATCGGCGCGGCGGAACCACCCGGCGCCGCTTCCCGCGTGCGCAGCCGTTCCAGCGCGGCCGTCAGGCGATGGGGATCGACGGGCTTGAGCAGGTAATCGAGTGCGTTGAACTCAAACGCCTTCACGGCAAACTCGTCGTAGGCCGTGGTGAAGATCACGGCCGGCAGCGGCGGCTCGAGCCGCTCGAGCAGGCTGAAGCCGTCGGCGCCGGGCATCTGCACATCGAGGAAAATCAGCGCGGGCCTGAGGCTGGCCACTTTCTCCAGCGCGTCCTCGACGTCCACCGCTTCGCCGATGATCTCGATATCGGCGTGCGCCGCGAGCAGGCGGCGAAGCTCATTGCGCGCGAGGCGCTCATCGTCGATCAGGAGCGCTTTCATCGGGTGGATCGGGCCGCGGCCGCTTCGCACGGGATCAGCACGTGCGCCGTAACGCAACCCGCCGGCCCGGCCGTCAGGCTCAGGCGGGCGCGCTCACCGAAGAGCAGCTGCAAGCGCTCCGAGGCGTTGCGCAGGCCGACGCCCGTGGACGAGCCGGCCTTGGCGGCGGCTTCGCTCGAGGGGCTCGCCAGATCCCCCGGGTTGCTGACGCGAATGTGCAGGTCGCTCCCCTCCACGGCGGCGGAGATGACAATTTCGCCGCCCTCGCGTCGCGGGGAAATGCCATACTTCACGGCGTTCTCAACGAGGGTTTGGAGGAGCATGGGAGGGACGGACAGCGGCCGCGCTTCATCGGTCACGGCCCACGTCACGCGCAGTCGTTCCTCGTGCCGGATGAGCTCGAGGGCCAGATAATCCTCCACTATTCGAATTTCCTCCTCCAGCGGCACGAGCTCCTGCTGACCCGATTGCAGCGAATAACGCAGGAGATTGGCCAGGCGGGTCACCGACTCGCGGGCGCGCGGCGCGTCCTCGTCGATCAAGGCGCGCAGGCTGTTGAGGGAGTTGAAAAGGAAGTGCGGATTGACCTGGGATTTCAGCGCGCGGAGCTCGGCTTCCTTGGCGCTGGTGGCCAGCCGGAACTGCTCCATCTGCATGTGCCGTAGCCGCTCGAAGATGTGATAGACGAAATAGAGGCTGAACCAGCCGCAGAAGAGCAGGAAGCCGTTGATGGTCGTGGCCACCATGCCCAGCTGAAGGCTGATCTGGCTCGAACCCCATGCCTCGCCCAGCACGCCGTAAACGTACCCATAGCCGATGGTCGTCCACGCCAGCGACATGAGGGCGGCCAGCCCCAGCACGCGCGGCAACAACGGCGCCCAGCCGAGCTGGAGCCAGCCCCAGCGCTTGATCAGGGGCCGCACATAGTGGGTCAGCAGGAGGCCCTGCAGGATGACCATGACGAGGATCGCCCGGTCGTGCAGCGGTGTTTCCGGCCGCTTGTCGACGGCGTTCGAATAGAAAAACTGCAGGGCCATCATGCCGCCCCAGCCCGCGGACTGGAAAAGCACGTACAGCCGGTTCTTGGCGCGCTCCAGCTTGGCCTCGGGGTCGACAGTCATCACCGCGGAGCGAACCACGTGCAGCCGGCCGGCCGCAAGACCGGCCGCAGGGGCAGGCGAGACGGCGGTGGCGTGGGCGGATTGCATGGCCTGAGCGTGCAGGTCGCGGCGCCAGTCGACACGGGGGATTGGACGAGCGGTCAGGTCGGACGACAAACGGCGCCAGGAAGCCTCGTGGCTCGTCATAAAATGGCTCGAAGGAAAAACACCTTTGCCCTTCATGCGCTGCCGCGCAGGCTGGCGCCTCTCGTCTTCCGATCCAGCGAATGAAAGCCCGCGTCGTCATTGTCGGCAGCTATGTCCAGGATCTGGCTTTCTTCGTGCGCGATTTCCCTGGCCCCGGCGAATGCGTGTTGGCTGACCTGCGGCCGGGCTCCGGGGGCAAGGGCTTCAACCAGGCGGTCGCGGCCACGCGGGCGGGCGCCCCGACCTTGTTCGTCGGCGCAATCGGGCAGGACACCGCCGGAACCCACGCCCGCGAATTTGCCCGCCGGAATGGCGTGCACGCCCACTTCGTCCTGAAACGCAAGGCGCCCACCGGCACGGCGTCGATAGCCGTCAATCACGAGGGACAGAACCAGATCATGGTCGCCCTCGGTGCGAACCTCGCGCTGCACGCGCGCGACCTGCCAGCCCGGCCGCTCGCCGGGGCCGAGGTCGTGGTCGTCCAGGCTGAAAGCGACATGAAGACGTCCGCCCATGTGCTGCGGGCGGCGCGGCGAAACGGCGCGATCACGGTGTTCAACCCCGCGCCCATGCATGCGGGGGTGGACCTGGCGATTCTCCGGCACACGGAGGTGCTGCTCCCGAACGAATCGGAATTCGTCGCCCTGGTGAACCGCTTCCCCGGGAGCGGCCTGAAGGACTTCACAACCGATGCCTTGCATCGCCTCGCGCCCGACCGGCTGCACACGCTCTGCCGCAGTTTTGGCGTGCCGGTCGTCGTCATCACCCTCGGGGCGCGGGGTTGTTTCATCTCCCAGCCCGATGTCTTTGCCCGCGTCCAGGCCCACGAGGTGGATCCCGTCGACACCACGGGCGCCGGCGATGCCTTCGTGGGCGGATTCGCCGCTGGGCTGGTGAAGTTCAACCGCAACGTTTTTGAGGCCGCGCATTTCGCCAATGCCGTGGCCGCCCTGGCCGTCACGCAGCACGGCACGGCCGACGCGATGCCGACGGCCCGGGAAATCTCCCGTTTTCTTCGCCGCCGAGACCATGGCTGAGTTCAAGGCCAGGCTCTACAAGGTCGCGATGATCCACTGGGTCGACCTGCCCCGCCGCACGATCGACGCGCTCAAGCTGCCCCGCGCCGAGATCAAGGGGGGCGGCCTCGGCCTCAACGCCTGGCTCCGTTTCAACGGCGACCTCGACCGCGTGACGCTCCTTCCCGGCCGGCCGGGTTACTACAAGCTCGCCTTCAAGGCCGAGCTCCTCCGGGGCGCAGGGGCTCGCGCGGGCACGCTCGTCTCTTTCACGCTCGAGCCCGACGCGGCGTCCCGCGAGCCCGAGCCGCCGGCGGAACTCGCCCGCGCCTTCCAAAGCAGGCCGGAACTGCGGGAACGCTGGCTCAAACACAGCGTCGCGATCCGTCGCCAGATCGTGCGCTACATCCTGGACGCGAAGACCGTCGAAACCCAAACGAAGCGCTGCTGGATCTTCATCGAGCGGCTGGCTGAAACCGGAAAACTTCAGGGCTGACGTCTGAAAATATTTTCGTAACTAAACGGCGCTTTCCGGGTTTTCACGACCTTATCCACGCCATGCCCCCCCCCGCCTCCCTCCTCCGCCTCGTTGTCATCCTGCCCATCGCGGGCGCCGCAGCTTCCGCTGCGCCGGTCGCCCCGCCCGACCCGGTTGTCGAACGCGGCCGCTACCTCACACACCAGGTCGCGGGCTGCATTGACTGCCATTCTCCCCGCGACGAATTCGGCCGGTTTGTCGCCGAAAGGCACCTGACCGGCGCCGTGCTCGGATTCGCTCCGACCGTGCCCATGCCTTGGGCGCCGGCGGCTCCATCGCTCGTCGGTCTGGAAGGCTACACGACTGAACAGGGGGTTCGCTTCCTCATGACCGGTGAGCGCCCGAGTGGCGTGCCGCCGCGTCCGCCCATGCCGGAGTACCGGCTGAATGAGGAAGACGCCAAGGCCGTCGTCGCGTACCTGAAGTCTCTCGCGCCAAAATCCTGACGCGCTCAGCGCGCTGGCCAGGCAGCCTGAATGGGTGAAGCCGCCTAAGCCGGAACGATGCAGTTGGATGTAGGGGCGCGGCTTGACCGCGCCCTTTTCTCGCTGCGGTAACCGAGGGCGTGGACGAGCCACGCCCCTGCAACGGAACCGTTCGACCGTGCACGCTGCGGAATCGAGCTGCAACTGCATGGTTCCGCCTGAGCGTGGCTTTTCTGTAGGGTCGTCGCTTGCGACGACCGCATGCACGTCGTCGAACCAAGGTCTCGCCCGACCCTGCGGGCGACCTTGGTTTTATTCAAACTGCCCTAGCTCGCCGGCTCCGCGCCCACCTCCAGTTCAACGGTGAAAGTTGAACCTTTGCCGGTCTCGCTGTGGACGGTCAGGTCGCCTCCCAGCAATTGCGCCAGGCCCCGGGAAATCGACAGGCCCAACCCCGCGCCGCCAAAATTGCGCGCGACGGACGCGTCCGCCTGACGATAGGGCTCGAAGATGCGATTCAGCACCTCCGCGGGAATGCCCACGCCGGTGTCGCGCACGGAAAACGCCAGACGGCCTGCGCCGGTGGGTTCGGCGCGAAGCACGATCTCGCCTTCCCTCGTGAATTTCACGGCGTTCGACATGAGGTTCGAGAGGATTTGCCGCAGGCGAATCGGGTCGGTGCGCACCACGGTTGGCAGCGTCGGCGCCAGTTCGAGCCGCACCGCCACCCCGCGCGCCCGCGCCGAGGGGGTAAAGAGGGCGGTGATGTCGGACAGGAAATCGCCGAGCACCACCGGCACCTGTTCGAGTTCCATCTGGCCGGACACGATGCGCGAGTGATGGAGCACATTGTCCACGAGTTGCAGCAGGTTTTGCGCGGAGTGGGACAACAACTCCACGCCCGCCTTATGCTCGGCCGGCGAGGGATCGTGTTTCAACAGGTCAATGACTCCCACCAAGCCGTTGAGGGGCGTGCGGATTTCGTGGGCCAGAAACGCGAGGAACCGGGTCTTGGCCGCGTCCGCCGCCTCCGCCTCCTCCTTGGCGCGGCGCAACTGGCGATTGAGCCGCACGAGCGGCAGGGCCCAGCCCAGCGCGCCCACCAGGAGCACGAGCGACGCCGCGAGGGTCCAATAGATCCAGCGGAGGTTCGGCCGCGGGTTGGGATCATAGAGAAAACCGGTCAGGTCCATGTCCCGCGGCAGCATGTCGAATTCCGCATAGGTCTCCGCCATGTGTCGCCAGCGCCCGGGATTCATGTGTCCGACCTCGATCAGCCCGGGATGCATGAGGATGCTGGTCTGCTCCGCCTCGAATTTCAGATGCTCGCGGTTCATCTTGCGCGGATAATCCCGCAGCAACAGGTCGATGATCTCGTCCGGATGCTGGAGCGCGTATTCCCAGCCGCGCAGGCTGGCCGCGCGGAAGGCGCGGACGCGCTCCGGATGCGCCTTCAACTCGCGCTCGGTCGTGAACAGATTGTCGCCATAGAAGTCGATGCCGCCCGCGCGGGGGGTGAACTGCAGGAACGGCACGCCCCGCGAGCGGAGGTTGAAGGGCTCGTCGGTGCCGTAGGCGGACATGCCATCCACGCGCCCGGCGATGAAGTCCTCGATGTTCAAGGTGTGCGGCCGGATGCGCAGCCGGGCCGGATCCAGACCCTCGAATTTGAAATAGGCGAACAGTTCGGCCGATTCCGACGACAGCATCATCATCTCGCGATCGTGCAGGCCGTGGAGGTCGGTCACGCCGCTGGCCGCTCGCACCAGCAGCACCATGGGGGAATGTTGGAAGATGGCGGCGAGGACGACCACCGGCTCCCCGCGATGACGGAAGAGCAGCAGGTCGGAGTTGCCCACGCCGTATTCCGCGCGCCCGGCCAGCACCTCATGGGTCGGATCGCGTCCCGCCTCGGCCTCGAGAAGTTCCACGTCGAGACCGGCTTCACGGTAATAACCCTGTTGGATGGCCGCGTAATATCCGGCGAACTGGAACTGATGCGTCCATTTCAGCTGGAGTCGCACTTTCTCCAGTGGGGGTTCGGCGGCCGGCATATACCCCGCCAGGGAGCAGATCAGGACGAGGACAAGCCGCGGGATTCGTGCGAGCATGGGAGCCCAAGCAGGAGAGGGAAGAATGTCCCGTCCGCAAGCCAAAGCCGGATTCAGCCGCGCGCCTGAAACCCGCCGTCGCGCGCACTCGTCCGCCGGATCAGGAGCGACGGGATGAATTGCAGGATCCCGAGCAGCGCCAGCACGAAAAGATCGTCGCGAAAGGCGCCGCCTAGGAAAATCCCCAGGATCCCGCACGCCTCCGCCATTGCCAGGCCAACCACAAAGAACGGCAGAGCCTTGGCGAGATCGCCGATGCCGGGCAGGACGAGCCAGCGGATCACAATGCTGACGAACAGCGGCACCAATCCCACCAGGTTCGTGAGCACCTCGGCCTGCGGCGACGGCTTCACCGGCCCACGCCCGAGCACCAGGTAGATCAGGACCAGTCCGCCGAGGATCGCGGCCCAAATCATCCACCAGACAAAAGGAATCTGGCGGGTTGGCATGGAAGCGGGAGGGCGGGTGGGATCAGGGCTCATGATTGAATCGTATTCGGCGCCGGCAGGGCTCACGCCCCAACGGGATGCCACGTGGTCTTGAACTCGAGGGTGTCGCGAAGTTCATAGACGCTTTGGGCCTGGTCGGAAAACCAATCCATCGGTTGCTCGGCCTCGTGGAGCTTCACCCGCTTCACGCTTTCCGCGGCACCGAGCTTGAGCGCCTTGCGCTCCCCGGCATTCGCCACGCCGACGATGGCGCGCAGGTGCGTGTGCGTCGCCAGCGTGGGCACGATTTCCTTGCGGAAGCCGGTGAGCAGATTCACCACGCCGCCCGGCAGGTCGCTCGTGGCGAGCATCTCGCCGAGCACGATCGCCGGGTAGGGGTCGGTGGACGAGGCGAGCGCGACGACCGTGTTGCCGCTCGTGATGACCGGCGCGAACAACGAGATGAGCGCCAGCAGAGGGTACTCGTCAGGCGCGAGCACGCCCACGACGCCCATGGGTTCGGTCACGGTGAAATTGAAGTGCGGCGACGCGACCGGGTTCACGTTTCCAAGCACTTGCTCATACTTGTCGGCCCAGCCCGCGTAATAGATGAGCCGGTCGATCGCGGCCGTGATTTCCTTCGCCGCCGCGCCCTTGGTGCGTGGGCGGCCCCGCGCATGTTCTTGCCCTTTCCGCGGCGGGGTCGCCGCGGCCCCAAGCATCAGCGCGTCGGCCATGTCGGCCTTCCGCGCCTCGAGCATCTCGGCGAGCCGGTAAATGATTTGCCCGCGGTTATAGGCCGTGCGTTTCGCCCAGCCGGGGCCGGCCTTGGCGGCGGCCTCGACGGCGTTGCGCAGATCCTTGCGCGTGCACTGCGGAATGTTGGCGAAGAAATTGCCCGCGGCGTCCTTGAGCGGAAAGGTGCGCGCGCTCTCGGAGCGAATGAATGCGCCGCCGACGTAAACCTTGGGCGTTTTGGTGATGGGGAGACGGCTCATGAGTGGAGAAGGTTGACCACGAATGGACCCGAATTCACGCGAGCAGCCAGGAAGCCGGCTGGGCCGCAAACAGTCGATTCGTGTCTAGTCGAGTCCATTGGTGGTTGGGAATCAGGCGGTGGTGGCCGGTGCGTCCTGCAAAATCGTTCTTTCCCGGTACCCGCGGGCAAAGAGGGCGAATACGACCATCGTCGCCAGGCAGAGGCCGGCGAAGAAGAGGTTGAACTGAACGCCGGAGATCTTGGCGGTCCCGTCGGGATTGCCGATGAACCAATAAACCAGGCTGGTGAAGAGATTGCCGGCGGAGATCGCGAGCAGGTACAGACACATGACGGCTGACTTCATCTTCCGGGGCGCCTGCGTGTAGGCGAACTCGAGCGACGTGATCGACACCATCACCTCGCCGAGCGAAAGCAGCAGGAACGCCGGCGCCTGCCAGGCCACGTGCACCACCTGGCCGGCGTTGAGCCGGGATTCGATCCAGGCGACGAGCAGGAAGGAGCTCGCCGTCACCGCGAAACCCAGGACCATCTTGCGCAGGGGCGTGAGCGGATAGAACCGGCTGATCGCCGGGTAGAGCCAGTAAGTGCAGACGGGGATCAAGGTCAGGATGAAGACGCCATTCAGCACCTGCACCTGGCCCGGCTGGACCGTCATGGCATGGCCAAGGAACGAGATCTCCCGATCCAGCCTCGCTGCCTGCAGCACCCATTCACCGCCGTGCTGGTCGTAGAGCGACCAGAACACTGCGATGAAAACATAGATGCCGGATAGCCGGGCCAGGATCCCCAGCCCTTCGCGATTGAAGCTCTCCTTGAAGAAGGAGGCGCCTGCCGGCGGGATGTGCGAGAATTTATAGCGCCCCGACCAGAAGACGATGGTTGCGAGCAGCATCAACCCGGCCGGGACGCCGAAGGCCCAGCCGGCACCGTAACGGACCAGCAGGACCGACGTCAGCGCGATCGCGACCGACGAGCCGGAATTGATCGCAAAATAGAACCAACCGAAGGCGCGGGACAGGAGGTGCTGGTTGCCGGCGCCAAATTGGTCGCCGACATGCGCCGAGACGCATGGCTTGATGCCGCCGGACCCCAGCGCAATGAGGCCCAGGCCGATGAAGAGCCCGGTCCGCGTGTGATCGTAGGCGAGGACGAGGCTGCCCAAACAGTACACGAGGGAGAGCCAGATGATGGTTCGGTACTTGCCCCAAAATACATCAGCCAGCACGGCCCCGATCACCGGCAGGGCGTAATTCGTGGTCATGAAGATGTGGTACCAGAACTTAGCCTCGTTGGGCGCCATCGGGTCGGGCTGTCCCGCGCTGTTCAACAGATGGCCCGTCATGAACACGACGAGGATAGAGCGCATCCCGTAGAAATTGAACCGCTCGGCGGCCTCGTTGCCGACGATGTACGGGATGCCCGGGGGCATCTTGTCGGTCTTGAGCGGGGCGGTGATGAATTGCTTTTCGGCCATGAAAAATCAGCGGAAGATGAACGCGACGATCAGCGCCGCGAGGGTGAGAAGGCCAGCCATCGGCCAGAGCCAGGACGGCGCGCGTCGGTTCGGGCGCGGCGCCTCGTCGGCGAAAGCCGTGTCCGGCAAATCGAGGCCGTCGTAGCGCGTGGTTTCCTCGTTCCAACCCGAGCGCTCGTCGGCGCCGCAGCCCGGGCAGGCCCGGGCGTTTCGCGGCACGCTTGCACCGCAAACGGGACATTCAGTGGGAGGAGTGAAGGCAGACATGGAAACTCGCCGTTCATCTTTCTCTTAATCGTTCTCTTTCTCGTTCTGCCTTCCGGCAGCGCCCATCTCCCAGGCAGGAGAAAGATTAAGATTACGAGAAAGAGAAAGATTCATCGGAGACCTCAAACCAGCTTGCAGTAATCCAGCAGCCCCTGGCGTCCGCCTTCGCGGCCGAAGCCGGATTCCTTGTAGCCGCCGAAGGGCGACGTGGGGTCGAACTTGTTGTAGGTGTTGGCCCACACCACACCGGCCTTGAGATCCGTGCTCATTTTGAGAATGCGCGAACCCTTGTCGGTCCACACGCCGGCGCTCAGGCCATAGGCGGTGTTGTTGGCCTTCTCCACCGCCTCGTCGAGCGTGCGGAAAGTCAGCACGCTGAGCACCGGCCCGAAGATTTCCTCGCGCGCGATGCGATGGCTCATCGAGACGCCGGAGAAAACCGTCGGCCGGAAATAATACCCCTTCGACGGCAGCTTGCAGGAGGGCTGGAACATCTCCGCGCCCTCCTTCACGCCGGCGCCGACGAGTTTCTCGATGCGCGTGAGCTGTTCCTTGGAATTGATCGCACCGATGTCGGTGTTCTTGTCGAGCGGATCGCCGACGCGGAGCGTACGGATGCGTGTCTTCAGCTTGGCCAGCACGGCGGCGGCCACGGGCTCATGCACCAACAGGCGCGAACCGGCACAGCAAACATGGCCTTGGTTGAAGAAGATGCCATTGACGATGCCCTCGACGGCCTGGTCGAGCGGGGCGTCGTCGAACACGATGTTCGCCGCCTTGCCGCCGAGTTCCATGGTCATCTTCTTGTCCGTGCCCGCGAGCGACCGCATGATGATCTTGCCGACCTCGGTTGAGCCGGTGAACGCAACCTTGGCGGCCGTCGGGTGGTTCATCACCGCGGCGCCGGTGTCGCCGAAACCCGTGACGATGTTGACCGTGCCCGGGGGCAGGCCGGCGTCCTGGATGATCTCGGCAAACTTCAGTGCCGTGACGCTGGTGGTCTCGGCCGGCTTGATGACGATCGTGTTGCCCATGGCCAGCGCCGGGGCGAGCTTCCACGCCATCATCAGCAACGGGAAATTCCACGGGATGACTTGCCCGACCACCCCGAGCGGCGCGACCTTGCGGCCGGGAGCCACGTAGTCGAGTTTGTCGGCCCAGCCGGCATGATAGAAGAAATGCGCCGCCGCCATCGGCACGTCGAAGTCGCGCGATTCCTTGATCGGCTTGCCGCCGTCCATCGTCTCAGCCACCGCGAACTCGCGGGCCCGGTCCTGCAGCAGGCGCGCGAGACGGAAAATGTATTTCGCGCGCTCGCGGCCCGGCAGCTTGCCCCAGGTGGTGTCGAAAGCCTTCCTTGCCGCGGCGTAGGCGGCATCGACATCGGCCGCGTTGGCCTGCGCGATCTCGGCGAGCTTGGTTTCGTTGGCCGGGTTGATGGAGTCGAAATATTTGCCGGAGGACGGCGCGACAAACTTGCCGCCGATGAAGAGATCATAGCGGGCCTTCAGCCGCGGATCAGCGGTCTCGGGCGCGGGATCGAATTCCCAAAGGTCACCGAAGATGAGCTCGGGCGTGGCGCGACCCTGGTGGCGCGAGGCGGGACGTTTTTTTGCGGAGGTGATGGTGGACATTCCAGAGGGGGCCTCACGCAAAGGACGCAATGGTCGCAAGGGATCGGCGGGGTGTTTTCTTGGCGAACTTTGCGTCCTTGGCGTGAGGAAAAATGACTAGTAGCTCTCGGCGGCCTCGCTGAAATAATACGGAGCCTGGTAGGCGCCGGTCTTTTCCTTCTCGAGCTGGCGGAGCAGGTCGTTGAGCAGCGAGGAGGCGCCGAAGCGGTAGCGGGTGTTGTTGAGCCACTCGTCACCGAGCGTCTCCTTGACGGCGATCAGGAACTGCAACGCTTGCTTGGCGGTGCGAATGCCTCCGGCCGGCTTCATCGCGATCGGCACGCCCGTATCGAGGTAGAAATCGCGGATCGCCTCGATCATCACCTGGTTGTTGCCGAGCGTGGCGTTGAGGGAGGTCTTGCCGGTGCTGGTCTTGATGAAATCGTTCGGCCGCAGGACGCGCATCGCGAGGAAGGAGGCGCCGCGGATGTTGTCGTAGGTTTCCAGTTCGCTGACTTCGAGGATGACCTTGAGCGTGGCCGCGCCGCAGGCGTCGCGCACCGCGGCGATCTCGTCCTGGACCAATTGAAATTCCCCCGCGAGGAACGCCCCGCGGTTGATCACCATGTCGATTTCGTCGGCGCCGTCCGCCACGGCTCCCTTCACTTCCGCCAGCCGGGTGCGAAGGGGCGCCTGCCCGGAGGGAAAGGCGGTCGCGACCGAGGCGATGCGAACTCCGGTGTCCTCGCCCAGCGCGCGGCGGGCGTGTTTCACCATCGACGGATAGACGCACACCGCGGCGACCTGCGGAATCGACGGATCGTCATGCGGGCGCAGGGCCTTCTGGCAGAGCGAGGCTACCTTGCCGGGCGTGTCCTTGCCCTCGAGCGTGGTGAGATCGACCATGGTCACCGCGGTCTTCAGGCCCCAAAGCTTGGCGTGCTTCTTGATGCTCCGGGTGGCGTACTTGGCGACCCGCTCCTCGATTCCCACCTGATCGACGGAACCGATCTCATTGAACAATCGCCGGAGCGCGGCTTGGGCGGTGACTGGCATTGTCCGCGGAATATCCTGTCATAAGTTCCCGAAAACAACGCCAAAGTCTCCCCGGCCGAACCGCGAATCCCGCCATGGACTTCGCCGGCCTCCGTGCCACGCTTTCCTGCCATGCCGACCTTGTTGGACCAGCTCGTCGACGGCCCCGCCTGGGCGCGGGGTCACAGCGCCCGCGTCGCGGCACAGGCGATCAGCCAGCCCGGGCTGGTTGATGAACTGTTTGACGGCCTCGCCGACGACCATGCCGGCATCCGCAATCGCGCGGCGCGCGCCTTGGAGGAGGTGTCGCGGTCGCGGCCTGACCTGCTGTTGCCCTACAAGCGCGAACTCCTCACCCGCGTGTGGCGGATCGAGCACTGGATCGTCCGCTCCCATCTCTGCCGGATGCTGCCGCGGCTGGGCCTGAATGCGACGGAACGCCGGCGCGCCCTGGCGCTGGCCCACGCCTGGCTTCGCGACGGCACCATTGTTGTGCAGGCCGATGCGCTCGAATGCATCGTCCGGCTCAGCACTGCACCGGGCATCGCGGACGGCCCGGCAGCCGCCGCGCGGCTGGTCGAGGAATGCGCCGCCCATGGTGGGTCCCCCGCCGTGCGCGCCCGGGCCCGCATCCTGCGCAAGCACCTTGCGAAACTTGCGCGTACGGTCCCCTCCTGATTGCCTGCCCGAGAGTTCGTCATGTCCGATCCCGCCTCCATTTCCCCCCAAGGTGAACTCGTCATCCGCACCATCGCGATGCCGGCCAACACCAATTCCAATGGCGACATGTTCGGTGGCTGGCTGGTTTCGCAGATGGATTTGGGCGGCGCGATCCTCGCCCGCAACCTGGCCCACAGCCGGATCACCACGGTGGCCATCGACGCCATGGCGTTCCACTACCCGGTGTACGTGGGCGACATCGTGAGCTGCCATGCCTCGCTGGCGAAAATCGGCCGCACTTCCCTGCGCATCGAGGTCGAGGCTTGGGCGCAGCGTCAAAAGGGCGGGGAGCACGTTCGCGTCACCACCGGCACCTTCACCTATGTCGCAATTGATGACCGCGGCCGCCCGCAACCCGTGACCCGCCCCGCTGCCCCATGAATCTTCGCTTCACCCGGCAGCTGGTCCTCCTTCTGGTTTTCACCTGGGCTTCGGGCGCGACCTCCCTGGCGCAACGGAACCCCGCCGGCCAGGTGCTGCTCGGCGCGCCGGAGCTGGCGGTCGTGGCGACGGTTCGCGCAGCGGATGACGAACGCGTGGCCGCCACCCTCGCCGCGGACCCGGCCCGCCTGGCTGCCATTTATTCGGATCAACTCCACTATGCGCATTCCAACGGGACCATTGATTCCAAGGAGTCCTTCATGGAATCCCTGACCAGCGGCCGGACCGACTACCAGGCAATCGACTATCCCGAACGCGAATTCCTGCCGATTGCGCCGGGCATCGTGCTGATGAAAGGGCGGGCGATGATTCGCCTCGGCGGGAAGGAGACCCCGCGGTTGATTGATTTAAACTACCTGGCCGTCTGGCGCCAGGAGGACGGCAGGTGGAGATTCCTCGCATGGCAGTCTTGTCGCAATCCCGAGGCTGCGCTGTAACGCCGGGATTTCGGCCGCGGTGATCGGGGGAGCCGTTTGACGCGCCGCCGCGCCGCGCCCAGGCTGGTCCGCTTGTCCTCCCCGGCATCATCTCCTCCTTCCTCCCAACGCGGCGCCGTGGCCGCCGCGGGGGCGTTTCTTTTCTGGGGCGTGGTGCCGGTTTACTGGAAGCAGATGCATGAAGTGCCCGCCGCCGAGCTCATTGCCCACCGCATCGTCTGGTCGCTCGTCTTTCTCGTCGCCGTCGTGGCGTGGCAGGGAAGCTTCGCCACGCTCCGCCCGGGCTTCGCCACGCCCCGCGCCATCGGCCTGAATCTTCTCGCCGGAATTTTGCTCACGCTGAACTGGGGCGTCTATGTCTGGGCGGTGAATGAAGGGCACGTGATCGAGACCAGCCTCGGCTATTTCCTCGTGCCGCTCTGCAACGTGGCCGTGGGGTCCCTCGTGTTGCGGGAGAAACTCCGGCCGCGACAGTGGGTGGCCATCGCCCTCGCCGCCGCGGGCGTGCTGCTGCTGCTGCTGCGGGTCGGCCATGTCCCGTGGATCGCCCTTTCGCTCGCCATCACCTGGACCTCCTACGGCCTGCTGAAACGGAAATCGTCGCTGGGACCCATCGCGGGCCTGACGGTCGAGACGCTCTTGCTCTTTCCCATCGCGGCCGCGTGGCTGCTGGCCTGGCATCACCAAGGCACGGGCGCGCTCGGCCGGGTCGACCTCCCCACCCAGGTATTCGTGCTGAGCGCCGGCGTGGTCACGGCGATTCCCCTGCTCCTCTTCGCGTACGGCGCGCAACGCATCCGCCTGGCCACGCTTGGACTCCTGCAATACCTCGCACCCACGGCCCAGTTCCTCATCGGGCTGTTTCTGTACCGCGAGCCCTTTGACGCCGCGCGCCTGCAGGCCTTCGGTCTGATCTGGATCGGCCTGGCCATCTACACGGCGGATGCCTTCTGGTTCCAGCGGCGTCTCATCCTCAAGGCCGCGGGCGTGGGCTGAGCGCTTGCGTCAACACGTTCCTTGGGCTCCTGTTGCGCCACCCCATGAGAAAAACACTCGCCCTCTTCGGCCTGGCCACGGCCTGCGCCCTGACGTTTGCCCAAGCGCCGGCCGCGGCGCCTACACCCGCGGTCGCCGCGCCCGCGCCGGTGGATGCTTCCGCCCCCATCCCGAAGGCGGGCAACGCGCGGTTTTTCGAACTGCACGAATCCTTCCTGGCTCGCGGCCAAAGCGGCCCGATCGGCGTCCTGTTCCTCGGCGATTCCATCACCGAAGGGTGGCGCGGGGCGCCGCACATCTGGGAGCATTATTTTGGCAGCTACCAGCCGGCCAACTTCGGCATCGGCGGCGACCAGACGCAGCACGTGATCTGGCGCATCGAGAACGGCGAACTCGACGGCATCACGCCCAAGGCAGTGGTCCTCATGATTGGCACCAACAATTCCGCGCAGCACACCGGCGAACAAATCGCCGCCGCCAATGCCAGAATCATCGAGCTGATTCGCGCCAGGATCCCCGGCGTGAAGGTGCTCCTCCTCGCCATCTTCCCGCGCGACGCCCGGCGCAGCCCATCCGGCCTGATCACCGAGGCGGCGATCACCGACGTCGGCAAGCGCATGACGGCCATCAACCAGGCCAACGCACTGCTCGCCAAACTCGACGATGGCGTGAACGTCCGTTTCCTCGACATCGGCGCCCAATTCCTGGGCAAGGACGGACGCATCCCCTGGGTCATCATGCCCGACCAGCTTCATCTTTCCCCTGCCGGCTACCAGCTCTGGGCTGATGCCATCAAGGGCCCGTTGGCCGAGCTGATGAAGTGAGGCCAAGGCGGCGGATCCATTGGCAGACGGGGTGAACCCAACCCTGCCTTTTTGTCGAACCAACGGCAGCGGGTTGTCCGCCATTGGACGACATCCGTAAGGGGGTGTGCGCAGCGAGGAACGAAGGCTCGAGATGAAGCCAACTCGCCTGCGCCCTCTCTGGTGGCCACGCTCCAACTTGCTGATGCCCTCTCCGCCGCGAGGATGCTATCACGCACGCAGCGCACCGGGCCGGTGCGTCCTTCCGCGGGATGGAGGAGGCTCGATAACTCGCCCAATCAAAAGGGCGGACTGCGGTCCGCCCTCGATCACATTTATTTTCCCGCGGCCGGGTGTTATTTCAGGTCCTTGCCGAAATCCAGCAACTCCATCTCGAACACCAAGGTCGCGTAGCGCTTGATGTCGGGGGGACGGCCCTTGGCGCCATAACCCATTTCCGGCGGCACGATGAGGAGCCACTTCTCGCCCTTGTGCATTTTCTGCAGCGCTTCCTCCCACCCATCGATGAGCTCGCCGCGATCGAGGCGGACCTTGAGCGGGTTGTCGGGCGTGTTCTGATCAAAAACCTTCCCGTCGAGCAGCATGCCCTTGTACACGACGCTCACGCGCATTCCGCGGGTTGGCATCGGGCCGGACGCATCACCGGGTTCGAGGATGATGTACCGGAGCCCCGTGAACGTCTTTTTTGCCTCGGGCCAGCGCTGCTCGACAATCTCGAGATCCTCCGGCGGCAGTTTCTCGCGTTGGGCATGGAGTGGCGCGATGGCCAGGGAAAACACGCAGAAGCCAATCAGGATGAGCGGGCGCATGGGGTGGTTACGGTTTCTTCTCGGGGGGAATGACGCGGAAAATGACGGTCGGTTCCTTGGGCGTCGAGGATTGTTCGGCGGGGGGAGCCGGGATGGATTTGTCCGTCCGGACGGTTGGTTCGACCGGGGTTGCGCGGGGGCCTTTGGGCTGTCCCGCGGATGCGGGATGACGCGCCGGAGGCGTGAGCACGGGCAGGGACGCGGGCTGGGCCGCGAACCCACGCTCGAGCAGTTCGCGTGCTTTGACGTCTCTCGTGACCCTTTGCTCGCTGCCGAGCACCACCGCGATGACGCGCCGGCCGTTGCGTTCGGCGGTCGCGGCGAGCGAAAAGCCGCCCGCGCTGAAGAAACCCGTCTTAAGGCCGTCGCACCCGGGAAAAGCCGCCAGCAGGCCGTTGTGGTTGCGCATGATGAACGGTTCCGCGGCCGTTACACGAAACGGCCGTTCCTTCACCGCGCTATACTGGAGAACCTTCCCGTGTCGGAGGAGGCCGCGAGATAGAATTGCGAGATCGCGGGCGGTGGTGACATCGGGCAACTGCCCCTTGCCCGGCGGCAACCCGTGCGGGGAATGAAAGGTGGTGCTGGTCATCCCCAACTGCCGGGCCTTGGCGTTCATCAGTTCGACAAAAGCCTCGCGCGAACCGGCGGCATGGGTGGCCAGGGCGACGGCGGCGTCATTGGCGGATTGCACCATCAGCGCATACAGGAGGTCATCGACGGTGAAGACTTCGCCTTGCTTGAGGTAAACCTGCGAACCACCCGTTCGCGCCGCCTCGGCAGAGACCGTCACCGGGTCCGTGAGCGCGATTCTCCCGGCTTCGACCTGCTCCATCACCACGAAGAAAGTCATCAGCTTCGTGATGCTCGCGGGGAAACCCCGCGCGTCCGCATTGTCCTCAAACAACACCGCGCCGGACGCGGCGTCGGTGACGATCGCGCTCAGGTACGGATTGTGGGACACTTTTTCGATGGCGCGACCGGAAACGGCGGCCAGCAAGGCCGCCGCCAGCAACGCAAGTCTCGCGAGGAAGCTCATGCGCGGAAGGCAGTGCGCGAATATCGGCAACGCAATATCATTTCAGCGCTCGCACGGCGGGGTGAACGGACATCCGCGCCAGGGCGGTGCGGAGAAGAGTCTTGCCGGGTTCCATGCGATGCCAAGGCGAGGCGCCCGAGGGGTGGGGCAGCGGAATGCAGTCCGTCTCGTGCCCGCGAAAATCGATGCGAAATTGTTTCCCGATCGTATCGTTCAACGGCGCCGGCGGCAGGAATCGCGCAATGGCGAGCTTGCCGACGGGCAGGATCAAGGTGGGCCGGAGCAAGGCGATTTCCGCCGACATCCAGCGCGAGCAGTTGGCGATCTCGCTTTCGTCCGGCACCCGGTCACCCCCGATCAGGCGCTTGCCGGGAAAACAGCGGCAGACGGCGGCGAAATAGATCCGGTCGCGCGCCTGTTCCTCGGTCCAGCCCAGCGCGGCATCGAACCACTTGAACAGGGTCTTGCCCGCGGTCCAGGCAAACGGCCGCCCGAGGATGGGTTCCTTGTCCCCGGGCGCCTGTCCGACCAGCATGATCCCCGAGGTCACGGGCCGGCCGACGACGACCGGCTTGTGCATCTTCGGGCAAAGCGTGCATGCGCTCAAGCGGCGCAGGTGGTTGATGACAGCACGGGGAGTGGCGACGGGAGCGGGCATGGACGCGCGAGTGGACTCGCGCATGGGAACTTTCAGCTCCCCTTGCCGCGGGCAAGCTTCGCCGCCAAATAAAAAGGGCGGTGCCCGGAGGCACCGCCCTGAAATTGGAATTCGCTCGCGCGAGATTCGGATTAGTAACGGTCGCGACCGCCGCCACCGCCACCGAAACCGCCACGACCGCCGCCGCCGAAGCCGCCACGGCGTTCGCCGCCGAAGCCGCCACGACCGCCGCCGCCGTAACCGCCGCCGGCCGGACGATCTTCCTTCGGACGGGCCTCATTGACCTGAAGCGCGCGGCCGCCGAAATCGACGCCGTTGGTCTTCTCGATGGCCAGCTTGGCCTCTTCCGGGGTACCCATGGTGACGAACGCGAAGCCGCGGGGGCGGCCGGTCATCTTGTCCATGGCGACATAGGTGTCGGTCACGGTGCCGAACTGGCCGAAGTGGGCGCGGAGTTCGTCATCGGTGGTCTTGAAGGAGAGGTTTCCAACGTAGAGTTTGGAGTTGCTCATGTGATATTTCGTAGATCCTTCGCCATCTGCCAGTCTGTTCCCAACGCGGGTTTCGAAATCATCACTTAAGCCAAACGCTCAGCCAACGACTCACCAGTTCCTGTCATCAAACGCTATCTCTAACGAGGCGCATAAGAACGCCCACGGATGACATTCTGGCAAGGGAATTCGCCCGCCTGCGTGGGAGGCCGAGCAAAATCTCGACGGCGACTAGGACTGGCACCCGGCGATTCTGCAGCCCCATTTGACGTTGAGGGAAAGGCAGTCCGCCTAACATACCTGACTCGCTATCGGCACCCCAGACCGCGTTCGGTGGCGGGGAGAATCGTGCCCGCCCGTGCCGATTTCGATTGGACTCGACGATCTCAACGTCTGATACATGTGTTTGAATCAACCGTTTTACTCCATGCCAGACGCGTCTTCACCTGATACGCCTAATCGGATTTTAGCGTGCGCCGAAGCGCTCTTCGCCCGCCATGGGTTCGCCGGGGTTTCACTTCGAGAAATAACTCGTAGCGCCGGTGTTAACGTAGCGTCCGTCAATTACCACTTCTATGATAAGGAGTCGCTATACCGAACTATTATAAAACGCCATTTGCACCTCATAAACCACGAGCGACTCGAACTTCTGCAACGAGCGGAAACTCGTTTTTCGCCAGAGCGAGTGCCCGTCGACAACTTGATCGATGCTTTGGCCCGGCCTGTGTTTTTCGCCGAGAACCCCAACGGGCCGCAACTGCTCGGCCGGTTACTTTTTGAAACCACTCCCTCAATCGTCGATTTGGTCCAATCGGAACTGGAACCGATCATGAACCGGTTCGGGCATGCGCTCCGCCGCCACCAGCCGAGCATTCCGGCGGCGGAATTCCTTTGGAAATTAAGCTTTGTGATCGGCGCGCTCCACCATGCCGCGTTGACCTTTCACTCGATGAAAAGGCTAACCCAAGGCGTTTGCGCGGACGGCGACGCCCACGCCGCTCTGGCAGCTTTTACAGGCTTCGGGGCCGCCGCCCTCCGGTAGCGGAAGCAACGGACATTAGAAACCACACGATCATCGCCGATTACTGCTCATAACTGGCAATTGACATCCCCGGGAGGAGTTGAAACATCTCCACCCACCACCGACCTGACCTTATAAAGTAATCGTATGAATATCAAATCCCGTCGTTCCCTTTTTGCTGCGCTTGCCATCACGGCATCGCTTTTCCTGAGCCCCGTGTTCTCGCTCGCGCAGGAGGCTGAGCTTTCCGCCGACCTGCAAGAGCAGATCGAGGCGGCTGTAGCCGCCGGTGATGGCGCCGCCATCGAAGCGCTCGCCGCCGCCGCCACTCCGGCCGTCGCCGCCCAGATCGCCCAAGCCGCCGCCAACGCCGCCACTGTGATCGCCGTTTCCGACCCGGCCGCCGCCGCCAGCATCGCCTCCGCCGCTGCGAACGTCGCCGCGACCCCCGCCGTCGTCGCCGCCGC
>JAEZDN010000022.1 GCA_023433275.1 Verrucomicrobiota bacterium
CTTGGATCCTTCGCTTCGCTCAGGATGACAGTGGGAGAGGTTTGGGTATTTCCAATATGGAGGCGGCTCACACGCTAGAACTCGTTCAGTTCATCAGCACCCGCACACAGGATCCAAGGAAAAGGACGGACGCGCGCCGACCGCCTGGATCCTTCGGTTCACTCAGCAGAAATGATGCAGTTGGATGTAGGGGCGCGGCTCGACCGCGCCCTTTTCTCGCCGGGCGAACCGAGGGCGTGGACGAGCCTCGCCCCTACAATGGAACCGTTCGACCGTGGAGAGCAACCGCCGAGCGAATTGCCAAGTGAGCGGAGATGAACGCTGGAGAGTACAAAATATACCCGCCACCGTCATCCTGAGCAGAGCGAAGGATCCAAGGGAAAGGACGGACGCGCGCTGACCGCTTGGATCCTTCACTCCGTTCAGGATGACGGTGAGAGAGGTTTGGGTATTTCCAATATGGTGGCGGCTCACCAGCTAGAACTCGTTCAGTTCATCAGCACCCGCGCACAGGATCCAAGGGAAAGGACGGACGCGCGCCGACCCCTTGGATCCTTCGCTTCGCTCAGGATGACGGCGGGAGAGGTCTTGGGTATTTCCAATATGGAGGCGGCTCACCGGCTCAAAACCTGCCCGGTTCACCCTTTACGGGATCCGCAGCTGCATGCCGATCCGCAGCGTGCTGCTGCCCTGCAGGACGTCCCGGTTGGCTTGGAAAATCTCCTGCCAGCGCGACGGCGTTCCATAGTAGCGCAGGCTGATGCGTGACAGGGAATCGCCCTCCACCACCGTGTGCATTCGCGCTTCCGCCGCCGGGGCGGGCGCAGGACGGGTCGACACGGTCCCACCCGAGGCAATCGTCGCCGCCGGCGTACCGAGTCGGGCGGCCGCGGCGATCTGGTCGAGAGTGCCCTGAGCTTGGTTAAGTCGTGCAGCGAGGGCCCCGTTTTCCGTTCGCAGCTGGGCGATGGTTGCGACGCGCTCGCGCTCCTGCGCCGCATACGATTCCGCCAGACGAGCCTGGCCCGCGCGCGCCGCCTCCACCTCACGCCTCAGCTGGGCCATCTGCGCCGTCAGCGCATCCACGTTTTGCTGCCCGCCGCGCTCCGCCTCGGCCTTCTGCTGCTCCGCCGCCCGCACCGCCTGCGTGAGCCGCGCAATGTCAGCCCGATAGGAATCGACCAACCGGCGCATATCCTCGCGTTCGACTTCGAGCCGCTCGTTGAGCTGCGTGAGTTCGGCGACGGATTGCGTGTGGCTTTCGTCGGCGCGTTCAGCCGCGGCCACCCGCGCCTGCAACGCCCCCAGATCCGCCGCGGCCTTCTCCGCCGCCTGGCGGCTCGCGGTCAATTGCTGCGTCAGCTCGGCATTGACCTTTTGCAAATCATCCTGGTCCCGCTGCAGGGCCAGCAGCTGGCCACCCACGGCTTCCAGGCGTTCCTGCAGCGCAGCCTTCTCATCGCTCAGACCGGGCAGCACCGTCGCAACCTTCCGCGCGTCGGCCAGCTCGGACCGCAACGTATCCCGCTCGGCCGCCACCGCGCGCAACTCCCCGGCCTGCTGCTGGACCTGGCGGCGCAACTCCTCGCTGCCCGTCGTCAACTCGCGGATTCGCGCCTCCAGCCCCGCCGTCTCATCGCGGACCGCGGAGGTCTCGCTTTCCTTGGCCGACAACAACGCCCGGTTGGCCTCGGTCAGCGAGCGGTTGGTCTCCCGCGTGCGCTGGAGCTGTCCGGCCAGGGTGGTGATCTCACGCGCCGCTCCGGCCCGTTCTTCCTCCACCTGCGTCTCCAATTGCTTCAGCCGCGCATTGAGCGTGCTGATTTCCATCTGGTAGGCGTCGGGGCTGGCCGCGCTCACCGCCTGCGACTGCGCGGCGAGCGCGGCGGCGGCGGTCTTCTGTGCATTCTCGAGATCCTGCTCCAGCTTTTGGTTTTCCGCGGTGAGCTCGGCCACGGTCGCGGTCAGCTTCTCCACCACGCGATTCGCCTCGTCCAGTTCCGCCTTGCTGCGACCGGCCTCGTCCGCACCGCGGGTGCGCACGGTCAAGGCATCGCCCAGCTGTTTCTCCAACGCGGCGACCCGTTCCTCCGCCAGCGCCAGTTCGCGACGGCTTTCCGCCAGCTGCGTGGAAAGTCGCTCGTTCTCGCGGCCCAGCTGCGGGTCGGGCGCTCGCGAGGCCGCGCGGGCGACCTCCTCCTTGAGCTTTGCGTTTTCATTCCGCAACCCGTCGAGCTCGGTCAGGCTTTGCCGGGCCTGGACCAATTCCTCACGCAGGGCCGCGCTGCCGGACACGCTGCGCGCCGCCGCGCTGAGATCCGCCTCCAACCGTTGGTTGACCGCGGTCAGCTCCGCCGTCGCCTGGCTGCTCTTCTCCAGCGTCTGGTTTGCTTCGGCCAGCTGTCGGCGGAGGTCCTCGGCCACTCCGGCCGCGGACTGCGCCGCTGTCAGTTGCCCCTGCAGGTCGGCATTGGCCGCGGTGAGGGTCTCGGTGCGGCGGCGCGCATCGGCGAGCGCGGCCTGAAGTTGCTCGAGCTCGGGGCCGGCTTGGCTTCCCTTGGTCCGCGCCGCCGCGATCTCGCGTTCGAGATCCGCCACCCTGGTCCGCAACTGCGCATTACCCTCCCGTTCCGTGGCGAGCCGGGCACCGGTATCGCGATTGTCGCGGACCAGCATTTCCGCCCGGGCCTGGCTTTCGGTGAGTTGTTGTTTCAGGGCGGCGAGTTCGGCGGCGGACACCCTGCCCTCCGCGACGCCACGAAGCTCCTCTTGCGTCTGGGCCAGCCGGTCATTCAGCGTCTTGTTTTCCGCGGTCAGCCGGGTGACGTCCTGCGCGTGGCGGGCCAGCGCCGCGTCCCGCTCGGCCAGGGTTTCCTTCAATCCCTCAACCTGCCGCCGGATCTCCGCCGTGCCCTCGGTGGCGGCGCGATTTCCGGACGACGCTTCGGCGAGCCGAGACTCGAGCGCGGCGGCCGTTTTCTCGAGGGCAGACTTCTCATTCTGCAAGGTGGACAACTGCTGGCGAAGCGCTGCCGCCTCCTGCTGGGCTTGCGCCAGCTTCGCCGCGGAATCGTCATTCGCGGGGCGGGCGGGCCTCCGCTCCAACTCCGCGATCCGACCAGCCAGCCGCTCGTTGTCGGCCTGGAGCCGCGCGGCTTCGGCCGTGGCCGCCTCGAGCCGCGTGTTCAATTGCGTGACATCCGGCGCCGACGCGTCGGTCGATCCAGCGGAGGGCCGCGAGGCGTTGCGCAGCTGCCGGTTGAGCGCGAGCAGTTCGCGGGTCGCCCGCTTCACCTCATCGTTCAATCGTGCGTTGTCGCGTTGCAGCGCCGCGACGACACTGCTCTGGGCGCCGTCCGCCGCCTGGGCGTCGGCAGCCCCGGGACCGGGCTGCGCGGCGGCGAGCGCCTCGCGTTCCTGCTGGAGACGCTGGTTCACTGCCGAGAGCTCGGTGTTCGCCGCCTGCAATTGTTTCAAGGCGGCCGCCGCCTCATCGAGCCGGCTCGTCAGGGCCGCGATCTGGGTCTCGTAACGGGAAGCTTCGACGGTGGGCGCCGCTGGCGCGCTTGCGGCGGGGGCACTCCGGGCGGCCGCCAGGTCGCGCTCGGCATCACGAACCTGCGCGGTCAGCAGCGCGATCTGCCGTTCGCTGGTCTCCTTGTCCGCGGTCAGTGCCTGCACCTGCTCGGCCAGGCGCCCGCTTTGGGCGCGCAACTGGTCCACCAGCGTGCTCGAGCCGCCGGCGCGAGAGAGCTCGTCGGCGAGGCGCGCGTTGTCGACTTCGAGCCGCTGATTGGCCTCGGCGAGCCGGGCGTTCGCGTCGCGCGCCTGCGCAAGCGCGTTGGAAAGTTCGGTCATCCGCGCCACGTCCGGGCCGGCATTTGGGGGCGGGTTCGAAACCCCGGCCGCGGGCATAGCGGCGGGACTCACGGCAACGCGGGTGGCGCCGGCCTGGACCGCCGCATTCAACTGCTCGGGGGTGAGCGTGCGCGCCAGGGCATCGCGCGCCTCGGCACTGGCCCCGCCTTGCACGGCGCGGCTCAGCCAGACGTAAGCCTGCACCGGATCGCGCGGCAGGCCCTCACGACCCTCGGCCAGCGCCAGCCCGTAGTTGACTTGGGCCGGCGTGAAACCCTGCTCGGCGGCCGCGCGATATAGGGCGGCGGCGGCGGCCGCATCCCGCGACACGCCCCGCCCTTCCTCGAGCAGAAGCGCGTAATTGTATTGGGCGCGCGCGTAGCCGCGCTCCGCGGCCTGTCGATACCAGCGGGCGGCGAGCGCATCGTCCTTCTTCACGCCACGTCCGGTCTCGTACACCAGGCCGAGATTGAATTGCGCCTCCACCAGGCCGTTTTCCGCCGCCTGTTTGTACCAAAGGTTGGCCTCGAAAAGATCCTGGGCGATGCCGCGGCCGGACGCGTACATGTTGCCCACGTTAAACTGGGCCGGCGCGAAGCCCTGCTCCGCGGACATGAGATAGAACTTGAACGCCTGGCGCTCATCCACGGCGACGCCGCGGCCCAGCTCGTGGGCCAGACCAAGGTTGAACTGAGCCGGCGCGTAGCCCTTCTCCCCCGCCTGGCGATACCACTTCAGCGCCTCCGCAAAATCGCGCGACGCTCCCAGCAGTCCGTTCGTGTACGCATTCCCCAGCGCGTTTTGCGCCTCGAGATCACCCTGGCCGGCCCGGGTGCGCAGCGTGCTCAAATCCGGAGCGTTCTGGGCCCAACCGGCCACCACCAAAGTCAGCGCGCAAACCAGCAGCTTGACTGATGGAATATGCCTAGTTGACCGGGCGAAAATGCGCACGACTCAACTTAAGGGTAAAACCCTACAAGGGAGCAAGGCTGCATCGGTCATGCCGTGGATGATTTTCTTGTCCGGCGGGCAGAAAGTCGCGAGCGCACCCGAGAGCCGGGCCTGGCCGCCGACAACGAAGTAGTAGGGGCACAGTCGCAACCGCCCGGCTTCGTCCCGCACCGTCACGCGGCCCGCGTCATCCACGCGATACAAGGGATGCTGGACGCGCTTCGGCTTTCGATACTCCTGCAAAAGATGGAGGTTGGTCGGAGCCAGGCGCAGGGCCTGATCGATGCCCTGCAGCCATTCGTCGCGCGAGCAATCGCTGCCGAGCAGGACGCTGCGCGCGCCCCACGCGGTTTCGTGAAAGCCGCTGATCTTGATGATCAGGTCGCGTTCCTTCTGCGAGGCGGTCGCCAGGTCGCGCCAATCATTGGGCAACCGGCCCCCGATGACCGGTCCGTCGAGCACCGCCCCGGGCGGCAACGGCGCCGGATCCATGATCCAGGAGCGAGGGATGAGCTTGTGCAGCAGCTTGAGCGACCGGCCGCTGATGGATTCCGTCCAGTATTCCCGAAGCAGATGGTGATGGAAAAGCGCCAGGGCGAGTTTCTCCTCCTGAAAATGCCGCATCGGCGGGGCCACGGCGACCGCGCCGCTTTGCCAGGCCTCGAGGATCTCGGCCCCCACTCGCACGTTGGCCCAGTCGAACAACTCGAAGAACCGGTAGATGATGTCGATTTTCTCCGGCGTCCCCTCCACATCGAAAAACAGTTCGCCGCCGAGCGGAAAGACATCTTCCGGGCGCATGCAGAAAACCCGCCGGCCACGACGCTGCTGTTGCTCGGCCAGCCAGTGCATCTCCGGCCGGTAGGTCGCCGCCTCGTCGCTGACCAGGATGGCGATCAGCGGATTGCGTTGGTCGGGCCGCAAGCCGGCAAGGGACTGATGGAAATTTTCCACCATCGCATCCCCCGCCCCAAGAATGCCGGCTTCTCCTTCGGGACGCGCGGCGGAGGCGTCGCCCGACCCAACGCCGGGAGCGTTGGTTTCGGGCGCGGTGCCGCCGCTGGCGGGAGAATAAAGTCGGTTGAGGAAGGCCGTGAGCCCGATGCCGCCCGGCACGGAATCCAACTCGGTCAGCGCGAAGCCGTCATCCGTCAGCAGCAAGTCCGGACGCAGCACAGAGGGAAAGGCGCCGCGATTTTTCGGGTCGCGCGCGTGGCTGACCAGGCCGGCGGGTTTCCCGCGGTCGAGATAGTCGGCAACCCAGGGCGCCAGCAGCGGCTTGTTGCGGAGCAGATTGCGGCCGGCCACGGATCGCAGGTAGAGCGTTTCCAACGCCTGGTGAAACTCCAGGCACGCCGCACCGATTTGTTCCAACTCCTGCACCTGGTCAGGCGTCAGCGGCCACGCTTGCGGGGAAAGTTGCCAGGACTTGTCCTCGAACAGCGGCTGGCCCGCCAGCGCGGTCTTGATCTGTTCGTGCGTCAGGTCGGGCATGGAGGGGAGCGGCCAGCAATCAGCCCTCAGCTTTCAGCAAAGGCAAGCGGGGCGCCGTTACAGTGGCCATCTGGATTGGCTGACCGCTGACAGCTGAGCGCTGAAAGCTCTCTAATCATCCATCTGGATGTCCTTGTTGCGGTGACGCGGACAGCCGGCGCGGAGCCAACCGGTGATGAAGCGGTCGATGTCACCGTCCAGCACGCCCTGCGTGTCGCTGGTGCTGACGCCGGTGCGGAGATCCTTCACCATCTGGTAGGGTTGGAGGACGTAGCTCCGGATCTGGGAGCCAAACCCAATCTCGCCCTTCTCGCCGTAGAACTTCTCCATCTCGCTGCGCTGCTCATCGAGTTTCTTTTCGTAGAGGCGCGCCTTGAGCACGTTCATGGCGGCCGCCTTGTTCTTGATCTGGGAACGCTCGTTTTGACAGACGACCACCGTGCCCGTCGGGATGTGGGTCAAACGGACGGCCGAGTCGGTGGTGTTGACGCCCTGCCCGCCCTTGCCCGACGAGCGATACACATCGACGCGGATCTCGTTCTCGGGGATCTCGATTTCGATTTCCTCGTTGATCTCGGCGATCACGTCGACCGCGCAGAACGAGGTATGGCGTCGCTTGTTGGAATCGAAGGGACTGATGCGCACCAGGCGATGCACGCCGCGCTCGGCCTTGGCGTAACCGTAGGCGTTCTCTCCCTTGATCAGGATGGTCGCCTTGGAAATGCCGGCCTGGTCGCCGGGCTGGACGTCCATGAGCTCGACCTCGAAACCGCGGCGCTCGCACCAGCGCGAGTACATGCGGAAGAGGATATCCGCCCAATCGTTCGACTCCGTCCCGCCGGCGCCGGCCTGGATGCTGAAGATCGCGTTGTTGCGGTCGAACTGGCCCGTGAGGAACGAGGCGATTTCGATCTCGTCGAGCTCCGCAACCATGGCCGCGACGCTGGCGTTGAGCTCCTTGCCGGAGGCCTCCTGCTCGGCCGGACTCGCCATCTCGATGAGTTCGACCATCACGGCGGCGTCATCCAGTCGCTTGTTGAAAGCCACCAGGCCGCCGATCGTTTTCTTCAAACCATTGAGCTTGGCGATGTGCTTCTGGGCTCGGTCATTGTGATCCCAGAAGGTCGGTTCGCCCATCTGGGCCTCCATCGCCTCTATCTCGCGCTGCTTCTGCTCGACGTCAAAGAAACCTCCATAAGTAGCCGGCGCGCTTCTTTATGTTTTCGAGGTGGGAAAAAGTTTCAGGTGCGATCATGGACGGTCCCACGCTTGGCACGCGGGGCGGCCGCGCAAGAGGAAAGTCGGCACAAAAAAGCCGCCCGCGATGGGCGGCTCGAAAAGGGATCAACCGGGGGCTAGTTGAACGTGCCGGCGAACCACTTCTGGAAGTGCTCGCCGACCAGCGGGAGCGGCTTCTGCTGGCCGTTGATCGCGGAGATGAGGCCCATGACCCAGAACACGAAAAAGCCGAGCCAGAGCACGGGCGCGATGACGAGCAGCGTCATGTTCAAGATCGGCACAAAGCCGATGATCATCATCGCCACCCAGGCGACGATGCTGGCCACCAGCAAACCCAGCGACTGGCGCAGGTGATACGCGCCGAGGGCGGTCTTCTTGCCGTTGTGAATCAGGATCGCGATCACGATACCGACGCCCATGAGGATCGGGGTGACGTAGGCCAGGATGGCAACAGTGCGATCCTCGGTGATGGCGGGGACGGCGGCCGGAGTGACGGGAGGGGGTGCGGAGTCAGACATAGGATTGGGGTTGTGTGGTGGTGACCAACTGCCGGCCACGGCGCGGACCATGGAGAGCTTCGGACGCCGCGTCAACGCCCCACCCCGATCATCGGCTGTCTTCAGGCTCTCAACGTACCTGCGGCTTTTTCCGCCAGGAACGATGCATAGGTCCTGCGGACACCCTCGTGGACACCGACGCGCGCCCGCCATCCGAGCGCGGCCAGACGCGACACATCCATCAGCTTCCGCGGCGTGCCGTCGGGCTTGGTGGTGTCCCAGACGATCTTGCCCTGGAAGCCGACAACCTCCGCCACGACCTCGGTCAGCTCCCTGATCGTCACATCCGTGCCAGTGCCGATGTTGATCAGGTCCGGCGGATTTTCCTGCCGGAGCAGGAAGGCGCAGGCGTCGGCGAGCTCGTCGACATGCAGGAACTCACGCCGCGGTGAACCCGTGCCCCACGCGACCACCTCGGCGCGGCCGGCTTCCCTCGCCTCGTGAAATTTGCGGATCAACGCCGGCAACACGTGGGAATTCTGAAGGTGATAATTGTCGCCCGGGCCGTAGAGATTCGTGGGCATGCCGGAGTGATAGAGCACGCCGTGCTGCTTGCGGTAATACTCGCACAGCTTGAGGCCCGCGATCTTGGCAATGGCGTAGGCCTCGTTGGTGGGCTCGAGCGGGCCGGAGAGCAGGCAGCTCTCGGGCATCGGCTGCGGCGCGAGTTTCGGATAGATGCATGAACTGCCCAGGAAAAGAAAGCGCTTCACGCCGCTTTGGAAGGCGCCGTGGATCGTGTTCGTGGCAATGACCAGGTTGTCGTAGGCGAAATCCGCGGGATAGGTGTTGTTCGCGTGAATGCCGCCCACCTTGGCGGCGGCCATGATCACGACGTCCGGCTTCTCCGCCGCGTAGAACGACGCCACTGCGGCCTGGCTGGTCAGGTCGAGTTCCTTGCGGGTGCGGAGCAACAGCGTCACCCCGGGCTCGGCTTGGAACCGACGCACGAGCGCGCCGCCGACCATGCCGTTGTGACCTGCGATGAAAAGTTTCATGTGTCAGTTGGAGTAGTGAGTAGCGGGTAGTGAGTAGAAGCAAATGTCCGACCTATCTCTTGCTCGCAACTCGCTGCCCCCTCCTCGCTACTTCATCAAGGTTTCGGCAGGCTGGCGATCTGGGCCTCGCGCTTGGCGAGTTCGAGGTCGGCCTCGGTCATGATCTTCACCAGTTCCTTGAAGCGCACCTTCGGCTCCCAGCCGAGTTGTTTCTTGGCCTTGGCGGGGTTGCCGATGAGCAGGTCGACTTCCGCGGGACGCTCGTAACGGGCGTCGTACTTCACGTACTTCTCCCAATCGAGGTCGAGCAGCGCGAAGGTTTCCTGGATGAACTCCT
This sequence comes from Verrucomicrobiota bacterium, assembly GCA_023433275.1. Taxonomy (GTDB): domain Bacteria; phylum Verrucomicrobiota; class Verrucomicrobiia; order Opitutales; family Opitutaceae; genus Lacunisphaera. The sequence continues at coordinate 9,435 of JAEZDN010000022.1, forward strand.
TCACCGTGTGGGTCTCGTTCGTCGCGACCACATAGTCGTCCGGGTTGTCCTGCTGGAGCATCACCCACATCATCTCGACGTATTCCTTCGCGTAACCCCAGTCGCGCTTGGCGTCCAGGTTACCCATGTAGAGCGACTCCTGCAGGCCCAGCTTGATGCGCGTGGCGGCGCGGGTGATCTTGCGGGTGACGAACGTCTCGCCGCGGCGCGGGCTCTCGTGATTGAAGAGAATGCCGCTCGAGGCGTGAAGGTTGTAGCTCTCGCGATAATTCACCGTCAGCCAGTGCGCGTACATCTTCGCGCAACCGTAGGGCGAGCGTGGCCAGAAGGACGTGGTCTCGACCTGCGGGACTTCCTGCACCTTGCCGAACATCTCCGAGGAGGACGCCTGGTAATAACGGCATTTCTTCACCAGCCCCGCCTCGCGAATCGCCTCGAGGATGCGCTGGGCGCCGAGGCCAACCACATCACCGGTGTATTCCGGGATGTCGAACGACACGCGCACGTGCGACTGGGCGCCGAGGTTGTAGATTTCGTCCGGTTGCAGCTCGTAGAGGAGCTTCACCATCTGCACGGAATCGGCCAGGTCACCGTAGTGCAGGTGCAGCTTCACGCCGTTGACGTGCGGGTCGCGATAAAGGTGGTCGATGCGACTGGTGTTGAAGGTCGAGGCGCGGCGGATGATGCCATGGACCTCGTAGCCCTTGGCGAGCAGGTGCTCGGCCAGATAGGAACCGTCTTGTCCAGTGATGCCGGTGATCAGGGCTTTTTTCATGAAGAGATTGAGCTAGGAGAATGTTTCGAGGGCAGGCAAGCCGCCCGTGCGCTGGGCGCCGGTGGCCTGGCCCCCGCATCACCCGCGCACAGGCACTCCAGCGCCGCCCCGCCGAGGCGCCTTTAGCCCAGCGCTCCCAGCAATCGCTCGAGTTCAGCCTGCTTGGCCTGCTGATCGGCCAGCTGCTTGCGCGCGCCTTCCAGGACGGCCGGCGGGGCCTTGCTGACAAAGGCCTCATTGCCGAGCCGCGCCTGCGTGCCGGCAATGTGTTTGGCGATGGCCTCGAGCTCCTTCTTGAGCCGGACCTTCTCCGCGGCCGGATCGCCCTTCATCTGCTTGATGAGGTTCCACGAACCGTACGGCGTCACAATGGCGGGGGCGCTTGGCACCAGGGCTCCCCGGGTAATCGAGGCCGCGCCGGTCATGCGCTTCAGCTTCGCGAGGTTGGCTTCCAACACCGCCCAATGGGCATCGGTGGCCTCGACCACGAATTCGGAAACCTTGCTGGCCGCCTCGCCGTGCTCGGCCTTAAAGGCGCGCACTTGGGATGAGACCGCCTTCAACACCTCGACCTGGGCGGCCGCCGCCGTGTCGATCTGCAGGCCGCGGCTCGCGAGCTGCGAGCAATTCTCGAGCTGCGTGTCGCGCATGAGGTAGCGGCCCTCGGGCCCGTAGCCAAGCTGGTGCCAGAGTTCCTCGGTGATGAACGGGATGAACGGATGGAGCAGCAACAGGGTCTGGCGGAGGACCAGGTCCTGGATGGCCAGGCAGTTCGCCTTCGTCGCCGCGTCCTGCAATTTGGCCTTCGAGACCTCGACGTACCAATCGCAAAAATCGTTCCAGAAAAAGGCGTAGAGCGCCTGCACCGCCGCACTGAACTCGAACTCCACGAAGCACCGATCCACCTCCCGGGTGGTCGTCAGGAGCCGGGCGAGGATGGCATGGTCGTCGGCATCGAATTTCGCGGGCTCGACGCGCGCCAGGATCGCGGCGCACGTGGAGTTGTCGGCCATCTCGCCGCTCATCTGCCGGAACCGGCACGCATTCCAGAGCTTGTTGCAGAAATTCTTGCCGCCTTCGATCCGGTCCTCCTGGAAGCGAATGTCCTGCCCTTGGGGCGCAATCGACACGATGCCGAAGCGCAGGCCGTCGGCGCCGTACTTTGCGATCAGGTCGAGGGGGTCCGGCGAGTTGCCCAGCGACTTCGACATCTTGCGCCCCTGCTGGTCGCGGATGATGCCGGTGAAATAAACATTCCGGAACGGGATGCGCCGCTCGAGCGGCTCGCCGGGCCGCACGAATTCCACGCCCGCCATGATCATGCGCGCCACCCAGAAGAAGATGATGTCGGGTCCCGTGACAAGCGTGGTCGTCGGGTAGAAATAATCGAAGCCCGCCTTCTCCATCGCCCCGCGATCGGGCCAGCCGAGCGTCGCGAACGGCCAGAGCCAGGACGAGGCCCAGGTATCGAGCACGTCCTCTTCCTGCACCCAATTGTCCCGGTCGGCGGGACCTTCCAGCGAGACGTGCACCTTGGTCGGATCCGCGAGGTCCTCCGCGGTGAGCTTCTCCTTGTCGAGACCGCGGGCGTACCACACCGGAATGCGGTGACCCCACCACAGCTGGCGGCTGATGCACCAGTCCTGGATGTTCTCGAGCCAGTGCAGGTAAACCTTCGACCAGCGCTCGGGATAAAACTTGATGTGCCCGTCGCGCACCGCGGCCTTGGCTTCGTCGATACGCGGGTACTTGAGCCACCATTGCCAGGTCAGGCGCGGCTCGATGGGCACGTCGGCCCGCTCGGAATAACCGACATTGTTCTCGTACGGCTCCTCCTTCACGAGGGCGCCTGATTCCTTCAGGAGTTCCGCGGCCTTCTTGCGTCCGGCGAATCGGTCCAGCCCCGCCAACTCGGGCCCGGCGAGCTCGTTCAATTTGCCATCTGCCGTGAGCACGTCGACCGGAGGCAGGCGGTGCCGCTGGCCAACCTCGAAATCGACCTTGTCATGCGCCGGCGTGATCTTGAGTGCGCCCGAACCGAATTCCTTGTCCACGGCCGCGTCCGCAATGATCGGGATCTCGGCTGCCGGCCCGAGCGGACGGCGCACCTTTTGCCCGATGAGGTCCGCATAGCGCGGGTCCTCCGGGTGCACCGCGATGGCCACGTCGCCGGGAATCGTCTCGGGGCGCGTGGTCTTCACCTCGATGTAGCGACCGGGCTGGCCGACGATCTCGTAGCGCACCTGGTAGAGGAAGCCCTTCGCCGGCTTCATGATCACTTCCTCGTCGGACAGCGCCGTGAGGCTGACCGGACACCAGTTGACCATGCGCTTGCCGCGATAGATGTGCCCCTTGCGATAGAGATCCACGAAGACGCCCAGCACGGCCTGCGAGTAGGCCGGGTCCATCGTGAACTGCGTGCGGCTCCAATCGGCCGATGCGCCGAGGGCCTGCAGTTGCTTGAGAATGATGCCGCCCTTCTCCTCGCGCCACGACCACACCTTCTCGAGGAACTTCTCGCGCCCGAGGTCGCGGCGATGCTTTTTCTCCTTCCGCAGTTCGCGTTCCACCACGGTTTGCGTCGCGATGCCCGCGTGATCCGTCCCCGGCAGCCAGAGCGCCTCCCGACCCTCCAGGCGCGCGCGGCGGACCAGGATGTCCTGCAGCGTGTTGTTCAGCACATGCCCCATCGTCAGCACGCCGGTGACATTCGGCGGCGGGATCATGATCGTGTATGGCGCCTTCGCCGGGTCAACCTGACCCGCAAAACAGCCCGCGCGCAGCCATTCGGCATACCATTTCTTTTCCACTTCCTGTGGTTCGTAGCTCTTGGTGATCGAGGCCATGGGTCGGGTTGAGCCGGCCAGTTAGAAGCCTGCCTCGGAGGCTGACAAGCTCCATGCGTTATCCGACGCGCGGCTTCCCCTGACCCCACCCCCGCCCCGCCGGGGGTTTACCTTTTCCCGTCCGGACCGCGGGATTCCTTCATTTCCATCCGGTCGGAGCCGCGGTTCCCCGACTCCCGCGATCCGCTCGGGGTGGCGGCCGGCTTGTCGTGGGAATAATACGAGTAATTGTTCGTATAATAGCCGTAATCCTCGCCGGTGCCGGTGGGGACCTGATTGAGGACGACACCGATGACCGGAACCTTGAGCCCGTCGATGATCTGCTTGGCGCGCTGGACCATGCTCTCGGGATTGCGCCGGTGCTGGATGAGCAGCACGACCCCGTCGGCGATGCTGGCGAGGACGGACGCGTCGCTCACGCCGATGATCGGCGGGGAATCAAAGAGCACCTTGTCGTAGCGCCCGCGGAACTCCTCGACCAGGGCGCGCAGCTTGCTGGCGTACAGCAAACCGAGGGTGACATTGTTGGCCGCCGAACCCGCGGGGATGAAATCGATGAGCCCGCTTTTGTCGCGCTGCACGGCCGCGGCGCTGGAAACCTTGTTGAGCAGGATGTCGGTCAGACCCGGTTCACGCTCGAGACCCGCCAGCTTGTGCTGGGTGGGCCGGCGCACGTCGGAATCGATGAGAAGGACCTTTTCCCCCGCGGCGGCCATGCACAAGGCCAGTTGGCGCAGGGTCGTCGATTTGCCCTCGCCCGGCCCGGAGGAAAGCACCACGAGCACCGCGGACTTTCCTGCCGTCAGCGCCAGATTCAGGTTCGTCTGCAGGACGCGGTACGGCTCGCCCTCGGGGGCACTGGGATCGTGCAACTCCCCGGCCACCTCGGCCAGGTGCGGGATGACGCCCAGCACCGGGAGGTTCAGCTTGCCCTCGACGTCGGCGACGTTGCGGAAACTGGTATCAAAATATTCCAGCAACACCGCGGCGCCCACGCCGAGGATGGTGCCGAACACGCAGGCAAACAGGATGTTCACCGCCCAGTTCGGCTTGCTCGCGAAGGTCGCGGGCTCGGCGACATTCAGGATCTCGATCGTCTTCTTGGGCACCTGGAAATCGATTTCGCGCTGGCGCAACGTGAGCTTGAGCGTGGTGAGCAGGCGCTGCTCGTCGTCGAGCTTGCTGGTCGCCTCCTCGAAGGGCCGCATGCGCTCGCGCGCGGAAAGGATCTGGTCCACCTTGGCCTGCGCGAGCTGGCGCTCCAGCTCGGTGACCCGCGCCTCGGCCTCCTTGAAGGCCATCTCGAGCGAACTTTCATACCCACGCAACTGGCTGTCGAGCTGCTGCTGGATCTTCGCGCTGTTCTCGATGGCGGCGAGCAGGTCCGGGTGCGCCGAGCCCAACCGGCCCATGAGTCGGGTGACATTCTGGTCCGACACGAGGTAAGCCTGGAGCAGGTTCTGGATGTTCGTGTCCTGGATCAGCTCCGAATTCACCAGGTTGCGCCGCTCGGCGATCGGGATGTTGCGAAACCGCTCCCAGCGCGTCTTGCGCCCGATGGCGTCAACCCGGAGCGCGATCAGCGAGTTCTGCATCTGCCGCAGCGTCTCGATGTCCATGTCGGTGTAGCGCTGGCTGAGGTCGACCCCGGCGATGTCGAGTTCCTTGCGCAGTTTTTCAACGTGATCGCGCTGGGCGATGACCGCCTGCTCCTGCTTGTCGAGTTCCTTGCGCAATTGCAGGAGCCCCTCGCGCTGGTCGGAGGTCGCGAGCGAGATGCGATCCTCGGAATACACCCGCGCAATGGCGTTGGCGATCGCGGCGCAAAGGGCGCGGTCGCGCGCGTACGCATTGATCTCGATGATCGACGAGGCGCGCGAGGGCTCGACGACGAGCATCTTGCGGAGAAGGAAATTGTAGGTCCGCGCGGATTCCCAGCGCGTGCCGTCCTCCACCTTGCCGATGACCTCGTTCAGGTTGAGGGCGTCGATCACCGGGTAGATGATCTTCTCGGCCTGGATGATCTTGAACTGGTCCTGGATGAAATAGGGATCGTAGGACGTGTTGCTCTGGCTTTGGAACAGCTTCACCTCGCTCTCGGGCTTTTGGACGCTGATCTTGGCGGTGGCCAGGTACCACTTGGGCAGCAGCGCGGTGACGCCCAGCGTGGTGAGGAGCACCAAGCCGAGCACCAGAAAGATCAGGCCCTTCCGGAGCCGCAACAGGCCGACGAAGTCGCCGAGCGTCGCGCTGTCCTTGGTCGACGGGAGATTAGCCATGAGGCCGTCGCGCGGATCAGAACGTGTACCGCACGTTCACCCCGGCGCGGTCGCGTTCCTGCTCGCGGCTGGGGTCGTCGGAGTTCACGTCATCATAGTCAAAGGTGCCGATGAGGGCCCAGTTCTTCGTCGGGCGCCAAGCCAGGGCGACGCCGAAGCGGGTCGTCTGCTCGTCGACGTCGACCTGCACGCCGGGGCGGCCCTGGAGCCGGGACGGCTCATAGGTCAGCGAACCCGACAGGATGAAGGGACCGCTGAGCTGGTGCTGGAGGTTCACGAAGAACCGGTTGACCTGGGTGTCCGTGAAACGCACCACGTCGGACGGTTCCTCGATCGTGTGCATGTAACCCGCGGCCAGGAAGGAGCCCTCGGCGTAGGTGTAACGCGAGCTCAGCTCGACATAGGGGACCGTGGTATCGGACGCGGACTTGCGATTGCGTTCCTCGAGACCCGCGCGGCCGGAGATCATCAGTTTCTTGCCGGGGTTGTGCTCGAAGCCGGCGAGGAAGAAATTCGAGGTCTTGTCCTTCGTCGCGCCCGCGCGGTCGTAACCGATGTCCTGGTAACGATACTCCGCCACGAGCTTGGTTTCGGGCAGGTATTGAAAGGAGGATTCCAAGCCGATGAGGTTCTCGGTGCGGTCCAGATCGAAGGCCAGGGTGGCCAGGTCGTAGGCGTAATCGACGAAACGATATTTCGTGACGAATGCCGTGCGCTGGTTGATGGAAGCCGTGTACCGGCCGTCGAACTGCCCGCGCTTGAACGATTGGTCGGCATTGAGCGGAACACCCGCCAGCAGCGACTCGGGATTCTGCGCGACGATGTAGGCGGCATTCAGGTCGATGTTGGAATCCTGCGCGAACGAATGGGCGAGCCGGACCTCCACGGTGTGGTTGGTGAGGTTTTTCTCGCCCGGACGATCCACCACGTGGTCGTGGCTGACTTCATAGGACGCCGAGAAAAACGTCTGGTCGCTGACCGAGCTGTTGTAGGAAATCTCGCCATTGATGCCGTAGACCATGCTGTCCATTGCGCCGGCGGGTGAGCCAAAGATGTTGCTGTCGTGCGAAACCGTCGCGCCCAGCCGATACGTCAGCGCCTTGCCCTGCTCCTGATCCGGAATGGGCGCATAAACCGCGAGGCCGACAGTAGGCGCCATCACGACAGTAAACAGCAGGCAGGGTAAGATTTTCATGGTGGCCAAGGTGTTAGGTGTGCCTGACTTAAGAGGAGCAGCGCCGGCGGTGGCAAATCTATTTCCCTAACGAACCACGGTCCGCGGATTCACGAGGAGGACCATGTTATCCGTCAGTTTCTGGGGCGGCAGGTTGAGGGGAAAACTCGCCGGCATCCGGCGCGTCACCAACCCCGCGTACACCCCGCCCCACCCGCCCGTGTCGTTCAAGCTGATGCTATCATCCTTACGGGCCGCCAATTCCGTGAAAAACGGCCGGTCCAGCGTCACCGGCGTGAGCAGCAACGCCCCGATGTTCTGCTCCACGATTATTTGGGAAAAGTCGCGCAGCCGCTCCGGCTTGGCCCACACCCGCATCTGCCCGTACCACGCCGTGCCCGCCGGCACATCCGTGGCCACGCCGGTGCCCGCGAGGAACCGCGTCTGCACGTCCTTGCGCAACTCGATGAAGAGGCTCGGGAAATACGGCGGGTAATGAAAATGAATCTTCCGCGGCTCCAGGCAGTCCCGCGACAGCGGCAGGGCCTGCAGCATCAGGAGGCCGGCCGCGACCCATTTCCAATGCGTGGCCAGCCGCGGCTGGCTGTCCACGAGGACCAGCAGGAACCCGGCGCCGAAAACCATGATCAATGGGGCAAGGTAGTGGGCGGGCAGCCGGGGGCTTTCCCCCGAATTGAAGAAAGGCTGGCCCGCGAGCATTGCCACCAGCACCAAGGCGAAGCACCAGCGCACGCGGTTCACCGGCCCATGCCGGAATTGATACGCCAGACCCGCCACGAAAAACGCCGTGAACAACATGCCGCCGCCCGACCAGATCCGCGACTGCAGGTTTTGCTCGAGGCCCGTGAGGCCCTTGTTGCCCAGCTTGTTCAGGTCCAGCCCCGGCGCGTCGGCGCTCCCCAGGTTGCGCTGGGCGGCGGGTTCGGCCGTCGGATCGCCGGCCTTCAACGCCAGGTTTTGCCAGGCCAGGCCGAGCGGGTGCCCGACCACCAAGACATTCCGGACCAGCCAGGGCGTGACGACGAGCAGGAACACGCCCGCATACACGGCCAGCGCCGGCCAGCGCACGCGACCCCTGATCCCCCAACCCATATAGGCCGCGAGCACGAGGCCCACGAGACCGCCCGAATATTCGGTGAGAAACAACAACCCCGCCAGCGCGCCCAAACCGGCCATCCTCCCGGCCAGACCGCGCGACCACCCCGGCGAATCGGCCAGCCGTTGCTCGACGCCCGCAAGCACATTGAAAAGCCCGAGCACGATCACCATGAAAACCGTCAGCCCGCTCAAGGCCGCCACCTGTTCCCAAAGGCTGAGGGACAAGGCCGTGCCGAGCGTCGCCAGCCATGCCGCGCGGCGGTCGAACAGCTGTTTGGCCAAGCGCCAGGTCAGTGCGACCGCGACCCAGAACAGTGCCGCGTTCAAGATGAGAATCGCGTAATCCGGAGCCCACCCGTCCGGCGGCACCGGCCGATGGGCCCACGCTGAGTCGGGCAGCACGGCCAACGCGGCGGCCATGACCACGGCATAAAGCGGCGCATGATGAATCTCCGGATAGGGTTTCACTTCGCTGAACCGTTCCCGCCGGGCATCGAGCACCGCATGGGTCTGCGGATAGTTCACCAGCGTCGTGAATCCCTCGCCGCGCGCGACCTGCCGGGCCAGGACGGCTTGCTGCATGACGAATTCATTCGGGATCCCGTGAAATTGTTTCCACGAATAGACCGTCGTCAGCAGCAAGGCCGCCAGCCCGAGGGCAACCCGGGCGACCCAGCGCGCCCCGCGGCCGCTTTCCAGCCAGTGGATGATTTCCTGGGCGGATTTCATCGCGGGACCGCTTCGACCCCGGCGGGCCTGACATGGGAAAAAGTCCCGCGGGCGGCGTTGTTTGCCTGGTGAGCCGTCCGCTTCATCCGCGGTCCATCACGTCCAACTCCGGCCATTGGGCGATCTTGCGGTGCAAGGTGCGGCGGCTGATGCCGAGCAACGTCGCCGCGCGCGTGCGGTTGCCCCGGGCCTTCATCAACGCCTCCTTGAGCAGGCGCTTTTCATTGTCCTCCACCGAGAATGGATTGGCCGGGGTCGGCGTGACCATCGAGGGCGGTGGCGCGGCCTCGCCCCGGAACTTCGGCTCGAGGTCGAACTCGCTGAGCTTGCCGCCGCGGCGCAACACGACGGCGTTTTCCGCGAAGTTGCGCAGCTCGCGAATGTTTCCCGGCCACGAGTAAGCCTGCAAATGCCGCATCGCGCCGGGCTCGACCTGCACGGGCTCGTAACCGTTCTCCTTCGAGTAGACCTTGATGAAGTGCTCCAGCAGCACGGGAATGTCGTCCGTGCGGTCGCGCAGGGGTGGCGTGGTGATCCGCACGACGTTGAGGCGGAAATAAAGATCTTCGCGAAATTTCCCCTCCTTGACCATTTGTTCCAGGTTGCGGTTCGTCGCGGCCACCAGGCGCACGTCGACGGTGATCGTCTTGGAACTGCCGATCCGCTCGAAACTGCGGGTCTCCAGAAAGCGCAGCAGCTTGACCTGGATTTCCGGCCCGATCTCGCCAATCTCATCGAGGAAAACCGTGCCGCCATCGGCCGATTCGAAACGACCCTCACGGCGCTCGGTCGCGCCCGTGAACGAGCCGCGCTCGTGGCCGAAAAGTTCGCTCTCGAGCAAGGTGGCCGGCAGCGCAGCGCAATGCACCGGCACAAACGGGGCCCGGGCGCGCGGGCTGGCCTGGTGGATCGCCTGCGCGATGAGTTCCTTGCCCGTGCCGGTCTCGCCCTCGATCAGGATCGTCGCCTTCGAGGGGGCGACCAACCTCACGCGGTCGATGACCTCGGCCAGGCGCGGGGAATGCCCGATGATCGCGCCGACATTGAATTTCTCGTCGAGCCGCTCGTGCAATTGCTTCACCTCCACCTCGAGGGTCTTGGTCTTCAGCGCCCGCTGGATCAGGATTTCCAGGCGCTCGATCTGCACGGGCTTCGTGAGGAAATCCACGGCCCCGCGTTTCATCGCCTCGACGGCCGAATCAATGCTGCCGTACGCCGTCATCATGATCACGGCCGGCCGGTGCGGGAGCGCCAGCGCCTTGTCGATTACCTTCAGGCCGCTCTTTCCCGGCATGCGCAGGTCGGTCACGATGACCTCGAACTCCTGGGCATCCATCAGGTTGAAAGCCTCGTCGGCATTGGACGCCACCGACACGTCGTAGTTTTCCTGCAGCGCTTGCTGGAGCCCCTCCCGGGTGTGCTTTTCGTCATCCACAATCAATACGCTGGGCACCATGCGGCGATGAAGTCGCCCCGACGTAGGCCGGTCAACGGGAAATGAGACGAGGTGGCACAGGGCTCGTGCACTATACAGTTGAAACCCGTTCCCGCTCGCGGCTCCTTAGCGGCCATTCCCTGTCCCATTCTCCCATCCCGATGAAGCGCCTCCTTTCTATTTTCCTCCTTCTTGCCTTGTTCATACCGTCGGTCGCGGCCGACAAGCTGAAGGACATCGCCATCCAGCCCGGCGAGACCGTTTACGCGCGCTTCGAAATCGAGCGCAAGAAGCTCCGCCTGGTCGGCGTCTCCCGCGAAACGGATCCGAATGCCCAGGTTATCTTCACGACCCAGCTGGACGCGGAAAAGAAGACGCTGAAGCTCAAGGTGGAGAACAAGCTGTCCAAGGACCTCGTGTACAAGGTCGTGATCAGCGCCAAGTCCCTGGGCCTCCGTTCGCCTGCCGTGGTCTCCCCGGTGGTGGCCGGCAAGGTGAGCTACGAGTCGTTCCCGGGGGCTGTCGAGGAAGTGCTGGCGTTTGATTTCAAGTTCCCGCGCTAAACCGTTCGGGTCCGGCGTATCCGCCGCCGGCGAAACCGCCGACAGGATGATGCCTGGTTCCCGCAATCCTGCGACCCAGGAGAAACCGCTGGCAGTGGCATCGTGGGCGGAGATGCACGGTGGAGAGTACAAAATACACCCGCCGCCGTCATCCTGAGCTAAGCGAAGGATCCAAGGGAAATGAAGGATGTGCGACGACCGCCTGGATCCTTCACTTCACTCAGCCGGAATCGTGCAGTTGGATGGAGGGGCGGGGCTTGACCGCGCCCTTTTCTCGCTGCGGGAAACGAGGACGAGGACGAGCCACGCCCCTACAATCGAGCCGTTCGACCGCGCACACTGCGGAATCGCATTCTCCACGAGCTGAGGCCCGGCGGCGCGAGCCCACGCCAGTGTTCGGCCCAACAAAAAGCCGCTCCCCAACCCGGGAAGCGGCTTAAGAAAGTGGTGGCAAGTCTCGGAATCGAACCGAGGACACAAGGATTTTCAGTCCTCTGCTCTACCAACTGAGCTAACTTGCCCCAAACCAAAGAGGCCGAGATAAAAGGGCGGCCTCCGGACGCGTCAACGGGTAATTTTGGTTTACCGCCGATCGCTCAAAGCTGACGGAAAACCAGCGCGGCGTTCTGCCCACCGAAGCCAAGATTGTTGGTGAGCACCGTGCGGACCTTGGCGGTGCGCTTCACGTTGGGCACGTAATCGAGATCGCACTCCGGATCGGGCGTCTCGTAGTTGATCGTCGGCGCCACCTCGCCGCTTTCGATCGTCTTGACACTGATGACCGCCTCGATGCCGCCCGCGGCTCCGAGCAGGTGACCCGTCATCGACTTCGTCGAGCTGATCAGAACCTTGCGCGCCGCGTCGCCGAAAACCTTCTTGATGGCGAGGGTCTCGAACTTGTCGTTGTACGGCGTGGAGGTGCCGTGGGCATTGATATAGTCGATCTGGTCCGGGGTGACCCGGGCATCCTTGAGCGCCCGGCTCATGGCCTGCGAAAGCCCCTTCCCTTCCGGATCGGGTTGCGTGATGTGAAACGCATCACAGGTCGCCGCGTAGCCGGCGAGCTCGCAATAGATGTGCGCCCCGCGCGCCTGCGCGTGTTCGAGGCTCTCGATCACCAGCACGCCCGCCCCCTCGCCCATGATGAAACCGTCGCGGTTCAGGTCAAAGGGCCGGCTCGCCTTCTGCGGGTTCTCGTTGTTCGTGCTCATCGCCTTCATCGAGCAAAACCCGGCGTAAGCCAGCGGCGTGATGGCGGCCTCGGCGCCACCGCAAACCATGACATCCGCCTCACCGCTGCGGATCATGCGGAATGACTCGCCGATGGCATGCGTCGCCGTCGCGCACGCGCTGACGATGCCAAAATTCGGACCGCGTGCGCCAAGCTCGATCGCCACCAGGCCGCTGCACATGTTGCTGATCAGCGCCGGGATCATGAAGGGCGAAACCTTGCGGGGGCCGCGTTCGAGCAGGACCTTGTGCTGGTTCTCGATGGTCCACATGCCGCCGATGCCCGAACCGATGATCACGCCGACGCGATCCGGATCGGCCTTGGTCATGTCGAGCTTCGACTCCGCCACGGCCTGCTTGGCCGCGCAGAAACCAAAATGCGTGTAGCGATCGTTGCGGCGAACTTCCTTGGGGTCCATCAGGGTCGCCGGGTCGAAACCGCGCACCTCCGCCCCGATCTGACAGCTGTAATCCTTCGCATCGAAAAGCGACACGCGATCGACGCCGCACTTGCCCGCCAGAAGGGCAGACCAGAAGTCGGCGACATTGTGCCCGAGGGAGGTGACAACACCCATGCCGGTGACTACGACGCGGCGGGAAGGAGAAGAGGGTACGGTTTCCATCGTGGATTCAGGTGGAAAATAAAAACGCCCTACCGGGCCAGCACTTGGCCAGACGGTAAGGCGATCAGTTCAAAAGCCAATGGTTAGCTCTTACCCGCCTTCTGCTGGATGTAAGCCGTCACGTCGCCGACCGTCTGGAGCTTTTCCGCGTCGGACTCGGGAATCTCGCCCTTGATCTCGTCCTTGAACTCTTCTTCAAAAGCCATGATCAGCTCGACGGTGTCGAGCGAATCGGCGCCAAGATCGTCAAGGAATGAAGCCTGCGGAGTAATTTGCTCCTCGTTAACATTCAACTGGTTAACGATAATCTCTTTGACGCGCTGTTCGATGGTTTTCTGGTCGGCCATGTGAGTAAAGTGAGGTGATAAAACGTGTGTGAAGAGGGTCACATGACCATCCCGCCGTCAACGGTAAAAACTTGGCCGGTGATGTAGCCCGCTTCCTCGGCGCAGAGGAAAGCTGTCATGTGCGCGATGTCCGCCGCCTCGCCCAGGCGTTTCAACGGAATGACCGACGTGATCTTCTCCGCCGCGTCCGCCGGCAACACCGCGGTCATGTCGGTTTTGATGAACCCCGGCGCCACGGCATTCGAGGTCACGCCGCGCGCGGCAAACTCCTTGGCGATCGACTTGGTGAAACCGATGAGTCCGGCCTTCGCGGCGCAGTAGTTCGCCTGCCCCGCGTTGCCCATGATGCCGACGACCGACGTGATGTTCACGATGCGGCCCCAGCGCTTTTGCGTCATCGAGCGCCCGATGTGCTTGGTCCAGTGATAGCAACTCGTGAGATTGGTCGCGATCACCGAGTTCCAGTCATCCTCGGACATCCGGAACAGCAGGCCGTCCTTCGTGATGCCGGCATTGTTAACCAGGATGTCGATCTGGCCGTATTCGGCCAAGAGGTCGGCGCTCGCCTTGGCCACGGCGGCGCCGTCGGCCACGTCGACCGCCAGAGCCCTGGCCTTCCCGCCCGCGGCGGTAATGGCCGCGGCGGCCGCTCCGCAACTGTCCGCCGACTTGCTCACGCAAATGACGTTCACGCCGTTCTTCGCCAGCAACTCGGCGATGGACTTGCCAATGCCCCGGCCCGCGCCGGTGACAAGGGCCACACGATTATTATAGGTGAGGCTCATGGAGGGATAGGCCGCCCATGGCACGCGCTCGCGCCAACCGCCGCAAGCGCGAAGTTGCCGCGTCACCCCCGGGTCCCGCTCATCGCCTCCCTTCTCTTGCAGGGGTCGAGCTTGCTCGATCCGGCGTCAACCACCGGGAGGCGCGAAACCTCCCCGAGAATCCGGTCCCTCCATCCCCCTAACTCAATACACGTCGCGCATGTAGCGCTTGTCCTTCTTCATCTGCTTCACGTAGTCCGCGGCCGCCGCCGGCTCCAGGCCGCCTTGCTGCGCGATGATCTCATGCAACGCGAGATCCACGTCCTTCGCCATGCGCTTGGCGTCACCGCACACATAGAAGTGCCCACCGGCCTGGATCCACGCCCACAGTTCCGCCGCGTTTTCACGCATCCGGTCCTGCACGTAGATTTTCTGCGCCTGGTCGCGCGAAAACGCGAGGTCCACCCGCTGCACCCGGCCCGCGGCCAGCCACGCGTTCCACTCCTCCTCATAAAGATAATCGGTCGCCCGATGTTGATCCCCAAAGAACACCCAGTTCCGCCCGGCCGCACCGGACGCGATCCGGTCCTGCACAAACGCCCGGAAGGGCGCGATGCCGGTGCCCGGCCCAACCATGATGGCATCCTTCGCGCCGTCCTCAGGCGGTCCGAAATGGGAATCCGAGACGAACACCGGCGCGGGCGTGATCCCCACTTGGACCCGGTCCGCCAGAAACGTCGAGCACACGCCCGCCCGCTGCCGTCCGTTCGTTTGATACCGCACAATCGCGACCGTGAGGTGCACTTCCTCGGGATAAACCCGCGACGACGACGCGATCGAGTACAGGCGGGGCATGAGCTTCCGCATGTGGTCCACCAATTCCTGGGGCGTAAGCCGGGCACTGGGAAATTCCGCCAGCAGGTCCACGTACTCGCGCTCCGCCAGGTAGGCCGTCAGTTGCTCCTTCGCCTCCGGGGCCAACAGCGCCGCCAGCCGCGCCTTTTCGCCGGGCTCGACCGCCTTGGTCGCCAGCGTGTTCACGATCTTTGCCGTCGGGCCGGCCAACGCGAGCCGCGTGGTCAGGGCCTCGCGCAGGCTCACCGGCGCCGCGAGCTTCAGCATCGCCGGCGACACCGGTTCGTCGCCCGTCGCGCCGAGTCGCTGGATGATCTCCGCCACATCCTCCACGCGGTTGGACGCGAAAACACCGAGTGAATCGCCGGCCTTGTACCGCAGGCCGCTGCCACGCAGATCCACCACGAAGTGCCGCGTCTCTTTCGCCGACCCCGGCTTGCTCAGCATTCTATTCTCAGTCACGCGGGCCGGGAACGGATGATCTTTGCTGTGGGCGGAGGTCGAAACGGTCGCGTCGCTCATGAATCCGCCAATTCCCCTCCGCGTGGGAGCACGTGGCAAGCATGTTTCTTTTCCGCGCCTCGCGCGGCGGCGCGGGACTGCGACGGGCGCCACAGGCTTTCCTTGTTGCCCCGTCCTCCCCGCCGTGCCATCGCCGTGACATGGAGCCGGTCCGCATTCAAAAATTCATCGCCGAGAGCGGCCTCTGCTCGCGCCGCGCCGCCGAAATCCTGATCAGCGAGGGCGAGGTCTACGTGAACGGCCAGAAGGCCGAACTGGGCCGGAAGGTCGACCCGTCCACCGACAAGGTCACGGTCCGCGGCAAGGCCATCCGCGCCCAGGCGCAACCCAAGCTGGCCCTGGTCATGCACAAGCCTCGTGGCGTCGTCTGCAGCAACAGCGACCCCCACGCCGAGCGCACGATTTTCGACCTCCTCCCCCGCGAATGGGCGAAGCTCCGCCTCTTCTGCGCCGGCCGCCTCGACAAGGACAGCGAGGGCCTCGTCATCCTCACCTCCGACGGCGACCTCGCGCACAAGCTCATGCACCCCTCGAACCTCGTGGTGAAACGCTATTACGTCTCACTCGAGGAACCCTTTCCCCACGCCCGCCTCCGCCAACTGCTCCGCGGCGTGCACATCGAGGGCGAACACCTCAAGGTCGAGCGCGCCAACCTCGTCAATCCCCGCGCCGACCGCAGTTCCACCGAGCTCGATGTCCACATGCACCACGGCAAGAAGCGCGAGATCCGCCAGCTCTTCACCGCGCTGGGGTTCGACGTGCGCCGCCTCCGCCGCTACCAGATCGGCGACCTCCGCCTCAAAGGAATTCCTTTGCGCGGCGTGAAACAACTTTCTAGCAAGGAAATCCAATCCCTGTTCGCGGTCCCCACGTCGTATCGCGATGAACCGGCCGCCCCCGCACCCGATGAAAACTAAAATCGCCTTCCTGCTCCTGCTCGCGCTCTCGGTCCGCCTCGCCGCCGCCGACCTGCTCCCGGCCGACGCCGCCGTCTTTCTCCAGCCGGATCCGAAATCCCATGTCCTCGTCCGCCTGAAGGCGGGCAACACCGTGATCTACACCGGCGACGCGCCCGCCGGATGGCGCCGGGTCGAGCTCAGCGGCACCTTTGAGGGCTACGCCCACAACCGCGACATCACCAAGGACCTCAACGTCCGCGAGGGCGGCAACATCCTGACCGCGCCCAAGAAGGACGCGCCCGCGTTGACCGTCGCCCAGGAAGGCGACAAGGCCGAGGTCGTCGGCCTCGCCGGCGGCGACTATGTCCAGGTGAAGTTCGCGAAGAAACTGCAGGGCTTTGTCGCGACCGGCGCCGCCAACGTCGCCCCCGAACCGCGCCCCGCCGCCTCCGTCGCCTCCGTCGCCGCCCCGGTCACTCCCACCAACGCTCCCGGCCGCCCCGTCCCGATGGCCGCCAACAGCGCCGACCTGCCGCGCCTCTTCGCCGGTCGCCTCGTGCTCGCCAAACGCCCGATCCTCAATCCGAACCCGCCGTACGACTACCAGCTCACCGACAGCACCGGCCGCCGCTTCGCCTACGTCGATACCAAGCGCCTGCTCCTGACCGACAAGATCGAGGCCTATCTCGACCGCGCCGTCTCCGTTTCGGGCACCGTCCGCAACACCGTCGACGGCAAGGATCTCGTGATCGCCGCGGAGTCCCTGTCCCTCACCCGGCACTGAGTCCTTCCGCCGCCCGCCGCGGGCCGACACCGCCCGCCCGCGCCCGCCGCCCGCCCCGGGGCTGCGACTCTCCGCCGCCTTTTCCTCTTCACCGCGCGGCCCGCTTCACCCTCCACCTCCTCCCTCACCATGGAACTTATCGACGGCAACAAGATCGCCGCTGACATCGTCGCCGAACTCAAGACCCGCGTCGCCGCCCTTCCCGGCCGCAAGCCCTGCATCGCCCTCGTGCGGGTGGGCGATGACCCCGCATCGGTCTCCTACGTGAAGAAGAAGGAGAAGACCTCGGCCGACATCGGGATCGAGAGCCGCCTGATTTTCCCGCCGGTCACCACCACCCAGGATGAGCTCTTCGCCCTCATCGACCAGTTGAACAACGACCCGACCGTCGACGGCATCCTCGTTCAATCACCGCTCCCGAAAGGCATCAACGAGGTCGCCGTGTTCCGTCGCATCGCCGCGCACAAGGACGTCGACGGCTTCCACACGATGAACCTCGGCAAGCTCGCGCAGGAGGACGAAACCGGTTTTGTCGCGTGCACCCCCGCCGGGATCATGGAATTGCTCCAGCGGTCCGGCGTTTCCCTTTCCGGCAAACACGTCGTCGTGCTCGGTCGCAGCCTCATCGTGGGCAAACCCGCCGCGCTCCTCGCCATGCAGCGCAAGAGCTGGGCCAATGCCACCGTCACCGTCTGTCACTCGCAAACCGCCAACCTCGCCGCGCTCACCCGCCAGGCGGACGTCCTCATCGCCGCGATCGGGAAGGCCGAATTCGTCACCGCCAACATGGTGAAGCCCGGCGCCGTCGTCATCGACGTCGGCGTAAACCGCGTGCCCGACGCCACCAGGAAAACGGGTTACCGTCTCACCGGCGACGTCCACTTCCCGACCGTCGCCCCGCTCTGTTCGAAGATCACGCCCGTTCCCGGCGGCGTGGGGCCGATGACCGTCGCCATGCTCATGGCCAACACGGTCAAGGCCCACGCGCAGAACAGCGCCCGCTGACCCACCGCTCGCCGCGGCCTTGTTTGATGGAGCCGGCGCGCCCCCGCCCCGGTCGGCGTGGACGCACCCGCCCCACCTCGCCGTATCTTGCCAAGTCCGTGCCATATCAAGATTCCCGGTTGCCTCCGCGCGCCCGGCCGTGAGACGTTCCCCGTCCCATTCCCCCCATGAGCACCAAGAAGAAAGTCGCCATCCTCACCGCCGGCGGTCACGCCCCCTGCCTCAGCGCCGCCGTCGGCCAACTCATCCTGCACTACACGCAGCAGTGCCCCGACTGGGATATCATTTGCTACCGCTCCGGCTACAAGGGCCTCCTCCTCGGCCAGAGCTACACCGTCACGCCCGAGATCCGCGCCCAAGCCGCCGTCCTCCGCAACTACGGCGGCAGCGTCATCGGCAACAGCCGCGTCAAGCTCACCAACGTCAAGGATGCCGTGAAGCGCGGCCTGGTGAAGGAAGGCCAGCTGCCCCTCGAGGTCGCGGCCGCCCAGCTCACCAAGGACGGCGTGGACATTCTCCATACCGTCGGCGGCGATGACACCAACACCACGGCCGCCGACCTTGCCGCCCACCTCGAGAAGAACAATTACAGCCTGAAGGTCATCGGCCTGCCCAAGACGATCGACAACGACATCATCCCGATCCGCCAGAGCCTCGGCGCCGTCACCGCGGCCGAGCAGGGCGCGAGGTTTTTCTCCAACGTCGTCACCGAACTCGGCGCATCGGGCCGCATGCTGATCGTTCACGAGGTCATGGGGCGCAACTGCGGCTGGCTTACCGCCGCCACCGCCCGCGAATACCAGAAGAGCCTGGCGCAACAGGCCTGGGTCCCGGGCCTGGGCGTCACCCGCGAGCGCTATTCCATTCACGCCATCTATCTCCCCGAGATGGCCCTCGACATCGAGGCCGAAGCCAAGCGCCTCAAGTCCCTCATGGATACCCGGGGCAACGTGAACCTCTTCATCAGCGAGGGCGCGGGACTCGAGGAAATCATCGCCCAGCTGACCGCCAGCGGCCAGGAAGTCGCCCGCGACGCCTTCGGCCATGTCCGTCTCGACACCATCAACCCGGGCAAATGGTTCGCCGAGCAGTTCGCCAAGAAACTCGGCGCCGAGAAGGTGCTCGTCCAGAAAAGCGGCTATTTCTCCCGCTCCGCGCCCGCCAACGACGAGGATTTCAAGCTCATCGACACCTGCGTGCTCAAGGCGATCGAATGTGCCCGCGCCGGGATCTCCGGCCTCATCGGCCACGACGAGGAACGCGGCAACGAGCTCCGCGCGATCGAATTCCCCCGCATCAAGGGCGGCAAGGCGTTCGACGTCACCCAGCCCTGGTTCCAGGACCTCCTCAGGGAAATCGGCCAGCCGATGACCAAGGTCGTCCAGGTCGCGCACTGAGCCGGCCTCCAGTGCAGGGTCGTCGCTCGCGACGACCTCCGTTAAGGCGGGATCTCTGATCCCGCCTTTTCCTTGTCCGTCGGCGGTGTCATCCGTGGATCCGCGTTCAACGGGATGAGTTTCAGCGCCGCTGGCCTGCCGGCCGGAGCCACTAACTCCATGTCAGAGATGAACACCATCCATCAGCGACACACGAACCGCGGCCTTCATCTTTCCTCAACTCGACGAAGGCTGGTGCGAGCGCCGGGAGTCGAACCCGGATCAATGGCTTCGGAGGCCACTACACTATCCATTGTGCTACGCTCGCAGGAGCAGGCCGCACAGCTTTCGCCGCCCGCCCGTAAGTTCAAGCTGGTTTTGTGAATCCCTTCCGACGCCCCGGGCCGCCGAATTCCACGAACCACCCCGAAACCCAAAATCAGCGAAATCCCCATTTCGTCCATCCAGTCTATTTCATCCATGCGCCGCCCCCGCCATGGCCATGGCGATCCCCTCGTGCAAACCCCGCGTTTGACGCTCACCCCTCAGGGACTATATCCGTCTCACCCCATGGCTCCCCCCCAAGCCCGCGCCAAGCCCAAGACCGTGCCCGAATACATCGCGTCCGCCCCCAAGGAGGCCCGCACGCGGCTGAAGCAGATGCGTCAGATCATCCGCGCCGCCGCCCCCGGCGCCGTGGAGAACCTCAAATGGAGTTCCCCCGCCTACTCCTACCAGCGCATCCTCGTCATGTTCGCGGCGTTCAAGCACCACATCGGCTTCTTCCCCACGCCACCCGCCATCCGCGCTTTCAAGAAGGAGCTGACCAAATACAAGACCTCCAGTGCGACGATCCAGTTTCCTTACGACCAGCCGCTCCCGCTTCCTCTGATCCGCAAAATCACCGCCTTCCGCGTCAAGGACAGCCTCGAAAAAGACGGCAAATGGAAAACCTGACGGATGCGCCACGGATCACGCGGATGGATCCGGATGCAACAGGATGAACTTCCCAGATTCCACCACACCCATTTCTCCCGCCTTCCATCCGCGTCCCTCCGCGTGATCCGCGGAGATTTCCTCTGCCCTTCTCAATAATGTCCCCTGCTCCCCTCGGTTTCGCTGTCATCGGCACCGGCATGATCGCCGGCTACCACGCCCAAGCCATTGCCCAAACCCCGGGCGCACGCCTCGTCGGGGTCGTCAGCCGCTCCCCGGAAAAAGGCGCCGCCTTCGCCGCCAAACACGCCATCCCGGTCATCACTTCCACCATCGAGGAAATGGTCGCGCGCTCCGACGTCCACGTCGTCAATGTCACCACGCCGAGCGGCGCCCACCTCGACCCCGCCCTTGCCGCCATCCGCGCC
Source organism: Verrucomicrobiota bacterium (assembly GCA_023433275.1). Classification (GTDB taxonomy): domain Bacteria; phylum Verrucomicrobiota; class Verrucomicrobiia; order Opitutales; family Opitutaceae; genus Lacunisphaera. Next base: position 30,124 of record JAEZDN010000022.1, read on the forward strand.
GGCAAACATGTCGTCGTGGAAAAACCCCTCGAGATCACGCCCGCCCGCTGCGACCAGATCATCGCCGAATCCGAAAAACACGGCGTGAAGGTCGCCGCCATCTTCCAGGGTCGCTTCGGCGCCGGCGCGCAGAAGGTGAAGGCCGCCCTCGACGCCGGACGCCTCGGCCGGCTGGTCCTCGCCAGCGCCTACGTGAAGTGGCACCGCACGACCGATTACTACCAGACCGCCTGGAAAGGCACCTGGGAACTCGACGGCGGCGGCGCGCTCATGAACCAGGCCATCCACGGCGTGGACCTGCTCCAGTGGTTCGCCGGCCTGCCCACGGAGGTTTCAGGACGGTTCACCCGCCGCGTGCACACCGCCATCCAGGCCGACGACACGACCGTCGCCACGCTCCAATTTCCCGACGGAGCCCTTGGCACCATCGAGGCGAGCACCGCGCTCTGGCCCGGCTGGTCGCGCCGCATCGAACTCTGTGGCGAACACGGCTCCATCGCGCTCGAGGACGACACCATCATGAAATGGGATTTCGCCAAACCCGAGCCGGCCGACGAAGTCATCCGCGCCACCAATCGCGACGACGCCCTCGGCTCCGGCGCCGGCAATCCCGCCGGCATCTCCATCGCCGGCCACCTGCGCCAGATCACCGACTTGGTCGAGGCGATCCGCGACCACCGCGCCCCCGCCATCGGCGCCGCCGAAGGCCGCAAGGCCGTCGCCCTCATCCACGCCATCTACGAATCCGCCAAGACGAATCAGCCCGTGCCCGTATGAGCAAATCCTCGACATCCGCTCCTTTGCGGGGACACCTCATCGTCCTGCTCCACACCGCCTCTCCGACGGGTTCGCACTCCCCGCAACCGTAGCCCATCCATGAGGAGGGAGTTCCCGGCAGGGCGAGACATAGGGCTCGTCGCTACCCAATCCGAATCCACGACCACCGCCCTGCCCCACACCGCTTACCGCCGCCCCCCTCCCCATCACCTTTCATGACGTCATCCCAAATCAAAACCCCTACCCCCATCACGGCCAAGGGCCGCAATATGGTTCTCCTCGCCGCGTTCCTCGGCTGGATGTTCGACGGCCTCGAGATGGGCATCTTTCCGCTCGTGGCCCGGCCCGCGCTGCAGCAAATGCAGGCGGCATCCGGCATCGTCGATGACAAGTTCGTCGGCTTCTGGATGGGATGGGTGACCGCCACCTTCCTCCTCGGCGCCGCCGGCGGCGGGCTGCTCTTCGGCTGGCTCGGCGACAAGGTCGGGCGCGTCCGCGCCATGAGCATGGCGATCCTGTGCTACTCGGTGTTCACCGCGCTCGTCTATTTCGCCGCCGAGCCCTGGCACCTGGCAGCGCTGCGCTTCGTGGCCGCACTCGGCATGGGCGGAGAATGGGCTCTGGGCGTCGCGCTCGTGATGGAAGTCTGGCCGGAGAAGAACCGCCCGATGCTCGCCGGCGTGATCGGCGCGGCGGCCAACATCGGCTTCGCCCTCATCGCCACCGTCGGCATGTTCTACGCGGTGACCCAGGACACCTGGCGATATGTCGTCGTCATCGGCGCGCTGCCGGCTGCCCTCACGTTCTTCGTGCGACTCTTCGTGCCCGAGTCCGAAAAGTGGCAGCACGCCGCCGCGGCCAAACCCACGCAGCCAATGAAGGAAATCTTCTCCTCCCCCACCCTCATCCGGCCGCTTCTCATCGCCACGTTGCTCGCCTCGGTCGCCCTCATCGGCACCTGGGGCTCCGTGCAATGGCTGCCGCTCTGGGCCGACAAGATGGCTGGCCCGCTTCTGCCCAAGGCCAAGGCCTACACGCAATTTCTCTCGGCGCTCGGCTCGGTGTTCGGCTGCCTCCTCGGCGCCTGGATGGGCGGAATGTTCGGACGTCGTCCGGCCTACTTCATCCTGTGCCTGACCTCGTTGCTCTCGTGCGCGTGGCTGTTCCGCGGAATCGACAGCTACGGCGCGTCCTTCCTCACCCTGACCTTCGTCGTGGGCGCCGTCACCGCCGCGTTCTACGGCTGGATGCCGCTCTACCTCCCCGAAATCTTCCCCACCCGCGTCCGCGCCACCGCGCAGGGCCTCTCTTTCAATGCAGGCCGCCTCCTCGCCGCCGTGGGCGCCCTGCAGATGGGTTCGCTCATGCAAACCTTCAACGGCAGCTACGCCAAGGCCGGCGCTGTCATCTCGCTCGTCTATGTTTTCGGCCTGGTGATCATCTGGTTCGCGCCGGAAACGCGCGGCAAACCATTGCCGGAATAACCCTCGTTCAATCATGCATCGCCTGATTTTGCCGTTCGCCCTTGCTTCCACGCTATCGGTCCTCGCGTCCGGCGCCAGCTCCTGGCGCGTGACGGTTGCCGCCGCCGACCACGACCGCGCCGCCGTGGTCGTGTCGTTCCCGCTGCCCGCGGGCGCTCCGCTCGAGGCGGCCCTCTCCCTCGGCGACAGCCGTCTGCCCGTGCAGGTGGGCGCCGACGGCACCGCGCAATTCGTGCTCCCGCAGCTCAAGGCCGGCGAATCTCCCGTCCTCACGCTCGCCGCCGCGCCGGCCCAGCCCGCGGCGAAGGCCGAGGCGACCGCCACGCAGGTGAAACTTTCGGCCGGCGGACAGCCCGTGCTCGACTTCTGGACGGCGGAAGAACCGCTGCCCCACGACAAGGTCGACAGGAAATTCCTGCGCAGCGGTCACATCCACCCGGTGCGCTCCCCGACGGGCACCATCATCAGCGCCAGCTATCCCGCCGACCACCTGCACCACCACGGCATTTGGGCGCCATGGACCAAAACCGAGTTCCAAGGCCGCAAACCCGACTTCTGGAACATGGGGCAGCTCACCGGCACGGTAAAGTTCGACGCCCTCGAACGCACCTGGAGCGGACCCGTTCACGCCGGTTTCGTCGCGAAACAGCGCCAGATTGATCTCTCCGCGCCATCGCCGGTCACGGCCCTCAACGAAACTTGGGAGGTCACCGTCTATGACGTGCCAGGCTCCGCGCAACCGATGCGCGTCTTCGACCTCGTCATCACCCAATCCTGCGCGACGGACGCCCCGCTCATTTTGCCCGAGTATCACTACGGCGGCCTCGGTTTCCGCGGCCACGACCAGTGGAACGGCCAGGACAATGCCTTCTTCCTCACTTCCGAGGGCGAGACCGACCGCGTGAAGGGCAACACCAGCCGCGCGCGCTGGCTGCACATCGGTGGCCGGGTGGATGGCGCGCTCGCGGGCGTCGGCATCCTCGGCCATCCGGACAACTTTCGCGCGCCCGAGCCGCTGCGCCTGCACCCCAAGGAACCCTTCGTGTGCTTCGCCCCTTCGCAGCTTGGAGAATGGCGCATCGAGCCCGGCAAACCCCACGTCATGCGCTACCGCTTCGTCGTGACGGACGGTCCGGCCGACCGCGCCTTGCTCGAAGCCTGTTGGCAGGCTTTTGCCCAACCCGCCGTCGCCACCGTGACCGCAGGATGAGCCGACCACCCAAGAGTGCGCCCGCCTCCCACCCCCGTTCACTCACCCATTTATCCCGCCTCCCTGTAGGGGCGCGGCTCGTCCACGCCCTCGGGCAAAATCATATCGCGATCACAAACTGACGCCACCCCTCCACGCCCCCAATATGCCCGACCCCACGCCCTCCGACACCGAACTGCTGAAATCCGTCGCCGACCGGCCCTTCGCCGCCCGCCTGCCCGTCTATCTCCGCCTCTCCGGGCCGGGCTGGTTGCAAAGCGCCATCACGCTCGGCGGCGGTTCGCTCGCCGGCAGCCTCTATCTCGGCGTCATCGGCGGCTTCGGGCTGCTCTGGCTCCAGCCGCTCGCGATGATCATGGGCATCGTGATGCTCTGCGCCATCGGCTACGTTTCGATGGTCACGCGCAAACCCGCGCTCGAAGCCATCAACGAGCACGTCAACCCCGTGCTCGGCTACGGCTGGGCCGTCGCCTCGATCGTCGCCAGCATGGTGTGGGCGATGCCGCAGTACTCGCTCTCGATCGGCGTGCTGCAGCAGAACCTGCTGCCCGGCCTTCTCGGCGCAGAGGGCACGCTCGGCGATTTCTGGGGCAAACTCGTGCCAACCGTCCTCATTCTCGTTTTCTCCACCTACATAACATGGAGCTACACCCGCGGCGGACGCGGCGTGAAGATCTACGAAAACACGCTCAAGGTGATGGTGCTGCTCATCGTGCTGTGCTTCGCCGGCGTCGTGCTGCGCGTGACCTTCGCGCCCGGCGGCCTCGACTGGGGCGCGGTGCTGGCGGGCTTCGTCCCCGATTTCCGCGTGCTTTGGCAACCGGCCGAGGCGTTCGGCGCGCTCATCGCGGCGACCGATCCCGCGCACCAGGCCTATTGGACCGATTTCCTCGTGGCCAAGCAACGCGACATCATCGCCACCGCCGCCGCGACGGCGGTGGGCATCAACATGACCTTCCTCTTCCCCTACTCGATCCTGCGCCGCGGCTGGGGCAGGGAGTTCGCGGGCCTCATGCGCTTCGACCTCGCGACGGGCATGCTCATCCCGTTCACGCTGGCCACGAGTTGCGTCGTCATCGCCGCCGCCACCCAGTTCAACGGCGTGGCCCAGCCCGGCCTCGTGCCGTCCGCCGAACCCTCCGCGCTCGTCGCCAAGGCGTCGCCCGGCCAGGTGCGCGAATACAACGGCCTGCTCGCCGGCCTGGAAAAGAGTGTCACCACCGCTGGCGGCACGCTCGCGGTCACCGACGCCGACCGCCAGCTCGCCGCCACCTTGGTCAACCGCGACGCTTTCCACCTCGCCGCCGCGCTCGCCCCGCTCACGGGTCCCTTCATCGGCAACATCATCTTTGGCTGCGGCGTGCTCGGCATGACGCTCTCCACCATCACCATTCTCATGCTGATCTCCGGTCAGGTGGCCTGCGCCATCTTCAAGACCGACCAGACCGGCTGGACTTTCCGTCTCGGCAGCCTCGCCGCGGCGTCGGGCGCGCTCGGGCCGTTCATCTGGAGCCAGGCGGCGTTCTACCTCGCGGTGCCGACCTCGGTCTTCGCGCTCATCCTGCTGCCCATCGCCTATCTGTCGTTTTTCCTGCTGCTCAACCAGGGCCGTCTGCTGGGCGACGCCCGTCCGCGCGGCGCCAGCCTGGTGGTGTGGAACGTCCTCATGGGCGCCACGCTCGTCATCGTCGTCGGAGCCAGCGGGTTCATGCTGATCGAAAAGGGCGGCAAGCCCGGCCTCATCGCCGCCGGCCTCTTCATCGGCGCGGCGCTCGTCGCGCATTTCGTGCGGCGCCGCCCCTCCGCCTGACGCCGCCGCAGGTGCTCCCGTGAACAGTGCACCGGCGACTCCCTTGCCAAACTGTTCGATCAGTTCCGCATTGGCGGCAGTCCACTCCCACCCCACCCTGCCATGACCCACCAGCCCCGCCGCCATTTCCTCAAAACCCTCGCCGCCGGCGCCGCCACCGTCGCGGTCACCTCCCCCGCCCAAACCCCTCCCGCCATGAGCACCCAGAAAGCCGACGGCATGAACTACGCCCCCAAGGGCAAACCCAACCCCGTGGTGAAGCCCGGCGAATTCGTCTTTGCCGCCGCCCACCTCGACCACGGTCACATCAACGGCCAATGCAACGGCCTCATCGAGGCCGGCGGCACCCTCAAATGGGTTTTCGAACCCGACCCGAGAAAACTGGAGTCTTTCCTCAAGAATTACCCCGGCACGAAAGTCGCCAGCTCCCTCGACGAAATCCTCGCCGACCCCGAGGTGAAGCTGGTCACGACCGCGCCGATCCCGAAATTCCGCGGCCCCATGGGCTGCAAGGTCATGCAGGCCGGCAAGGACTACTTCACCGACAAGCCGCCCTTCACCACGCTCGACCAGCTCGCCGAGGCCAGGAAAGTCGCGGCCGAGACCGGCAAAAAGTTCATGGTCTACTACAGCGAGCGTCTCCACGTGGAGTCGGCCATGTTCGCCACCGATCTCGTGCAACAGGGCGCCATCGGGCGCGTGCTGCAGGTCATCGGCCTCGGGCCGCACCGCGAGGGCACCGGCCGGCCCGACTGGTTCTACGACCGCGACAGCTACGGCGGCATCCTCTGCGACATCGGCTCGCACCAGTTCGAGCAGTTCCTCACGTACACCGGCGCCACCGACGCCACGATCCAACACGCCGCCGTCGCCAACTACGCCCACCCCGGCAAGCCGGGCTTGGAGGATTTCGGCGAGGCCAATCTTCTCGGCAACAACGGCGCCACAAATTACATCCGCGTCGACTGGTTCACGCCCAAGGGTCTCAGCACGTGGGGCGACGGACGCACCATCATCCTCGGCGAAAAGGGCTACATCGAGCTCCGCAAGTACGTGGACATCGGTCGCGACAAGAAGGGCGACAACGTCTACATCGTCGATGAGCAAGGCGAACGTTACATCAACGTCGACGGCCAGGTCGGCTTCCGCTTCTTCGGCGAGCTGATCCTCGATTGCCTACACCGCACCGAGAAAGCCATGACCCAGGCCCACGCCTTCAAGGCCGCCGAGCTCTGCCTCAAGGCCCAGGCCGCCGCGAAGAAGATCAGCTGACGCGGAAACCCCGCCAGCTGACACAATCACCGCCCCATTCCGGATAGCCATGAGCCCGGCGAGTCGCCGGCCTTCAGGGTTCGAAAGCTTAAAGCTGACAGCTTATCGCTGACCGCTCGGGGCGCGTGTCAACGCGCTCAGATATGAATCGCCTTCCCGTGCGTCGCCAGCGCCGCCTCGCCCAGCGCCTCCGACAGCGTCGGGTGCGCGTGGATCGAGTCGTGGATCTCGTCGACGGTGGCCTCGAGATTCATGGCGAGTCCATACTCGGCAATCAACTCGGTGGCCTCGGCGCCGATGATGTGCACGCCCAGGATCTCTCCCGTCTTGGCGTCGGATATCACCTTCACAAATCCTTCGGTGTCTCCCGACGCCACCGCCTTGCCGACGGCCGTGAACGGGAACTTGCCCACCTTGTACTCGAGTTTCTTTTCCTTGGCCTGTTTCTCGGTGAGCCCGGTCGAGGCGACCTGCGGCTGGCCATAGGTGCAACCAGGGAAAATGCCGACCTGCCTCGGCTTGGCGTGGCCAAACATCCCATCCACCGCCTGCACGGCGCGGAACGAAGCCACGTGCGCGAGCCAGGGCGGGCCCTGGATGTCGCCGGCGGCATAGATGCCGGGTACGCTCGTCTGGTAATTGGCGTCGACCTTCACGAAACCGCGATCGAGCTCCAGCTTCACCTTCGGTGAAAGCAGACCGTCGAGATTCGACGTGATGCCGATGGCCACGAGGATGCTTTCCACCTCGATCTCGGTCTTGGCGCCGTCCTTCACCAGGTCGAGCTTCACGCTCTTGTCACCGACGCGGATGTTCTCGCTCTTCGTGCCGGTGTGGATCGTGATGCCTTGCTTGGTGAAACTGCGCTCCAGCACCTTGGCGACTTCCTCGTCCTCGACGGGCAGCACTTGCGGCAGCATCTCGACCAGCGTCACCTTCGACCCGAAGGCGTTGAAGAAATACGCGAACTCCACGCCGATCGCGCCGGCGCCGATGATGGCGATCGACTTGGGCGGAGCCTTGGCGGCCAGGGCTTCGCGGGAGGTCATCACGCGCACGCCATCGGCCGGCAGGCCGGGCAGTTGCTTCGGCTTCTGGCCGGTGCAAAGGAGGATGTTCTTCGTCTTGAAGAACGAGCCCTTCTTCTCGCCGGCGGTGACTTCCACCATCCCGGGCATCACGACCGATCCCTTGCCCACGACGTAATCGACCTTGTTCTTCTTGAACAGGAACTCCACGCCCTTGGCCATCTGCGCGGCGACGCCCCGCGATCGCTCCACGACCTTGGCGAAGTCGAACGACGCGCCCGTCACGCTGAGGCCATAAGCTTCGGCCTTCTGGATCTTTTGGTATAACTCGGCGCTCTTGAGCAAAGCCTTGGTCGGAATGCACCCCCAGTTGAGGCACGTGCCGCCCGCACGCTCCATCTCGATGACCGCGACTTTCTTGCCGAGCTGCCCGGCGCGAATCGCAGCCACGTAACCGGCGGGACCGCCGCCGATGATCACCAAGTCGTATATTGCGTCTGACATAATGGAAGGGTGTGAACGGGGAAAGTCGCGCTCCTCGCTCCCACCGTCAAACGGAAAGTCCGCACCGCCGCGCGAGGACGTCGACATAACCCAAACGCCCAAATGCACCACCATCCCCAATGACATCCCATGCCCATCACCGTCATCCTGAGACTGTAGGAGCCTGTTTACAGGCGATCATGACGCAGGCAGGCGACGCGCGCTCTCCTCGCCGGTAAACAGGCTCCGGCAATTCGCAGCGCCGCGAAAACCCGCGAGGCCATCCCTGCGCACGCGCGTCCTGTCGCAACCTCGATATCCGTTCCCGTCCGGAAGTTCTTCCTGGCGAACCCTGGGCCTTTGCAAATCCCCGAAATCAAATATCGATCACGTCGCCCTTGCCCGCCCCGCGTCCGCCCGCCGGCGGACCCGCGGGCGGCTTCGGCGGGCTCATCAGGCGGTTCAGGACCATGTTCGTCACACTCACGATCAACGCGCCCAGCAGCGCCGAGCCGAATCCCGCCACGCTGAAACCATCCACCAGCCGGCCCGCGAAGTAAAAGAGCAGTGCATTGATCAGCCAGATGCCCAGCCCCATCGTCAGCACGATGAACGGCAGCGTGAACAACAACAGCAGCGGTTTCAGCACCACGTTGAACAGGCTCATCACCAGCACGAAGACGACCAGCGTGCTGCCGCTGTCATAGCCGATCCCCGGCACGAGCTTGGCGCTCAACAGCACCCCCAGGGCCAGGATGAGCCAGCGCAGCAGCAGGTTGACGAACGCGTTGTTCATTGAATGATCCCGAGCTTTCGCCGCGTCCCCGCGCGGAGCAAATGAAAATTCTCATCGTCCAGGACTATCTCCGCAGCGGCGGCACCGAACGCCAGTCCGTCTTCATGGCCTCCGCGTTCGCCCGGGCCGGGCATGAGGTCACCCTCCTCACCTTCCGTCCCCGCGGCGTCCTGGAACTCGACGACGAGCAACACCCCTTCGCCTTTCGCTCGCTGCAAGCCTTCGACACCAGGCTCGACTGGTTCGCCCCCGGCCTCCTCCGCACCGCCGCCGAGGCCGCACCTGACCTGGTGCTCTGCATGGGTCGCATGGCCAACTGCTATGCGGGTTTCATCCAGTCCCGCCTGCCGCGCGCCGCCGTCATCTGCACCATGCGCACGGGCAAGGCCCTGCCCCTGCTCTTCGTGCGCTCCCTCCGGCTCTGCCGGCATGTCATCGCCAACAGCCACGTGGCCAAGCGCGTCATCCACGAGGAACACGACATTCCCGCGCGCAAGATCACCGTCATTCATAATCCGGTGCTCCGGTTCACCGACGAGTCGGCCACGCGCAACCTCGCGCTCCGCCGCTACCACGGCGCCAACCCCAGCACCGCCGTGTTGCTCAACGTGGCGATGTTCCGTCCCGAGAAGAATCAGCGCGAGCTCATCGAGCTCTGCTCCCGCCTGCCGGGCTACATGGACTGGCAGCTCTGGCTCGCCGGCGACGGCCCCGCGCGGAAAAAATGCGAGCGTCTCGCCCATGCGCTCGGCCTCGGCGGCCGCGTGAAGTTCCTCGGCTATCAACCTGAACCCACCCCGCTATACCTCGCGGCGGACGTCGCCGTGCTGGCCTCCCAGAGCGAATCCCTCTCCAACTATCTCATCGAGGCGCAACTCCACGGCCTGCCCGCCGTCGCCTACGACATCGTTGGCGTGGGCGAGTGCTTCGCCCCCGACAAGTCGGGCTTCCTGATCAGGAACCAGGACCAAACCGCCTTCGTCGCCTCGCTCGACCGGCTCATCCGCGAGCCCGCCCTCCGCAAGCGTTTCTCCGACCACGCCAAGCGCCACGCCCAAGCCAACTTCGTCCCCGAACGCCAAGTCCAGGCCCACCTGAACCTCTTCCGCGATCTGACGAAAGGATGAGGGAATCAGGGTTGGGAATCGAGAACGCCGCCATTGATCTTGTGGGGCCGAACCTGCTCGGTTCTTAAAGCGCCTCACTCGGAACCCGGGCGCCCTACCCCGGTAAGCCTCGCCTTAAGCCCTGACCGGCGGCACCTCGCGCTGCCTCCTGACACCGTCCTGTCAGCAGCATGGGCCCTCCGCCCTCCCGGATTTGCCTTCAGCGCATTCCCGTTCTTCCTCGCTGGGTGGTCTCTCCGTCTCTTTCCGCTCCCGAATTCATCCGCCTCCGCGGCGTCCGCCAGAACAACCTCAAGGGCTTCGATCTCGATCTCCCCCTGGGCAAGTACGTGGTGGTCACCGGCCTGAGCGGCGCGGGCAAATCGTCCCTCGTGTTCGACACCCTGCACGCCGAGGGCCAGCGCCGCTACGTCGAAACCTTCAGCGCCTACACCCGCCAGTTCCTCGACCTGCTCGACAAGCCCAAGGTCGATTCCGTCGAGAATATCCGGCCCTCGATCGCCATCAGCCAGACCAACACGGTCAAGACCTCGCGTTCCACCGTCGGCACGATGACCGAGTTGACCGACTATTTCAAAGTCTGGTTCAGCCATGTCGCCAGTTGCTTCGATCCCGAGACCGGCGAGCCCGTCGAGGATGACACGCCGGCGACCATCTGGGCCAAGACCCTCGCCGCTCACCCCGCCGCCACGCTGCTCCTCGCCTTCAAGGTGACGCGCCCCGAGAATCTCCAGTGGAGCGAAATCCTGAAGAGTCTGCACGGCCAAGCCTACACCCGCGTCCTCATCGCAAAAGGCCGGACGAGTCCCCGCGACGATACACCCTCGCTCGAACTCCACAAAATCGAAGACCTGCTGGCCGCCCTCGCGGATTCGAAATCGGTACGTTCATCGTTGAACGTTGAACGGTGGACCTTCGTCCAGGCACTCCAGGACCGACTGTTGATCTCCGCCGACAACAAGTCCCGCTTTCTCGAGGCCTGCGAGAAGGCGATGCACTTCGGCAAAGGCGAGGTGTTCCTTTTCGACGCCAAGTCACTTGCGCCCGCCGGCCACTTCTCCCGCGGCCTCCATTCACCCAAGACCGGCCGCACCTTTCGCCCCGCCACTCCCGGCCTGTTTTCCTTCAACTCCCCGCTCGGCGCCTGCCCGAAATGCCGCGGCTTCGGCCGCGTGATCGACATCGATTACCGCCTCGCGATTCCCGACCACTCGCTCTCCATCGACAACGGCGCGATCAAGGCCTGGGAAGGCGAGGTTTACGGCGAGTCCAAGCGGGACCTGCTCCAGTTCACGCGCAAAATGGGGATTCCCACGGACGTGCCGTTCGCGCGCCTCACGCCGGAACAGCAATCGTTCATCATCGAGGGCTCCCCCGGTTACGACAGCGAGAACCCCGCGAGGAACTGGCCGAAACTCTGGTACGGCCTGAAGGGTTTCTTCCGCTACCTCGAGAAGACAACCTACAAGATGCACGTGCGGGTCTTCCTCTCGCGCTTCCGTTCCTACAACGAGTGCCCCGAATGCCACGGCACCCGCCTCCAGCCCGAGGCCCTCTGCTGGAAATGGCAGGGCCACACCCTGCCCGAACTCTACCAGATCCCGGTGGCAACCCTGCTCCCGATGGTGCGGGAATCCAAATCCGGAAAACGTAAATCTGAAATCGAAAATCATTCGGCGGACCTCGCCTACGACTCCATCGTCACCCGCCTCCGCTATCTCGACCAGGTCGGCCTCGGCTACCTCACGCTCGACCGCAGCTCACGCACGCTCTCCGGCGGCGAGGTGCAGCGCGTCAATCTCACGTCCTGTCTCGGCACTTCCCTCGTCGACACGCTTTTCGTCCTCGACGAACCATCCGTCGGCCTGCACCCGCGCGACATCGACCGGCTGCTCGGCATCATCCGCACGTTGACCAATGCGGGCAACACCGTGGTCGTGGTCGAACACGACGAGGCCATGATCCGCGCGGCCGACCACATCATCGAGATCGGGCCCGAGCCGGGCGCACGCGGCGGCGAAGTCGTGTTCGCAGGCGCCCTCGACCGCCTGCTCGCGTCCAAACGCAGCATCACCGGCGCCTACTTCTCGGGTCGCCAAACCATTCCCACTCCCGCGCAACGCCGCCCCGTCACCCGTCCTCCTGAGCCGCGCGAAGGATCCAAGGAAAAACCAGCGCACAAGAACCAGTCGGGATCCATCTCGCCACGGGAGACCACGGAATCGGGAACCCGCTGGCTGACGTTCCAACACGCCACCAAGCACAATCTCCGCGATCTCACCTTCCAGCTGCCGCTCCAGCGCCTCGTCTGCCTTTCCGGCGTCTCCGGCTCCGGCAAATCCACGCTCCTCAACAACGTCATCCACCAAGGCCTCCTCGCCCAGCGCAACCAGATGACCGAGGACCCGGCGAGCATCGCCGAAATCTCCCTCGCAGCCTCAAACCCTGCAGGGACGCGCCTTGCGCGCGCCCAAGGACGCCCGCCATCCCCGGACTCTGGCTCCACCGACCTTTCCTCCCCGACCGATGCGTTCTCCGAGATCGTCCTCGTTGACCAGTCGCCCCTGAGCCGCACCCCGCGCTCCAACGCCGCGCTTTACTGCGAAGCGTGGGATTTCATCCGCGAACTCTACGCCCAAACTCCCGCCGCCCAGGCCGCCGGCTTCAGCGCTTCGAGCTTCTCTTTCAACAGCGGCGAGGGCCGCTGCGACCACTGCCAGGGCCTCGGGAGCGAGCGCGTCGAAATGCAATTCCTCTCCGACGTCTTCGTCCCGTGCCCAATCTGCGAGGGCCGGCGTTTCAAGCCCGAGGTCCTCGCCATCCAGTGGAACGGCAAATCCGTCGACGACCTCCTCCGCACCACCATCACCGACGCGATCACCTTCTTTTCTCCAACTGGAGCCGGGGCGCCCTCGCCCCGGAGTTCCTCCGACTCCGCCCTGGCCGCCATTCGCACCCGCTTCGCCTCCCTCGAGGCCGTCGGTCTCGGCTATCTTCCCCTCGGCCAGCCCCTCAACACCCTCTCCGGCGGCGAATCCCAGCGCCTGAAACTCGTCCGCTACCTTTCGGACTATGCGAGCAATCAGCAGCCAGCAGTCAGCGGTCAGCCCGTTCCGGAAGCGGACAGCCGGGAGCTTAACGCTGAGACCTCGAGAGGCGCTTTGCTCCTCCTCGACGAGCCGACCACCGGCCTCCATCGCCACGACGTCAAGCGACTGCTCGATGTCCTCCAGCGCATCGTCGACGCCGGCCACAGCGTGATCGTCATCGAGCACAACCTCGACGTCCTGAAATCCGCCGACTGGATCCTCGAGGTCGGCCCCGAAGCCGGCGCCGGCGGCGGCCGCATCATCGCCGAGGGCCCGCCTGAAGCCATTGCCACCAGCGCCACCGCCACCGCCCCCTTCCTGCGGGAAGCATTGGGCATGGCGCACGGAGCAGGAAGCGACAAACCCGCGCTCATGGCGGCGGAAGACTCTGCACCCTACTCTGCTTCGCTCGCCGCTCCCGGCTCCCTGATCCCTGCTTCCCTTGTCCCGTCCCTTCAGGTTTTGGGGGCAAGGGAAAACAACCTGAAGAACATCTCCGTCTCGATCCCGCACCGCCAGCTCTCCGTCGTCACCGGCGTGTCCGGCTCCGGCAAGTCGACCCTCGCCTTCGACATCATCTTCGCGGAAGGCCAGCGCCGCTTCATGGAATCCATGTCGCCCTACGCGCGACAGTTCGTCGAACAGCTTCCCCGTCCCGACATCGACCGACTGAGCGGCATCCCGCCCACCGTCGCGATCGAACAACGCATCACCCGCGGTTCCCGCAAATCGACCGTCGCCACCATCACCGAGGTCGCCCAATACCTGCGCCTTCTTTACGCCCGCGCCGGCATCCAGCATCACCCCGAGTCCGGCCGCCCCGTGACGCCGCTCTCCCCGAGCCAGCTCCGCCAGCTCCTCGACCAAACCCTCGCCTCGCCCAAGGCCCGGAAGGCGAAACACCTCTACCTCTGCGCGCCGCTCGTCCGCGGACGCAAGGGCCACCACGAACCCATCGCCAACTGGATCCGCAAGCACGGCTACGAGCTCATGCGCGCCGACGGACGCCTCCTCCGCACCGACACCTTCCAGAAACTGGACCGCTACAAGGAGCACGACATTGAAGTCGTCGTCGCCGATCTGGCGCCGCGGAATCACATCGCGAGTGCTGCCGACGCATCCCGCGCGACGAGCCCGGCGCAACGCGAGAAGCAGGCAGGGCGAGTCGACCCCGACGCGCCGCGTTCGACCACAGGAGCGGCTTTACGCCGCGACCACTCCCCAGCTCGCGGCTCCCTCCCCGATCACCTCACCACGGCGCTGCGCCTCGGCAAGGGCTCGTGCTTCCTTGCGCTCCCCTCCGGCGAGGTCTTGGGCTGGTTCTCCACCACCCGCACCGACATCGCCAGCGGCGAGTCCTTCCCGGAACTCGACCCGAAACAATTCTCCTTCAATTCCCCGCGCGGCTGGTGCCCCACCTGCCGCGGTCACGGCAAGATCTACGACTGGATGCTTCAGCCGGACGAGGACGAGGAAATGTCTGACGAGGTCGCGGACGCCCTCCGCGCCTTCGATCCCGACGATCCGGCCTCGAATGGCAAAACCTGTCCCACCTGTCACGGCGAACGCCTCAACCGCATCGCCCGCGCCGTCCATCTCCCCCTCAAAGCCAAAACGCGCCTCGTCCCCGTCCCTGCTCGTGGATCGACTTCAGGTCTCAGGTCTCAGGTCTCAGGTCTCTCCTCCAACAGCATCACCCTGCCCGCGCTGCTCCGCCTCGTCCCCGACGAGCTCATCGCAACCCTGCGCAATCTCCAACTCGATGCCCGCACGAAGCTGATCACCCAGGACATCGTGCCCCAGATCGAGGAACGTCTGAAATTCCTCGCGCACGTCGGGCTCGACTACCTCTCGCTCGACCGGCCGACCGAAACCCTCTCCGGCGGCGAAGCCCAGCGCATCCGCCTCGCCGCCCAACTGGGTTCAAATCTCTCCGGCGTGCTCTACGTCCTCGACGAGCCATCCATCGGCCTCCACGCGCGCGACAACGACCGCCTGATCGACACCCTCGAATCGCTCCGCGAAAAGGGCAACACGCTCCTCGTCGTCGAGCACGACGACGTGCTGATGGAACGCGCCGACCGCATCATCGACCTTGGCCCCGGCGCCGGCGTGCACGGCGGCGCCGTCCTCGCCAACGGTACCCCCGCCGAGATCAAGGCGAGCGACACCTCCCTCACCGGCCTCTTCCTCGCCAAGGGCATTCAACACCCGCTCCGCGGCTCCTACCGGAATGTAGGGCCGTCACTCGCCGGCCGGTCTGCCTTGAAACCTGTAGGGGCGCGCCTCGCGCGCGCCCTCCGCGGGCGTGATAAATCCACGTCCGTCCAAGGAACTCCGGCCGCCACGCCCGAATTCCTCGAACTCACCGGCATCAATTATCGCAACCTCCGCGATCAAACCCTCCGCCTGCCGGCCGGGCGCCTGATCCTCGCCTGCGGCCCCAGTGGCGCGGGCAAGTCCACGCTCTTCCGCGACATCCTCCACCCCGCCGTCACCTGCGCCATCAAACACCGCAAAGCCAAACTCACCGGCAAGGACTTCGTGAAGCTGTCCAAGTTCGACCTTGATGGAGCCGCGGCGACCCCGCCGCGGACTTCCCACGTGTTCCCGTTTGCGGAACTCACCGGCGCGAACGGCTTCAAATCCGTCGTCGAGGTCGATCAGGCCCCCATCGGCAAAACCCCGCGTTCCACCCCCGCCACGTACCTCGGCATTTTCGATCTCATCCGCCAGTTTTTCTCCACCCTGCCCGAGTCCAAGATCCGCGGCTACGGTGCCGGCCGCTTTTCCTTCAACACCGCCGGAGGACGCTGCGAAACCTGCTCCGGCGCCGGCCGCATCAAGCTCGAGATGGCGTTCATGGCTGACTCCTACCTGCCCTGCGACGCGTGCGGCGGTTCCCGCTACAGTTCCGAACTCGCGGACATCACTTGGAAGGGCAGGAACATCGGCCAGGTCCTTCAGCTCACGTTCGACGAGGCCACCGCCTTCTTCGATTTCCACTCCCAACTTTCCCAAGTCTGCCAGCTCATGGTGGATTGCGGACTCGGTTATCTGACCCTCGGACAAAGCAGCCCCACCCTCTCGGGTGGCGAAGCCCAGCGTCTGAAGCTCGTCACCGAGCTCACCAAGGGCCTGCAGAGCTACCAGGAGCGCTCGCGTGGCATCGCCATCAAGAATCTCTACCTGCTCGAGGAGCCGACCATCGGCCTGCACCTGAGCGACTGCGAGAAGCTGATCAAGGTTCTGCACAACCTCGTGGACCAGGGGCACACCGTGGTCGTGATCGAGCACCACCTCGATCTCCTCGCCGAGGCCGACTACATCCTCGAACTCGGTCCCGGCGGTGGACCCCACGGCGGCGAGATCCTCTATCAAGGTGAACTAGCCGGCCTGCTTAAGGTGAAACGCAGCCCCACCGCCCCCTATCTGCGGGAAAAGTTGAAGAGGTAGGGCGCGTCCCCCAGGCGCGCCGTTTCCTCATGCCCTCAAAGTCTCGTAACAGAGTCCACCTCCCTCCACCGTCATCCTGAGCGCAGCGAAGGATCCATGATTTCGGTTATCGCGCGCGCACGCTTGGATCCTTCGCTGCTCAGGATGACGGAAACACGGATTTCGCGTCCTGTACCTTCGGATGGGACGGCGGTCCACCTTGCAGGCGGACCAAAGCCCGCCCTCGACCCAAACCGCTTAGTTCTTCGGCCTGTCCTTGTGCGCCTGGTTATAAATGGTCTCGATCCAGCGCGCATGGGTGATCCAACCCTTGCCAAATGCGTCCCATTTCGCCGGCAAGCCGTCCGCCTTGAGCTGCTCGAGCGTCTTGCCCGCCGCCATGCCCCTGCGGACCAGGGCCACGCTCTCGACGACCATCGCGTTATACGCCTTGAGTTCTTCCGCCGTGCTGAGCGGACCATGCCCCGGAATGATCTTCGTATCCGGGGCGATCTTCCCCAGCACCGCCTGTTGCGTGGCAATGTAACCATCCACGTCACCGCCGCTGCCAAAATCCACATAGGGCCAGCCCTGGCTCACAAACTGGTCACCCATGTGGACGACATTCGCGCCCGTGAAGTGGATGATCGCGTCTCCATTGGTGTGCCCCGGCCCGATGTGCAGCAACTTGATCTCCTCCCCGTTGAAGTGCAGCGACACGGATTCGTCGAACGTCACCACTGGAAGCGCGACGTCGGGTATCCTGCTGTCGGCATCGAGGCGCGGGCGCACATTCGTTTGGGCCACAATGACGGCCTCCTTGGCGCCGAACGCCGCATTCCCACCCGTGTGGTCGCCATGGTGATGCGTGTTGAGCACGAACTTCAGCTTGCCGGGATTCAACTTCTCCAGCGCCGCCGAAATCTTGTCCGCCAGCGGCGCGAACTGGTCATCCACGATCAGGATGCCATCCGGCCCGACCGAGACGCCAATGTTTCCTCCCGCGCCCTCGAGCATGTATACGTTCTTCGCAACCTGCGTAGTCTTGATCTCGACCTTCGAAAAATCCTGCTGGGCGACCGCGGTCGAAAGCAACAGGACGGAAAACAACGACAGGGGCAGGCGTGGATTCATGCGCAGGAAACTACCCACGCCCTCCTCGTTGGCAACGGCTATGACAGTGCCGCGGTGCCCCGCCCGTCCTACGGTACCGCCAGCGGCAAACTCGGCGCGATCTCGAGCGCCAGCCCGGCATCATCGACGCCACCGGTTTCCCGCTCGGCCCACGCGGCAAACGCGATCATGCCGGCATTGTCCCCCGTGTGCTTCGCCTGGGCCCGGAGAAACGGCACGTTGTGCTCCCCGGTCGCCTGTTCCAGCAATGCCTGCAGCGTGCGGTTGTTGGCCACGCCGCCCGAAAGGCCGAAGCTCCGGTACGGCTGCCGCTCCAGCGCCAGCCTCGCCTTGCGCACCAGGGCCTCGAACACCGCGGCCTGGTAACTCGCGCACAAATCCGCCTTTCGCGCCTCGATCTCGGCCACGGGCATTTTCTCCAACTGGTAGCGCAGGCTCGTCTTCAATCCCGAGAAACTGAATTCCAAGGTCGACCGTTGCGCCACCGCCTTGGGAAAGGTGAAGGCATCCGTCCGCCCGGCGGCGGCAAGCTTCTCCACCTGCGGCCCGCCGGGATAACCCAAGCCAAGCAACTTGGCCCCCTTGTCGAGCGCCTCGCCCGCCGCGTCATCCAGAGTCGCGGCCAGCAGCGTGATCCGCCGCGACTCGTCGATGCTGAACAGCGCCGTGTTCCCGCCCGAGACCAGCAGGCCCAGGTGCGGCAGCAAGCCGGCGAACGCCTCGTCAAACGCCCCGGGACGCTCCGCATGCACCCCGATGAACGGCGAGAACGCGTGCGCCCGCAAATGATTCACCCCCACCACCGGAACCCGCCACGCCAGGGCGAGGCTCTTCGCCGCGGCCAGCCCCATCGCCAGACACGCCGCGAGCCCCGGACCCTGCGTCACGACAATCCTCGTGACCTGTTCCGGCCTCACCACCGCCAGCGCCCGCTGCAACAGCGGCGCGAGATGGGCCAGATGCTCCCGGCTCGCCAGGTCGGGCACCACGCCGCCGTAAGCCTCGTGCAACGTGATCTGGCTGTGCACCCACTCGCCCACCAGCCCAACCGCCGGGTCAAACGCGGCCACCGCGGTCTCATCACAGGAACTTTCCAGGGCCAGGATCATTTCTTCTTCATGGTAGGGGCGCAGACTTGCTGCGCCCTTTCGGTGCACGTAACCCATGGGCGCAGCAAGTCTGCGCCCCTACCTCAAGCACCGGAACAAGGGCGCCCCGGCTCAAACGGCATGCGGTCGCTTCGTCCTTCATTTTCCAGCGGCCAGCACGCCCGCGAGCACTTCCTCCGCCGCCGCCAGCTGCACATCGGCGATTGGTTTGAAATTTTCCTCGGGCGACGCCGCCAGGTCCGGACGCAATTGCTGCACCCGTATCCGGGCCTCGTCCTCCGGACTGATCTCAATCTCGACGTGCGGCTCAATGCCCTTCTCATGGATCGTGACCCCGCTGGGCGTGTAGTAGCGCGCCGTCGTCAGGCGCAGGCCTTCGCCGCGATCGAGCTCGATGACACTCTGCACCGAGCCCTTGCCAAACGTCCGCTCCCCGACGATGACCGCCCGCTTGGTGTCGCGCATGGCCCCGGCCACGATCTCCGCCGCACTGGCGCTGCCGCCATTGACCAGGATGGCAATCGGGTAGGTGCGCGGGCGATGTCCGTTGTCCGCATGGAAATCCTCCCGCGATTCGGCGTCGCGGCCCTGCGTGTACACGATGAGTTCATCCTCGTCGAAAAACTCGCTGCACACCGCAATCGCCGCGTCGAGCAGCCCGCCCGGATTGTTGCGCAGGTCGATGATCAGCGCCCGCATCCCGTCACGCTCCAGGCCCGCGAGCGCCGTCCGGAATTCCTGCGCGGTCCGCTCGCTGAACTGCGTGATCTGCAGGTAGCCCACCCGTCCCGGACGCATCTCCGCCAAACGCACGCTCTCCAGCCGGATGCGCTCGCGCCGCACGGGATAGTCGATCTGACGGTCCTGCCCCGGCCGATGGACCGTGAGCGTGACCAGCGATCCCGGCTCGCCCCTCACGAGGCTGATCGTGCCGTCGAGCGTGGGATTGACCAGCGCCTTGCCATCAATCTTCACCAGGCGGTCGCCGCGCTGCAGGCCGGCGCGATCGGCCGGCGTCCCCGGGATCGGCGCGACAATCACGATATGACCGTCGCGCTGCTCCACCTGGATGCCCACGCCGGTGAAGGCGTTGGCCAGCTCGTCCTCGGTATCACGATACTCATCGGCCGGCAGAAACTGGGAATGCGGATCCAGCCCCCCCACCATGCCGTCGAGCGCCGCCCGCGTGAGGCTTTCATAATCCGCGGGTGCATCCCCGACATAATTCTCCTTCACCAGTTGGAGCACATGCTTGAAGTAGCGCACCTGGCGGTCGCGCTCGCGGTCGGGCCACCAGCTGGGCGCCCCATGCTGGCGGGCGGCAAATTGCGCGAGACCAAAGCCGGCGGACGCGGCGAGCAGGATCAGAAGAGAGCGGCGAAGGAACGTGGACAAGGCGGCGAAGGTTAGGCGCGATCCCGCCGGCCAAATGTCCGCGGGAGCGAGGGGAAATTTTTGATCATGGCTTTCACTGGGAGCAAATGCTTCCCTTGGCAAATGGCTTCCTCGTCAGATTTTTTTGAAATCTTCTCCGGCGAACCCGGCGCATCGACCGGCGTTTCCTTCGCCCGCTACATGGAGCTGGCGATGTATCACCCGACCGCAGGCTACTACACCCGTGATTTCAAACGCGTGGGCCGCGATGCCCAGGCGGACTTCTTCACCGCAACCTCCTTCAACCCCGTGTTCGGCGAGCTCGTGATCGCCGCCGTGGTGAAGCTGCTGGCGCCCGCCGCCCCGGCCGATTTCGATTTTGTGGAGATTGGCGCGGAGCCCAACGGGGGGATCCTGCGCGACCTTTCCCATCCGTTCCGTTCCAAGCGCACCATCTCCCTGGGCCAGCCCTTCGCGCTGCCGGCGCAGGCCGTCGTCTTTTCCAACGAACTATTCGATGCCCAGCCCTTTCATCGTGCCGTATGGCGCGGCGGCCAGTGGCGGGAACTGGGCGTGGCCATCCATGGCCGTCACCTGCGCGAGGTGGAACTCCCCGCGCTCACGCCGGAACTCGCCACCCACGCCAGCCGCCTGCCGACGCCAGCCGAGGAAAATTACCACATCGACCTGCCCCTGCGAACCGTCCCGCTCCTCGAGCGCATCGTCGGCCAGCCCTGGAGCGGCCTCTTCCTCGCCTTCGATTACGGCAAGTTTTGGGCCGAACTCGCCGAGCACACCCCCGCGGGCACCCTGCGCACCTACCATCGCCAGAAACAGGGCAACGACCTGCTCGCACGACCCGGCAAACAGGACCTGACCGGACACATTTGTTGGGACTGGCTGGAGGACGGTCTCGCCCGGGCCGGCTTCGGGGAAGCCCGCGTGGAGTCCCAGGAGGCATTCTTCATGCACCACGCCGCCCAAGCCTTGGCGGCCATCACCACAGCCGAACCCGGCGCGCTGAGTCCCCGCAAGCGCCTCGTCATGCAGCTGCTCCATCCGGCTAACATGGGACAGAAGTTCCAAGCCATTAGCGCGTTGCGCAAATAACACGGCGATCCGGGCATTTTCCAAATTTCCCTTGCTAAGGCGAAACGCGGTCCTTTACCTCTGACCCTTTAACTCAAGAAACACCATGGCACGAATTTGCGCAATCACCGGTAAACGCCCCACGATGGGCAAAATCATCCACCGCAAGGGTCAGTCCAAGAAGAGTGGCGGCATCGGCACCCACGTGACGAAGCACACCACCCGCAAGTTCCGCCCGAACCTGCAATGGATCAAGGTCAAGCTCCCCACCGGCGGCACCAAGCGCATGTGGGTCTCCGTCAAAGCCATCAAGGCCGGCCTCGTGCAGAAAGCCTGAGCCCCTCCCGGCTCGTCCCTTCCACCCGCAGCTCACGCTGCGGGTTTTTTATTGTCCAGGCAACAGGGGTCGCCGCAGGTCCACGCGCCCCCTGCCTTGGCGGACCCGCAAACGATGCGCAGCAATTCCCGTGGCGCGAAGTCCCCGGCCGGGGTACAATTCCCTTGAGCCGGGCCGGTATTCCCCACGCGCAAGCCGGACCGACTTTCGCGTTCCCCCATCCTCCCCCGCCATGAACAACCACCCCTACTTGCAACATGGGCTGACGATCCTCCGCACCCGCCTCAACAGTCGCGACCGACGCACGCACGGCCAGCCTGCCTCGATCGCCCAGCCCTTTCTCACGCTTTCCCGGGAAACTTGCGCCGGCGCCACCACAATCGGACGGCAGCTCGTCCCGCTCCTGGACGACCGGCTTGGCACCGGCGGTGGGAGCTGGATGTTTCTCGACAAGGATCTCATCCAGAAGGCACTGAGCCTCCATCGTCTCCCGGAAAGCTTCGCCCAATTCCTGCCGGAGGATCGACTGCCTGAGATCAAGGGGCTCATCGGCGAAATGGTGGGCCTCCATCCCCCTCTCTGGGAACTCGAGCATCGCGTGGCCGAGGCCATCCACAAGTTCGCCCAGCTCGGCCGTGTCATCATCGCCGGGCGCGCGGCCCACCTCATCACCCGGGACCTGCCGGGTGGCTTTCATGTGCGCCTGATTGCACCCATCGATACTCGAATCCACCGGGCCCAGGAAATCCATCAGCTCAGCCGGAAGATGGCCGAGAACCTGATTCACGAGAGCGACACGGCCCGCGAGCGTCACGTCCGCACGAATTTCGACCAGGATATCAATGACCCGCACGCCTATGACCTCGTGATCAACACCGGCCGCATCCCGGGGGCCGCCGCCGCGCACCTCATTCTCGAGGCCATGCATGGCCGCGCAACCGTCCCCGCCCCCTGACGGCGCCCACGATCGGTCGCTTACAACAAGCCTTGGTATTCCTGGTGCCGCTCGATGAACCGGGCGACATACGAACAGGCCGGTACCACCTTCTTTCCCGCGTCCCGGGCATCGGCCAGCGCCGCGCGCACCAGCTTCTCCGCGATTCCCTTCCCCCGCAGCTCCGGTGGCACATACGTGTGCGTGAAAATCATTCGATCACCATTATTCTCATACTCGCAGATCGATTCGTGTCCGTCCACCGTCGCCACGTAGCGCTTTTCCGCTGGCTTGTGCCTGACTTCAGTCGTCGCGTCCATTCAACCGACAGAACCCCGGCCGCGAAATTTCGCAACCAGCGCGTTCAGCTCGTCGCGCCCCTCGATCTTCAGCACCCAGAGCAACCCGCCATACGCGGCCACCGCCAGCGGGATCACCGCGCCCACGACGACCAGGTCCCGCGCTCGGACGGATAGATCGAGCCCCGCCGCGCCACTGGCACCGACCCACACCAGCGCGCCCATCAGCGCGCTCGCAACCAGGATCTTCCCCAAATTCGGCAGCAACGGTCCAAACCCCAGCCCCGGCAGCCGCGCCACCAACCGCCGCTGCAAATACCACGCCTGCGCCACCAGCGCGAGGTTGCCCGCAATCGCCAGACCCACGGTGGACAGCCAGCCCATCAGGCTCAGGCTCAATCCCAGGTTGATCACAAAACTCAGCGCGGCCGCCCGCACCGGCGTGGCCGTGTCCTTCAGGGCATAGAAGCCGCGCAAGGCGACCGCGGTGAACGAAAGGAACGGCAGGCCGAACGCGTACACGGCGAGGATCGGCGTCATCAGCGCGGTGTCGCCCGCCGTGAATTCGCCCCATTCAAACAGCAGCCGCGTCACCGGCTCGCTCAGCAGCGCCAGCCCGATCGCGGCCGGCACGTTGAAGATCAGCACCAGCCGCAGACCCTTGTGGTAATCACGGCCGAGACTGGCCCAATCCGACTTCGCCGCGTGTCGCGAGATCAGCGGAAAAACCACCGTCGCGATCGCGATCGTGAACACCCCGATCGGCAGCTCCATCAGGCGCGTCGCCAGGTTCAGCACGGTGTTCGCCTCGTCATTGAGCGCGAGACCCACAAACCGCGAGACCGACATGTTGATCAGGTAAATCGCGGAACCGATGACCGTGGGTGCCATCAGCCGGATGATCTCCCGCACCCGGTCGTCGGCCCGGAGATCAAAGACCGGCCGCCAGCCCTCGCGCCACAACACCGCCGCCGGCACCGCCATCTGGAAGAATCCGCCAACGAGCACGCCCGCGCACAACAGGTGCATCCGCGCCACGTCACCCCACGCCCACCAGGCGCCCAGACCCAGGGCCAGCAGGATGGCGAGGTTCAGCCACACGGGTGAAAGCGCCGGCTCGCTGAATCGTCCCAGGACCTGGCACGCGGCGCTGAACGCCGCCGCGAGGCAGACGAAAATCATGTACGGGAACAGGATCACAGCCAGGTCCGCCGCCAGCAGGAAGCGTCGCGCCGTCGCCTCGCCCGGACCCGCCTCGCCCAGCAGGCGGAGGACGGCGTCGGCGTTCGCCCCGACCGCCATCGCCAGCAGCACCATCACGGTGGTCGCCAGCACCAGCCAGCTCATGACCTTGCTCACGAGCGCAAACGCCGCGGCCCGCTGGCGGAGTTCGAGTTCCTGCGTCAGCGTCGGGACAAATGCCGCGGTCAGCGCTCCCTCGCCGAGCAGTCGCCGGAAAAGATTCGGCAGGGTGAACGCCGATACAAACGCCGAGTTGAGCGCGCTGGCGCCGAACACCGCGGCGATGAAGATTTCCCGCACCAACCCCAGCACGCGCGAGACCACGGTGGCGGTCGCCACGATGCTGATGTTCTTGAGGCTCTTCGACACGGGGAAAACGCCGGGCGGTCAGGCGGCGCTGGCACCCGCGGTTCCGCCCCCGCCGCAAGCCTCGCCGAAACGACGCACTAGAACGTGACCTTGAGCTTGTCGCCCTCGATGGTGACGTCGCTGGCCTTCGCCCAGGCCGAGAGGATCTCGTCGGGCACCTTCTTCTTGCTCAGGAGATGGGAGACGAGCGGCCGCGACACGACCGGGAGCAGGTGCAGCGGGCACGAGCCCAGGTGCACGGTGTCGGGCACATACACGAAACGATCGCCCGACCGGCGGACTTCGCCGCGCGTGATCACAAAAACCTCGTGGCCCACCCCATACCAGTTGAGCAGGCACCGGAACCCGATCCGGATCTTGCCATCGGCAATCTGGAAATTCGGCGTGCCTGGCTGGAAAATCCCGCCGTCGGCCGCGGGTTCCGCTCCGGGCTTCGTCGCGCCCGCCGTCCCGAGGGTGCTGGCCGACCAGGCATTCAGTTCATCCTCCACCACCTCCACGCTCTGGGCCGCGACCAGCTGTTTTTGCTTGGCGTTCCAATTGCGGCTCTTCGCACCCGACTCGCTGCCGGGAACATAATACACCGCCCCGCGCACCTGCTTCTCCGCCGGAGGCAACTCGCGCACCTGGACGACCGGCTTGAAGACGAGGAAAGCGCATGCAGCCAGCAGGCCGGCGCCGAGACCAAGCACGGCGCCGAGCGCCACCTCGGTGGTGCTGGGGCCGTAGAGGGCTTTCTCAATTTTGTTGTCAGCCATGGTGGGGTTATTTTGCCGGCGTCGCGGCCGGCTTGGATTCCGAGGTCTTGGCGGGCGCGCCTGACTCCTTCTTCGTGGCCGCCTTGTTCTTGTAATCGGTGATGTAGAACCCGGTGCCCTTGAAGATCAGCCCGGCGCCGCCCCCGACCTTGCGCTTCAAACCGGCCTTCTTGCAGGCCGGGCACTTGGTGAGGGGCGCATCCTTCATCGATTGGAACGCCTCGAGTTCATGACCGCATTTCGCACAGAGGTATTCGTAGGTGGGCATCGCGGATACCCCATGATTGAATGCGGACCCGGCGGCAAGACCAGTCTGTTCTCCCCCGCCCCCACGCTTCACAATCCGTTTGCCAACGGACGCCCCCGCCCGGAAATTCCCGGCCTTCCATGGATTTTGCCGCGCAACTTCAGGCCTACCGCGCCCGCGCCGAACACGGCCTCGAACGCCTGGTCCCCGCCGCCTCCACGCGACCCGCGCGCATTCATGAAGCCATGCGCTACGCCCTCCTCGGCGGCGGCAAACGCCTGCGCCCCGTCCTGACCCTCGCCACCGCGGAGCTCTTCGCCTCCAGCCCCCGCCGTCCCGGTTCCGAATCTCCCCCCGCCGACGCACTCGCCGCCGCCGTCGCCATCGAGTGTGTTCACACCTATTCGCTGGTCCATGACGACCTGCCCTGCATGGACAATGACGACCTGCGCCGGGGCCGCGCCACCACGCACCGCCAGTTCGACGAGGCGACCGCCCTGCTGGCCGGCGACGCCCTGCTGACCTTCGCCTTCCAACTCATCTCCACCCACTACGCCGCCCAGCCCGCCCTCGCCTCCGCTCTCGTCCGGGAACTCGCGGACGCCGCCGGCAGCGAACGCCTCATCGGTGGCCAGATGGAGGATCTCCTCGCGGAAGGCAGATCCGACGCGACCGCGGACGAGCTGGAATTCATCCACCTCAACAAGACCGGCGCCATGATCACGGTCTCCCTCCTCGCGGGCGGCCTCTGCGGCGGGGCCACCGCTGCGCAGCTCGATGCCCTGCGCGCCGCCGGCCGCCACCTCGGCCTGGCTTTTCAGATCGTGGACGACGTCCTCGACGCCACCGCCGATTCCGCCGCCTTGGGCAAGACGGCCGGCAAGGACGCCCGGTCCGGCAAGACCACCTACGTGAGCCTGCACGGACTCGACGCCTCCCGCAAACTCGCGCGCGAACACACCGACGCGGCCTTGGCCGCGCTGGCCGCCCTGCCCGGCGATCCGACCTTTCTTCGAACTTTGGTGGAATCCATGGCGATTCGGAATAACTGAGGATTCATGCCCGCCCAACAGCAGGACTACATCCTCCGCCATATCCAGACGATCTCCCGGCTCGTGGCGCGCCTGCGTCTCAAGGGCAAATTGCTCTCCGAGGAGGACCGCGCGGAGGTGAACGAAACCCTGCAGCTCGCTCTCGACCTTCAGGAACGGAATTTCGGCATGCCCGCCAGCCGTTTCCTCGCCCTCTCGGCCGATGAACAATTCGCCACCCTCACCGCGGGACTGGCGAAGGACGCCGGTCACACGCGCTGTCTCGTGTACGTCGCCCTCCTGCGGGAAACCGCGGAACTCTACGCCTGGCGCGACGCATCGCACCTCGCCGTCGGCGCCCGCCAACTCGCCCTCTATATCGCCGTGCGCGTCGCCCTCGACCAGCCCGCCGATCCCACGGAGGCGCGTGGACAGATCCGCGACCTCCGACGCTTCCTCGACGGCGCTCCACTCTACCCGCCCACGCAGGACTTGCTGGAGCAATTCGATCGGTCCACGGACACGATCGCCTAGCCGGCCCGTCGACCCCACGACCGACGTTACCTGGAGATAACCGTCAGTCCGTCCAATAGCTCCGTGATATCCGCCGACACGTCAGGATAATCCCTTTCCTCCGACCAGCCGCGCAACTGCACCGCGCCTTCGGGCCCACTGTAGAAATAGCCATGATTCACGTAGGAATCGCCGTCCATGCGCACGGCGAATTCTAGCTCCTTGATCTGGGCTGAACCGCGCTGTTTCGTGCCCCGTCGGCGCACGCTCACCGACTCGGCGCTTTCCCGAACCGTGTCCAACACCGCCCTTTCGATATCGC
Source organism: Verrucomicrobiota bacterium (assembly GCA_023433275.1). Lineage (GTDB taxonomy): Bacteria > Verrucomicrobiota > Verrucomicrobiia > Opitutales > Opitutaceae > Lacunisphaera. The sequence goes on from JAEZDN010000022.1 coordinate 57,393, forward strand.
CTCCAGCGATCGGCTCGGGCTCCGCGATCAATTGGGCCTCCGCGCGCTGATCCGTCCGGAGCAGGTTGAAAATCCCCGGCTCGGCGTCGGTCGGGTCCCGATACCAGCGCGACGCGTCATAGCGGAGGCTGAAATTCCCCGCCTTGAGTTCGCGCCAGCGCGCGGCCGCTTCCGCCTCACGGACATTCGCGTAGGCCGGGACCACCCGCATACTCTTGAAAAACTGCGTGGCGGCCGCATCCGCCTTCGCCTGCTCCGGCCACTCCACGCTCATCATGTACAGCACCGACGCAATGGCCACGAATCGCACCTCGCGCACGGACCGTTCCCGGCGCTGGGCCACCACGATCCGCTCGCCGAAATAAGGCCCCAGTTCGAAATTCTCCCGTAATCGCAACTGGCCGGGGCGCGATTTCATGAGGTCCGCAATGGACTTGTCGTAAAGCCCCGTTTCCTCGCCCGGGACCATCGCCATCGGATACTCGAAACGCGCCAGCAGATAATGCTGCCCGCCCTGCTCCCAAAAAAATCGCCGCACCTTGACGTCGCCCTGAGGCGACGGCGTGAGAACCCCATCGGACTTCGGCGTCCCCGGGAACCGGGCCTCAATCGCCCATTCCGGCTCGGAGAAGGCGACCTCCGCCCCCACCCCGGTGACCAGGGTGACGGTGCAAAGCAGGAGGCAGACGAGGCCTGCGTGGAGGGACATCGCCGCCACTAAGTCCGGGCGACCAAAGTGCGGCAAGCCCGCATCGGCAGGAGTTTCTTCCAAGAGCGGGCGACAGTTTGCCGCGAGAAGCGCGGGCGCACGTTCACTAGCGCCGGCCCGTCCCCGGGCCGGTCTTCCATGCAGGGCGTTCCGAGCCGACGGTCTTAAACGGCCGCTTCCGCCGCCTTGACCAGGTCGATGAACGACCTCGCCTCGAGCGCCGCGCCGCCGATCAGGCCGCCGTCGATGTCCTTTTCGGCGAGCAATTCGGGGGCGTTGGACGGCTTCATCGAGCCGCCATAGAGGATGCGGACCTTCTGGGCCACGGGCGCGCCATAGAGCTTGGTCAGCAGGTCACGGATGAAGGCGTGAACCTCCTGCGCCTGCGCGGTGGTCGCAACCTTGCCGGTGCCGATCGCCCACACGGGCTCGTAGGCGATGATGACGCTGGCCATCTGCTCGGCGGTGACGCCGGCGAGACCCAGCTCCACATGGCGCTGCACGACCGCGAGGGTCGAGCCCGCCTCGCGCTCGGCGAGGGTCTCGCCGACGCATAGGATGGGCTTCAGCTGGTTGGCCAGCGCGGCCACGACCTTCTTGTTGATGATGGCGTCGGTGTCGCCGAAATACGTGCGGCGCTCGCTGTGGCCGAGGATGACGTGGGACACGAACAGCGCGCGGAGCATCTCCGCGGACACCTCGCCGGTGAAGGCGCCGCTCTTCTCGGGGCTCATGTTCTGGGCGCCGAGCTTCACGCTCTGGCCCTCGAGCGCCTTGGCGACGCTCTCGAGCGCGGTGAAGGGCGGACACACGACCACGTCCACCGAGCCAATGCGACCGATCTCGGCCACAATGTCCTTGGTGAGCGCAACGCCGTCGCCGGCCGTCTTGTTCATCTTCCAGTTACCAGCGATGAGTTTTCTGCGGATCATGGTGTTAAGTTTTGTATGTCATCCTGAGCGCAGCGAAGGATCCAAGGGAATGTGCGCCGACGGATGTAACCTTGGATTCTTCGCTTCGCTCAGAATGACGGGTTGGACGGATTAGTTTTCCAGAAACGCCACGCCGGGGAGGACCTTGCCTTCGAGGAGCTCGAGGCTGGCGCCGCCGCCGGTGGAACAATGGGAGACCTTGTCGACGATCTTGCACTTCTTGGCCGCGGTGGCGGTGTCGCCACCGCCGACCACCGTGACCGCGCCGGCCTCGGTTGCCTTCGCGAAGGCCGCCGCCATGGCCTTCGTGCCCTCGGCGAACTTCTCGACCTCAAACACGCCCGGGGGCCCGTTCCAGATGATCGTCTTCGCGCGGCCGATGACCTGCGCGAAGAGCTCGCGCGACTTCGGGCCGGCATCGAGCCCCATCCAGCCGGCGGGTATGCCGGCCTTGTCGTCGGCGACGCCGGTCTGCACGGCCGCGATGTCCGCCGGCGAGCCCGGGAAACGGTCGGCGGTGACGAAGTCCACGGGGAGCGTGATCTTCACACCCTTGGCCTTCGCCTTGTCGAAGAGTTCCTTCGCGATCTTCGCGCCCTCGGCATCGAAGAGCGAGGTGCCGATTTCCATGCCCTCCAGGACCTTCTTGAACGTGAAGGACATGCCGCCGCCGATGATGATCTCGTCGGACTTCTCGAGGAGGTTGTTGATGAGGGGAATCTTGTCGGCAATCTTCGCGCCGCCGAGGATGGCGAGCAACGGGCGGGCCGGGCTGTCGATGACCTTCGCGAAGGCCTTGAGCTCGGCCTCCATGAGGAAACCGGCGGCCTTGTCCTTGAGCGACACGCCGACCATCGAGCTGTGCGCGCGGTGCGCGGTGCCGAAGGCGTCGTTGACGTAGACGTCGGCGAGCTTCGAGAGCGAGGCGCGGAAGGCCTCGACGGCCTTCGGGTCGGCCTTGATGGACTTCTCGGTGCCGTCGGCCTGCTTCTCCTTCACCTTGCCCTCCTCCTCGATGTGGAAGCGCAGGTTCTCGAGCAGCACGACGTCACCGGCCTTCAGGGCGCCGGGGGCGCAGGCGGCCTCGACCTCGGCGCCGACGCAGTCGTTGAGGAACTTCACCGGCTTGCCCAGGAGCTTCTCCAGCTCGGCGGCCACGGGCTTCAGCGAGAACTTGGCAATGACCTTGCCATCCGGCCGGCCGAGGTGGCTGGCGAGGACGACCGCGGCGCCCTGCTCGAGCGCGTGCTTGATCGTCGGCAGCGCGGCCACGATGCGGGCGTTGTTGGTGATGGCGCCGGTGGCCTTGTCCTGCGGGACGTTAAAGTCGACGCGAATGAACACGCGTTTGCCGGAGAGGGAGAGGTCGCGGATGGATTTGAACTTGGGCATGGAAGGGAGGAAGTAGCGGGTAGTGAGTAGCGGGTAGCGAGTGGGAGGAAAAAGAAAGCGAGTAGGAGCTTGGTCTGCTCGCTACTCGCTACTCGATACTCGCTACTACGCGGCGTTGCGCCGCCTTAGAGCTTCGCGGCGATCTGCTGGGTCAGCTCGACGACGCGGTTGGAATAGCCCCACTCGTTGTCGTACCAGCTCACGAGCTTGAAGAACTTGCTGTTCAGCTCGATGCCGGAACCGGCGTCGAAGATCGACGAGTGCTTGTCGTGGATGAAGTCGCTGGAGGCCACCTCGTCGGACGTATAGGCGAGGATGCCCTTGAGGTAGGTCTCGGAAGCCTTCTTCATGGCCTCGCAGATCGCCTTGTAGGAGGTCTCCTTGGTGGTGCGGACCGTGAGATCGACGACGGACACCGTCGGCGTCGGCACGCGGAAGGACATGCCGGTGAGCTTGCCCTTGACCTCGGGCAGCACGAGCGCGGTGGCCTTGGCGGCGCCGGTCGACGACGGGATGATGTTGATGGCGGCGGAACGGCCACCCTTCCAGTCCTTCTTGGACGGGCCGTCCACGGTCTTCTGCGTCGCGGTATAGGAGTGGATCGTCGTCATGAGGCCTTCCTCGACGCCGAAGCCTTCCTTGAGGAGCACGTGGACGATCGGCGCGAGACAGTTCGTGGTGCAGGAAGCGTTGGAAATGATGCTGTGCTTCGCGAGGTCGAGCTTGTCGTCATTCACGCCGAGAACGACGGTGATATCCTCGCCCTTCGCCGGGGCGGAGATGATGACCTTCTTGGCGCCGGCGGTGATGTGACCCTTGGCCTTCTCGGCCTCGGTGAACAAACCGGTGGACTCGATCACGAGGTCGACGCCCAGCTTGCCCCACGGGAGCTCGGCGGGGGACTTCGCGCTGACGACGAGGATGTCCTTGCCGTTCACGACCAGCACATCGTCCTCGGCCTTGTCAGCGGCGGACTTCTTGGAGGAAACCGTGCCTTGGAACCGTCCTTGGGTGGAGTCGTACTTGAGGAGGTAGGCCAGGTTGTCCGCGGGAACGATATCGCCGACGGCGACGACATCGAGCTTGGTGCCGAGCAGACCCTGCTCGACCAGCGCGCGGAAAACGAGACGGCCGATGCGGCCGAAACCATTGATTGCTACTTTGACTGCCATATTAGGTGTGGGTTGTGGACGTGAACGTTAAGAACGGTCACTGAAAAGCCCGCCCCCCTCTTTGGCAAGAGCGATGCGGAAATTGTGGCCTGATCCGCCCAGCAGTGGCCAATATTTGCGTAATAAACAGCAGCGCGAACCGCCGGCCGCCCCTCCCCCGTATCCTCTCGACCAGGGCCTGCCAGCCACTAACCGCTGATCCACAGGCTGCAGCCCAACCCGGGCACAAAGACACCCTCCGGTCCAAGGCTCAGGGGCGTCGGGGTTCCGTCGGCGTAAAAGCACTCATGATCAGCCAGCAGCCGCCAGTTGTGCCCCTGAAACAGGCCGATCGACAGCGTGGTGTCATCGATGTGTGGATTGACGGCGAACATCAGGCGCTGGGATCCCTGGCTGCCATCCGCGTTGTAAATCGTCACCAGCCCCGGATGTCCGGGGCGGCCGAAACATTGGAAAAACCCTTCGGAGGGGCGAGACCACTGACGCAACAATTGCCCCCGCGGCGAACGACGAAACGCGATCCAGTCGGCGAAATACCGGTGAGTGCCCGGAAACCGGGCCATGCGCCGGTAGTCCAGCGCGTTCAAATCACCCCGCAAGTACGTGTTGTTCACGCCCTGCTTGCTGCGGAGGAAATCCTGGCCGGCCGCGATCAACGGGATCCCCACCGAGGCAAAGAGGATCGCCGCCATCAGGTGCGTGCGCCGCCGGTCGTTGTGCGTCGGGTTGAGCCCATTGCGGTCCGGATTCTCCGTGATCGAGTCGATCCAGGTGCTGTCGTCGTGCGACTCCGTGTAGTTCACCGTCTGCGCGGGCCAGAACGCGAAATGCCAGGGTGACCCCTTGAGGAAATACTCGAGCGAGCCCGCCGACCCGCGCCCGTGCACATAATCGCGCACGAAATTGCGATAGTTGTCGTTCCACGAGGCATACCCGGTGGGCCGCAACGCGGCCGCGATGTGGCCGCGGAAGCTCCAGGGCTCCGCGATCAGGATCACATCCGGTTTCACCTTCTTCACCGCCACCTCGATCTCGCGCAGCACGTCGACGCCGATCAGTTCCGCGAGGTCAAAGCGGAACCCATCCACCCCGTACACCTCGATCAGTTGCACCAGGCTGTCGATGATCATGCGCGTCGCCATCGCCGAACGCGCCCGCAGGTCGTTGCCACAGCCGCTCCAGTTGGCCAGCGTGCCGTCGTCCCCGAGTTCGAAATAATACAGCTTGTCGATGAACAACAGGTGCGCGGGCACACCCACGTGATTGTACACGACGTCGATGACCACCGCCATGCCCTGCCGGTGGAACGCCGCCACCAGCTCCTGCAGCTCCTTCACCTGCGACGCGTGCGCGCCAGCCAGACCGTAGTCCGCCGCCGGCGCGAAATAATTCACGGGCATGTAACCCCAAAAATATTCATCCCGCGCGGTGTTGTCCGCCTGGTGGATCGGCTGCAATTCGACGCAGTTCACGCCAAGCTTCTTCAGGTGGAAATCCGGGCTCTCGACCCATTTTCGCAGGCCCGTGAACCCGAGGCGGTCCTCGGGGCTGAGCGGGATCGGCGCCTGCGCGACCAAGTCACGCACATGCGCCTCCGCCATCACCAGATCCTGCCAGGCGGGAGTGGCGAAGGACCGGTCCGCCCGACCAACCCAGCCCGCGTCCAATACGATGCCCGGCCCGTCCCGCCCCACCGTCGCCCGCGCATACGGGTCGAGGACGCGCTGGCTCGGATGAAAATGCCCGAACACGTCGTGCGGTCCGCTGATCGAGTACCAATAATGCCAGCCGTGCAGGTTGCGGTTCAACTGCGCTTCCCACACACCCCGCCACGCGCCCGACTCGAGGCGCCGGTCGAGTTCGTAACCGAAGGCGTGACCCTGGTCCTGGAGCTTCTCGCAGAGGAACAGCCGCACATGCTTCGCGCGCGGGGCGAAAATCCGGAATACCGTCTCGCCCCGTCCCACGATCGCGCCCAATGGCAAATCACTTCGCAATGCATGGAAAAACTTCCCCAGGCGCACGCGCACCTTCGGCGGCTCCCGCCCATCCCGCACGAGGATGACCGAGTACGTCTGGTTCAACAGCACCGGCTCGGCCGTGGTGAAGCGGAAAAGATTCCGGCCGGTGCGGTGGCGCTTGAGCACACGATTCGTGCGCCCGTCGGCGGTCGTGACCACGTTCGTCGCGTCGGGCGGCAGGTCGAGCCACCGGCCGTCACCCGTCACAAACTTGAACTGCGCCGGCGGCTCCGTGAGCAAGGGCCCCGCCGGCCGCCGCAGCAGCAACACCGGCCGACCATTCAAATCCCCGGGTTGCATGGCCCACGCCGCCTGCCCCACCGCCGCCTGCCAGCCATTGAAGTCACCGGCGACATACACCGGCATCTCCTCAAAATTGACCCAGCTGTGGTTGGCCGGATCCAGCATGAAGACCACCTGCCCGTCGTCATCCACGTAATACGCCGCCTCGTCCGCGTAGAGGGACGGCTCAGCCGGGCTGAGATCAGCAAACTCGAAGGCCTTGTCCCCCGGCGTCAACAGCGGCAGCGACTCCGCCGTCCAGTCGGCGCCCATCTCGATGATCCCCGACGATGTCGACGTCAGCCACGCGCGCGCAATGCGGTGGGCCAGCTCTTGGTCGAAGGGTGCGCGGGTGTTCAAGGCAGGTGATGAAGGAACATACTCCAGCACCTCCCGCGCCACCGCAAGCGCGCGCTTTCGACAAGCGGGCGATGGATGTACGAAGTCGGTCACATCCGCCTTACCGTGAATCCTTCGCGCGGCTGCTGGTGACCTGAACTGGTTTTGAGCCTGTGAGCCGCAGCCACATTAGAAATACCTAAGACTTTCCAACGGTCATCGTGAACGCAGTGAAGATCTACGGAGTCGGCGCACCTCCGTCCTTTCCCTTGGATCCTTCGCTCCGCTCAGGATGACGTTGGCGGTCGTGTTTTCCGTTCTCCGAGGTTCATCTCCGCTCACTAGGCAACCGCCCAGCGGTTGCTCCCGGTCGCAGGACAACGGTGGCGGGAGCAATTCTGCATTCTCAGTGTTCATCTCCGCTTGCGGTGCAGCCGCCAGCGGTTGCCGCGTACCAGGATGACCGGCGTGCGGCCAGAGAGCCCGTCTTGGAATTCCCGCAAACCGGCTCCGCATTGCGCTTTTTGAGCTTTTGGCGACCCTCCCCTCCCCCAATCCTCCATTCCATGTCCCGCATCCTCGTCGCCATGTCCGGCGGAGTCGACAGCTCCGTCGCCGCGCTCCTGCTCAAGCAGCAGGGCCACGACGTCGTCGGCGCGTACATGAAAAATTGGATCAATGAGGACAACGTCATCGGCCATTGCCCGTGGATGCAGGACATCGACGACGCGCGCGCCACCGCCGAGGCCATCGGGATCGAGTTCCGCGTCGTCAACCTCATGCAGGACTATCGCCGCCTCGTCGTGGACTACCTCCTCGACGGCTACCAGCGCGGCCTCACCCCGAACCCCGACGTGATGTGCAATCGGGAGATGAAATTCGGCGTGTTCCTGAAATACGCCCAAGCCGAGGGCTTCGCCGCGGTCGCGACCGGACACTACGCGCGAAAGGCGCCGCGCTCCTCCGCAGGGGCCGCGCCTGCTCGGTCCGTTCCCGTGGACCGACCGAGCTCGGCCGCTACTTCTTCCTTCTCCCTCCTTGAGGGCGTCGACAAAAACAAGGACCAGTCCTACTTCCTCGCCCTGCTCTCCCAAGCCCAGCTCCGCGACGCCCTTTTCCCCATTGGGCATTTGGAAAAGCCACAGCTCCGCGAGCTCGCCAACGACGCCCGTCTCCCGAATGCGCGCAAGAAGGACAGCCAGGGCATCTGCTTCATCGGCGAGGTGAAGATGGCCGATTTCCTCCGGGCGTACGTGCCCGAACACCCCGGCCCGATTGTGCGCGCCACCGATGGCAAAATCCTGGGTGAACACCGCGGCCTCCATTATTATACCATCGGGCAACGGCGTGGGATTCGCATCCCCTCCAATACGGACCATCAGGCGTACGTCGTCGTGGGCAAGCGCGCGAGCGATCATGCGTTGCTCGTCGCCTTCGACGGTCCCTCGGCGCCCGGACTGTGGACCAGCGAGGCTCGAGTCCACCATCTCAGTTTCATCGGCGAACCCCTCACCGCTGCCACCACCATCGAATGCCGCGTGCGCTATCGCGACCCACGCGTCCCGATCCATTTCACTCCGGTCGCTCCGACCGCACCCGGCGAGCCGCACTACGCCCTCATCCGGTTCTCCACCCCCCAGCGCGCCCTGGCCCCCGGACAGATCATGGCGCTGTATCGCGGCGAAGAACTTCTGGGCGGGGGCATCTTTGCCTGAACTCGGTCATCCCCCACCGACTGGGGTCAACGCGGATCTCAAGAAGTCACTGAGCGCACGGCGGACGCGGAGATCGCTTGGTTTCCACTCTGTGCGACCTCAGCCGGAACGATGCAGTCAGAACGCGATTCCGCCGTGTGCGCGGTCGAACTGTTCAATTGTAGGGGCATGACCCGTCCACGCCCTCGGTTCCCGCAGCGAGAAACGGGTGTGGTCAAGCCTCGCCCTCCATCCAACTGCATTTCCAGCTCAGAGCTTTCCGTGCACCCAATTTTCCCATGCCGCGGGAACGATCCCGTCGCACCCGACGCTTTACTTGCAATCCAATGTCAGCAATCTCGCGCAGGTCAGGTCACCTCATCACCCTCACCACCCGTTGGCCCCTTGGCATCCGCACCCCGCGCGCGGCTTCATGAGCACGAGCACCGCTTTCCCCCCTCCCGGGCACGCCCTCCGTTTCCTGCTCCTCGAGGACGATCCGTCTGATTGCGTCCTCATCCAGTCCGCGCTCGAAAAAGCCGGCATTCGCGCCCAGTTCACGATCACCGCCACGCGCAATGAATTCGTCGGCGCGCTCATGCAGGCGCGCTTCGATCTCATCCTCGCGGATTACAGCCTGCCCGGCTACGATGGCACGTCGGCCCTCACCCAGGCCCGCGAACTGCGACCCGACACCCCTTTTGTCTTCGTCTCCGGCACGATCGGCGAGGAACGCGCGATCGAGATCCTCAAGGAAGGCGCCGCGGATTGCGTCCTCAAATCCAATCTCGCCCGCCTCGCGCCTGCGATCGGGCGCGCCCTGCAGGAATCCTACGAGCGCGCGGCGCGCCAGCAGGCGGAAGCCGCCCTCCACGCGAGCGAGGCCCGCTTCCGCGAGATGGCGGAAAATATTCGCGAGGTGTTCTGGAGCGCCTCCGCCGACGGCGGCCAATTCCATTATGTCAGCCCCGCCTTCCAGCGCATCTGGGGCCGGCGGGTCGTCGATCTCGTCGCCGACCCCGCCAGCTGGTCCGACTCCCTCCACGCGGAGGATCGCGCGCGGGTGATCCACGCCCGCCGTCAACTCGCCGCCGGCGTCGGTTATGAAATGGAATACCGCATCCTGCAACCCGACGGTGCCTGCCGCTGGATCGAGGAGCGCGCCGACCCGGTCCCCGGCGCCCCGGGCGGGATCGCCCGGGTGGTCGGCGTCGCGCGCGACATCACCGAGCGCCGGCAGCTCGAGCACCAGCTTCATCAGGCCCAGAAGATGGAATCCATCGGCCAGCTCGCGGGCGGCATCGCCCACGATTTCGGCAACATGCTTACCGTCATCAACGGCTACAGCAACCTACTCCTCGACAATCCCTCGCTGCCCGCGTCCATCGCCGAGCCCTTGCGCCAGATTTATGTGGCGGGGGGGCGCGCCGCCGCCCTCACCCGGCAGTTGCTCATCTTCAGCCGCAAGAGCCAGCCCAACCGGCAGCCCATGGACCTCAATGACTCGATCACCGAGTCCGCCACCATGCTGCGCCGCATGATCGGGGAAAACATCCGGCTCGAGCTCGACCTCGCGCGCCCCCTTCCCCCGGTGCTCGCCGACTCCGGCATGCTCGAACAGGTCGTCATGAATCTCGTCGTGAATGCCCGCGACGCCATGCCCAAGGGCGGCAGCCTCGTCATCAGCACCGGGTCCGGCGAAATCTCCGCCGACGACGCGGCCGCGAACCCCGAGGCCCGGCCCGGGCCGCACGTCTGGCTGGGCGTGCGCGACACCGGTCCCGGCATTCCAGCCGACATCCTTCCGCGCATTTTCGAACCGTTCTTCACCACCAAGCCCGAGGGCCAGGGCACCGGACTGGGCCTGGCAACCGCGTTCGGCATCGCGAAACAGCACGAGGGCTGGGTCGAGGTCGAGAGCGAGGTCGGCATCGGCACATTCTTCCGCGTGTTTCTCCCGCTTGCGCCGCGCCCGGATCCCGCCGCGGCCAGGCCCGGCGCCGAGGAACCGGCCACCGTCAGGGGCGGGCGCGAGACGATCCTGCTCGTGGAGGATGAGGAATCAGTCCGCGCCTATGCCCGCACCGTGCTCCAAATGCAGGGCTACAAGATCCTCGAGGCCGGCAGCGGCGCGGAGGCGCTCGAAACCTGGAAGTGGCACGGCGCGCGCGTGGCGCTCCTCGTCACGGACATCGTGCTGCCCGATGAGGTGACCGGGCAGGAACTCGCCGAAAAATTCCAGGCGGAGCGGCCCGCCCTGAAGGTGATCTTCAGCAGCGGCTACAACGCCGAGATCGCCACGAACGTTCTGAATCCCCGCGAGCGCTTCGCCTTTCTGCAGAAACCCTATCAACCCAAGGCCCTCGCCCGGCTCGTGCGCGAAGTGCTCGACCAGGGCCGGCCCCGCCCCGCTTCGCAGGCTCCTTTCGCCTGACCTTTACCCCTCATGATGTTGCCCCCGTTGCCCCTCGCGGGCGTCTCCGCCCCTCGTCCCGGCTTCATGCTGTCCCTGCCGGTCGCACTTCCGACCGCGGCGCTCGTGCTTCTCGCCGGCGCCACCGCGTGGATCTGGATCACCCCGGCGGTCAGCGTCACCACGCTGACCTGGCTCGCCACGGGCTGCGTCGGCGTCACGGCCCTCACCCTCGGCTATGTCATGTACGCGACCCGGGTCTGGCGCCGCACCGCCCAGGAGCAGGCCCGCCACCAGCAGGAGCTCAATCTCACCCTGCCGCAACTTCGCATCGTCTGGGAACAGGCGCCGCTGAGCCTGATGCTGTTCGATCCGCACGATCCCGCCGTCCCGATGAAGATCGTGGACTGCAATCCCATGGCCTGCGAGTTGCACGGATACACCCGCGAGGAATTGGTCGGCCAGTCCGTCGACTTCATTGAGGCCAACCCCTGGGCCCGCCAGGGCTCCGCGCACCACCTGCAAACCCTGCGCACCAGCGCGCGCAGCCACGGCTTCTCCCAACACCGGCGCAAGGACGGCACCGTGCTCACCATCGAATACTCCACCAGCCTCGTCCTCATCGATGGCCGCGAATACACCATCGGCATCGACCGCGACGTCACCGCCGCCAAGCAGGCCGAGGCCGAACTCGCGCGCGAACGCGCGCTGGTGCACGGCCTCATGCAAACCATTCCCGACAGCATCTATTGCAAGGACCGGGAATCGCGCTTCATCGCGCTCAGCCGCGCCATGGTGGAAAAGTTCGGGCTCGCGCACGCCCGCGACGCCCTGGGCCGGACCGATTTCGACTTCTTCGCCCCGGAACACGCGCGACAGGCCTTCGATGACGAGCAACGCATCCTGACGACCGGCCAGCCCGTCCTCGGCCTCGTCGAGAAGGAAACCTGGCCCGATGGCAGCGTCACCTGGGGTCTCACTTCCAAGATGCCCCTGCGGGACGAGGCCGGCGAGATCATCGGCACCTGCGGCATCACCAAGGACATCACCACCATCAAGCGCGCCGAGGAACAGCTCGAGGCCGCCAAGGCTGCCGCGGAATCAGCCACCCGCGCAAAGAGCGAGTTCCTCGCCAACATGAGCCATGAGATCCGCACGCCGATGAACGGCGTCATCGGCATGGTCGGTCTCCTGCTCGACACGCCGCTCGACTCGCAGCAACGCGAGTTCGCCGAGACCATCCGCACGAGCGCCGACACCCTCCTCACCGTGATCAACGACATCCTCGATTTCTCCAAGATCGAGGCCGGGAAGCTGGTCTTTGAGGAACTGAATTTCGGCATCGTCGAAACCGTCGAGGCCACCCTCGACATGCTAGCGCAGCGCGCCCACCGCAAGAACATCGAGCTGCTCAGCGCCATCCCGCCCGACATCCCCCCGGTCCTCGTCGGCGACCCCGGCCGGCTCCGCCAGGTCCTCGTCAACCTCGTCGGCAATGCCATCAAGTTCACCGAGGAGGGCGAGGTCGTCATCCGCGTGTTCAAGGAGCAGGAAACCGACACCGACGTCACGCTGCGCTTCAACGTGGTCGACACCGGCATCGGCATCACCGAGGAGGTGCAGGCCCGCCTCTTCCAAGCGTTCACCCAGGCCGACACCTCGACCACGCGCCGCTACGGCGGCACGGGCCTCGGCCTCGCCATCGCCAAGCAAATCGTCGGCCTCATGCACGGCTCGATCGGCGTGCATAGCGTGCCCGGCCAGGGCGCCACCTTCTGGTTCACCGCGCGGTTCGCGAAGGCCACGAAGGCGCTCCCTCCCACTACTGGCCGCTATACCCGCGATCTTTTCGACCTGCGCGTCCTCATTGTCGACGACAACGCCACCAACCGGCAGATCCTCCGCCACCAGATCGTCGCCTGGAAAATGCAGCGCGGCAGCGCCGCGAGCGGCCACGAGGCCCTGCGCATCCTCCGCCTCGCTGCCGAATCCGGCAAACCCTACGACGTCGCCCTGCTTGACATGCAGATGCCCGAGATGGACGGCCTCTCGCTGGCGCAGGCCATCAAGGCCGACCCGCTGCTCGCGCGCACCCGCCTCATCATCCTCACCTCGCTCGGTCACGTGATGACGCGCCAGCAACTGACCGACCGCGGCATCGACGCCTATCTCGTCAAGCCCGTGAAGCAATCGCGGCTCTTCGACTGCCTCGTCGAGATCGTCGGAACCGCCAACGCCGAGCACATCTTCGCCCGCCCCGCCTCGCCCCTGCCCGGCACCGCCGCCGAGGCATCCCCCGGCAGCGCCCGCATCCTCCTCGCCGAGGACAATCTCGTGAATCAAAAGGTCGCCCTCGCCCAGTTCCGCAAGCTCGGCTACACCGTCGACGCCGTGGCCAACGGCCTCGAGGTCGTGCAGGCGCTCGATGATGTGCCCTACGACATCATTTTCATGGATTGCCAGATGCCGGAGATGGACGGTTACGAGGCGACGCAGTGCATCCGCAAGCGCGAGCACGAGGCCGCCACCTCGGGCCGCCTGAGGACCCGCGTGCACATTGTCGCGATGACCGCCAACGCCATGCAGGGCGACCGCGAGAAATGCCTCGGCGCCGGCATGGACGACTACATCAGCAAGCCCGTCCGCGAATCCGACCTCCGCGCCGCCATCGAGCGCTGGGCTGCTGCACGATAACTCCGTCCCACCGCTGCCGGACGCCCGCCTGGCTGGTCGACGAGGGCGGGGTCGCGCGCTGTCGGCTGCTCGGGCAGGAACCCGGCCCGCCATTTCCATGCGTCCATTCCGCTCCGCACCCCGGCGAACAGAATATCAACGCGTCTGCACCGCCCCCATCGCCCCGGTGTCCTTTTCCCTCCCGGGGAAATTCACTGCGCCCGTCCCTCCGCAGCTTCGCCCCGGACCCAATTCCATCCCCAATCCTAAGTAGTCTATTAAATGACTTACCATCGCCCCACGCGTATACAGCCCGAACAACCCCTCTTCCGATCCAAAGTAGTTTATTAAATGACTTAGAGCCCGCGGCCGAACCATTCCTGAAATCCCCTGGGAGTCGCGCGCCCTATGTCACGAGTTCGCGGGCCTGGCGCCGCGCCGCGACCCAGCCTAGCAACAGGAGGGTGCGTTCGGCATCGAGACAGCATTCCCCCAACGTCAGGCAGAGATACACCCTTTGCCGCGAAACACCCAGGATTCGCGCCAGCTGGTTCTTGGATCCCCGCTTCCGGAGGTACGGCTGCACTTGCCGCACCAATTCATTCCACAGCGGCGTATCAGGTCCGGGTTGCAAGGTCAGTCCGCGCTTCGGCGCGCGGCGCTTGCGCCGGGCGTTGCTCGCGCAGCTGGCAGCGTCGTATGCGGCGTCAATCAACATCAATATCAGCTCTATCGGCAGGGCGGCGAGTGCGACAGAAGCAGGCGCGGATCGGTACATGGCAAGTGAGGTTAGTGGTTTAATAGACTACTTTGGGTTGGGAGCGCGCGGGGAGAAATCGCTCGAGATTCGCTCGGCCCGGCCAACCAAGGTGCTACCGCTCCACGCACGCCTCCATTATCTGGCTGCGATGTCACCGCCGGCCGACGGTTGAAAACGCCTGAATCCGGGCGGCGGAATTTCACTGCGCGGCAATTCCACCCAGTCGCCACTTTTCCCGTGCGCGGGCAAAACCCCGGAGTTGCTTCCGCCGAATTCCTGACCTCTCCTGAAGCTCCCCTACCCCATGTCAGATTCCACGCATTCCTATGACGCCATCGTCGTCGGCTCCGGCATCACCGGTGGCTGGGCGGCGAAGGACCTCACTGAAAAAGGCCTCAAGGTCCTCCTCCTTGAACGCGGACAAAACATCGAGCACATCAAGGACTATACCAATGCGCTGAAGGCGCCCTGGGAGTTCGACCATCGCGGAAAGAAATCCCGCGCCCTCATCGCGGAGCACCCGATCATCAACCGCGACTTCCTCAATTCCGGCAATGCCGACTGGTGGGCCGACGATCAGGACTGCCCCTACACCGAAACGAAGCCCTTCGACTGGTTCCGCGGCTATCACGTCGGCGGCCGCTCGCTGCTCTGGGGGCGCCACAGCTACCGCTGGAGCGACTTCGACTTCAACGCCAACGCCGAGGACGGCATCGCCGTCGACTGGCCCATTCGCTACGCCGATCTGGAGTCCTGGTACGACCATGTCGAATCTTTCGCGGGCATCAGCGGCTCGCTCGAGGGCCTGCCCCAGCTGCCCGACGGCAAATTCCTTCCGCCGTTTGAGCTGAACTGCGTCGAGAAGGACGTCGCCGCGCGCATCAAGGAGCGGTTCAACGATCGCCGCCGGCTCATCATCGGCCGCCTGGCCAACCTCAGCCAGGCCCACGCCGGGCGCGTGAACTGCCAGTTCCGCAACAAGTGCTGGCTCGGCTGCCCCTTCGGCGCGTACTTCAGCACGCAGTCATCCACGCTCCCCGCCGCCGTCGCCACCGGCAACCTGACGCTCCGCCCCTATTCGATCGTCTCGCGCCTGCTCTATGACAAGGACGCGCGCCGCGCCACCGGCGTCGAGGTCATCGATGCCGAGACCCACCAGGTCACCGAGTTCAAGGCGAAGGTCGTTTTCCTCTGCGCCTCGGCGTTCAATTCCACGTGGGTCCTGATGAACTCCGCCACCGAGGTGTGGCCCGACGGCCTCGGCAGCAGCAGCGGCGAACTCGGTCACAATGCCATGGATCACCACTTCCGCGTCGGTGCCGTCGGCCTGGTCGAGGGTTACGAGGACCGCATCACGATCGGCAACCGCCCGGGCGGTTTCTACATCCCGCGCTATCAAAATTTGTTCGGCGACAGGCGCGACTATCTCCGCGGCTTCGGCTACCAGGGCGCCGCCGGCCGCCTCGGCTGGGAACGCGACGTCCCGGAACTCGGGATCGGCGCCCCGCTGAAGCAGGCCCTCAGCGAGCCGGGCCCGTGGACCATCGGCATGACCGGCTTCGGCGAGATCCTGCCTTACCACGAAAACCGCATCTCCCTCGACCGCTCCACCAAGGACAAGTGGGGCCTCCCGGTCCTCGCCATGGACTGCGAGATCAAGGACAACGAGTGGAAGATGCGAAAGGACATGCAGGACGACGCCGCCGAGATGCTCGAGGCCGCCGGCATGAAGGATGTGCGCAAGACGAACAACGGCTACAATTTCGGCCGGGGCATTCACGAGATGGGCACCGCGCGCATGGGCCGTGATCCCAAGACTTCCGTGCTCAACGCCCACAACCAGGTGTGGGACGCCCCCAATGTCTTCGTCACCGACGGCGCCTGCATGACCTCCTCCGCCTGCGTGAATCCCTCGCTCACCTACATGGCCCTCACCGCCCGCGCCGCGAGTTACGCCGTGGACGAACTCAAGAAGCAGAACCTCTGATCGTCGACCACGGATTCGCGAGCGGGCCCGGATCAATCCCAAAACCAGACCAGGAACCACCGATGGACACAGACAAACACAGATTAAGAACATCCATCTTCTGCGTCGGTCCGGCTGTTTTCCATCTGTGTCCATTTGTGTCCATCTGTGGTTAAGAAAGCCTTGAGGAATTGAACATGAACTACCCCACCACCCTCACCCGCCGCGAAATGATCGCCCGTCTCGGGGTTCTTCTCGGCGGCGCGCTCATCGGCGGCGACACCTGGCTGCGCGGCGGCACGCTCGCCGGCAAGAAACTCACCAACGATTTCACCGCCGCCGACCTCGCCCTGCTCGACGAGATCGGCGAGACCATCATCCCCGCCACCGACACCCCCGGCGCGAAAGCCGCGCAGGTCGGTGCCTTCATGGCACTCATGGTCACCGACTGCTATGACGATGCCCACCACGCCGCGTTCAAGGCCGGGCTCGCCGAACTCCACCGCACCGGATTCCTGGCCGCCCCGCCCGCCGAGCGCACCGCGCGCCTCAACGCCCTCGACACCGCGCAGCGCCAACACCAGGCCGGGAAATCCGCCGATGCTCCCGCGCATTATTTCCGCATGATGAAGCAGCTCACGATCCTCGGCTACTTCACCTCGGAAATCGGCGCCACCCAGGCCCTCGTATTCGAGGAGGTGCCCGGACGGTTCGACGGCAACGCTCCTTACCGGAAAGGCGATCGATACGCATTCACGCCTCCCAGCCGAAATTTGTAAGCGGTCGCTGGCGCATGCCATCGCTGGTGATACCACGGGCCGGCCCCGTCTTCCTTTCGCGCGCTCTTTACGCGACGTTTTCCAAATACGACTTGCGCAACCTAGCACGTGAAACACAGTTACCCTACCGCCCGGCGGTAACCATGACCTCTTCCACGCAGGTTGGCAACGGAGCACGTGAGTTGACTCGTTCGAGCGCCGTTTTCCGTCGTGCCCTGATCTCCGCCTTCGTCGCGCTCGGCGTCCTCGCTTCCGCCCAAACGGCCGGGCCGGAATCCCACGTGGGCGATCTCAAGAAACTCAGCATCGAGGAACTGATGGACCTCGAGATCACCTCCGTTTCCCGAAAACCGGAGAAACTGCACGACGCGCCTTCCGCCATCCAAGTCATCGTCAACGACGAGATCCGCCGCTCCGGCGCCACCAGCATCCCCGAGGCGCTCCGCCTCGCCGGCAATCTCCACGTCGCGCGCAAGGGAGCGCATGAATGGGGCATCAGCGCCCGGGGCTTCAACACCGACTCCGCCAACAAGCTCCTGGTCCTGATGGATGGCCGCGCGCTGTACACGCCGCTTTTCTCCGGCGTTTTCTGGGACCGGCAGGATTACATCCTCGCCGACCTGGACCGCATCGAGGTCATCAGCGGCCCCGGGGGCGCGCTCTGGGGCGCCAATGCCGTCAACGGCGTCATCAACATCACCAGCAAGAGCGCACGCGAGACCCAGGGCGGTTTCCTCGAAGCCGGCACCGGCGGGGAATTCGAAGGTTTCGCCAGCCTCCGCTACGGCGGCCAGCTCGCCCCCAATGTCCACTATCGCATCTACGGCAAGCACACCGACCACGACGATACCATCCTCACGGCGGGGGGGCCCGCCAACGATTCCTGGCGCATGACCCAGGGTGGCTTCCGCATCGACGCGGAAATGCCATCGCAAAATGTCTTCACCCTCCAGGGCGACGCCTACGGACTCTACCAGGGACTCAACACCGGCGGGCGCTCGGAGGTCCGCGGCGGCAACGTCCTGGGGCGCTGGACCCGCACCCTCTCGCCGGACGCCGACTTCCAACTGCAGGTTTATTACGACCGCACCCACCTCACGATGCCCGTGCCCGCCGCCGTGTTCGCCCCAGCGGGCACCTTTGTCGACGAACTCGACACGTTCGACCTGGATTTCCAGCACCACTTCCGCGCCGCCGACCGCCACAATTTCGTCTGGGGCCTGGGCTATCGATTCACCGACGACACGGTGAAAAACGCTCCCGCCCTCGCCTTCTTCCCCGCGCGCCTCAAACAGGAATTGTTCAGCGGTTTCGTGCAGGATGAGATCGCGCTCAGCAACTCGGTCGCGCTCACCCTTGGCACCAAGGTCGAACACACGTCCTACACCGGCTGGGAAGCCGAACCCAGCGTCCGCCTGCAATGGAATGTCGCGCCCGACCACATGCTCTGGGCCGCAGTCTCCCGCGCCATCCGCGCGCCGTCGCGCATCGACCGCGACGTCTCCCAGCCGGCCCCCGATCATGTTCTCGTCCTCTTGCAGGGCCGGCCGGGGTTCAAGTCGGAGACCCTCATTGCCTATGAGTTGGGCTGGCGCGCGCAACTCGGCGAGTCCGGCATGTTCGCCGCCTCCGCGTTCCTGAATGACTACGACGACCTGCGCAGCACGTCCGTCAGCGCGCCGGACCCGGTCTTCGGCCTCCCCTTCCCGTTCTATTTCGAAAACAACCTGAAGGCCCGCACCTATGGCGCCGAACTCAGCGCCAGTTACCAGGCGCTGGACTGGTGGCGCCTGCGCGGCAGCTATACCCTCTTGAAAGGCGAACTCCGCCTCAAGGCGGGGCGGACCGATTTCAACAATTTGCTCAACGAGACGGCGGACCCCGAGCACCAGTTCGCCCTCCGCTCCTCCATGGACCTGCCCGGCAATCTCGAGTTCGACGCCGGCTACCGCTGGGTCGACAGCCTCATCGCCAACGACGCCGGCGTGCCCCGCAAGGTGTCCGGATATTCCGAACTGGACGCCAACCTGATCTGGCGCCCGCGCGACGATCTTGAGTTGTCCGTCACCGCACGGAGCCTCCTGCACGGCCGTCATCAGGAATACTGGCGGGCCAACGCCGCGGAAGTGGACATCGAGCGCAGCATGCACGGCAAGGTCACATGGCGATTCTGAGGCAAATCCTTCCCCGCCGTTTCCCCGCCCCGCGCCGCCCGCGTCGTTACTGGCTGCCGGCCGCGACGTGGTTGTGGGTGGTTTCGCTGGCTTGCGCCGCTCAGCCGACCGCGCCCAGCGAGTACCAGGTCAAAGCCGTCTTCCTGTTCAATTTCGCTCAGTTCGTCGAATGGCCCGCATCGGCCTTTGCCTCTCCCGAGGATCCCCTGGTGATCGGGGTCCTCGGCCGCGATCCCTTCGGCGCGTTGCTCGACGAAATCGTGCAGGGTGAGAGGATCGGGACGCGTTCCCTTTCCGTGGTGCGCTATTCGCGCGCAGCGGACGTGGGCAAGTGCCACATCCTTTTTATCAGCCGGTCCGAGGACTCCCGGCTGCGTGAAATCGTTCGTGAGTTAAACAACCGTCCCATCCTTACCGTCGGCGACATGGACGACTTTGCCCGCCGCGGCGGCATGATCCTGCTGGCCTCCGAGAAAAACCGCATCCGCCTGCGCGTAAACCTCGACGCCGCGCGCGCCACCGGCCTCACGCTCAGCTCCAAGCTGCTCCGGCCCGCCGAGATCATCACCACCCGGGAGGAAGCCCCATGATGCGCCACCTGCCCATCCGGCGGAAGCTGATGGTCATCATCCTGCTGACCAGCGGCGTGGTCATGCTGATGATGGGCGCCGCCTTTTTCACGTTCGAGTACGCCACCTTCCGCCAGGCACTGGTCCGCCAGGTCACTTCCCTCGGCGAAATCCTCGCCTCCAACAGCACAGCCGCTCTCGCCTTCCAAAACCGCGATGACGCCGCCGAGATCCTTTCCGCGGTACGCGCCGAGCGCAACGTGGTGGCCGCCGCCCTCTATGATCGCGACGGGCGCCTCTTCGCCCACTATCCCGAGGATCTGCCCCTGGACGCGCTGCCCGCGACCCCGGGGCCGGATGGGCGCCGCTTCACCGACGCCCACCTGATCAACTTCCAATCGGTCGCGCAACGCGGTCTCCGACTGGGGACGCTTTATCTCCGCTTCGATTCCGGCTCGCTGCTCACGCAGTTCCTGTGGGGCTCGCTGCAAATCGCCTCCGCCGTCATTGCCGTCGTCCTCATCGTCGCCTACCTGCTCTCGCGCGTTCTCCAGAAGCAGGTCTCCGACCCGATCCTCGCCCTCGCTGAAACGGCCCGCGCCGTGGCCGAGCGCCGCGACTATTCCGTCCGCGCCCATGGCAAGGACACCGGCGAGATCGGCCTCCTCACGCATGCCTTCAACCAGCTGCTCGGCCAGATTCACGACCTCACCCAGGATCTCGAGCAGCGCGTGGCCCAGCGCACCACGCAGCTCGAGGCGGCCAACAAGGAACTGGAGGCGTTCAGCTACTCCGTCTCGCATGACTTGCGCGCCCCCCTCCGCCACATCGACGGATTCGCCGGGCTGCTCCTGAAATCCGACGGTGAGACCGTCTCCGAGCGCGGTCGCGGTTACCTCAACCAGATTACGAAATCCGCTAAGCATATGGGGCTCCTCATCGACGACCTGCTCGTGTTCGCCCGCATGGGCCGCGCCGAGATGCGACTCGGCGCCGTTGGCCTGAACGAGCTGGTCGACGAGGTCATCCGCTCGCTCCAGCCCGAGCTTCAGGACCGCAACGTCGTCTGGCGCCGCACGCCTCTCCCGGTGGTCAAGGGCGATCTTCCCATGCTGCGCCAGGTCCTCGTCAATCTCATCGCCAACGCGATCAAGTACAGCCGGCCGCGAGATCCCGCCATCATTGAGATCGGCAGTGTCACCGACCGCCCCGATGAATTCGAGATCTTCGTCCGCGACAACGGCGTGGGCTTCGAGATGAAATACGCGGCAAAGCTCTTCGGTGTCTTCCAACGCCTCCATCGCGCCGAGGAATTCGAGGGCACGGGCATTGGCCTCGCCAACGTCCGCCGCATCGTCAGCCGCCACGGGGGCCGCACGTGGGCGGACAGCGCTCCCGGCGCCGGCGCGACCTTCCATTTTACCCTGCCTAAAACCAAGGACCTCCCGAATGAAACGTCTCCGCCGCATCCTGCTCGTTGAGGACAGCCTCAACGACATCGACCTCACCCTCGCCGCCCTCGAGGAACACCACCTGGCCAACGAGGTGGTTGTCACCCGCGACGGCGAGGAGGCGCTCGATTACCTTTACCGGCGCGGCCAGTACGCGGGCGTCGACACCCCTCTTCCCGCCGTCGTGCTCCTCGACATCAAGATGCCCAAGGTGAACGGCATCGAGGTGCTGCGCCAGATGAAGTCCGATGCCAGCCTCCGCAGTCTCCCGGTGGTCATGCTCACCTCGTCCAAGGAAGAGCCCGACCTGGCTTCCTGTTACCAACTTGGCGCCAACGCCTATGTCGTGAAGCCCGTCGACTTCCAGCAATTCGTCGATGCCGTCAAGCAGGTCGGCGCCTTCTGGGCCGTGCTCAACGAGCCGCCCCCCGGCGATTCGCGCTCACCCGTCTGAGCCGGAATCATGTAGTTGGAGCTCGATACCGCAGCGTGTGCGCGCGAACTGTTCCGTTGTCGGGGCGTGGCTCGTCCACGCCCATGGTTCCCGCAGCGAGGAAAGGGCGCGGTCAAGCCGCGCCCCTACAACCGACTGCATATTCCCGGCTGAGCGCGGGCTCCCCCGAAGCGGGTGACATGTGCGGGCTACTGCCCGCCCCGAATGGCTCCGCGGCAACACGCTGAATCAACCCGTCCCTCGCGACGCCCTGACCCCGCCTCAGCGCAGCGTCGCCACCGCCAAACTCGCGGCGAAGCCAAGGAATACCACGCCCAACCCCCGGTCGATCCAGTGCCCGTGGCGGAGAAAAGCCGCGCGTACCTCCGGCCGCGTGAACGCAACCGACACGAACGCGAACCATCCCATCGTGGTCACCAGCATCCACGCGCCGTATCCCGCCTGCATCCACCGCGGCGTCTGGGGACTGACCGCCAGCGGGAAGAGCGAGATGAAGAACAGCGCCGCCTTCGGATTCAGCATATTCACCAGGAATCCCGTGGTCCACGCGGCCCGGTCGCTCGGACCCGCCGCTGCTGTGCCGGCGAGGTCGATGTCGCCGCTCCGCGGCCGCGACCGCAACGCCTGCACCCCGATCCAAGCCAGGTAGGCCGCGCCGAGGCATTTCATCACGAACAGCGCGCGAGGCGAATCCTTCAGCAGGAAACCCAATCCGAGCAGGGAATACGCGATGTGGACCGACAGCCCGCAGCCGATCCCAACGCTCGTCCAAATCGCCGCTCGCCGCCCGTGGCGCAGGCTTTGCCGCAGCACGATGGCAAAATCCGGACCCGGGCTGGCCACCGCCAGCGCATGCGCGAGCGCCACCGTCAGGAACTCCGGCCAATAGCCCATGCCTTCGGAAATACACCTCGTCCCTCGCGTGGAAACGACGAAAACGCGCCTGCTCTCGGGGCCGTTGAACCAGGCCGGCGGCACGACTTGCAGGTTCGAACTTGGGCCGACGTCGCGCACGAGGTCGTCGGCAGCGACGACCCTCCAAAAAAGCGCCCCTCAGGCGGAGGGGCGTTGGACAGCGCAGCTTTGAAAGCGGGTGCAAACTCAATCCCGCTCAGCCGGAACGATGCAGCTGGCTGGAGGGCCGCGGCTCGACCGCGCCCTTTTCTCGCCGCGGGAACCGAGGGCGTGGACGAGCCACGCCCCTACCACTGAACCGTCGGACCGTGCACGCTGCGGAATCGCATTCCGACTGCAGAGTCCGTATTGGTGTTCCGCCGATCAAAATCCATGGACTTTGGAGAGGGGTGCAGGGGAG
>JAEZDN010000033.1 GCA_023433275.1 Verrucomicrobiota bacterium
CCGTGGATCCTTCGCTGCGCTCAGGATGACGGTAGGGGGAGGTTTTAGGTGTTCCAATATGGCGACGCCTCACAGCGCTCCAAACTCGTTCAGTTCGTCAGCGGCCCTGCGATGGATCCGCGTGGTCGCTGCACATACATCCTTCTTGCCCCGTGGATCCTTCGGGCGCTCAAGATGAACTTTGGAGAACGGGAAATATGACCGCTCCCGTCATTCTGAGCGGAGCGAAGGATCCAAGGGGAAGGATGGACGTGCGCCGACTCCGTGGATCCTTCGCTGCGCTCAGGATGACGGTGGGGGGAGGTTTTAGGTGTTCCAATATGGCGACGCCTCACAGCGCTCCAAACTCGTTCAGTTCGTCGGCGCCCTGCGATGGATCGGCGTGGTCGCTGCACATACATCCGTCTTGCCCCGTGGATCCTTCGGGCACTCAGGATCCGGTACCAGAGGTTCGAGATCTCCGCCTGTGCCACCGACTCCACGCGTCCTTCTTCTGATCAGATGGGTCAGCATGACGCCGACAACGAATATTCAGGGATAGAACATTTCTCCAATATTCTCCACCGTCGTGCCATGTCCGACTCCCTTCTGATCCTGGGTGTCCGCTTGGCCGGGGCGCTGCACTTTGTGACGCTGGCCCTCGCGTGCTTCACGCCCATCCCGCCCGATTGGGAGCGCAATCTCGCCAGCCTGCCGCCGATCCACCGTCGCTTCGCCCTCGCGCAAAACGTTTCCATCGGCGCAACCATTGCGGTGCTTGGCCTGCTCAGCCTCTTCCTTGCGCCCCATCTCGTCTCCGGCACCCCGCTCGCACGCGCCGTCTGCGCGAGCACCGCTCTCTTCTGGGGCGGGCGCCTCTGCGTTCTGCCCTGGCTCGGCGTCCGATCGGTGCTCACGACCCCCTGGTTGAAGATCGGCTACCGGTTGCTTCTCGCCGAGTGCGCCATCTACGCCGGCGCGTATCTCTACCTGGCCCTGCGCTGATCTTCCAGTCGGCCGGGGGCGGGCACGCTCGTCGCCGGCCTCGCACTGAATCACGCGACCTCTTGGAGGTTGCCGGAACCGGCCGTACCCACCGCGCGATGGGTTATCAACCCCACCCCGTGCGGCCGGTTTTACCGGAACTGGCAAGGCAGGGCGGCGACTATGAGATAACGGATCGTTCCTACACCCCGCGATCCTTACCCCACAACCCTCATCCCTATGAAAAACAAGATACTCCTGTCTCTGCTTCCGGCTCTGGCCCTCGGCGTGGCCGCGCCGGTTTACGCCAGCGAAACCTCGGCCCGAATCGAGGCCGGCATCGCCGATGTCAAAGGCGACGCCGCCAAGGCCGCGCTGAAGGAACTCGACGCCGAGATCGATCAGGTCGATGCCATGATCGACAACGCGCCCACCGACGCCGAAAAGCAGGCCGCCAAGGCCCGCTTGGATGTGCTGAAGGAACGACGCAGCGAACTGCGCAAGACCTACGTCAAGTCGCGCTACGACGAACTCAAGGCCGACGTGCGCGTCGAGGCCAACAAGGCCCGCGCGTGGGGCAAACGCACCTTCACCCGTGACCCGGGCGAAAAGGCCGCCGACGAGATCCGCGACGCCACCAAGGACGCGCGCCGCGATGCGCGCCGGGCCGGCGATGAGGCCGCCGACGCCGCCCGCGATGCCGATCGCGCCGCCCGCCGCGCGGGTAACGACGTGGCCGATGCCTCGCGCGACGCCGCTCGCGACGCCAACCGCGCCATGAAGCGCACCGGCGACAACGTCCACGCTCACGTGGGCGCCGCGGGCGCCTCCCTCGATCTCGCCGCCTACAAGGCCCGTCCGACCGACACCAACAAGGAGGAGGCCAAGGCCGCCATCAAGGCGCTCGAACAGAAGATCGATGAGCTCGACGATCGCGCCGACAAGATGCCGCGTGGCGCCGAACGCGATGCCGCCAAGCGCCGCGTCAAGGCCCTCGAGGACCGCAAGGACCATATCGAGGACGAGTTCAACAAGGCGCGCTTCGATGCCCTCATCGATGACGTGCAGAAGGAATGGAACGATTTCCGCAACTAAGCGTTCCTGGCGCGCACCGGCCGCGATCACGCGGCCGGTGATTCCGCGCTCCTGAATCAACCCTCAATCCTTCCTGCCATGCTTCGCTGGGCCCTCATGTTCTTCATCCTTGGCCTGATTGCCGCCGTCCTCGGCTTCACGTCGATCGCCGGCGCCGCCATCGGCGTCGCCAAGTTCCTGTTCTTCCTGTTCGCCGCCCTCTTCGTGATCACGCTCCTGGCCGGTATTTTCGCGGCGAAGAAAATCATGAAGTAGCCGGCTCCCAGCCCGGAGCCCTTTCGCGGAGCCGCACCCGGCTCCGCTTTTTTATGTCCGGACCAATCGCGCGGCCCGCCCAAGCCGACCCTCGTCCTTCGCCGGCCCGCTCAACCGACCCGCCCCTTGAACGTGAGCTCGGCCACGCCGCTCTTGTCGAGCCCGCCCAAGCCGAGCGCGACCATCCGGTCGAATTGCGCCTTCGTGGCGGCGGCCAGCGGAAGACTCAGCCCGGCTTCCTGACCGAGCCGCAGGGCAATGCCCGAATCCTTCGCGGCGTGCGCGCCGGAGAAATAGCAGTCATGCGCGCGGTTCTGCATGTCCTCGCCATCGGTCTTAAGCACCTGCGAGGCCGCGCCGGTCTGCGCGAAAACCTCACGCAGCATGTCCAAGTCGAGCCCGAGGGCAGCCCCGAGTCCGAGCCCTTCCGCCAAGCCCGCCGTGTTGATGTTCATCACCATGTTGACGAGCGCCTTGACCTGCGCCGCCTGGCCGGCCGGGCCGATGTAGCGCAACGCGGTGCTGAGTTTCTCCAGGACCGGCCTGGCCTTCTCGAACGTGCCACGGTCGCCGCCGCACATCAGGTAAAGCGTGCCGTTGCGCGCCTGCGGAATCGACGAAGCCATGCAGCCCTCGAGCGAGACCGCCCCGGCCGCCCGGGCGCGACGCTCAATCTCCACGTGCGTCGCCGGCGAGATGGTCGCGCAATTGACGAATATGCGGCCCTTCGCGCCGCTCAGGAGCGAATCGCCGTTTTCAGCAAACACCGCGAGCTGCGCGGCGTCATCCGTGACGACGGTGAAAATGATCTCCGCCGCGGCCGTGACGTCCGCCAGGCGGGTGGCCGGCGTCGCCCCCAGTTCCTGCGCGAGTTCCGCGGCCCCGGCGGCGTTCACGTCGTAAACCGCCGTGATGGCGTGACCACAATCCTTGAGCCGCCGGGCCATGTTCGCCCCCATGCGCCCGACTCCGACAAATGCGATTTTTTCGTTCATGGTGTTTTTTCAGTTCCCGCGAATGACGCAGATGAACGCGGACCAATCCCGGTTCACATGCGCGTTCATCAGCGTTGTCCGCGGAGAATCCATCAGTCGGATTGTCGCCCGGCCTTCCCATTCATTTCCAGCCAGGCCTTCGCATAGCGCCGGCCGAGTTCGCGGAATGCCGGCGTCACGAAGTGCAGCACCTCCGGTTCTTCCGGCCGACCGGCCAATCCTTCCGAACTCACCAGGGCGCAACGCCGGACCATGGTGGGCAACCGCCGGATCTGCGCGTTGACCGGGCCCTCATTCGGACAAAACCGACCGATCTCCCCGACCACCACGGGCACGTCCGGGCGGCCGAGGTCGGACCGGAGGTGGTTGATGAACGTCGCGAATCGTTCCGCATACGTCGCCGCCTTGTCGGGCGCGCGATCGGATTCACCCTGATGCCAGAGGATGCCCGCCAGCGACCCGTGCTTCAGCGCTTCCTTCGCCCGCGCCACCGCGTTTTCATAATGGGGTTGGCCCCGCTTCCATTCATCGAGTGCGCTGCCGCCAAACGCCGCCGGCACGAGGCCAACGACCGCCTCCGGGTTCGCCTCGGCCACGATCGTTCCGAACGTTTTTCCCAAGCCCGTGCCAATCCGCTCCGGCCTGTCGAAGTGAATGGGATCCACCGCCGGCACCCACGCGAGTTCCTGGTTGAGCATGAAGACCCGCGGGTGGGCCTCCCTGTCCGACGCCTCCACCGTGCCACGACCGGCCATGTTGGATTGTCCGACGAGGAGAAAGATCTTCATGTCCTTTGGCGGATTCGGATTCTGGGCTGGCATAATATTCGAGACGGCGAGGAACAGGCCCGCCAATGCGACGCGCCAGAAGGTGGGGTTCATGCCGCGGAGTGTGCGCGCCCCGGTCTCCGGCGCAAGCCGCACGGTCCATTAGGTAGCGTGCCTCGTCCCGACGAGCCGCGCCCCACCGCAATCGTGATGTGCCTGTGGAATCCCCCCTTTCTAGGCCACCCCCGCACCCCCGTCGCCACGCGCCACCCCTCTTCATTCGCAACCATGCCGTCAGGTGTAGGGG
>JAEZDN010000043.1 GCA_023433275.1 Verrucomicrobiota bacterium
CCGCTACTCCCCGTCGCCGTCAATGAAGCATCTCTTGCGCCCATGGCCTTCGCCGCGTCCATGTCCCTGCCGCTTCCACCCGTGACGTCCTCCGCCCACGCTACACCCGATCGCCCCCCTGCGGAACCGATCCTCCTGTTGTTGCGCGACCTCGTGCACGAGCGCACCGGCGTCCATTTCGACAACGACCGTCTCGACCTGCTCGTGGACAAGCTCCGCGACCGCCTGGCGGAACTCCGCTGCGCGGGGCTGCTCGATTACTATTACCTGCTGAAGTACGACGACCAGCGCGGAACCGACGAGTGGCGGCGGGTGATGGACGCCGTCTCCGTGCAGGAAACTTATTTTTGGCGCGAGGTGGACCAGGTGCGCGCGCTGGTGGACCACGTCGTGCCGGCATGGTTCAAGTCCCGCCTGGCGCCGCTTCGCATCTGGAGCGCTGCCTGTGCAACAGGGGAGGAGCCGCTGAGCATCGCGATGGCGCTCGCCGAGGCGGGGTGGGGCGATCACCCGATCGAGATCCACGCGATCGACGCGAGCGAAGCCGCGCTGGCGAAGGCCCGCGCCGGCGTCTACCGCGAACGCGCCTTCCGCGCCCTGCCTTCCGCCCTGCGCAACCGCTACTTCGAATCGCGGCCCGAGGGTTACGTGATTTCACCGGACATCAAGGCCCGCGTGACATACTCGTGGGCCAACCTCGCGGAGCCCGCGAGCTACGCGCACCTGCCCGCGCCGTCGGTGATCTTTTGCCGGAACGTGTTCATCTACTTCTCGTCCGCCTCCATCACTCGCGCCGTGTCCGCCTTCGCCGACCGCCTTTCCCCGCCGGGCCACCTGTTCATCGGCTCGTCCGAGTCACTGCTCAAGCTCACCGACCGTTTCGATCTCCAGGAGGTTGGCGGCGCCTTT
Source organism: Verrucomicrobiota bacterium (assembly GCA_023433275.1). Taxonomy (GTDB): domain Bacteria; phylum Verrucomicrobiota; class Verrucomicrobiia; order Opitutales; family Opitutaceae; genus Lacunisphaera. Next base: position 910 of record JAEZDN010000043.1, read on the forward strand.
GTCTACCGGAGGGACGAACGCCCATGAGCGACCGGATCCGCGTCCTCCTTGCCGACGATTCGGCCTTCGCGCGCAAGGTCGTGCGCGAGGTCCTCCAGGCGGAGGGTCTCGAGGTCGTCGGCTCCGCGCGCGATGGGGCCGAGGCCTTGGAGATGACCTCCTCGCTGGCGCCCGACATCGTGATCACCGACCTGCAGATGCCCCGCCTCGGCGGGGTCGAGTTCGTGCGTGCACAGATGGCGATCCGGCCGCTTCCGATCTTGATCCTGTCTTCCGCCCCGCAGGACGCGCCCGAGGTGCTCGATGCGCTCAATGCCGGCGCCATCGATGTCGTGGGCAAGCCCACGGCGCTGGCCACGGATGAACTGCGCGAGGTGCGGGCCGCCCTGGCCGGGCGGATTCGGGAGATGCTCGCGGCCCCGGCAATGAACTACGCCGCGCTGCGTGAAAGCAACGCACCCGCGCGGTCCCGGCCGGTGGCTTCGCCCGTGCGCGAGACACAGGTTGACGTCGTCGTCCTCGGCATCTCGACCGGCGGGCCCCAGGCCCTGCGTCGCATCCTGCCGCTTTTCCCGCGTGATCTCGCCGTCCCGCTGGCAATCGTGCTGCACATGCCGGTGGGCTACACGTTCCACTACGCCGAGAAGCTCAACGAATCCTGCGCGCTCGACGTGAAGGAGGCGGCCGAGGGCGACGTGCTCCGGCCGGGGCTGGCCCTCATCGCGCAGGCCGGCCGTCATCTCCGCCTGATGCGCCGCGCGGACGGCCGCCTCGTGGCCCACCTGTCGGTCAATCCGGTGGAGCACCTGCACCGCCCCGCCGTCGACGTCCTGTTTCGCTCCGCGGCCGAGGCCTGTGGGGGCCGTGTGCTGGGTGTGGTGATGACCGGCATGGGCGAGGACGGCAAGGAGGGCGCGGCGTGGATCAAGGCCCAGGGGGGCACGGTGCTGACCGAGGCCGAGGAAAGCTGCGTCATCTATGGCATGCCGCGAGCGGTGGCGGAGGCGGGGCTGAGTGACGCCCAGGTCCCCCTCGAGCAAATGGCCCTTTCAATCATTTCGCATTTATGAAACCGAAAATCCTGGTGGTGGACGATTCCTCGCTCACGCGGCGCACGCTGCGCGGGTTGCTTGAAGAGATGGGCTACGAGGTGGAGGACGTGTCGGATGGGGTGCGCGCGCTCGAGGCGTATTTCCTGCACCGGCCCGACGCCGTGCTGCTCGACCTCGTGATGCAGGGCATGTACGGCGCGGACGTGCTGGTGAAACTGCGCGAGATGGACCCCGCTGCGCGGGTCATCGTGGCCACGGCCGACATCCAGGCGTCGACCGCGGAGCAGGTGAAGGCGGCTGGCGCCGCCGGCATCCTGAACAAACCGATGAACAAGGCGCAGCTCGCGGCCTTGCTCGACCGGGTGCTGAAGGGGGAACAGTCATGGAACTGACCATCGACCAGAAGGACGCGCTGACCGAGCTGATCAACATTGGCTACGGGCGCGCCGCCGGTGCGCTCTCCGAGCTCACCGGTTACCGCATCACGCTCGAGGTGCCGCAGGTGACCATGCACCCGATCAACCACGTGCCGGCCGTGCTCGCCGACGTCATCAAGTCCAACGTCGCCAGCGTCGATCAGGGTTTCTCCGGACCGATCTCCGGCACCGCGTTGCTCCTGCTCGACGAACCCGCCGCGCGCGCCGTCAGCCAGCTGCTGACCGACGACTCCATCGCGCCCCACCAGGGCGCGCTCGATTCCAACGCCCGCGAGATCATCACGGAGGTGGGCAACATCCTGCTCAACGCCTGCCTCGGCGTGTTCGGCAATCTCCTGAAGGTGCCGATCAATTTCGCCGTGCCACACCTGCAGGTCGCGGGCGTGACGGCCGTGCTCGAGGGCGTGGTCCGGGAGAAGCCCGGCGACCTCAACTATGGCCTCATGATCCACACCCGGTTCCTGGTGAAGACCAACAATTTTGCCGGCTACATGGTGATCGTGCTCGGGGTTAACTCCCTGGAGCGCCTGCTGGTGGAATTGAAGAAGTGGGAGGAGCGCCAGGCCGGATGACCTTCGATCGGTCAGTCTCGGCCGGGGGGGACCATTTCGGTTCCGTGGCGGCGTGGATGCAGGCCATCGCGCCGTACGGCATCTTCACGACCGACCATGAACTGCGCGTGCGCAGCTGGAACCAGTGGCTGGTCGCGCACAGCGGCATTCCCGAGTCCGAGATCGTGGGCCGGTCCCTGGACGAGGTGTTTCCCGACCTCGAGGACCGCCGCCTCATTGTGCGCTTCCGCCGGGCGCTGGCCGGCGAGATCAGCGTGCTTTCGACCGCGTTGCACCGGCACCTGCTGCCATTCGACAATCCGGTGCCCGACACGCCCCACCGGCACATGCTGCAGACGGCCCGCATCGCGCCCCTGCCCGGACCGGGCGGCATCGCGGGCACGATAACGATCATCGAGGACGTCAGCCAGCGCGAGCTGCAGGCGGGCGCATTGCGCCGCCAGCAGGAAATGGACCGGCTCCTCTCCGAGGCCCTCGCGGCGCTGCTGCAGGCCGCCGACTCCGCGCACGAGGTCGCCCGCATCTTCACCCCGCTGATGCCCGCCTTCGGCCTCGACGCCTACTTTTGCTATCTCTGGCACCCCGTCACTCGCGACTTCCGGTTGCATGCCGCCGCGGGCATCGCGCCGCGCCAGCGCGAACAGTTTGCCACCCTCACGCTCAGCCCCGATGACCCCGTGAATTCCAAGGGTCAGCCGCTGTCGATTCATGCGACGCTCGACGAGCATACGCGCACCATGGAGCAGCTCGGCCTGCGGTCGCGGGCGGTCGAGCCGCTCACCGTCGGCAGCCGCATCACCGGTTTCGTTGCATTCGGATGTTACGCCGGGGGCACCGTGGCGTTTGCCGACACGACCCTGCTGGCCCGCGTGGCCTACTTCCTCGCCATCGCGCTCGACCGCGCGGCCAAGGAGCGCGAGGCCATCGCGGCGTCGAACGCCAAGGATGACTTCCTGGCCGCGCTGTCCCATGAGCTGCGCACGCCGCTGAACCCCGTGTTGTTGCTCGCCAGCGACTCGGCGGACAACGCCGAATACCCGCCGGCCGCGCGCTCGGCCTTCCGCGCCATCGAGAAGAACGCGCTCCTCGAGGCCCGGCTGATCGACGACCTGCTGGACCTCACACGCATCCAGCACGGCAAGCTGCGCCTGGAGACGCAGGTGTTCGACGTGCACGGCGCGGTGAAGGACGCGATCGCGCACGTGCAGGCTGACGTGCGCGACAAGGGCATCGAGCTGCTCGTCGACCTCACTGCGCCGCGCCGCCACATCCGCGGCGACCCGGCGCGGCTCCAGCAGATCTTCTGGAACGTGCTGAAGAACGCCATCAAGTTCACGCCGCGCGGCGGACGGATCACCGTGACCGCGCAGGTCGATCCGGTTGGCACGGAATGGTCGCTCGAGGTGACCGACACCGGCATTGGCATGGCGCCAGCGGAGCTGACGCGGATTTTCGATGCGTTCGCGCAGGGCGATCACGCGCGCGAGTCGCGCGGTCATCATTTTGGCGGTCTCGGTCTCGGGCTGGCGATATGCCGCCGGCTGGTCGAGCTCCATGAGGGACGGATCGAGGCCTCGAGCGCCGGTCGGGACCGGGGCTCGACCTTCCGGGTGCACCTGCCGCTCGCGCAGGTCGCTCCGCCGGAGGCCGCGACCGTGGGGTCGAGTTCGGGCGTAGGCGAAATCGCGCCGCCCCCGGCCCACCGCATCCTGCTGGTGGAGGACCATGCCCCGACCCGTGGCCCGCTGGTGCTGATCCTCAGCCGCCGCGGCTACGCTGTCACGGCTGCCGCCTCGGCCGCCGAGGCGCTCGCCGCGGCGGAGGGCCAGTCGTTCGATCTCGTGCTTTCTGACATCGGGCTGCCGGACATGGACGGTTACGCGTTGATGCGCCAGTTGCGCGCACGCTTCGGCATGATTGGCGTCGCCCTCACGGGCTACGGCATGGAGTCGGACGTCGCGAACAGCGCCGATGCCGGTTTCGTGGGCCACCTCACGAAGCCGATCCACGTGGAGGCGCTGGAGCGGATGGTGCGCTCGGTGTTGCCGGTGCGCTGATTCCCGCAGGGGAGACGGGAACGGCGGTCCGCTGGGCGAGCCGTCACCGCATCAGGCACGTGTCGTTGGGAATGCGACCGTAGGTGAGCATGTCGGCCGCGAGCTTTTCGAGATCGCCTGCGGCTTGTTTCATTTCGCGGGCGCGTTCGCCCTCGGCCTGGCGCAGGTGGCGCGCGAATTCCTGCAGGGAAACGCGGGGTGCGGTGCCGGTCTGATCCGTATCCAGCCGGATCGTGGCGAGTTCGCGATGGAACGCGGCGACTCCGTCGAGGCTGGTGCGCAGCTGTGAATGCAGGGTTTCGGGGGAGAGTTTCTCCGTCTCCGCGCAGCCGCCGAAGAAGCCGAGGAACCGGCCGTCGAGGGCGTAGTGCGGGGTGCCGCGGTCGAGGATCCAGTGATAGGCGCCGGAAAAGTGCTGCAGGCGATATTTCATCACGAAGGGTAGGCGGCGCTCGAAGCACCCCGCGTAGTGGGCCAGGCACCGATCGAGGTCATCGGGGTGGAGCCCTTCGACCCAGCCGTTGCCATATTCCTGGGTGAGGAGGCGGCCGCGGAACGCCAGCCAGGCGCGATTGAAATAGAAGCAGCCGAGATCGAGTCCCGACATCCAGATCATGAGCGGCGCGCGTTCCGCGAGGCTCAGGAACGAGGAATCGTCAGCGTGGAATTCAGTATACGACATGGCGGGCTGAGCGCGGCGAACGTGGTGGGTGATTGATGGTATTACGTGGCTCTCCCATGATGCAGAACCTCCTTACTGTTACCAATCCGTGTAGTCTTGTTCCGGCCCGAGGCGCGAGATTTCACGTGCTCGGCCCTTGCGGTAACCATAACGCAGGATCTCGTTGCACCCATGCTACCGCTTGCGGCTCGGCCGGTCGCGGCTAGGGTCGCGCCATGGCGATCCACCAGACCACGCTGACGATTCGCACCAAGGGGGCCGGGACCTATGAGATCACCGACCAGGTGGACGCGGCGCTTCGGGCGAGCGGGTTCGCGCAGGGGGTCGTCACCGTCTTCTGCCGCCACACGAGCTGCAGCCTGGTGCTGATGGAAAATGCCGATGCGTCCGCCCGCCGGGATCTCGAGGCGTGGCTGGACCGGCTGGTGCCCGACGACGACCCGCACTTCACGCACACGCTCGAGGGACCGGACGACATGCCCAGCCACATCAAGATGGCACTAACCCGCACGAGCGAGTCCGTGCCTTTTGCGAATGGGGAACTCCTGCTCGGGACCTGGCAGGGGATCTTTCTCTGGGAGCACCGGCGCGCGGCGCACACGCGCAGCATCGTGCTGACGTTCGTGGGCTAGAGGATTTCGAACAAGCGCGGTGGGAGCAAGACGGCGGGGCAGGGCGGGCAGGACGAATCCTCAAGGTGAGCCGTTCCTCAAGGCGCGGCTCGTCGGGACGACTCGCCCTGCCGGTTCGACTGCGCACCGCGGTGCCGTTGATGCGAGAATAGCGAGAGGCGGAATTGCCTGCGAGTATTTAGGATCGCCTGCAAGCAGGCTCCTACAAAGGACAAGGCGGAACGGCAGACGGCGGTGCACAGCCGGCTCTACGGCACCGCGCTCGAGCCGGTCTTCAGGACCTCAGCCAGGGAGAGTTCCAACGTGATCACCTTGGAGGGCCAGCGGGGTTCCTCGACGGCGGTGAGCTGGCCATAAACGGCCAGGGTGGAGCCCTTGATCACCGAGGCATTGAGGTCCTTGGCCAACCGCGCTTCAGGCGAAAGCTTCGCGATGAGGCGGTACTTGGACATGACATTGCTTTGCTCGGTGAACTCAATCTCCCCGCTGCGCGGATCATAGTCCCTCACCGCGCCGGCGAAGCGGTATTTCTTGCCAAGCCAGTTGTTGAAAAGCTTCTGGCGGTTCAGGTTTTTGACGATGCCGTTCTTCGGCTCGTAACGACCGACGGAGTCGAAGCTGGGCGCGATCTTGTTCGGATCATCCGGGACCCAGACGGTGCGCATCAGTTCCGTCGCATCGAGCAGGGGAAACACCGAACCCAACTCGGGGTTGATTTTGAAATCGGCCCCGTCCTGCAAGGTGAAGGAAACGGTGACCTGGGGATAGTTCTCCCCCTGCAGGATGACGCGTTTCGGCCCGGCGGGCATTTGTTCCACCACCAGCGGCGTCTTGCCCAGAACGCGGCCGTCGAGGCGGATCTGCGCGCCCGCGGGAACGGAATCGACCGTCAGTCGCCCATGAGGGAGTCGCACGGTTTCGCTGGATTCCTGATTTTCGCCGATGGCGACCTTGTGGGAGTACGCCGGCCAAGTGGGGTATTCGAGGGTGAGCTCGCATTGCCCCGCGGGCAGCTGGAGGATGAGCATCGGGGTCTGGCCAATGATCGCGCCGCCATGCCGGACCATGGCGCCGGTCGGGATGGATTCCAAATTGAGCGAACCGCTCTTGAAGTTCATCGTCGCCTCGTTGGTCCGGCCGGCCACGACGTCGATGCCGCCGGATGTTTCCGGCCAGCCGGACGAGCGGGCAACGACGGCGTATTTGCCCGCAGGCAGGTTTGTCAGGGGTTGGTTGACCCGCCCGGCGATCGGCGTCGGAACGGAACCATCGGTCGTCACCGGCGTCACCTCGAGCGTGGCGTCGTCGCGATTCGATTTCACGAGCAGGGCGCCGGTCGTTTCGGGATCAGGGGCGGAGGCCGAGGCATTCTCGGAGGCCGAGGCATTCCCGGGTTCCTTGCCGCAGCCGCCAAAAGCGAGCGCGAGCAAGGCCAGGGCGGTGACGAGGGCGGGGAAGGGGACGCGGACGCAGCTGGCAGCCGGAACGGGACCGACGGCGACGGGGGAACGCCAGGAGGAAGACATAAGGAATGCGTGTTCTCGAACGTTGGCGGCCCGCCGAGCCGATGTCATCCATGCGGCCGTTCTCCGGCAACGCGTAATTTTGGAAATCTGCGGTCGAGGCGCGCGGATAGCGCGCTCGTGGACGATCCAGGTACTGGAATCGACACCGGCACCCGGAGCGGAGGCCGCAGAAGCATCGAGCGAGTCATGCCTCGACGAAAAAGGGCGCGCACGAGGCGCGCCCCTACAGCGGAACACTCGGCTTGTTGGGACGACGCGCTCCACCTCTCAAGGCGCGGCATGACCGCGCCCGGCTTTTCCTCAAGTCGCGACGGCTTTGGCCGGGACCGGTTCTTCGCGCGGGGTGACCTGATGGATTTTCAGGCGGCGGATTCCGCCGGGGGTGGGCCAGTCGACGATGTCGCCGGCGCGTTGTCCGATCAGGGCCGTGCCGACCGGGGTAAGAATGGAGAGACGGCCGGTGGCGATATCCGCATGCTCGGGGAACGTGAGGGTGTATTCCTCAATCTCGCTCGTGTAGAGGTCCTCGATTTTAACCTGTGCGCCCATCGTCACGATGTCGGCCGGGATGGCGGCGGGATCGATGATCACGGCGCGGTCGAGCTCGACGCGAAGGCGTTCCAATGCAGGCGAGGAGGACGAGCCGGACGTGGCGCTGGCCAGCAGGCGGAGGCGGCTGTGGTCGTCGCGGGTAATGTAGAGCGGAGAAATCATGAGGAATAGGATGCCAACGGGGTTTGGGGTGGTGGGGCGGTTAACGCGACGCACCGGGACGCCCGGCGGAGGGCCTGCCTCCACCGGGCGCTGACGGACGCGGCCGGGAATCGAATCAGGCGCGCGCCGTGATGATCTGCGGCTCGATCACCTGCCGCGGGGGAATTTCCACGCGGAGGATGCGAGTCGGGCCGTTGGCGCCGGCGGACAGGACCGGCGAGGTGCCCGCCTTGACCAGGTGCGCGCCGCCTTGGTTGATGATGGCGGTGACGCCTTCGAGATGGACGGCGATATCGCCATCGATCGCGAAGAGAAGTTGTTCATCGGCGGAAGCGCTTTCGGGCAGCTTCGCTTCCGAATCGGGTTGGAGGGTGAGGATCGTGCACGTGAACCCGCGCTGATGAAGGACGGGGGCGGTGGTGAGGGCGGCGGACGGACGTTCGAGGGTTTCGAGGGAATTCATGATGGGAATGATTGGGAATGATTGAGGAACGAGGATGCGGAAAATCCCGGACACGACGGTGTCCGGGCGAAAAGCGATCGCGGGGGCAATCGCGCGGGAAACGAGGCCGCGGGGGCGCTCGATGGCCGGTCGAACCAAACCGCCCGCAGGCGGTTCAGGCTTCGCGGCCGGCCGCGCCAGGGAAGATGGCCGGCAACATGGTCCCGTGAATGTAGAGATGACGCTTCATGATTATGGCGGGAGCAGATGCTTCGGGCACCATCTCTGCCGATCGCGATTTGTCAACTCGCGCGAACCTCGGAAAACGGCCGCGACTTTCTGAATCGTTCGATTCGGGAATATTGGAAAAGAGTGTCCGCGCGGGCGACGGTCGCTCGTTGAGGCATTGAAACCATCATCACCCCAAGGAGATCATCCCATGTCCACGAACACCATCCGCCTGCACCGCGTCCTGAAAGCCCCGCCCGAAAAAGTCTATCGCGCATTCCTCGATGCCGATGCCATGGCGAAGTGGATTGCCCCGAATGGATTCACCTGCCGGGTGCATCACCTCGACGCGAAGGTGGGCGGCACGTATCGCGCCTCGTTCACGAATTTCACCACGCAGAAGAGTCATTCCTTCGGCGGCACCTACCAGGAACTCGTGCCGGGCGAGCGCTTGAAATACACGGATCGGTTCGAGGATCCGAATCTGCCCGGAGAGATCCAGGTGACAGTGCTCTTCAAGCAGGTGCTGGTCGGCACCGAGGTGAGCATTGAGCAAGCGGGCGTGCCCGCGGTGATCCCGCCCGAGATGTGTTATCTCGGCTGGCAGGAGTCGCTGATCAACCTCGCGGCCTTGGTCGAACCGGACATCCAGGAAGGCTGAGATCGATTTCTGCCACGGCGGGGTCGCCGTGGCTCCAGCGCCTCGAGCGCGGCGACCCCGATCGCGGCGTGTCATTGAGCGCGAGCCGGGTCAAATTCGACACCGGCCCGACTTCGAACCGGATGCCCCCTTGACCAGTCGAATTCCGGAGATAGTTTTCCGCACCAAGGAAATTACCCCTATGAACACACGCAGACGGTTTTTGGCCCAGGTGGCGGCGGGAGCGGTTGGATTGACGATCGGGTCCCGATCGTGGGCGTCGACGCTCGTGCCGAAGAAAAAGGATCGGCTCGGCGTCGCCTTGGTAGGGCTCGGTTATTACAGCACCGATCTGCTGGCGCCCGCGCTGCAGCAGACGGCTCATTGCCGGCTGGCCGGCGTGGTCTCGGGGACGCCCTCGAAGTTGAAGACGTGGCAGGAGCGCCACCGGTTGCCCGAGGCGGCGCTGTATGATTATTCGAATTTCGACTCGATCGCCAACAATCCCGACATCGATGTCGTGTATGTCGTGTTGCCGCCGTCGATGCATGCCGAGTACACGATCCGCGCCGCGAAGGCGGGGAAACACGTGTGGTGTGAAAAGCCGATGGCGCCGTCGGTGAAGGAGTGCGAGGCCATGATCAGGGCGTGCCGGGACAACGGGGTGTCGCTCGCGATCGGCTACCGGCTCCATCACGAGCCGAACACGCAAAAAATCATGCAGTTCCGCCGCGAGCAGAAATACGGCAAGGCGGTCCATGTCACGGCCGAGGCGGGTTACCGCGATCCGCGCAAGGATCATTGGAAACAGAAGAAGGCGATGGGCGGCGGCGTGATGGGCGACATGGGCGTGTATCCGCTCAACGCCATCCGCTACGGCACCGGGCTGGAGCCGATTGCCGTGACGGCCCAGGCGTCGACGACGCGTCCCGAGATTTATACCGAGGTGGAGGAGACCATGGCGTTCGAGCTGGATTTCCCCGGTGGTGTCACCGCGAAGGGCGAGGCGAGCTTCGGCAAGCAGATGAACAAGCTGCACGTGAAGAACACGGACGGGTGGTACGAACTCGCGCCGTTCCAATCGTACAGCGGCGTCAAGGGCACCACGAGCGACGGGATCGCGCTCAATGCCACGATTCCGAACCAGCAGGCGAAGCAGATGGATGACGACGCGCTCGCGATCATGAACGGCACCCCGCTCCTCTGCCCGGGTGAGGAAGGTCTCAAGGACACCATCGTGGTCGAGGCGATCTACCGCGCCGCCGCTTCCGGCAAGAAAGAGAAAGTCGGGTGATTCGCGATCGAGGGGCCGTAGGGGCGCAGTCTTGCTGCGCCCTGAGACGTGCGCGAGGGAATGGAGGGCGCACCAAGACCGCGCCCCAGCGTGGTGGGGTTGGCTAGTGGCGGGGACCGTCGGTCGGGCGAAGCACGATTGCAGGGTCAGACCGGTGAGCGCGGCTCGTCCGGACGACTCGCCCTGACGGCACGCCTTGCGGAATTGGACGCGGCGACCATGGTTCAGGCATGGCCACGAAGGCGCAGTTTCCGGAAGAGGCATCGGAGGACGGGGAGTTCAAACGGCAGGAAGACTCCTTCCGGGATTGGGTGAAGGCGGACGGATCCACGCCGTATGCGCCCGATGCCGGGCGTTACCACCTGTATGTGTCGTTCGCCTGTCCGTGGGCGCATCGCACGCTCATCGTCCGGAAACTGAAAGGCCTCGAGCGGGCGATCGGGTTCACCGCGGTCGACCCGGTCCGGGACGAGCGCGGGTGGGCGTTTCGGGACGGACCCGGTTTTTCGCGCGATCCGATCAACGGTTTTCAGTTTCTCTCCGAAGCCTATCGGGCGTCGGATCCGGATTTCCACGGGCGATGGACCGTGCCGGTGCTGTGGGACACGCGAACGAAGCGGATCGTGAACAATTCCGAGGATGACATCTGCCGGATGTTCAACGACGAGTTTGGATCCCTCGCGAACGGCGCGGTCGACTTGTTTCCCGCGGATTTGCGGCGCGAGCAGGACGCGCTGAGCGGGAAAATTTATGAACACGTGAACAACGGTGTTTACCGGGCGGGCTTCGCGACGGAACAAGCCGCCTATGAGCGCGCGGTGCGTGATTTGTTTTCGACGCTCGACGAGTTGGAGGCGCGGCTGGAGAAATCGCGCTTTCTGCTGGGGGATCGGTGCGTGGAAACGGACTGGCGCCTGTTCTGCACGTTGATCCGCTTCGACGCGGTGTATCACGGCCACTTCAAGTGCAATGTCCGGCGGATCGTGGATTATCCCCATCTCTCCGGCTACCTTCGGGATCTTTATCAGACACCCGGGATCGCGGACACGGTGAACCTGGACCACATCAAGGCGCACTACTATGTGACGCATACGGAAATCAACCCGACGCGGGTCGTGCCGCTGGGGCCGGCGCTGGATTGGAACGCGCCGCATGGGCGCGGCTGAGGCAGGAGAGGCATGGTCCGCAGATCGGGGACCTGAACTCCCTGAATCAGACAAGGACTCGCCCAGAGGGCGCTAGGCCGGACTCATGCAGCTGGAAGGCAATTCCGCAGCGTGCGCGGGCGAACGGTGCCGTTGTCGGGGCGTGCCTCGTCCACGCCCTCGGTTCCCGCAGCGAGAAAAGGGCGCGGTCAAGCCGCGCCCCGAAGGGGAATGTCCGCGGGCTGCTGGTTCGGACTGAGTTCGAACCCGGTTTGCCTTCGCGTCCTTGGCGTCCTCTGCGCGAGGCAACCCAGGCAACCGGGGCGAGGGCGCCCCGGCTCCATGACTGGGGATGCCGCGACTTGATCGGGGATGAACCTTCTGAATGAGACCAGGCCTCGCGCAGAGAGCGCCAGGGGCGCGGAGGGGACGGAATTCAGGAAGGGGCTGAACCACGGAAGACACGGGTTACACTGAATGCGTGCGGGTTTAAATGTCCGGCGGACATGAGGCTGAACTCGGCTGATTGCCTTCGCGTCCTTGGCGTCCTCTGCGCGAGGCAACCCAGGCAACCTGGGCGAGGGCGCCCCGGCTCCATGACTGGGGATGCCGCGACTTGATCGGGGATGAACCTTCTGAATAAGACCAGGCCTCGCGCAGAGAGCGCCAAGGGCGCGAAGTCAGGTAGAGATCACAACACGGAAAAATACGATACACGCGGGCATCGGGTCGCTTGATTTATGCCTTGTATCCCGGGAAGAGCGGCTCTCCGTTAGCGCTTTTATTCTTCAATCATGAAAATGAATTTCGCCCTTCGTGGGTTCCTGGCGGTCCTGGTGTTGGTGGGTTTGCTCGCTGTGGCGCGAGCGGACATTCTCGATGACTATGTCAAACGGCTCCGCGCGGATGCCGCCGGTGAGCGGAAGGAGACGGGGTTCATGTCCGCCGGGTCGGATTTTCTCTATGGGCAGGATTATTATGAGGCCGGAAACAGTGGGTCGGCCGTGGGTTATTTTCGCGATGCCTTGAGGAAGGACGAGGGCAATGCGTTCTTTCATTATCAGTTGGGCGCCGCGCTGTGGAAGAGCTCCGACGCCGGCGGGAAAGCGGAAGCGGAGGAACGATTCGCCGCGGCGTTTCGCCTGCAGCCGGCGTTGCGTGATCGTTTTGAACGTGAGTTCAAGAAACCGGCCCCGAGGCAGCCCGCGGCACCCGCCCGGCCTGCGGCGGAAAATGGCGCCGGGAAGGCCGAGCCCGAAGCGAAACCGCCGGCAGTGGTGGGGCCGGCTACCGGGGCGCCGCGCGCGGCCTCGGTGCAGGCGTACATCGACCGGCTCAAGCAGTCGGACGCCGCACGTGGACCCGAGACCGCCATGCTGACGCCCGGGCGGATGGCGTTGTCCGGTATCGAGTATTATGAAACCCAGGCGTTCGACAGCGCGGAAACGGCCTTCGCCCTCGCGCTGGCGCAGGATGCGGACAACCCGCACTTGAACTACCTCATGGCCGTCGCGCTGGCGGCGCAAGGGGAGGTGGCGACGGTGCCGCTGCGCCGGGCGGTCGCGGGAGATCCGTCACTGCAGGCGCAGTTCGAGCGCGACGCCGCGGCGGCGCGGGTTGCCTGGGAACGGCAGGTGGAGGCGCGGAAGCCCAAGACGACGCCCGCGGCGCCGGAGCCGCCGCCGGGTGGCGCGCTCGTTTTCGGGAATTATGTCTGTTCGGAAACCATTTGGAACGGGCCCAATCGCACGCCCGCGTTTCGCTCGGAGTACCGGGGTTATTTCGAACTCAAGGCCGACGGCACCTACCGCTGGCTCGATGACGGGGCGACCGGGCGTTACCGATATGATGCGAAGACGGGGGTGGTGACGTGGCTCTCGGGCCATTTTGCCGGCGGCGGTGCCCCGCGATCCACGCTCTATCGCCGCGACGGCGCAAACGGACTGATGTCGATCCACTTCTCCGATTCCCTGCGCTGGAATGTCATTTGCGAGAAGAAGTGACGGCTCACGCGCGCGGCTGATACGGCGCCGGTAGCGTGAAATCCTTCAGACAGATGGGGCCGCCTTGGGCGAAAACCAGCGGGTCGGTTCCAGGCACCATGAGCGTGGTCGGAATGCCGGGAGGGGTAAGGGCGGTGAGGTTCAACCGATGGGTGTCCGGGTTCACCGACCATGCCACCTCGATGCGCCCCGCCGGGGTGTTGAGCTCGCCCGAGGCGTGGGACGTGGCATGGAAGGCGGGCTCGAGGACGATGCTGGTCCAGCCTGGGGCCGCGGGTTTCACGCCCAGCAAATCGCTGAGGAAAACCGCGGCAGGCCAGCTCGACCAGGCGTGGCAATCGCTGCGGGAGGGGTCGGCCATTTCCTGCCACGTGGTGAGCCCATTCGCCAGCATCGTCCGCCAAGGCGCGAGCACGTGGGAAAACAGCCGGTCGAGCCGACCGAGGCGGGCCAGCGCCTGCACCAGATAAAACCGATACATCAGGGACATGGGCACCAGGTTTGCGTCCCCGCCCAGGCGATGGGCCAGGCGGGCGGCTTGGGCGTCCGTGGGCGCGCCCGCGAGTATGGCCAGGGCCTGCGTATGTTCGGTGTGGGGATCGGCCTCGCGGCCGGGGCCCTCATGAAAGCATCCGGCGGCATCGGACCAGGTGGCGCGAATCGCGGCGCGCAGGTCCGCCTGCAAATCGCGCCAGCGTAGCGCCTCGAAAGGCAGACCCGCTTCGTGATGAAGGATCATCGCGGTTTCGACGGCCACGGCGAAGAGAGCGGTGAGAAAAGTGGAGGGTGCGCCCGCGGCCGCAAATGGCGCCACCCCTCTGGGCCAACCCGGCACCCAGTCGATCCAAGCCCAGCCATCGATCCGGCCCACAAAATTTTCCGGCGTGAGGCGGCTGCGGAAGTGACAAAGCACGGCGTCCACCGCGGGCAGGCATTCCCGTACGAACGCCTGATCGGCCTTTCCCTCCCAGCGCCAATGGTCGCCGAGCATCAGGATCCAATGCAGGGAAAACACGGGAATGACCTGCCGGCCGCGCGCCGGCGCGCGACTGGCCATGAGCCCGCTGGCGTCGAGGGTCTCGCGATGGAAGAGCAATGCCTGCCGTCCGAGCCGCGTGTCGTTGGCGAGATACTGGCTGCAGAGAGCCTGGAGGCGGGCGTCCCCGAGGTAGTTGAGTTGCTCGAAATAGGGGCAATCCTCGTAGGTCTCGTGCGCGCACAGCTGCAGCGTCCGGCGACTGGTGGCCCAAAGCGCGGCCGTGTCCGGATCAGCGCAATCGAAGCGAGCGTCGAATGATTGCGGAAACGTCGTGAACCGGTGATGGGCGGACCGCAGGGTGACGGGGGTATCGCCGGCGCCGACGATGACCTTGAGGTAGCGAAAGGTGCGCCAGTGGAACGGTTCGAAGACGTAATCCCCGCCGGGCAGCACCAACTGATCGACGTAACCGTGCGGCTCGGCGGCCGCGAGGTCGTCGCGGCGCCCGGATTTTCGCCAGACCGGCGTGCCGTCGTGATTTTCCCAGTGGCCCAGGGCCTCGGCATAGATGAATGCCACGATGCGATCGCGTCCGCCTTCGAAGGTGAACACCGGGTAGCTGGTGGTCATGGCATCCACCTCCAGCCAGATCTCGCCCGCAGCCCCGGCTTCCAGTTTCCAGGGAAGTGACGCGGGTGCGCGGGCAATGTACGCGCCGGCAAAGGCGCGGGAGGCCTCGGTGAGCAGGGGAAGGGTTCGGGCATGGAGCCGGTGACTGGGAGCCAGGCCCCAACCCTGCGTGTGGCTGAGGGCGGCGACCGTCACGGGGGCGGGCCAGTGCGCGGCGTCGAACTCGGGTTCAATCCAGCCAGCCGGGCGCAGGCGCGCGTCGATCCGGTCGAACGGTCCGAGAAACAGGTGCGCGTCGGGAACCAGGAATTCCATCTGCGGTGACACGGCGTTGTCCGCGATCGCCCGCCATGCTCCCGGAGTGTCGAGTTCGTCATCGTTCCATTCCTGGACCAGAAATCCCGGGGCCGGGCCGTGCACCTCGCTGAGCGCCCCGTGTTCGCCCCACCAGCGGACCTCGGCGGCCAGCACGTTGCGGCCCGGGCGGAGCAACGGGGCCAACTCGTAGGTTTCGGCGTGATAGCGCGAGAGCGTGCCCTTCAACGGCCCACGACCCAGCCGGCGGCCGTTCAACCAGAGGATGTACCGATTGTCGGCGGTCACGACGATGCGCCGGGAGCCGGGCGGGTTGGCCACGTCGAACTCGCGACGAAAGAGCGCCGTCCGCCAGCCGTCCGGACGTTCCGTGGACGGCCAGACGAAAGCCGCGCGCATCGGCGGCAGGACCCCCGGGAGCACGAGAGCCTCGTGGGCGTCGTCGCTGGAGGAGGGAAGGGGCAAGCGGTCATCGCCATGTCCGAGGTCGCGACTCATGGCGATTGCGGAAGTGCAGCGGGCGCGGCGCTGAGGGCGAGACGAAAACCCAGGTGCGCGTTCCGATTGGACGGCTTCTCCCGGTTGCGATGGGCCGACTGGCAGTGTTCGCGCTCACTCCCGTGACTGCCGCCACGGCTGACGCGGCGCATGCCGGTGGCGGGGCCGGTGGGATCGGTGAGGCTGCCGCCGGGATAGAGGGCGTACCAATCCAGGCATAATTCCCACACGTTCCCGTGCATATCGTGCAGGCCCCAGGCATTGGGTTCCTTCAATCCGACGGAGTGAGTGACGTAAGCGGCGTTGTACTTGTGCCAACCCATTGCGTCCACGTCGCCTGAATAAAGTCCGGTCATGCCGGCGCGGCAGGCGTATTCCCATTGGGCCTCGGTCGGAAGGGTGTAGACATATCCCGGCGGAAGGCGTCCAGCCTCGCGCTCGCGTTGGGTGAGCGCCGCGGCGAAGGCGATGGCGTCGGTCCACGACACGTGTTCGACCGGGCGGTCCTCACCCTTCAGATGAGAGGGATTCGAACCCATCACCGCCTGCCATTGCGCCTGGGTGACCTCGGTGCGCCCGAGCCAGAACGGCCGGCTGATGGTGACGCGGGTGACGGGGCGCTCGCTGTCCGGTCCGCCTGACGCGGTGCCCATGTCGAACGTGCCGGCCTCGATCCGGCGCATCTCGAGGTTGAGCGACGGAATTGTCAGGTGCGACGCAAATGGATCCGGAGCGGGCGCAGGTGCAGGGTCCGACCCGGCGCTGGCGGGGACGGCGCCAAGAGACAACGCGAGAACGCAGATGGGGAAGAATCGAAGCGCGCGGCCGCGACCGGTGGAGTGTTGGTTGGAGGGGATTTCAGGGGTATTCATGAGTGCCCGCGTCGCACGGCGGGGGAGTGGAACTCTGGGAGCGCTGGATCGGCGAGCCCATCGCGGCGAATTTCATCCGGATGAGGAAACCCGAGGGCGCATTGACTTCGTCCTGTTGAAATACTCCTTTCGCTCACCCCATGAACCGCCGGGTCACCCAGAAGGATATCGCGCGCAGACTCGAACTGGACAAGTCGACGGTCTCGCTGGCGCTGCGCAATCACCCCACGATTGCCGATGCCACGCGGGAAAAGGTGCAGGCGATGGCCCAGCAGATGGGCTACCGGCCGGACCCGGCGCTGGCGACGCTCTCGCGCCAGCGGTGGGCCGGGCACGAGACGGGCAGCGGGGCGGCGCTGGCCTACCTGATCGACAGTCGCATGGAGAACCACGTGATGCATCGGCGGTTTCTGGCGTCGGCGCGCCAGCGCGCCGAGGAGCGCGGTTATTTGCTGCGCGACTTCGACCTGGCGGACTACACCTCGATCGACGCGGCCAGCCGCGTGCTGCACCATCGCGGCTTCCGCGGCCTGCTGGTGCCCCAGTTTGCGAACACCAAGGGACCGAGCATCCTCGACCTGCCGGCGGACAATTTCACGGTGGTCTGCCTGGACGTGGGATGGATCGAGGTGCCCTTTCATATTGTCGCGCCCGATACCTTCCGGGCCACGCGCCTGGTCTGGCGCAAGGTGATCGACCGCGGTTATCGCCGCATCGGCGGTGCGATCTTGTCGCACACCCCGCGGGCGTTCGATGACGCGGCGCGGCTCGGCGCCTCGACGGTGTCGCAACAGGAATGGCTTCGCCCGCGCGATCGCATTCCGCTGCTCGCGAGCGACCCGCGCGACCGCGAGAGTTTCGTGCGCTGGCTCGACCGTTATGATCCGGATGTGGTGATCGGATTCGTCTCGCGCGTGCACGAGTGGATCCTGTCGACGGGCCGGCGCGTGCCGGAGGACATCGGGTTTGCGGCGCTCTCCGTGGTGACGACGGAGTCGCCGCTCCTTTCGGGCGTGCAGCGGCAGGAGGCGAACATCGGCGCGGTGGGCGTCGATGCCCTGATCGCCGCGATGAACGAGAACGAATGGGGCTGGCCGGAGCTCCAGCGCAAGCTGCTGGTTGCGCCGCGGTGGAACGAAGGCGCGACGCTGCCGGATCGCTCGGCGCGGTAACCCGCGCATTCACGGGGTTCCGCCGATCCGGCACATCCTGTCGCCGCATTTTTCGCAGCGAGCCTCGTTTGTCGGAGCGTGGCTGGGCCACGCCCAGCGCGCACGAGGCGCGCCCTGCACGTCCACGCACCCGCGCGCGGCGACGTCCGGTTCGGCACGCTTAAACAGGATGAAGCCTCGCGCCGTTGGCGACGGCGCGGGCGGGGCATAGCTCAGGGAATCCCGACACCGGTCGGGAGCATTCCCCAACCAAACCCCTGTGCGAATCATGCAACACTGTTCGTTTCCGCCTCCGCTCCGCCTCCTCGCCCTCGCGGCGGTTTTCACCGCTGGCAGCCCGCTGCTCTCGCAAACGGCCGCCCCGGCCCCCAATCAAAACAACGAGCAGGTGCTCGAGCTGGCGACCTTCGTCGTGAACTCGGAGGACGATGTGGGCTATGCGGCGTCCAGCACCCTCGCCGGCAGCCGGTTGAACACCCAGCTGAAGGATCTCGCGGCGCCGATCTCGGTTTTCACGAAGGAGCTGCTCGAGGACCTCGGGGCCCTGACGGTGAATGACGCGCTCGAGTTCGCGGTGAACACCGTGACCGATTTCGACCCGACCGGAAACGGCATCGTGGAAAACAATTTCCAGACGCGCATGCGCGGCATCGCCGGCGCGGGACGGTCGCGCAACTACATGGCGACCGGCCTGAACGTGGATTTCTACAACACGGAGCGCCTCGATTTCTCGCGCGGCCCGAACTCGGTGCTGTTCGGCATCGGCTCGCCGGCCGGCATCATCAACTCCACGACCAAGAGCGCCCGCATCGGGCGTGACTTCGGCTCGGTCCAGCTGGTGGCCGGCAGCTTCGACGAGCGCCGGGCATCGCTGGACTACAACGCGAGCCTGACGGACAAGTTCGCCCTCCGCCTGAACTCGCTGTGGCAGGAGAAGGAAGGCTATCGCGACTTCGAGTTCCAGGACAAGCGCGGTGGCGCGATCGCCGGCACGTGGCGCCCGCTCCAGAAAACCTCGGTGCGCTTCGAGGCGGAGCGCATCGAGGTCGTGGAAAACCGCGCCCGCCCGTGGACGCCGTTTGACGGCTACCTGGCGTGGGAGGCGGCCGGCCAGCCCGGCGCGCACACCGCCACCACGTGGGGCACCACCCCGGCGGGCACGGTGAACGCGGCCGGCGGCACGATCGTCTTCATGTCCGACGGCATTTGGGCCGACCAGTTCGTGTGGAACACCGGCAACCAGCAGTTCCGGTGGTCGCAGGAACGCACGCCGGCCATTCCCGGCCTGAACACGCCGCCGAATGTGGTCGATTTCAGCGTGGTGCCGCGCAAGGCCAATCCGCTCGGCGCGGGCGCGCGGAGCAATTCCGACGCCAAGGTCGGCAGCGTGTTCCTCGAGCAGCAGATCGGTCGCAACCTCGTGGTCGAGCTCGCGGCGTCCAGCGAGTATGAGGAACGCGATGTGGTCTCGCCGATGAACTTCGGCACTTATCGCGTGCGCAAGGATGCCAACGCCTACCTGCCGGCGTTCAACGCGAATGGCGTGCAGACGGGCATGGTGGCGAATCCGAATTTTGGCCGGACGGTGCTCATCTCCAGCGGCGGCTTTGGGCAGGACAGCCACATTGCGAACAAGTTTTTCCGCGAGGAGTACCGCGCGACGGCGGCCTACAACCTGAACTTCCGCGAGATCCTCGACGACAAGGACGGGTGGGGCCGGATCCTCGGGCATCACCGCCTGGCGGCGTTGTACTCGGAGCGGGGCAGCGAGAGCGAGCGCCGCACCTCGCGCTGGGTGAATACCGATCCGGCCCGCCGGCAGCCCGGATACTTCCACAACGACAACCGCATCTTCTGGGGCAACTATTACGATCCGTTCGCCCGCAACGAGGCGGATCGCGGCATGCGTGACCCGTTCGCGGATCTCGCGGCCGCGGGCACGCGGCCGGTGGCCAACCAGCCCGGCGTCCGGGTCACCCCGGGCCTGGAGCACCGCATCTGGCGCTGGAATCGGAACGAGACGACGACGTCGATGTTCGCGATGCAGAATTATTTCTGGGACGACCGCATCGTGGGCCTCTTCGGCTGGCGCAAGGACCGGGAGGACCTCTACGACTCGACCCAGTCCGTGGAGCCGATCACCGCGGCGGTGCGGGGCTTCACGCGCAATCCGCTGCTGCGGAGCGTGAGTGGCAACACGTTCACGCGCGGCGTGGTGGTGCATGCCATCAGGAACCGGCTCTCCCTGTACTACAACCAGGCGGACAACTTCCAGGACAACGGCGTGGCGGAGGTGGTCGGACCGCTCGGCAACCTCACGCCCATTGGCAATCGTTCCGGCGAGGGCCGGGATGCCGGCGTGAAGTTCTGGATGTTCGACGGCAAGCTCGGCGCCTCGCTCGGCTGGTATGAGACGGCGGATGCCAACCAAAGCACGTCGATGGACGGCAACTTCTTCGTCTGGGGCGAGGCGATCTGGACGGCGATGGGCCAGACGGTCGACTTGGCGGGTGTCGATACGCGCAGTCTCGAGAGCAAGGGCTACGAGCTTGAGCTCACGGCCAACCCGACGCCGCAGATGACGCTTACCTTCAACCTGAAGAACGCGGACACCGTCACCACCCGCCTCTACCCGTGGGGCCGCGCCTACCTGGCGGCCAATCGCGCGACCTGGCTCAGTGCGAACCAGTCCACGCCGATCGAGCAACCCGGCGTTCCGGCGGGCTCCACCATCGGCAGCCTCATCCAGCGGCTGGATGACCTGATGGTCGTGTTGACCGCGCCGGAAGGCCGCTCGCCGTTCCAGGATCGGGAAACGACGGCGAATTTCTTCGGGCGCTATCGCTTCGCGAACGACGGCCCGCTCAAGGGCTTCGCGGTCGGCGCCGGCCTGCAGTACCGCGGCGGCTCGTTGATCGCCTACCGGACCGAGACGGACAACGCGGCGATCCGCGCCCCCGATTATTACCTCGGCAACGCGATGCTCTCGTACGGCCGCAAGTTGAACGACAAGCTGCACCTCAAGCTGCAGCTGAACATCGACAACCTGTTCAACCTGCAGACACCGCAGCCGGTCGCAGGCGCCGAGCCCACGGGGGCCACGCGGCAGACGTTCGAGGATCTCGGCCAGTTGTACAACGGCGTCGCCTACACCGTGCACCTGCCGGTGCCGCGCACCTATCGCCTGACCGCCACGCTCAGCTTCTAAACCGCGGAGGAACAACCCTCCGGAACCTTTCCGCGGCGGCTTCACTGGCCGCCGCGTTTTGTTTGAGTGCAAGGCATAGCAATAAAGCAGCCGCGCCCACCGGCGCTTCGGGACGACGCCCCGGGGCCACCGGGCGCGCGCGGTTTGACCTGACCGCTGCGACGACGAAAGTGAAACGTTCCCGGCAACCATTATTAACCCAAGGAACCTCCATGCGCGCATTTCGTGTTTTTCTCCTGCTCGTGACGATGGCGCCCGCAGTGATGGCCGGCAGTCTGCCGCGGCTGCAGGTGAGCGACAATCGCCGGTTTCTCGTGACCGTGGACCGGCAGCCGTTTTTCTACCTGGGCGACACGGCGTGGCAGATGCTCTACCGGATGGATCGGGGCGAGATCGATGCTTACCTGCGCGATCGGGCGGCGAAACGGTTCACCGTCGTGCAGTGCGTGATCCTCGGCGAACTCGACGGGCTCGAGACGCCGAATCGCGAGGGGCACCTGCCCCTGCATGACCTCGACCCGGCGCGGCCGAACGAGGCGTTCCTGGCCTTGGTGGACTACACGGTGGCGCGGGCGGCGGAGCTCGGTCTCTACGTGGCGCTCCTGCCGACGTGGGGTTCGCATGTGGAGGACAAGCCGCATCCTCGGTTCAGGAACTATCATCCCTTTACGGGGCAGAACGCGCGGGCATACGGGGAATTTCTCGGCCGGCGTTATCGGGATCGCACGAATGTGATCTGGATGCTGGGCGGCGACCGCAATCCCACCGGGCACGAGGCGATCTGGAATGCGCTGGCGGCGGGAATCCGCGAGCACGATCCATCGGCGCTGATGACGTACCATTGCCAGGGGTATGCGTCGGCGGCGCGTTACTGGCGCGACGCGGCCTGGTTGGATTTCAACCTGGTCCAGTCGGGGCACGCGCGGTTTTCGACGCGGAACTGGCAGATGATCGAGCGGGAGTACGGCACCCCGCCGGCGCGCCCGGTGTTCGATGCGGAGCCCGGCTATGAGGATCACCCGGCGGCATTCGACCCCGCCAACCCGAGGTTCACCGATTACGATGTGCGCAAAGCCGCGTACTGGGCGGTGTTCGCCGGGGCATTCGGGCACACGTATGGGCATCACAGCGTTTGGCAGGCGTACCGCCCCGGGCAGGACGAGCCGATTCTGGCGCCCAGCCTGGGATGGCGTGAGGCATTGGACGCGCCGGGAGCGGGCCAGATGCAGCACCTGCGCGCGCTGGTCGAATCACGTCCGTTTCTCACCCGGATCCCGGACCAGGGCCGGGTGAAGGACATCGGGACCGACACGGACCACGTGCAGGTGACGCGGGATGGGGCGGAGGGCAAAAACGATGCGACCACGATCCTGGTTTATTTGCCGATCATGCGCGAGCTCCGGGTCGACACCTCGGTCATCGCCGGGGAACGGTTGCGGAGCTGGTGGTTTGATCCGCGCACCGGTCGCGCGCGCTTGATCGGGGAGACGCCCAACACCGGCAGCTATGAGCGTCCGGCGGAACACCGGATCCAACCGGGCGACGGCGGACCGGACTGGGTGCTGGTCATCGACGACGCCGCGAGAGGTTATGCATCGCCGGGCAGTGCGGTCGTGGATCCTTCGCCCGGTTCTGGATGACGGAGCGTGGCGCCAAGGTCGCTTTCGAACTCTCGCCCCGACCGCATTTCTTGAAATGCCCTAACCCGGGCGGGCCTCGGCTTCCAGTACGCCGAGCTTCCGGATGCGGCCGGTGTTGACCTGGCGTGCGAACCAGAACGCGACGGCGGTGGCGATGAGGCCGCAGAACACGAGGTAGAGGAAACCGCTTTCATAGTCGTAGGCGGGGGCCGCGCCGGCGGCGGCGGCGGGGGCCGTGAAGGCGGTGACCGCGGTGATCCACAGGCCGACGCCATTGTTGATGAAGATGATCGCGACCCCGCGGGTGATGCCGATGCCGGAGGAAACCGTGCCGAGCCGGTCGCGGGGCACGAAGTCGAACATCATCGAAACGGTGCAGACGACGCCCATGTTGCCCACGCCGGACTGGAGGAGCCAGTACGTGAGCACGGAGGCGTAGGGCGGCGCGCCCTCGCCGGGCCGGAGTTTCAGGTAGAGGAAAAAGAGCAGGTGGAAGGTCGTGATGGTGGCGGCGAGGACCTTGAACAGGACCAGCCGGTCCACGCGGTCGGCGAGCCAGCCGCCGAGGGGGAGGCACACGAGGAGCGTGAAGGGCGTGCCCAGTGCGATGATGTTGCCGTAGGTTTGCTTGGAGAAACCCCATTGCTCGGTGAAGAGGAGCGGCGTGAGGCTGCCGAAGCTGAGCCAGAAAATGATCTGCGCGAGGGCGACGGCGTAGAGCGCGAGCCATTGCCGCTGTCCGAAGACATCGCGGAAAAAGCCCGTCACGGTGCGGGACAGTCCGGCCAGGGTCGGGCGCGGCAGCGGCGGGGGCAGTTGCGCGGGCGGCGTCTCGCGGATGCCAAAGGCCACGAGGAGCAGGGCGCAGAGGGCGAGGGCGCTCGCGGTCCAGAAGACGAGGTCCTGGCCGGACACCGGGCCGAGAACCGGCACGGTGAAGGCATCGTCCCAGCGCCCGATCAGCACCGCGAAGAAGAACGCATACATCGCCTGGCGCATGAACGTGAGCGTGGCGTTGGAGCGGCCGCGTTGGTGGGGAGGGACGACCTCGTTGATCAGGGACTCGTAAGGGCTGTCGACGTCGCGCAGCATTTCATAGACGAAGAGCGCCGCCACGAGCAGCCACAGCGAGTCGAGCTGGGGGAGAATGAGGCAACCAACGACGATGGTGCTCCAGCCCACGAGCAGGAACGGCTTGCGGCGGCCCCAGCGCGTCCAGACGCGATCGCTGGTGTAGTTGCAGGTGGCGCCGACGAAGATGTTGAAGAGCAG
>JAEZDN010000044.1 GCA_023433275.1 Verrucomicrobiota bacterium
CGCCGGGGGCGGGTTCTTGTGGCGGCCCGTCCTGTCAGCCCACCCTTGGCGTCGATGTCGGCGCGGGCTTCGGGTCGGGCTGAAATCGTCGATCTCGCACCGCACTTCAACGACCGTGTCACCGAAATCTTCAAGCCGGGCAAGTACGTGTCGCCTCGCTCGCCCTTCGTCTCGCTCGCCATTCCGTCACAGGGGATCGGAGCTTGGGCGGGTCACGTCAACGCCACGGCCGAGATCGACGACACGGGCCTGCGCGTGGCGTCCGCGTCGGGCGGCGGCCGCATCACGGTGCCGAACGGCGTGCCGTTCGCCACGCCGGGGCCGGGGGATGCGCTGAACATCCTCTTCGTTTCCCAATGGGACAATTACCCTGATGAGGCGACGGTCCCGCTCTCCGGCAGAGCCAGACAGGTTCAACTGCTGATGGCCGGTTCGACCAACGCCATGCAGAGCCGTCTCGACAACGGCGAAGTCGTCGTGACTTACACTGACGGCACGACGAGCCGTCTCGCGCTGCGCAATCCCGAGACCTGGTGGCCGATTGAGCAGGATTATTTCATTGATGACTACCAGTTCCGCGTGGACGCACCGCTGCCGACGCGCGTGAACCTCAAGACCGGCGAGGTGCGCGCGCTTGATCAGCAAAGCTTCAAGGGGCAGGGCAGGGCGGTGCCCGGTGGCGCGGCCACGGTGTTGGCGCTGGAACTCGACCCCAACAAGGAGCTGCGCTCGCTCACTGTCCGTGCCCTGGCCAACGAGGTCGTGGTTGGCCTGATGGCGGCGACGCTCATGCGATGAAGCCAAGATTTCCATTTTTTCCTGTAGGGGCGTGGCTCGTCCACGCCCCTACAAATTCCATCCCATCGTTATCAAACCCCGTTTCAGTCATTCTGAGCGCAGCGAAGAATCCAGCAGGATATTCGCAACGTGCATACGGATCGTATCTTCACTTGAATCCTTCGCGCGGCTCAGGATGACGCACCCGATTCCTTTATGAAACTCGTCCGTTTGTATTGTATTCTCTTCGCCTGTGCCGGCGTGGTTCGCGCCGCCGACACCGCCTACCTGTTCACGTATTTCACCCGGAATGGTCAGGACGGCCTGCATCTGGCCTGGTCGGAGGACGGCTATAAATGGCAGCCGATTCGCGAAGGCCGCAGCCTGCTCGCGCCCCAGATCGGCTCGAAGGAAAAGCTCATGCGCGATCCTTGCGTCGTGCGCGGGCCCGATGGCACCTACCACATGGTCTGGACCTCGGGCTGGTGGGAAAAGGGTATCGGCTACGCGTCGACCAAGGATTTCATCACGTGGTCCGAGCAGAAGGAAATCCCCGTGATGGCCCACGAGCCCACGGCGCGGAACAGCTGGGCGCCGGAGCTCGTGTACGACGCGGCCAAGGGCGAGTTCACGATCTTCTGGGCGACGACGATTCCGGGCAGGTTTCCCGCTACCTCAGGCGCTTCCGAGGACGACCTCAACCATCGCATGTATTGCACGACGACGAAGGACTTCGTCACGTTTACACCCACGGAGCTGTTCTACGATCCTGGTTTCAACTGCATCGACGCCACGTTGCTCGAGGTTGATGGCAAGCGATGGATCGTGATCAAGGACGAGACGAAATTCCCTCTCCCCGCCAAGAACCTTCGCATCGGTCCCGCCGGCGCCGTGCGGGGTCCCTTTGGGCCGCTGTCCGCCCCGTTCACCCCACCCGGGCTATGGGTCGAAGGTCCCTCGGCGATCAAGATTGGGGACGAGTACCTGGTCTATTTCGACGCCTATACCGAAAAGCATTACAGTGCGATGCGGTCAAAGGATCTGGAGACTTGGGAGCAGGTCCCGGCCGGCGAATTGCATTTTCCCTTCGAGGGCACGCCGGACCGCATGCGTCACGGCACGGTGATCGAAGTGCCGCGGGCCCTGATCGAGCGGTTGCGGCAACCTTGAACAGACCGATGACGGCTAACCCCGAATGGACACGAAATGTCACGAATAGTCCGATCCCGGGTGGGCTCGTCGCTTGCCCGTCCGACGGGGCTCATGGCCTCGAGCTGCTCGAAAGGCGACGACCCCGTGGACGAGGTCACGAAGGTTCGCATGTAGGAGCCTGTTTACAGGCGATGAGGCGCGCCCGAGGCCGATCGCACGTGGGATTCGCCTGCAAGCAGGCTCCTACAGGGAACCATCCGGCATCAGCGATGCACCTGAAAATCCCTGATCTCGATCCGGCTGTCCACGGTGCGGAAACCGAACCAGCCGCGGCGCAGCGGCTCTGGATCCCGCCAGGCAAAGATCACTTCACCGTCGCGGACGTATTGCACGCGTCCGTCGGCGGACACCGACAACTCGATGCGGTAGTCCTGATCGGGTTTGAGCATGAATTCCGGCGCGGAAAGATCGTGCTCGGGCAGCAGCGGTCGTGTGCCGGTGCCGTCGTACCGGCGGAATCGCGTCGTCGTGTTGGTGTTGCCGCCGTAGCCGACGTAATAAGTGCGCAGCGAATCGTAGGTGCCGAACTTGCCATTGCGCCCGTGTCCGGCGGCGAACAGGTCGTCGGGTCGCGCGGGATCCGTCGCCATCCAGAAGCAGTTCAAATCCGACACGCGGCCGCGCGAGGACATGCGCGCCGTGTAGGTGATGGTGACCGGGGCCTGCAGGCGCTCGCGAAACCAGACCGTGCATCCGCCGGCGTCGGCGATGACCAGTTTGCCGTTCTCCGCCGTGACCGACCCACCCGGTTGTTGTTCGACGACCCATTGGTCCAGGCCGTTCGCGAAATCATCGCGGTGGGCCAGCGTCTCAGCGGAGAGGAGACCCGGCAGGACCAGCGTCAAGAGAAGCCACGTTCGCATGCCCACAGCAGATTCCCCTCCCGCCGGTTAGCCACTGAAAAAACAAGTGAGACACGAATTGGCCCGAATGGAATATGAGCCGAAGCACACCCGTTTTTCCACGAGGGCGGACCAACGTCCGTCCTACATGGATTTTGCCGGGAGTTCTTGTTCGTGTCCTGTTCGTGAAATTCATGCCCCTTCTTCCCCCTACTCTGTCATGAAAAGCCCCCTTGCCCTGATCCTGTCCCTGTTCCTTCCGGTGTTTGCCTGGGCCCAAGCCCCCGTGACTGACCTGCCGGTGAATCCCGCGGCGGTGAACTGGCCCATCGACCCCGCGCTGCCCACGATCTTCATCGCCGGCGATTCCACCGCCGCTCCCGGCAGCGAGGCGTCGATGGGGTGGGGTGTGCCGTTTCCGGATTATTTCGACCTCACCAAGGTCAACGTGGTCAACCGTGCCCGAGGCGGCCGGAGCAGCCGCACCTTCATCACCGAGGGCCTCTGGGACCAGCTGATGGAACAGGTTAAGGCGGGCGATACCGTGCTGATCCAGTTCGGGCACAATGACGGGGGCGCCATCAACGAGGAACCGCCGGGCTCGACGCGTCCATTGCGGGCGCGGGGCTCGCTGCCCGGCCTCGGCGAAGAGTCCCAGGAAATCGACAACGTGATCACGAAGAAGCACGAGGTCGTGCACACGTTCGGCTGGTACATTCGGAAAATGATCGCCGACGTGCAGGCGAAGGGCGCGCGGCCCATTCTGCTGTCGCTCACGGTGCGGCATCTATGGAAGGACGGCAAAGTCGAGCGCGGCTCCGGCCGGTACCGGGAGTGGATCCGCGAGAGCGCACGCACCGCGGGGGTGCCGTTCATCGATCTCACGCGTTTGATCGCCGATGAGTACCAGCGGCGCGGCGAGGCGGCGGTGAAGGAATTGTTTCCTCGCGACTATGTGCACACGGGTGCGGCCGGTGCGGACTTGAATGCGTCGCTGGTTGTCGCCGGGCTCAAGGGCCTGCGGCCGCCGCCGTTCAAGGACGTGTTTTCAGACAAGGGTGAGGCGGTCGAGGCGGATCGCATCGGCTGGCTCAACCTGCCGGAACCGGCCGACCCGGCGCTGCCATCGGTGGTGCTCATTGGCGATTCGACCGTGCGCAACGGCGGCGGCGACGGCGCCAACGGCGAGTGGGGCTGGGGCGATTTCCTCGTCACACATTTCGACCCGGCGAAAGTGAACCTGGTCAATCGCGCGATCGGCGGGCTCAGCAGCCGGACGTTCCGCACCCAGGGGCATTGGGAGCGCGCTCTCACGCTGACCAAGCCCGGCGATTTCGTCCTGATGCAATTCGGCCACAACGACGCCGCGCCGTTGAACGACAACCAGCGCGCGCGCGGGACGATCAAGGGCACGGGCGACGAGTCCGAGGCCATCGACAATATCCTGACCAAACAGCCCGAAGTCGTGCACACCTACGGCTGGTATCTGCGGCAATATATCCGCGAGGCGCGCGCCGCCGGCGCGACGCCCGTGGTGTGTTCGCCCGTGCCGCGTCGTACCTGGACGAACGAAGGCAAGGTCGCGCGCTCGACGACCGACGGCTATGCCGCGTGGGCGCGCCAGGTCGCGGCGGAGGAGGGCGCGTCCTTCATCGACTTGAACGATTTGATTGCGACGCGATACGAGCAACTCGGCCAGGAGCCGGTGAAAGCGCTTTTCGCCGACGCCCACACGCACACCAGCCGCGCCGGCGCGGAGTTGAACGCGAGCGTGGTCGCGGAGGCATTGCGCGCGCTGCCAGGGGATCCGTTCGGCGCGTTCGCGCGCTAAGACGGAACGATGCACTTGGGTGTAGGGGCGCGGCTCGACCG
>JAEZDN010000061.1 GCA_023433275.1 Verrucomicrobiota bacterium
GTGTGAGGGTGCGCAAGGCAAGGGTGTGAGGGTGTGAGGGTGTGAAACCTGAGGAGGGGACATACTCAGAGAGACCTGAAACCTGAAACCTGAGACCTGAAAGCTGAGAGCTGATAGCTGAAAGCTGAGAGCTGATAGCTGAAAGCTGAGACCTGACGGAGTGCGGGAGCGCGGAGATGGCATCGCGTAGCTTTGCGAAGCAGGCCGCAGCGACAGCGGAGGGGGCCTGACGGCGGGTGCCCTATGGGCGACGGCAGGCACAAACCTGAGACCTGAAAGCTGAGAGCTGAAAGCTAAAAGCTGACGGAGCGCGGGGAGCGCGGAGATGGCGTCGCGTAGCGATGGCCGGAGGCCGACAGACTCGGGTGCCCTCCGGGCGGAGGCTGGAGCAAACCTGATTGCTGACGGCTGATAGCTTTGAGCTGATAGCTGACAGCTGAGACTGACGGAGCACCGAACAAACCGAGAGAAAGAGAAAGATTACGATTAAGAGAACGATTAGGGGATGCGCTTTCGCGCAGTTATTGGTTATTGGGGTGGAGGGCCGAGCCCTGAATTCGCGCTTAGGTTCCGAACTGCGGGGTGAGGGCACCCCGCCCACAAGGGGAGCGGGCCGCGGGGACGAGGGGCCCAAAAATGAGGGTGTGAGGGTGTGAAATCTGAGGAGGGGACGTACTCAGAGAGACCTGACGGAGCGCGGGGAGCGCGGAGATGGCATCGCGTAGCGATGGCCGGAGGCCGACAGACTCGGGTGCCCTCCGGGCGGAGGCTGGAGCAAACCTGAGACCTGAAACCTGAAAGCTGATTGCTGATAGCTGATAGCTGATAGCTTAGAGCTTAGTGCTTAGTGCTGATAGCTGATAGCTGACGGAGCCGCAGGACAAACCGAGAGAAAGAGAAAGATTACGATTAAGAGAACGATGGGCCGGCGGTGGACGGAATCGCCTGTGAACAGGCTCCATGCGGGGTGAGGGCACCCCGCCCACAAGGAGAGCGGCCCGCGGGTACGCGGGCCTACAGCCTAATAACCAATAACTCTTAACCACTAACCGGCGCCCAGAGGAGGGCGCCTCGTTTTGTAGTCCGGACACCTACACGGGCAAACGCCTGAGGCTTACAGGATAATCATCCTGCCGCCGATTCAGGGGATCGGGCCGTTCCCCTATGCTGTCGCGCATGAAATCCTTCATACGCGCAGTTCTCGTCGCCCTGCTGGTATCCGTGTCCTCTCTGGCCGCGGTTGCCGTGGAAGCAACCTGGAACTATGCCGTCCAAGTGACGGCCTCCGTGCAGGCGTCCCCTGCCAAGATCACCTTGAACTGGACCCAGGACTCCTCGTCCACCCCTTCCAGCTATACCGTTTACCGCAAAGCCGCCGGCGCGACCGGGTGGGGCAGCGGTACCTCCCTCCCGGGCTCCGCCCTCACTTACACCGACACCAACGTCACGGCCGGCACGGCCTATGAATACCAGATCGTGCGCGCCGCCAGCGGCTACTCGGCCTACGGCTACATCCAGGCCGGCGTCGACGTGGCCTTGGTCGAGAACCGCGGCAAGCTGCTCCTCGTGGTCGACAACACCCACGCGGCCGCCCTCGCCACGGAACTCACCCGCCTCCAGAACGACCTGCGCGGCGACGGCTGGACCGTCGTCCGCATCGATGTCTCCCGCACGGCCACGCCCGCGAGCGTGAAGAGCCAGATCAAGTCCGCCTACAGCGCCGACCCGGCCAACGTGAAGTCCGTCTTCCTCTTCGGCCACGTGCCGGTGCCTTATTCCGGTCTCCTCAGCCCCGACGGCCACCCCGATCACCACGGCGCCTGGCCGGCTGATGTCTATTATGGCGACATGGACGGCAACTGGACCGACAGCACCGTCAACTACACGCAGTCGCAGAACACCGACAAGGTCGACGCCGCCCGCATCACCAACAAGCCCGGTGACGGCAAGTTCGACCAGACCACGCTCCCCTCGGCCGTGGAACTGCAGGTCGGCCGCGTCGACCTCTCCAACATGCCCGGCCTGACCGCCTGGAATTCCCCCGCGACCTTCCCGAGCGAGCTCGAGCTCCTCCGCCAGTACCTCAACAAGGATCACAATTTCCGCCATCGGAAGATGAACGTCCAGCGCCGCGCCATCGTCGGCGACTACTTCGGTGTCCGCAATGGCGAGGCCTTCGCCGCCAGCGGTTATCGCGCCGCCGCCCCGCTCGTGGGCAGCGACAAGATCACCAACCTCAACGTCCAGCACAACGACCAGCGCGGCGTGTGGGTGCCGGCCCTCGCCGCCACCGACTACCTCCTCGCCTATGGTTGCGGCGCCGGCAGCTATCGCACGATCGCCGGTCTCGGCAACGTCGGCCAGTACAAGGACACCAACACCGTCGAGATGGTCAGCAACGACATCCACGGCGTGTTCAACATGCTTTTCGGCAGCTGGCTCGGTGACTGGGATCACGAGGACAGCGCGCTCCGCGCCCCGCTCGCCACCAAGACCAACGGCCTCGTCGCCGTGTGGTCCGGCCGCCCGCACTGGTTCATCCACCCGCTCGGCCTGGGTGAGACCATCGGCGCCGCCGCGCGCATGACGCAGAACAACACGGATCAGTACCGCAACCAGCAGAACAACGCGAAGAACCAGATCCACGTCGCCCTCATGGGTGACCCGACCCTGCGCCTGCACCCCGTCGCCCCCCCGGCTTCCGTCGGCGGCACGGTCTCCGGCTCGAACGTCACGCTCACCTGGGCGCCGTCGCCTGATGCCGTCATGGGTTACCACGTCTATCGCGCCGCGTCCGACACGGCCGCCTTCACGCGCCTCACGAACTCCGTTGTCACCGGCTCGTCGTATGTCGACGCCGGCGCTCCCTCGGGCGCCGTGTACATGGTGCGCGCCATCAAGCGCGAGGTTTCGCCCAGCGGTTCCTACATCAACGGCTCGCAAGGCCTCTTCTGGAAGGTGGGCGGCGGCGCCGGCCCGGTGGTCCCGAGCGACACCACGGCCCCGACCGTTTCCCTGTCGGCCCCGGGCAATGGCTCCACGGTCAGCGGCACGGCCGTCGCCGTCTCCGCCAACGCGGCAGACAACGTCGGCGTCGTCGGCGTCCAGTTCCAGCTCGATGGCGCCAACCTCGGCGCCGAGGACACCGCGGCCCCATTCACCACGACGTGGAACACCACGACCACCGCGAACGGCACGAAGAAGCTGAAGGCCATCGCCCGCGATGCCGCCGGCAACCGCACGACTTCCACCGAGTTCACCGTCACGGTGAGCAACACGTCGGGCGGCACCACGCCGCCCCCGACCACGCCGACCACGCCGCCGGCTTCCGGTTCGTCGGCCTGGGTTGACGACGCGCTGCCGGCCGGCGCCAGCGGCACCGGTTCCGGTGGCGACACCTGGAACTGGGTCACGGCCTCGCCCGCGCCGTATTCCGGCACGAAGGCCCACCAGTCCGCGCTCGCGAACGGTCTCCATGAGCATTCGTTCAACTGGGCCAGCGCCACGATGCCCGTCGCCGCGGGTGACGTCCTGTACGCCTACATTTACCTCGACCCGGCCAACCCGCCGACCGAGATCATGATCAGCTGGCTCGCCGACAACTGGGAGCACCGCGCCTACTGGGGTGCCAACAGCATCAACTACGGCAAGGATGGCACCGCGAGCCGCCGCAAGGCCGGCGACCTGCCCGCCACCGGCAAGTGGGTGCGCCTCGAAGTTCCCGCCAGCCAGGTCGGCCTCGAGGGGAAGACCGTCAAGGGCATGAGCTTCGCGCTCTTCGGCGGCCGCGCCACGTGGGATTACATCGGCCGCGAGGCCGCGGGTTCCACGACGACGCCTCCGCCGTCCGACGGCGGCAGCACCGGGACGACGGTCACCGTGGCCGCCACCGACACGAACGCCGTCATCGGCACCAACGACAACGCCACGTTCACGTTCTCCCGCACGGGCAGCACCGCCTCGGCGGTGAAGGTGAAGTTCTCGCTCTCCGGCACGGCCGTGAAGTGGATCGATTACCGCCGCCCCGAGGGTGACATGCCGGTTGAGATGACCATCCCCGCCGGCGCCTCGTCGGTCGCGATGAACCTCCGCGCCCTGGGCAACGCGACCAACGCGAAGCCGCAGACGATCGTCGTCACGGTCGCCCCCGACGCCGCCTACACGGTCGGCGCCGAGAAGACCGGCACGGCCTCGATCACCGCGGTCGGCCAGGCGGTGCCGCCGGTCGCCTCGGTGCCCGACACCACCGCGCCGATCGTCGCCATGTCGCGCCCGAAGCTGGGCGCCACGGTGAGCGGCACGACGGTTGAAATCATCGCCTCCGCGACGGATGACGTCGCGGTGGCCGGGGTGCAGTTCCTCCTCAACGGCCAGAATCTCGGCGAGGAAGACACGACCGCCCCTTACAGCTACACGTGGGATTCCACCACGGTTGCCAATGGCTCCCACAAGCTGGGGGCCATTGCCCGTGACGCGGCCGGTAACACGAGCAAGGCGCTCGCCGGCTCCGTCACGGTCCAGAACGCCGCGGCCCTCCCGGTCGTGACGCTCGCCGCGACCGATGCGACCGCGATCATCAGCTCCGCCGACAATGGCACGTTCACCTTCAACCGCACCGGCAGCACGGATGCGGCGTTGAAGGTGAAGTTCGCGTTGTCGGGCACCGCGGTGAAGTGGTCCGACTATCGCCGCCCCGAGGGCGACATGCCGGTCGAGATGACGATTCCCGCCGGCGCCAGTTCCGTGGCCATGAACATCAAGGCCCTGAACAACGTCACCAATTCCAATCCCCAAACCATGGTCGTCACCGTCGTGCCCGATTCCACCTACGCGGTGGGGTCGGCGAAGGTGGGCACGATGAAGATCCTGGCCGAAGGTTCGACGGGCGTCCTTGACGGTTCCGACGGATCTTCCGGCTCCGGTGATGACACCGGCGGATCCGCCGGAACCGGCGGCGACACCGGCGGCAACACGGGTGGCGGCAGCAACGGCGGCGGCACCATCGATCCCGCCACCGACCCGGTGAGCATCGTGGACTACACGAAGCTCCAGATCCCGGCCATCGGCAGCAACACGCTGCACGTCCTTTCCCCCACGACGCTCGAGCTGATCCGCATCAACACCGCCCCGGCGGGTGGCGCGGTCGACAGCTGGAACTTCGTGGACGCCGCGGGCAACTTCAACGCGCCCGCCAACGGCAAGCTCAGCGTCACGGTCAACGGCCAAGCCGTCGCCGTGCAGTCGGTCGGCTTCAAGCGCCGCCCGCTCTACGCCCCGCTCGTCGGCCGCGACCTGCGCATTTCCAGCACGCTCGTGCTCCAGCTCGCCTCGCCGGTGGCCGACGGCCAGACGGTCGAGGTCAAGAATGCCGACGGCTCGCTGTGGCCCTCGAGCATGGTCTTCAAGGCCGTGGCCCAGCCGCAGCGCTTCAGCCCGGCGATCCACGTGAACCAGGAAGGGTACGTGCCCTCGCTGCCGAAGAAGGCCGCGGTCGGTTATTATCTCGGCAGCCTCGGCGAGATGGTCGTGCCGACCCTGACGTTCTCGCTCGTCGACGCCTCCACCGGTCAGGTGGTCCACCAGGGCTCGCTCGTCGTGCGCGCCGACAAGGGCTGGACGTACACGCCCGCGCCCTACCAGAAGGTTTACGAGGCCGACTTCAGCAGCTTCTCGACCCCCGGCGAGTACAAGCTCGTCGTCCCGGGCCTCGGCGCCTCGCTGCCGTTCCTGATCGACGAGGGCATCGGCATGGCCTTCGCCCGCACCTACGCGCAGGGTCTCTATCACCAGCGCTGCGGCCACGCCAACGAGCTGCCGTTCACGCGGCACACGCATGCGGCGTGTCACGTCGCCAAGGCCAGCGTGCCCTCGGGCACGGGATATTCCTTCACGTGGACGACCATCGCCGCCGACGCGGCGAAGGTGAACGCCAACAATCCCGCGCAGACCGCGCCGGTGATGAGCAGCGAGGCCGCGATGCTCTATCCCTTCGTCAACAAGGGCGAGATCGACGTCTCGGGCGGCCACCATGACGCCGGCGACTACAGCAAGTACACGATCAATTCAGCCACGCTCCTCCACACCCTGATGTTCTCGGTCGATTCCATCGCCGGGCTGGCGGCCTTCGACAATCTCGGCCTGCCCGAGAGCGGCGACGGCATCAGCGACATCATGCAGATGGCGAAGATCGAGGCTGATTTCCTCGCGAAGATGCAGGATGCCGACGGCGGCTTCTACTTCCTCGTGTATCCCAAGGACCGTCGCTACGAGAGCAACGTCCTCCCCGACCGCGGTGACGCCCAGGTCGTGTGGCCCAAGACCACTTCGGCAACGGCAGCAGCCGTCGCCGCCCTGGCCGAAACCGCGTCTTCGCCCCGCTTCAAGGCTGCCTATCCCCAGGCTGCCGCCGCGTACCTTGCGAAGGCCAAGTCCGGCTGGGAATTTTTGACCAAGGCGATCGCCAAGCACGGCAAGGCCGGCGCGTACCAGAAGATCACGCACTATGGCGACGACTTCACGCACGACGACGAGCTCGCCTGGGCCGCCGCCGCGATGTTCGCCGCCACCGGCGACGCCACGATCCACGCCACGCTCAAGTCGTGGTACGACCCGTCGAACCCGCACACCTGGCGCTGGGGCTGGTGGCACGGTTACATGGGCTGGGGCAACGCGACCCGCACGTACGCCTTCGCGGTGCGCAGCGGCCGCCTGACGGCCGCCCAGGTCGACGCAGCCTACCTGGCCAAGGCCGAGGCCGAGGTCCGCGCCGCCGGTGACGCCGCGCTCAAGTGGACGCAGGACAGCGCCTACGGCACGGCCTTCCCCGACGCCACGAAGCGCCAGCAGAGCGCCGGTTGGTATTTCTCGGGCGCGCAGGCCTTCGACCTCACGGTCGCCCGCCAGCTCGACAGCCGCGCCGACCTGGTCGACGCCATCCTGCGCAACATGAACTACGAGGGCGGCTCCAACGCCATCAACCTCTCATTCATCACCGGCCTCGGCTGGAAGCGCCAGAAGGAGATCGTGCACCAGTACGCGCAGAACGACGACCGCGCGCTCGCGCCGAACGGCATCCCGCTCGGCAGCCTGCAGACCGGCCCGGTTTACACCGGCACGTACAACACGGAGCTCGCCGCCCTGACGTTCCCGCGCGACAGCGCGAGCACGGCGCCGCACGGTTTCTATGACCGCTGGAGCGACACGTTCAACGTGACCACGGAGTTCGTGCACCTCGACCAGGCGCGCGGCCTCGGCGCCTTTGCCTACATCGCGTCGCTGACGGCCGCGAAGTCGCAGGCGTGGAAGTCCGCGGCCGCCACGATCACCGGCATGCCGGCGAATCCCGCGATGGGCACGCCGATCACGGTCGGCCTGCAGGTCGCGGGCCTGAACCTCGACGGTGCGCGCATCGTGTGGGAAGCCAAGGGCCAGGCGCCCGCGTTCGGCGAGAAGTACACCTTCACGCCGGGCGGCTACGGCACGCAGTGGGTGGAGGCCGAGGCCCAGTGGCCGGACGGCCGCCGCGCCGTGGCCCGCGCCACGCTGTTCGCCGAGAACGGCCTGCCGACGGTCACGGTGGCCGCCACCGACGCCGTCGCGACGATTGGCAGCGCGACCGACACCGCCACGTGGACGTTCACGCGCGCCGGCAGCACGGCGAGCGCGCTCACGGTGAAGTTCAAGTTCTCGGGCACGGCCGCCAAGTGGACGGATTACCGCCGTCCCGAGGGCGACATGCCCGCCGAGGTCGTGATTCCCGCCGGTGCGACCACCGGGAAGATCACGATCAAGGCGATCGCCAACTCCACCAACGCGAACCCGCAGACGGCGGTGCTCTCGCTCCTCGACGGCACCGGCTACAACGTCGGCACCGCCTACAGCGCCAGCGTCACCATCAACAAATAACCTCGCCAGGGAGGACGTGGCTTGACCACGCCCTTCGCGGGCGGACCCAAGGTCCGCCCCTACAATAACCCTCATGCTCACAAACCTTCTGTTCTTTATCGCCTTCCTCATCGCGTCCTATGTGATGAGCCGCCTGGCTGACAGCCGGCGCGCGCTCCGGCCCGAGCCGGCGCGGATCAAGGCCACGGCGGCCCGTCGTCATCGCGACGGATCCGTCCGCTAAACACTTACTATCCGGCAGCGGAGCCCGTCGAAAGGCGAACTCCGTCGGCGCTCGAGCGGCCGCTCCTTCGCCCGCCGGATAGCACCCGGAACCCCGCAGGTTTGCCCCTGCGGGGTTCTTTGTTTCTAGAAGCTCAAAAGCTGAAAGCTGAAAGCTAAAAGCTGTAAGCTGAGAGCGCTCGGAGAGAGGGTAAAGGCGAGGGTGTGAGGGTGTGAGGGTGTGAAACCTGAGGATGGGGCATACTCGGAGAGACCTGAGACCGGGCGGAGAGACCTGAAACCTGAGACCTGAGACCTGAAAGTTGAAAGCTAAAAGCTGTAAGCTGTAAGCTGAGAGCTGACGGAGCGCGGGGAAGCGTGGAGATGGCATCGCGTAGCTTTGCGAAGCAGGCGGACTCCGTGTCTCTGTGCGAAAATTGGGATTGGTTCGCGCTGGATCGCGGAAGGGGAATTGGCGCACAGAGGCACAGAGACACAGGGATCGGCGGCGGAACGGGCCGGGAGAAGGATAGGGGGACGCGCTTTCGCGCAGTTATTGGTTAAGAGTTGTTGGTTATTGGGGTGGACGGCCAAACCCTGGATTCGTGCTCAGGTTCCGAACTGCGGGGTGAGGGCACCCCGCCCACAAGGAGGGCGGCCCGCAGGGAGGTGGGGCCTCCACTGGGCAGCGGTCGGCGGTGGGCGGAGCCGCAGGACAAACCGGGAGAAAGAGAAAGATTAAGAGAAAGAGAACGATTGGGGGCGAGGGTGTGAAGGTGTGAGGGTGTGAAACCTGAGGATGGGTGGCAGGCGGAGAGACCTGAGACCTGAGACCTGAAACCTGAGACCTGAGGATGAGATGCAGGCGGAGGGACCTGACGGAGCGCGGAGAGCGCGGAGATGGCGTCGCGTAGCTTTGCGAAGCAGCCCGCAGCGACAGCGGAGGGGGCCTGACGGCGGGTGCCCCATGGGCGACGGCAGGCACAAACCGGTCGGAGAGACCTGAAACCTGAGACCTGAAAGCTGAAAGCTGAGAGCTGATAGCTGACAGCTGATAGCTCAGAGCTGAGAGAAGGCGGACGGGCAGCCGAACAGGCCGAGAGAAAGAGAAAGATTAAGAGAAAGAGAACGATGGGGAACGGCTCAGCATGCAGCCGTCCAGCGGTTGATCCCGCGCACCGCGCGCTCCCAATAACCAATAACCAGTAACCAATAACCAATAACCGCGCCCCTACATTTCCGCGGCTTGGACCAGGGC
Source organism: Verrucomicrobiota bacterium (assembly GCA_023433275.1). Taxonomy (GTDB): domain Bacteria; phylum Verrucomicrobiota; class Verrucomicrobiia; order Opitutales; family Opitutaceae; genus Lacunisphaera. The sequence continues at coordinate 9,365 of JAEZDN010000061.1, forward strand.
TTGGAGATTGATTTCGCCCGACGGTTTGCGGACGCGGTCGAAGTCGCCGCGGAGGAATTTCAGGGCGAAGCGCTCGCGGTCGATCTCCGCGCGGGTGCGCACACCGAGGCGGCGCAGGACGGGCAGGGGAGGACACCAGCCCTTGAGACCGTGCAGCAAGAGAAAGCCCAGCACGCCGCCCGAGAGCGCGAGCCAGCGGCGGTGTCCGGCGCCGGCGAGCAACACGCCCGTGAGCGCGAGCGAGGAGGCGTTGACCTGCAGCAGGCGCTCGACGTCCCACTCGCGCTCGAGTTCGTCGATGCGGCGCGTGACCGCGGCGACCGACTGGCGCGAATAGGTGGCGATCGCCTCGGCGATCACGTGGTCGATGCGCGCGTTGATGCGCGGGCTGGTGGAACGGCGGACGCGGTCGGTTTCCCAAGGATTCATGTCCGAAGATACCCGCGGCCGCTGTCTCCGGCCAGTGGCACGAGGCCCGGTGCGCGCATGGGCCGTACCCTGATCAGCGCATCGGGAACAGGCCCGGTGGCGCCGGATCACGTCGTGAAGTAGGATGGGGTGCAACCCCCTCCGCCCATGATTGAAAGTTTCATTCTTTCCCGTCCTCGTCCCGCTTTTGGTTTGATCGCTGGCGCCGCCCTGCTGGCGGTGACCGTTGGCGCGCAGGTCACGAGTTCGGCCAACCCGTCGCCGGAACGACCGGCCGAGGATCGCCATCGGCAGGAAACCGTCACGCCCGCGCCGCCGCCGTCGCCCTCATTCACGCAGACCTCCGCCGGCCTCCAGCCGCCGCCCCCGTACACGGCGGGCGCAGGGGCGGATTCGACGCGCTTCAACGTGCTCGACACGGACAGTGACGGACGGATCTCGCAGGCGGAGTTCACGCTCGCGCCCAACAAGCCGATCGAGGATGCGACCCGCGGCGGCGAGGCCGAGCGGGCCAGCACGAAGAATCCTGATCTGCCGAGCCGTGCCGACCAGCAGAACGCCACCGGCGTAACGGACAGCAACATCGGCACGCGAACGGATGTCGCCGAGCGATTCCAAGAGCTGGATACGGACAAGGATGGGTTCCTGAGCCGCGCGGAATTGGCGGCGGAAGAGGATGGGAGATGAGGGACAAGGCGAGGGTGTGAGGGTGTGAGGGTGTGAAACCTGAGGAGGGGAGGCAGTCGGAGAGACCTGAAACCTGAGACCTGAGACCTGAGGATGCGCTTTTCGCGCGGTTATTGGTTAAGAGTTATTGGTTATTAGGGTGGACGGCCAAACGCTGCTCAGGTTCCGAACTGCGGGGTGAGGGCACCCCGCCCACAAGGGGAGCGGCCCGCAGGGACGCGGGCCCTCCACTGGGCAGTCGGTCGCCGGCTGAGCAGGCGAGAGAAAGAGAAAGATTATGAGAACGAGAACGACCCAATGAGGGTGTGAGGGACCTTTTTGAGGGTGTGAGGGTGTGAGGGTGTGAGGGTGTGAAACCTGAGGAGGGGACATAGTCAGAGAGACCTGAAACCTGAGACCTGAGACCTGAGACCGGGCGGAGAAACCTGAGACCGGAGACCTGAAACCTGAAAGCTGATTGCTGACAGCTGATAGCTGATAGCTTACAGCTTAGAGCTGAGAGCAGATTAAGAGAAAGAGAACGATTTCCCGCGGATGACGCGGATGGGCGCGGATGAGTGCTGTCGCACAGTTATTGGTAATTGGGGTGGATGGCCCGCGTCCCCACGGGCCGTCGGTTCTCTGTGTCTCCGTGTCTCTGTGCGAAAATTGGGATTGGTTCGCGGTGGATCGCGGAAAGAGAATTGGCGCACAGAGGCACAGAGACACAGGGATCGGCGGCGGAATTCTGAATTCGTGCTCAGGTTCCGAACTGCGGGGTGAGGGCACCCCGCCCACAAGGGGAGCGGCCCGCAGGGACGCGGGCCCTCCACTGGGCAGCCGGTCGCCGGCTGAGCAGGCCGAGAGAAAGAGAAAGATTGGGGGGATGCGCGGTCGCGCAGTTATTGGTTAAGAGTTATTGGTTATTAGGGTGGGAGGAGATGGCATCGGGTTGCGATGGGAGGCCGAGAGACTCGGGTGCCCTCCGCGGAGGATGGAGCAGACCTGGACCGCTCGGAGAGACCTGAGACCTGAAAGCTGAGAGCTGAGAGCTGACAGCTGATAGCTTTGAGCTTAGAGCTTAGAGCTTACAGCTGATAGCTGATAGCTGATAGCTTAGAGAGCAGGCGTCGCCGCAGGGAGCGGAGGGCGAGCCGATCGCCCTCCGCTGCCGACGTGCGCTTGCTTGGTGTTGCCGGATAGCACCCTTGGAACCTTGACAGGTTTGCCCCTGGCAGAAATTCCTGCGCCTTGGGACTGATGTTCCGGCGAGTCGTTCCGCGAATTTTCCGCGAATCGCGCCGTGTAGGAGCAACGCCGACAAGGGATGCGCCGTGACTCCGACAGGAGTATCAGCGGCGGGCTGATACGATGAACCGTGCCCGACCGCTAACCTCGGGGCATGAAATGGATCACCGCCCCCGCCTGCGCCCTGCTGCTGTGTCTGTCCGCCTGCAATTCCGACAAGTCAAAGCCGGCCCAGACGCAACCGCCGCCGCAGCCCGTGCCTTCCCAGCCCGGCGTCACGAATCCTCCGGTCACCCCTCCGCCCACCACGCCCGTGCCGGTCTCGCCGGGCGCGGGCACGACCGCCTCGGATATCCCGGGACTAACGCCACTCGACTATCTCTCACTCGAGCAACCGATCGATGGCGACCACGCGCTGCGCATCATCTCGCCGACGGTCATCGAACTCACTCGCCTCAGCATCAAGCGGCCCGACCCGGCCGGCATGGACGTGTGGAATTTTGTCGATGGCAACGGCAACGCCTCGCTGCCCGCGGCCGGCAAGTTCAGCGTCACGGTCAACGGCCAGCCCGCCAGCGTGCAGGCCGTCGGCTTCAAGCGCCGGCCGCTCTACGCGCCGCTGGCCCTGCGCGACCTGCGCGTGGAAAGCGTGCTCTATCTCAAGCTCGGCACGGCGATCGGCAATGACCAGCCCGTGGTCGTCAAGAATCCCGACGGCTCGCTCTGGCCGTCCTCGATGAATTTTTCCACCACGGCGAACCCGCTGCGCTACGGCCCGGCGCTGCACGTGAACCAGGAGGGTTATCTTCCCGGCCGGCAGAAGAAGGCGATGGTCGGCTATTACCTCGGCACGCTGGGCGAATTGGAACAGGCGCCGGGCGCCGCCTTCCAGATCGTCGACGCGGCCACCGGCCGGCAGGTGCACTCGGGCTCGCTGACGCGGCGCGCCGATGTCGGCTGGACCTACAGTCCCACGCCCTACCAGCAGGTGTGCGAGGCGGACTTCACGTCGTTCAACACGCCCGGACGCTACCGGCTCCTCGTGCCGGGACTCGGTGCGTCGATTCCGTTCCGCATCGACGAGGGCATCGCGATGGGCTTCTCGCGCGCGTACGCGCTCGGCCTGTATCACCAGCGCTGCGGCATGCCAAACTCGCTGCCGCACACGCGCCACACGCATGAGGCGTGTCACACCAACCCGGCCACGATCCCCAGCGGGGGAGGCTTCGCCTTCACGTGGGGCATCATCGGCAAGGAGGCCGACGTCGTGAATGCCAACAACCCGGCGCAGCTCGCGCCGAAGCTGAGCGGCGGCGAGGGGGCGCTGCTCTATCCTTTCGTCAACAAGGGCACGGTCGACGTGTCCGGCGGCCACCACGACGCCGGCGACTACAGCAAGTACACGATCAACAGCGCCACGCTCGTCCACCAGCTCGTGTTCGGCGCCGATTCCATCGCCGGCGTGGGCGGTCTCGACAATCTTGGCCTGCCGGAGAGCGGCGACGGCATCAGTGATCTCCTGCAGGAAGCCAAGATCGAGGCGGATTTCCTCGCGAAAATGCAGGATGCCGACGGCGGTTTCTACTTCCTTGTTTACCCGCGCGAGCGGCGCTACGAGGGCAATGTCCTCCCGGACCGTGGCGACGCCCAGGTCGTCTGGCCGAAGAACACCGCCGCCACCGCGGCCGCGACGGCGGCGCTGGCGGAGATCGGTTCCTCCCCGAAGTTCAAGGCCGCGTACCCGCAGGCCGCCGCGATGTACCTGAACAAGGCGAAGGCCGGCTGGGATTTCCTGACCAGGGCGATCGCGAAGCACGGCAAGGCCGGCGCGTACCAGAAGATCACGCACTATGGCGACGACTTCACCCATGACGACGAGCTCGCGTGGGCGGCGGCGGCGATGTTTGCCGCCACGGGCGACGCCTCGATCCACGCGACGCTCAAGTCGTGGTACGACCCGTCGAATCCCGACACCTGGCGCTGGGGCTGGTGGCACGGCTACATGGGCTGGGGCAACGCGACGCGTGCGTACGCGTTTGCCGTGCGCAGCGGGCGCCTGACGTCCGCGCAGGTCGACGCCGGTTACATGGCGAAGGCCGAGGCCGAGGTGCGCGCCGCGGGCGACGATGCGTTGAAGTGGTCGCGCGACAGCGCCTATGGCACGAGCTTCCCGCCGGCGACGAAGCGCATGAAGAGCGCGGGCTGGTATTTCTCGAGCGCGCAGGCGTTCGACCTCACCGTCGCGCACCAGCTCGCCGCGCGCAGCGAGTATCTCGACGCAGTCGTGGCGAACATGGATTACGAAGGCGGCTCGAACCCGGTGAACGTCTCGTACGTGACCGGCCTCGGGCGCAAGCGCCAGCACGACATCGTGCACCAGTACGCGCAGAACGATCGCCGCGACATGCCCCCGACGGGCATTCCGCTGGGCAATCTCCAGACCGGGCCCACCTACAACGGCACCTATGGCACCGAGCCCGCCGCGCTGACCTTCCCGCGCGACAACGCCGGCACGGCGCCGTACCCGATCTACGATCGCTGGACCGACATGCACAATGTCACCACCGAGTTCGTGCACCTCGACCAGGGCCGCGCGCTCGCGAGCCTCGCGTACCTCGCCGCGCAATCCGCGCACCGGGGCCAGTCCTGGCGCAGCAGCGCCGGCCAGATCAACGGCCTGCCCGCGCAATTGCAATCGGGGACACCGGTCACGGCCACGCTGTCGGCCGCGGGCCTCGACCTCACGGGCGCCACCATCGTGTGGGAAGCGGCGGGACAACCGGCGGCGTATGGTCCGTCGTTCACCTTCACGCCTTCCGGCCATGGTGAGCAATGGGTCGAGGCCGAGGCGGCGCTGCCCGACGGGCGCCGCGTGTTTGCCGTGAAGAATTTCTTCACCGACAACGGTCGCGCCGCCGTGACGGTCGCCGCCACCGACGCGAACGCGACGTTCGGCGACTCGAGCGACACGGCCACGTTCACGTTCACGCGCACGGGTGACACGTCGTCCGAGCTGGTGGTAAAGTACGCCCTGGGTGGCAGCGCCGCCAAATGGAGCGACTATCGCCGGCCCGAGGGCGACATGCCGGTCGAGCTGAAGATTCCCGCCGGCGCCGCGTCGGCGTCGTTCTCGATCTACGGCCTGACGAACACGAAAGGCGTCAACCCTGCGACCGTCACGGTGACGGTGTCGGCCGGATCCACCTACAACGCCGGGAATCCGGCCACGGCCACCGCGACGATCAAGTAAACTCGATCCGCGGGCGGGGTCGCCCGCGCTCCAGCAAAACAAACACGCGGGCGAGGGCGCCCGCGCTCCAGCAACACACAACACACGCGGGCGGGGTCGCCCGCGCTCCAGTAATACAAACCGGCGGGCGAGGGCGCGCGCGATCCAGCAAAACCAAACGGCGGGCGGGGGCGCCCGCGATCCAGTGGTCCCTTTAAAGAACGACAAAATATGAACTCCTCCAAACTTCAGGTGAAAGCCCTCTACCATGGGGTATTCCCCGATAGCGCCACGGGGCAGGGGCCGGATAGCCACAACAACCGCTGGGAGGTAAACTCCGGCATGAGCGCTATTTCCGATTCCCTCTCGCTGCCCATCCCCAACTACGAAACGAAGTGGGACGAGGTGTTCATCGTGGCCCGGCAGTCCAGTTCCCTGGCGGCCGCGCCGAGCTGGCGTCCGGCGGTGAATGCGTATCGGTGCTCGGACCAGTTCATCATCTTTGCGGAGCTGGCGGGCGTGCCGGCGGAATCGATCGAAGTGCTGGCGGAGTCGCATCGCGTGGTGATTCGCGGGCGCCGCCCGGCGCCGGAACCGGCGTGCCTGCGCTCGGAAATGGCCCAACTGCTCGCGCTGGAGATCGACCAAGGTTCCTTCGAACGCGTGCTCGACCTGCCGCATGAGGTGCTGCCGCGCAAAGTCACCACGTCGTTCCGCGACGGTCTGCTCGAAATCCGTCTGGCCCTGGCGTCCTGACGGCGTAACCCGCGTTCGCCATGCCCGGGGACACCCTGCTGACCGAGCCGGCGGTCCTGCCGACCGCGCCCCCGGCGATCCCCGGGACGCTCGCGATCCTGCCGGTCAGGAAAATCGTCCTTTTCCCCGGCCTCGTCGTCACGCTGACCGTCGAGGATCCGACTGCGCGCAAGCTATTCGAGGAATCCGTCCCGAAGGAGCGCATCATCGGGATATTCACGCGCAAGCCGGGCAGCCCCGAGCAGCCGGCGATGCGCGACCTGTGCAAGATCGGGGTCGCGGCGAACGTGCTGAAATTGAGCCGGGGCGACGATGGCTCGCTCAAGGCTACGGTCAGCATGCTCACGCGGATCAAGACGGTGCGCAGCGTGGCGACGAAGCCGTTCCTGCGCGCCGAGGTGGAGGTGTTGCAGCAGATCGGCCCGGAGCAGGACGACAACTCGTGGCGCGCGGTCGTGCAGGAGTTGCGCGAGCACGCGCTGCAGTACGTGAAGACCGCGCCGGACCTGCCGCCGTCGACCCTGGGGCTGGTGCGCAGCCTGGAGGATCCGGGCCAGCTCGCGGATTTCGTCGCAGCCAGCCTGCCGCTGGCGGCGGCGCAGAAGCAGGACCTGCTCGAGACGCTCGACATCCCGCGGCGCGTGCGCGAGGTGCTGGTGCTGGTGTCCGACCAGCTCGAGATCGCGCAGCTGCGGGAGAAGATCGACCGGGACGTGGCGGCGCATTTCACGGACGTGCAGCGGCGCGCGGTGTTGCGCGAGCAGTTGCGGACGATCCAGAAGGAACTGGGCGAGGACGGCCTCGAGCAGCAGGCGACCGAGCTGCGCGAACGGCTCGCCGCGGCGGGACCGCCCGAGACCGTGATGGTGCAGGCGGAGCGCGAACTGCGGCGCCTCGCGCGCCTGCCGCCGAGCAGCAGCGAGTCGTCGCTGGTGGTGACCTATGTCGAACTGCTGGCGGAGCTGCCGTGGAAGAAGCTGACCGAGGACAACCTCGACCTCGCGCGGGCGCGGGAGATTTTGGACCGCGATCACTATGACTTGGACAAGGTGAAGCGTCGCATCGTCGAGTACCTGGCGGTGCGGAAGCTCAATCCCGGCGGCCGCGGGTCCGTGTTGTGCTTTGCCGGACCGCCCGGCGTGGGCAAAACCAGCCTCGGGCAATCGATCGCGGATGCGCTGGGCCGGAAGTTCACGCGGATCAGTTTGGGCGGGGTGAATGACGAGGCCGACATCCGCGGGCATCGGCGCACGTATGTCGGCGCCATGCCGGGCCGGATCATCCAGGAGCTGCGGCGCTGCGGCGTGCGGAACCCGGTGATGATGCTCGACGAGGTGGACAAGCTGGGATCCGACCGCACGGGTGACCCGGCGAGCGCGTTGCTCGAGGTGCTCGACCCGCGGCAGAACGGGCTGTTCATCGACCGGTACCTCGACGTGCCGTTCGACCTCTCGCAGGTGATGTTCATTGCCACGGCGAACTACATGGACGACGTGCCGATCGCGTTGCGCGACCGGTTGGAGGTGATCCGGCTGCCGGGTTACACGGATGGCGAGAAGGTGGAGATCGCGCTGCGCTACCTGATCCCGCGGCAGCTGGCGGAGAACGGCCTGAAGCCCGAGCAGGCGAAGCTGCCGCGCGAGACGCTGGCGCGGCTGATCGAGGATTACACGCGGGAGGCGGGTGTGCGGGGGCTGGAGCGTCAGATCGGATCGATCTTCCGCTACCTGGCGGCGCTGGTGGCCGAGGACAAGGCGGTCGAGCCGGAGATCACGCGCGAAGCCGTCGAGCGGATTTTGGGTCCCGTGCGTTTCATTCGGGAGACGCGGCTGACGGTGGCGAAGCCGGGGATTGTCACGGGGCTGGCGTGGACCCCGGTGGGCGGGGAGATCATGCACATCGAGGCGATCCGTTATTCGGGCAAGGGCGGGATCATGCTGACGGGCCAGCTTGGCAGCGTGATGCGCGAGAGCGCGCAGGCCGCGCTGAGCCTGGTGCGCTCGCGGGCGCAGGGGTTGAAGATCCACGCCGACGACCTGCGGGATTACGACATCCACATCCATTTGCCGGCCGGTGCGATCTCGAAGGATGGACCATCGGCGGGCGTCGGCATGGTCACGGCGATCGCGTCACTTTTCACCGGTCAGAACGTGCGGGCGGACGTGGCCATGACGGGGGAAATCACGTTGCGCGGGTTGGTGCTGCCGATTGGCGGATTGAAGGAAAAGCTGCTGGCGGCGCATCGCGCGGGGATTCCGAACGTGATCTTGCCGAAGCTGAACGAGAAGGATTTGGCGGATGTGCCGGCGGACGTGAAGGGCCAGTTGAATTTGATCCTCGTGGAGACCGTGGACGAGGTGCTGGCGGCGGCGATCGAGCAACTGC
>JAEZDN010000157.1 GCA_023433275.1 Verrucomicrobiota bacterium
GGCCGCGGAACTCATCCTCGGAAATCGAGAACGAGACGACCGGGCAGATCTCGGCGGTGAGGCCGGAGGCGGCGTATTCCTTGAAGAAGGGCACGTTCGTGTCGCCGTTGAGCGTGGAGATCACGCAGGCATCGCCGGAGGCGGCGAACTGCTTGATCTCGGCGACGATCTGCTGGTAGTCGGTGTGACCGAAGCCGGTGTACTTGCCGGCGGCGATGATCTTGCCGGACTCGTCCTTCTTGAAGCCGCCGCCGATGTTCTCGAGCGGCACGCCCTTGGAGAGGAGGTACTCGAGGAGCACGAGGTTGGTGGTCTGCGGATAGACGTAGTCGGTGCCGAGCAGGTAGAACTTCTTCTTGCCCTCGGCGAGGTAGTAGTCGACCGCGGGCGTGGCCTGCTGGTTGACCGCCTCGGCGGTGTAGAACACGTTCTGCGACTCCTCTTCACCCTCGTATTGCACGGGGTAGAAGAGCAGCGCGTTGTTCTTCTCGAGGACCGGCAGCACGTACTTGCGGCTCACCGACGTCCAGCAGCCGAAGGTCACGGCGACCTTGTCCTGCTCGGTGAGTTGCTTCGCCTTCTCGGCGAAGGTCGGCCAGTCGGAGGCGCCGTCAACGATGACGAGCTCGATCTTCTTGCCGAGGACGCCGCCCTTGGCGTTGATCTCGTCGGCGGTGAAGGCCAGGACGTCGCGCAGCGAGGTCTCGCTGATCGCCATCGTGCCGGAAAGGGAGTGGAGGACGCCGACCTTGACGGTATCAGCGGCCTGGGCAACGGCGGAGGCGAGGAGCGCGCCCGCGGCAATGAGGTAACGGGATGACTTGAACATGGTGGAACGGGATGGGTTGTGTGCGTGTGGGAGGGAGAGGAGCCGCCGGCTCCGGCTGGCCGGGCCGGCGGGAAATCAAAGGCGGACGACGCCAGGGGCGGCGCCCGCGCAGGGCGTCAGGCTCAGAACTTGAAGATGACCTGGGCGGCCACGAAGCTCGTCGAGTCCTTCACGTAGTTCTTGTAGTCGATGTAGCTGTACTCGAAGAGCACGCCGAGGTTCGGCGTCAGCGTCACGGCGGGGGAAACAGTGTACTTGATGTACTCGGCGTTGCCCGCGGCCTCTTCCTCGCCGCCGCTGAGGCGGCCGGTGATCGTCCACTTGTCATTGATGTTGCCCATGGCGAGCAACAGCCAGAAGTAGCCGTCGGTTTCAGCCAGCGGCGTATCGAGCTGCGAGTACGCGTACTCGGCGGCGAGCGTCACGCCGCCGACCTTGGTCTGGGCCCAGAGGTCAAAGGTGAACAGGTCGTCGTTCGTGAGGTTCGCGCCGTCATCGAAGGCCACGCCGGCGAAAAGCGCCGAGTCACCCTTCGAGAACTTCAGATAGGCCTCGAAGCCGGCGCCGTTGTCGAGGTCGCCGTCGCCCTTCCAGTACCCCGCGCCCGGATTCACGGAATCCAGCACCGCGATGCCGCCGCTGACACCCTCGCCCGAGAAATCGTAGCGAACGCCGGAGTGGTAAGCCGGGATGTAGCCGGAGAAGCCGCTGTTGTTGGCGTAGGAGATCTGCAGCATGTTCGGGTAATCGAACGCTTCATAACCGAGATAGCTCAGGAACTTGCCGACCGTGATCGAGCTGCCGCCGGCGAGCGAATAGGTCGCGTAGGCATCCAGCACCACGAGGTCCGAGGTGTTGAACGTGTGCAGGCTCACGGTGCCGGTGACCTGCTCGAAGGTGGCGATGCTGGTCAGCTTGACCGCGTCGACATCCATGAAGGAGTCATCCGCGCTGCCTCCGCCCGCGAGATCGTCTTCCTGCTGGAAAACGCTGCCGCTGATGTAGCCCGAGACGCTGAAGTTCTCGTTCAATTTGATGTCGGCCAGGGCGGTGCCGGCGAGGGTCAGGAGGGCGGTGGCCCAACCCGCGAGACTGAGGGATTGCTTGGTCATGAGTGCAGTAGGTTTGGTTGCTGGTTTGTGTTTTGATTCCCGCCCCGCTGGTGCGAATCACCGCGAAACGAAACCACCGCCCCTTGAGCAACTCCCCTGCCACGCTTGAATCAGCCCGTTGTCATAACGGCGCAGAACTTTTCATGCATCGCATGAAGATTCTTCATTCGAGCCCGTTTTCCCTGCGGGCGTCCGCCACCCGAACCCCGCCGTCCGCGCCGATTTGCCGCCAATATTTTCTTATCCCCGCCCGCACACCGCGGCCAAAATCGCGGGGCTCGTCCGCGCTGCCGCGCTGGAACCCGGTCTTTCGTGGTCGAAATTCCTTACGGCGAGCCAGAGGAATCAGGTGTCCCCTACCCAGCCGCGCTCCCCTCGCCCCTCGCGTCGCAATGCCCATCTCCGCCCCGGCTCCAACCTGTGGGCCGGGTGCCCTCGCCCGGCAGGGCCGACGCGAACCTCACTCGGCCACCCCGGCCGCCCCGCCCTTGGAGACGCTCGCCTCGATTGCACGGAAATTCCCCTCTTCGCTGCTGTGCACAAATCCTTCCGTCACCGCCTTCAAATCCTCCCACCGCCGGCGGATCGCCCTGGCCTCTTCCTTGGTGATCGTGTTGTCCGATGCCGCCACGGCAATGACGCCCAGCATGTCCGCGAACTCCTGCACGATATTGTTGGTGAACGGAATCAACTGGTACGGATGGGGCTTGGCCCGCGGGTTCGTGATGAAGAACCCGCCCGCGCGCTCGCACACCCACTGGGCGATGCGCGTGTCGTTGGTGATCCGCAGGAGTTGCTCGATGCGATCGAGCGGGTTGTTGGCGCCGCTGCCGGTCTCGTCCTGCGGGGGCTCGGCCCATTTGTAGATCAACGAAAGCGACAGACCCATGTCGGCCGCGACCTGCTTGGCGCTGGTCTTCTTTAACACTTCCTTGAGCAGCTCATGCGATTGCATGGCGCGCAGGCTGCCAGCCACCCGCGCAAACGCAATCCCGCCCTGTGACATGCGTTTGCCAATGCGTGCGCGATCTTTTTTGTGTCAATTGGCCGCCCTTTGTGGCTAAAACCCAGCTCCTCTTTCCCATGAATATCCACGAGTATCAGGCCAAGGCACTGTTCGAGAAATACGGCGTCGCCGTCCCCAAGGGCATCGCCGCCCGCTCCGCCGCCGAGTTCGAGCCGGCGCTTGCCCAGCTCCCCGACGCCCCCGTCGTCGTGAAATCCCAGATTCACGCCGGCGGCCGCGGCAAGGGCACGTTCACCGACGGCTTCAAGGGCGGTGTCAAGTTCGCCAAGACCAAGGCCGACGCCCTCAGCTACGCGAAGAGCATGTTCAACAACACGCTCGTCACCGCCCAGACGGGCCCCGCCGGCCGCAAGGTCCAGACCATCTACTTCACCCAGGCCAGCGACATCGCGAAGGAATACTACCTCGCCATCCTCCTCGACCGCGTCAGCTCCCGCCCGGTCATCGTCGCCTCCACCGAGGGCGGCGTCGAGATCGAGAAGGTCGCCCACGAAACGCCGGACAAGATCTTCAAGATCATCGTCGACCCCGCCGTCGGCCTCCAGGGCTACCAGGCCCGCGAGCTCGCCTTCCGCCTCGGTTTCACCGGCGACACCTTCAAGAACGCCGTGAAGCTCATCAGCTCCCTCTACAAGATGTTTTGGGAAACCGACGCCGCCATGGTCGAGGTCAACCCCCTCATCACCACGCCGACCGGCCAGGTCCTCGCCCTCGACGCCAAGGTGTCGTTCGACGACAACGCGCTCTTCCGCCATCCCGAGATCGTCGCCCTCCGCGACCTGAACGAGGAGGACCCCAAGGAAATCGAGGCCGCCAAGTTCTCGCTCTCCTACATCGCCCTCGACGGCAACATCGCCTGCCTCGTCAACGGCGCCGGCCTCGCCATGAGCACGATGGACATCATCAAGCACTACGGCGGCAGCCCGGCCAACTTCCTCGACGTCGGCGGCGGCGCCTCCAAGGATCAGGTCCAGGCCGCCTTCAGGATCATCCTCACCGACCCCAACGTGAAGGGCATCCTGGTGAACATTTTCGGCGGCATCATGGACTGCAACACGATCGCCACCGGCGTCGTCGCCGCCACCCGCGAGCTCGGCCTTCAGATCCCCCTCGTCGTCCGCCTCGAGGGCAACAACGTCGCCGCCGGCAAGAAGACCCTCGCCGAGTCCGGCCTCAAGATCGAGTCCGCCGACACCATGGCCGACGCCGCGCAAAAGATCGTCAAGCTGGTGGCCTGACGATCAGTTGAAGTGACAAGTTTAAGTTGAAGCCAAGTCCCTTCCGACCTGCTCCCCCTCTTAAACTTCAACTTCCCACTTAAACTGACGCGCCTCCCACCACCCTTCTCACTCACACTTACTTTCCGATTATCATGGCTATCCTCATCTCCGAAAACACGCGCGTCCTCGTCCAGGGTATTACCGGCGAGTTCGGCGCGCGCCACACCAAGCTCTCGCTCGACTACGGCACCCAGATCGCCGCCGGCGTCACGCCCGGCAAGGGCGGCCAGTTCTTCGAGCACAACGGCCACAAGGTGCCGATCTTCAACACCGTCTCCGAGGCCGTCGCCGCCACCGGCGCCACCGTCTCCGCCGTGTTCGTGCCGCCGCCATTCGCGGCTGATGCCATCCTCGAGGGCGCCGACGCCGGTCTCGATCTCGTGGTCGCCATCACCGAGGGTATTCCGATCAAGGACATGATCGCCGCCAAGCGCGCCATGCAGGGCAAGAAAACCCGCCTCATCGGACCCAACTGCCCCGGCCTCGTGACCCCCGGCACCGGCGAAGGCTCCAAGGGCGGCTGCCGCATCGGCATCGCCCCCGGTTACATTCACAAGAAGGGCCACGTCGGCGTCGTCTCGCGCTCCGGCACCCTGACCTACGAGGCCGTGTTCCAGCTCACGTCCAAGGGACTCGGCCAGACCACCTCCGTCGGCATCGGCGGCGACCCGGTGAACGGCACCTCGCACCTCGACGTCGTGAAGATGTTCAACGATGACCCGGACACCTGGGGCATCATCATGATCGGCGAGATCGGCGGCAACGCCGAGGTCGAGGCCGCGCGCTGGATCAAGGCCAACTGCAAGAAGCCCGTCGCGGGCTTCATCGCCGGCGCCACGGCCCCCGCGGGCCGCCGCATGGGTCACGCCGGTGCCGTCGTCGGCGGCGCCGAGGACACCGCCGCCGCCAAGATCGCCGTCTTCAAGGAATGCGGCATCGAGACTGCCATCACCCCGAGCGACATGGCCGACGCCCTCGTCCGCGCCGCCCAAGCCCGCGGCGCGAAGCTGTCCTGACGAGACATCCTCTTCCACCTTCCCCTGCAAAGCCGGGCCACGCTTCGTGGGCCGGCTTTTTTATTTGCCCATGAAACTGTCCATCTTGGCCGGCCTGCGCGTCGGTATCGCGCTTTGTCTCCTGTCGCTTTCCAGTATTGCCCAGTCCCCGCCTGCCACCGCGATTCCCGACAACGGAGAACTTGCCCAGATCCTGGTCGAAGACCAAGCCGACCGATCGCCCCGGGACGGCAAAATGCCGGACAGCAATCGAATGGCGGAACGTGATCGGACCCGACGCCGCGGCTTCCCAAGTTAAAGTCGCCCAAGCGACCCCTCCCGACCTTGGCCGGCCGCCGAGGCGGCGGTCGCCGGCTGGAAATTCAAATCGGGAACAAACCGAGGCAGCCCTGCGCGTTCTCGTTTTTATCCACCTCAACTTCCGGTCCACTTCCAACACTGCGGCGGCAAACTTACCCGGTTGGCGGCAGAATGGGGGCTGCGGATCGTGATGTCTATGCGCCGACAAGCTTCACCGCGCAGCCACGATTTGCAGATTGAAGCGACAACCTCGGTGGCTACGTTTCCACCATGACCCTCGCCGATTTCCCCGAGCTGACCAAGCTCTCCAAACGCCAGCGCATGAAGCTGGCGGAGGAGCTGTGGTCCTCGGGCGTGGACGACAAGCTGCCGGCCAGTCCGGCACACCGGGAGATTCTCAACGAACGATGGGCCGCATACCAAACGGGCAAACTTAGGCGGATTCCACTCCCCGAGATGGAACGACGCCTCGCCCGTCGTGCCAAACCAGCCTGTTGAATTCCTCGAGTGTGTCGAGGACGACCTTGTCCATGCCATGGACTTTTACGACTCCTGGCGGACGGGTGGCGCCCGTCAATTCCTAAGCCGTTTCTGGGATACGACGGCTCGCATCGGCTCAAATCCGAAACAATTCCCGAAGAGATATCGCATCTTCCATCGGGCCATCATCCGTCGAACCTACTTCGGCGTGTATTTCGCCATCGAGCCCGGGGTCACCACGATCATCGCTGTCTTGGATATGCGAAATGATCCACGCGTGATCCGATCACTGGTTAGCTTACGCCTGACCGATCACCGGGATTGAAGCTGCAAGCCTCGCATCCTGGAGCGACAGAGCTGGCCACAATTGATCTACCACGTTGCGGCAACATCCAATCAGATCACGACTGGTCGGGTGAAGATTTCCGTGATTGCGGCTCCGCCGATCGCGACAAAGGGCAAGCGGGTTGGGCCCGCCCATACCGACGGGCTTGTAACCGCGCGCTTTCTGCAAGATCGTGCCTGGGGTCAGGACCATGCGTACCGTTCTAAAATCCTTCGCAACGCTGGCGGCCCTCGGCAGCGCGTTGATCGCGCTGGCTGAACCACTCACGCTGACAACCGCGCCAGTGATCGGCGGCCCCTGCCAGGGCTGCGAATTCGTTTACGAAGGACTGCCCTCCACGTTGACCTCCACTGCCCGGATTGCTCCTCCCGACGAACCGGGCGAACCCCTCATCCTGGAAGGCGTCGCGCGACATGCGGATGGCTCCGCCGCCGCCGGCGTCGTCGTGTACGCCTATCATACGGATGTCGCTGGCGTTTATCCCAAGGACCTCACGTTTCACGGCCGTTTGCGCGGATGGGCCCGCACCGACGCCGACGGACGTTATCGATTCTCCACGATCCGCCCCGCCGGCTACCCCGATGGCGCCGAATGCGCGCACATCCATATGCACGTGATCGAGCCCGGCACCGGCACCTACTACGTCGATAACGTCGTCTTCGACGACGACCCGGATCTGCCGCAACGTCTGCGTGAGCGATCCGCCCATGGCCGCGGCGGCTCCGGCCTCACCTTTCCCAAGAAAGTCGATGGCGTGTGGCAGGTTCGACGCGACATCACGTTGGGCCAAAATATCCCCGGCTACCGGACATCAGCGAAAATTCGGTGACCGCTCGGCGGCCCCGATCCCCCTCTGTTGCTTCCCTCCCGGTCCGTCGCCGCCCGGGGCTCGTCCCGTCCGCTTCGCCTGTTGACAGGGGTGGTCGCCCCTCTATTGGCTCACTCCCTTTCCCCTATGATTTCCTGGATCCAAAGATACTTTCAGAAGCACCTTCCCCTGGTGATGTTCGTCATGCTGATCATCATCGGCCTGCCGATGGTGTTCATCTACAGCCAGTCCTCCGGCATCGGCGGCGGTGAGACCAAGGTCCGCACCCAGGAATTCTTCAACATCAACCTGGCCAACCAGGAACAGTCCCGCCGCGTGTTCGGCGACGCAGAGCTCAGCGCCTTCCTTCGCTCGGGCTACCAGGGCCTCCAGGGCGCCCAGCTCCAGCAGTACGCCCTCCAGCGCGTGGCTGGTCTCGCGCTTGCCGACGAACTTCACCTGCCTGCCGCCACCTCCGAGGAAGTCGCGAAACACGTCCCCACCCTCCGCGCGTTCCAAAACGAGCAGGGTCAGTTCGACCAGTCCGTTTACACCCGGTTCGGGGATTCCCTCCGGACCGCGGGCAGCCCGTTCACCGCCGCCGATGTCACCCGCGTCCTGCGCGACGACATCCGCCTCGAAGCCGTCGCCAAGCTCGTGGGCGGCCCCGGCTACGTGCTCGCCTCCGACGTCAAGCAACAGCTCTCCCGCATCGACTCCACCTGGACCGTCCAGGTCGCCTCGCTCGACTACACGTCCTTCAACCCGACGATCAACGCCACCGACGAGGCCCTCAAGAAATTCCACGAGGAAAACTCCTTCCGCTACGACATCCCGGCCCGTCCGCGTATGAGCGTGGTGGAATTCAAGTCCGCCAACTTCGCTCCGCCCGTCGGCCCGTCCGAGGAGGAACTGCGCGCCTTCTACAATTCGAATCCCTCGGCCTTCCCGGTCCCGGGCGCCGAGCCCAACGCGGCGCTCGATCCCGCGGTCGACAATTTCCCGAAGGTCCGCGACCAGGTCGAGGCCACCCTGCGCGATCTCGCCGCCCGCAAGCTCGCCTCCCAGGCCGCCAACGAGCTCACCGTTGCCCTCTTCGAACGCCGCGCGAGCATGAAGCCAAACTCCGCCGAGCTCGCCGCCTTCCTCGGCAGCCTCCGCCTCACCCCGGTGCCGCTGGCCCCGTTCGCGCCCGACAATCCGCCGGCCGACCGCACCTGGCTCGGGAGCTACGCCGACGCCATCGCCCGCCTTTCGCCGGACCGCCCCTTCTCCGACGCCCTGCCCACGCCCGATGGCTTTGTGGTGTTGCTCTGGCACGAGAACCTGCCCGCCTACCAGCCCCTCTTCAGCGATGTCCGCGAGCGCGTCCTCGCTGACTATCGCGCCACCGAGAAGCGCCGCCTGTTCATCGAACGCGGCCAGGCTCTCAAGGCGCGGCTCCAGTCCGCCGGCAGCGCGTCGGCCTTCGCCGCCGCCGCCACCGAGGAAAAGCTCGAGGTCAAATCGTACGCCAACTTCACCTTCCGTCAGCCGCCGGCCGACTTCCCGCAGCAAGCCTTCCCCGCTCTCACCGCCCTCGAGGCCGGGCAGGTTTCCGACCTCATCGGCCTCGGCGACAAGGGACTTCTCCTCTACGTGCAGGAAAAGAAACTGCCCGACCTGACGACCGCGAACCCGCGCTACAAGGAGGTCCAGGACCAGCTCATGGCGTTTTCGGCCAGCACCAACGAGAACTCCTATCTCGGCGACCTCGTCGCCCAGGAACTCGCGAAGACCGACCCGAGCGCGGCCGCCACGCCCTGAGCGCCCGCGCGGGCCCTGCGCGGCGGCCATTCGCCCGCCGTTCATCCCGCCAAAACGCCGCCCGGACAACCGCGCACTGCCACCGCCCCCCGCGGTGGCATTTTTGTTTTCCGGGGAAACCTTCCCTCTTTGCCACCGTCACAAAAAGCTTAAACTTTCCCCCGAATCCGAGTGTTCTACCGCTGTTCCCGCCTCCCCTTTTCCATGATCAAGCTCCCCCGCCGTCTCACCGCCACCGCCCTGGCCCTCGTATTCGCCTCCTCGGCCCTCGCCCAAGACAGCGTGCCCTCCTCGGTCCCCAGCGTTTCGCCATCCCCGGGCACCTCCGAGCTCACGCTGGAACAGTGCATCGCCCGCGCGCTCCTGAAAAACTTCGACCTCGAGATCAGCCGCTACGCCCCGCAGATCGCCGCTGACAGCATCCTGGTCGCCAAGGGCGCGTACGAGCCGCAGCTCACGGTCTCCGGTGTCACCGGTGAAACCAGCAGCCCCGGGCTCGATGGCCGCTCGTCCAACATCCGCGTCGGCGTCTCCCAGGAACTTTACACCGGCACCACCATCAGCGCCAGCAGCCGTCTCGACCGCAGCGCATCCACCCCGTCGTTCAGCACCCTGAACCCCGCCTACGACGCCGACCTCACCCTGTCGGTCCGCCAATCGCTCCTGAGCGGCGCCGGCATCGCGATCAACCGCGCCGGCATCGCCCGCGCGGAGATCGGCTTCACGCGCGCCAACCTCGACTACAAGGCCCGCGTGATGGATGTCATCCAGGACACCGAGAACGCCTACTACAATCTCGCCTTCGCCCGCGAGCAGCTCGCGGTCCGCAATTTCTCCCTCACTCTCGCCAACCGGCTCCTCGATGAGGCCAAGACCCGCCGCGACACCGGCGTCGCCACCGACCTCGATGTCCTCCAGGCCGAGGTCGGCGTCGCCAACGCCCGCCGCTCCGTCATCCTCGCCGAGCAAACCGTGAAGGATCGGGAGGACGGCCTCCTGTCCCTCATCGGCCAGTTCGAGCTCGACGCCCCGATCGGCAGCGTGCGCTTCGGCGAAATCACCGACGCCACGCCGGTCTTTGCCTCCTCCTACGCGCTGGCCAAGCAAAACCAGCCCGACTTCCTCTCCGCCCAGGCCGCCATCGAGCAATTCCGCATCGACCTCGATCTCGTCCGCGATTCCGCCAAGCCCGATCTCACCGTCGGCGCCGCCCTCGGACTCAGCGGCACCAACGGCAGCGGATTCGACGCCTTTGACGATGCCTTTGACCGGCAGAACCATTCCTGGCAGGTCGACTTCGCCTTCAGCTATCCGTGGGGCCGCCGCGCCGACAAGGCCCGCGTGCGCCAGAGCCTCGCCGCCCTCAGCCGCGAGCAAACCCGCCTCCGCCAGACCGAGCAATTCATCGAGCTCCAGGTCCGCAGCGCGGTCCGTTCGGTTGAGACCAACCTGGAAAGCGTCAAGATCGCCAGCCTCGCCTCGGCGCTCAGCCAGAAACAATACGAACTCGAAAAGGCGAAATTCGACGCCGGCCTCTCCACCAGCCGCCGCGTGCTCGAGGCCCAGGACGATCTCGAGGCCGCCCGTGTGAATGAACTGCAGGCGCGCGCGACGCTCCATACCGCCGTCGCCGCCCTCCACCGCATCGAGGGCAGTTCCCTCCAGCGCTACGCCGTCGAACTGCCGTAAGGGACGCGCTCCACCTCCATCTTCGGCGGGGCCCTCAGCGCCCCGCCTTTTTTTCGCCCGGATGCTGCAGGCGGCACCATCCGAAGCACTCGTGCGTTGCCTTCGCTCTCCCTCTGGCCTCTGCTGACCGGTGCGCATGAGCAAGAACGCCGGACATACGCCGCCCTCTCCTTCGTCCCATTGGTCAACCATCCTGATCATCGCGTTGGGGGGCGTCCTGCTCGGGTCGGGTGTCACTTACGTCGCGCTGCGCTCCGCCCCGCCGCCGCATTCACACGTCTCCGCCGCCAGCAATCCCGACCCGACCACTCACCGCCCGGATCCGAACCTCACCGCGGGCCAGGCGCCGGCGCAAGCCGCCCGCACGCTCGGCAATTTCTATTACGACCATCGCAACTGGCCGCAGGCGATCGAGCATTACCAGGCGGCCATCCGCCAGGGCAGCGACGACGCCGACATCCGCACCGACCTCGGCAATGCCTACCGCTTCGCCGGCCGCCCCGACGATGCCCTGGAGCAATACAATCTCGCGCAAAAAATGTCCCCCGCCCACGAGTTCAGCCTCTTCAACCAAGGCGGACTCTTCCTCGATGATTTCAAGCAACCCGCGCGCGCCGTTGAAATCTGGCAGGAATACCTGACCCGCTTCCCCGCCGGCCGGAATGTCGACGCCGCCCGCCTCCTGATCGCCCGCGCGCAGGGCGGCGAGGGCGCGCTTCCTCCCCCGCCAGCCGCGGCCCCTCCCCCGGCGCCACCGCCCGTCCATTCAGCCGCCGAGCAGCTCATCCTGAAACAGATCGAAGCCGCCAAATCCCCCGCGGCCACGCCCTGACCATGGCCCCCGCCCTGAAATATGGCCTCTCCGCCGCCGTGGGCACGAGCCTGTGGATCCTGCTCACCTGGGCCCTGGGCGGACACTCGACCCACCTCGGTGCGGGTCACGTCGCGAACTACGGCATCGAGTTGATCCTCATCATCGCGCTCTGGCGCTCGCTGCGTCAGCAGGTCAACGAGGAGAACCGCTACTGGCTGCCCGTGTGGGTCGGGTTGCTCCGCGGCCTTCTCACGGCGCTGATCGCCGCGATGGGCGTCTATATCTTCATTTCGCTCTACCTCAATTTTCTCAATCGCGACTACGCCGACCTCTATCTGCAATGGCAGGTCGACCGGCTCCGCGCCGCCGGCGAGGCCGAGACCGATGTCCGGGCCATGGTCCGCGCCTCCCGCTGGAGCCTCGGGCCCGTGGGGTTGCCCGTTACCATCATCGGCATCTACCTGCTCTTCGCCTGCCTCGCCTCCCCCATCCTCACCCTCTGGCTAAACTGGCGCCGCAAAGAGCCGGCCAAGGTCCGCTGATTCCGCCGGGGTCAACGCATGCGCCGGCAGCTGCGTCCTGAACCAGGTGCGCTGCTTCTTCACCAGCGCGCGGGTATTTCGCACGATGGCGGGCGCCAGCTGGTCTTCGGCCAGCCGCCCCTCGACGAAATCCACCGTCTCCCGGTAACCAATCGCTCCCGCCACACTCGGGTTCAGCGCGAGCCCACGCGCCATCAAGCCGCGCACCTCGTCCACCAGACCCGCCGCCAGCATGGCCTCCACCCGGGCCGCGATTCGCCGGTCGAGTTCCGCCGGCTCGCGCACCAACTCGGCCACCTTCACCTCGAAACCCGCAAACGGGGCGGGCATGGCCGCAAACGCCGCCTGCATTTCGACCAGCGTCCGGCCCGTGGCGCGACACCGTTCCAGCGCGCGCGTCACGCGCCGGGGATTAAGGACATCCAGCGCCCCGAGTCCCGCGGGATTCAGGCCGCGCAATTCCTCGACCAACGCGGTCAACCCTTCCTTTTCCCATCGATCCTGCACCGATGCCCGCACTTCCGCCGGCACCTCCACCTCATCGGCCACCGGCGCGAAAAATGATTTGAGATAAAATCCGCTGCCTCCCGTCACCAGCACCGCCCGCCCGCGATCCATGATGTCGGACACCGCCGCCCGCGCCAGCGACACATAACGCGCCACGTCCATCCGCTCGGTGACGTCGCAAATGTCGACCAGATGATGCGCGACCCGCGCCCGCTCGGGCGGCGTCGGCTTAGCCGTCCCGATGTCCGCGCCGCGGTAAAACAACAACGAGTCGCACGACACGATCTCGGCCCCGTGCGCCTCCGCCCACCGCAGCGCCAGCTCCGTCTTGCCGACGGCCGTGCAACCGGTGAGGACGTGGATCGTGCGCGTCATGCGGCGATGGGAACAGCCGGCCCCCACGGCCGCAAAGCCAGATTTGGCGGACCCGACACAAAATCCGTGCAATGTCCGGCTCCGGCCGCTTTGCTCGACTCGAGTTCGCGTGAAAGCCCGGTTCATCTTCAATCCTCATTCGGGCAGCAACCGCCGCAATCCGCACCTGCACCTGCGTGCGCAGTCCTTCATCGCCGAGAACGACTGGGACGCCACCGTGGTCGCCACCGAGCGTCCGCGTCACGCCACTGAACTCGCCCGACGCGCCGTGGACGAAGGCTGCAGTCTCGTCGTCGCCATCGGGGGCGATGGGACCATGAACGAGGTTGCCTCCGCCCTGGTCGGAACGGCTGCCACCTTCGGGTTGATTCCCTGTGGCTCAGGCAACGGCCTCGGTCGGCATTTGGGGATTCGCCACCCGGGGCGCGGCGCTTTCTCCACCCTGCTCTCCGGCCGCCCGCTCGCGATCGATACCGGCCTGGTCAATGGCGGCCCGTTTTTCTGCGCGGCGGGCCTGGGCTTTGAAGCCGTCGTCGCCTACCGCTTTGCCCTGCGCTCCTCGCGGGGCTTCACCGGTTACCTGGCGAGCGGCCTCGGGGCGTGGCGCTCGCACGTGATCGAGCGCTGCACCATCCATCACGCCGCGGGGCGCGATGAGGTCGACGCCTTCACCCTGGCGATCTCCAATTCGTCCCAATACGGCAACGACGCCTTCATCGCTCCGGGGGCCTCCGTGCAGGACGGCCAGCTCAATCTCACCGCGGTGCCGCGCGTGAGCCTGCCCAACGCCATCCCGCTTCTCTGGGGCCTCTTCCGCGGCTCCCTCTATCGCACCGGCTCGGTCCGGCACTGGGTCGGCGAACATTTCGTGATCGAGCGTTCCAAACCGGGTTGGATCCATACCGATGGCGAACCTCGCGCCGGGGTGGCCCGGCTCGAGATTAGCGTGCGGCCGCGCAGCCTCCGCATCCTCGTGCCCGCCGATCAGCTCGTTACCTGACCGCGAATTTTCCGGCGGCCGTGACCAACCGGTTGCGACCGGTGCGCTTCGCCGTGTAGAGCGCCTTGTCCGCGGCTTCGAAGAGTCCCTGCTGCGACTCGGCATCCTCGGGCATCGTCGATATCCCCGCGCTCAGGGTTACCACCACCTGCACGTCGCTGTCGGGCAGCACGCAGGGCGATTCGCCCAGCAAGGCCAGCAGCCGCTGGATGGTTTGCACCGCGTCCTCGCGCCCCGTCTCGAGCATGATGATCGCAAACTCCTCGCCCCCCACCCGGGCCAGCTGGTCCACCGTGCGCAGCTGCCCGCGCAACAGCCCGGCCACATGCTTCAACACGACATCGCCTGCGGCGTGCCCGTGGGTGTCGTTGATCTTCTTGAAATGGTCGATGTCGCAAACCACCAGCGAGAACGGGCGGCCGAACCGCGTGCAACGCTCCCACTCCTCCGCGAGCAGGCGCTCGAACTCCCGGCGGTTCCTCAATCCGGTGAGCGCATCATGCGTCGCCAGCTGCCTCAGCTGGTCCAGCGTCTCGCCCAGCTTGCACGCGTAGCGCACCGAGCGCGCCAGCATGCGCGGCGTGAACTCCGCCTTCACCAGGAAATCCATCGCTCCGGCCTGCAACGCCGCCTCATCCAGCGCCGGGTCGGTGTCGGCGGTCAGGAAGATCGTCGGGGTGGAATTCCCCGCGGCGCGCGCCGCCCGCAGTAACTGAAGACCGTCCCGGCCCTCGTCCAGGCGGTAGTCGAGCAGGCACACCGCATAGCGACCTGTCAGCAGCTTCTTCAACCCGGCGGCGTAGCTGTCGGCCCATTCCAACTCCCACGGCCCGTCGGCGAATCGCGGCACCATGCGCGATAGCATCTCGTGGGCCGACGCGTTGTCGTCAATGAGCAGGACTCGTTTCACGGGCGCCCGAGTGGAGCACACTCAACGCGTTCCCGCAACCAAGTCCTGTGCCACCGCCCGCAGGCGCCCGGCGATGGCCGGGCGATCCGCCAGCCCGGCCTTGATCACGTTCACCAGCGCACTGCCCACCACCACGCCATCCGCCGCGCCCGCGACCTCGCGCACCTGCTCGCGCGTGGAAATGCCGAAACCCACCACGACCGGCAGCTCCGTGTGCCGCCGGATGCCGGCGACCGCCTCGGGGATGTTGGCGGCGACCCGGTCGCGCACCCCCGTCACCCCCTCGCGGGAAACATAATAAATGAAGCCGGTCGCCGCCGCGCCGATCACCGCGAGGCGCGCCGCGGGCGTGGTTGGCGCGACAATGAACACGGTCTTCACGCCATGCCGCGCGCAGGCGGCCTGCACTTCCCCGGCTTCCTCGGGCGGCAGGTCGAGCGTGAGCATGCCGTCCACGCCGGCCTCCCGCGCCGCGCGCACGTAGGCGTCGACGCCATTCGAAAACACGAGGTTGTAGTAGGTGTAGAAAACGATCGGCACCTGGCTCGTCTCGCGAATGCGCCGCACCAGTTCCAGCACCCGCTCCGTTGTCATGCCCCCCGCCAAGGCGCGCTGCGCCGCCAGCTGGTTCGTGAGCCCGTCCGCCAGCGGATCGGAAAACGGCACGCCGATCTCCAGCACATCCGTGCCGGCCTCGATCACGGCCCGGCACGCAGCCAGCGAGGTGTCGAAATCCGGATCTCCCGCGCACAAATAAGCCACGAAGGCGGCATGTTTCTCGCGACGAAGTCGGGCAAAGGTCTCGGCGATGCGGTCCATGAATTGCCCAGCGTCAATACGCCGCCCCCGGGGGTCGAGCGCAAACTGGCGCGGTGCAGGAGGGCGTGCCGCCCGCGAAAATACCGGTGCCAAGCGGGGCAACCAGCGGACGTGCCCCGACCTCGTCGCCTTCGGCCCCAGAATCCGAGACACCCTTTCCGTGCGCGAAGGCTCCAACAGCTTTCTCACCGTCATCCTGAGACGCAGGGGTAGCCGCAGGCGGCAAAAAAATAACCGCCACCGTCATCCTGAGCGAAGCGAAGGATCCAAGGGAAAGGGCTGACGTGCGCCGACCGCTTGGATCCTTCGCTTCACTCAGGATGACGGTGAGGGGAGGTTTCAGGTATCTCCCAAATCGAGGCGTCCACAGGCTCAAAACTCGTTCAATTCATCAGCAGCAGAGCGAAGGATTCAAGGGAATGCACGGACGTGCGCCGACCGCTTGGATCCTTCGCTTCGCTCAGGATGACGGTGGGGGAGGTTTTGGGTATTTCCCATATCGAGGCGGTCCACAGGCTCAAAACTCGCTCAGTTCATCAGCCGCCTCGCGCTTCGGCTCCGCGCGGGACGCGCTTACTCCAATTCGAACTCCACCAGCACCGGCCGGTGATCCGACAGATAGCACCGCACGACCTCGCTGTGGACCGGACGGCATTCCGCGGGCAACAGGACGAAATCCAGCGCAAAGGCAGGCAAGGCGGCGGGAAACGTGCGTCCGATTTTCGGCAGAAGGGTGTAGTTGTTGGATTCCTCGCAGAAGCCCAGCAGGGTTGCCGTGGCGTCGGGGCGGTGCGGGGGATTGTTGAAGTCGCCGCACAGGATGGGCGGCGCCACCCATCGTCCGCCGCGCTTGATGGCGCGCGTGCTCATGAACTTCATCAGGATCCCGGCCTGCGCCAGGCGCTGCACGCGCGAGGTGTGGTGCAAGTGCAGGCTGATCACCGGAAGATGGCGGCCCGTCTCGAGCTCGATTTCCGCGTACAGGAACCCCTTGTCGCCGAGCTGCCTCCGGCCAAACGTGTGGGTTTCGGCATGCATGACCGGCCAGCGCGAAAGCACGCCGTTGCCATAATTCAACGGATAGGTCCCGCCACGCTGGTTGGTGAGGCCGATCGCGGTGAATGGCAGCCCGCAGTGCTCGCTCAGAAAGGTCAGGTGGTTGAAACTCCCGTTCCACCGCGAGTTCTCGTCCACCTCCTGGAGCGCCACGATATCCGCGCCGAGCTTCCGGATCAGCGCGGCGATCTTGAGCAGGTTGGACCGGATCCGTTCCGTCGATCGCAGGCTCTGGTGCACCGGCATGGTGCCCCGGCCGTGTGCGATGTTGAGGGTGATGAATCGGAGCCTCGCCATGGGTTTGCGAAAGAATGCACCGACCCCGCCGCCGCAATGGCAAATCTTCCGCATCCCCAAACGCGAGCGCCGCGGGCCTCCCCTTTCCCGCGCCGGGAGGCGCCATCGCAATTTCCAACAAAATGGGGCGGCCAACGGGACTCGAACCCGCGACCCCCTGAATCACAATCAGGTGCTCTAACCAACTGAGCTATGGCCGCCGTAAAATTGCGAGGGGTGACGATCCATAGCCGCGCGGCGGCTGTCAACTGTTTCTCCGGCGTCGCGACGGGGCTCGTTGGGAAAACCTTTCGCTGATCGGCATGGGGCCCGGCGCCCCCACTCAGGGACCGCCGGTAGGACGAATCCGGGGCGCGCCGCCGCACCGCGTCATTCGCGCCCCGTGAACTCCCGCACGCCCTGCTCCCTGCCCGGCGTTTTTTCATTCCGGCGCGCATCATGCCCGACCCAACAAAACTCAAATATCGCCTCGCTTCACCGTCGCGTTCCCGTTTCGGTTTCCAGCCATGATTTCGTTCAAGAAGCTCCTGGGCAAAGAAGAGAAGTTCTACGATTTGTTGGAGGCCAGCGCGGAGGAGGCGCGACTCAGCACCGAGCTGCTGGCCAAGATCTTGCGGGAAGACCATTCCGCCAGCGCCTCGAACATCCACGATATCATCAACGCCCGCCGAAAGGACAAGCGGATCACCCAGAAAATCACCGAGGAACTCTGCAAGACCTTCGTCACGCCCTTTGAACGCGAGGACATCGAGGCCCTCTCCCTCGCGCTGTACCGCATTCCCAAGACGGTGGAAAAGTTGGTTGAGCGCCTCACCATTTGCCCGGCCCGCGTCCCGCGCGAAAGCATGCAACGCCAGATCGTCCTCCTCGTCGAGGCGGTCGAAGCCGTCGACTTCATGGTCAAACAACTCCGCAAGGGCGTTAACCTGGAACGAATCCAGGATGCCAACAACCGCCTGCAGTTCGCCGAAGGCGAGGCCGACAAGGTCATGCTCGCCCTGGTGAAGGACCTCTACAACGGCCCCTATGAGGCCAAGGAGGTCGTCATCCTGATGGAACTTTACGACCTGGTGGAAACCGCGGTCGACCGCGCGCGCGACGCCGGTCAGATCGTACTGCAGATCATGCTGAAATACTCCTGAGCCCGACCGCCGCCCTGCAGCCGAGCCCCATGACCATTTTCCTGATCGTTCTCCTCGCGGCGCTCATTTTCGAGTACATCAACGGGTTTCACGACGCCGCCAACGCCATCGCGACCGTCGTCTCGACCAAGGTCCTTACTCCCCGCCAGGCCATCTGGATGGCGGCATTTTTCAATCTGTTGGGCGCCCTCATGGGCACCGCCGTGGCCACCACCATCGGCAAGGGTCTCGTGGACACCAGCGTGATCACCATGACCACGATCCTGGCGGGCCTGATCGGCGCCATTATCTGGAACCTCATCACGTGGTGGCTGGGCCTGCCCTCGAGTTCGAGCCACGCGCTCATCGGCGGCCTCTGCGGCTCCGCGCTCGCCGCCTCGGATGGCAACTGGAATGTGCTCGTGTGGTCCTCCACCGACGCCAAGGGCGCGGCCGTCGGCCTCTGGCCCAAGGTCGTCCTCCCGATGGTCGCGTCGCCCATCGCCGGGTTCATCGGCGGGGCGATCCTGATGTTCCTGCTGCTCATGATCATTCACCGGCTGACGCCCCGCATCGTGAACGGCGTGTTCGGCAAGCTCCAGATCGTGAGCGCCGCGTGGATGGGCTTCAGCCACGGCACCAACGACGCCCAGAAAACCATGGGCATTATCGCGCTCGCCTTGTTCACCGGCACCAGCAGCGGGGTCTTCGACTCCCTCCCGGCGTGGGCCTCCTTCCTCTACACGCCAACCTTCGCCGTCGACCGCTGGGTCATGATCACCTGCGCCATCGTGATGGCCGCCGGCACGGCCGCGGGCGGCTGGCGCATCATCCGCACCATGGGCCACAAGATGGTGAAACTTCAACCGGTGCACGGTTTCGCCGCCGAGACCACCGCCGCCATCGTGATCCAAACCGCCTCGCACTGGGGCATCCCGCTCTCCACCACCCATGCCATCTCGACTTCGATCATGGGCGTCGGCGCGATGAAGCGGTTCGGCGCCGTCAAGTGGGGCGTGGTCGAGCGCATCATCTGGGCCTGGGTCCTCACCCTCCCCATCTGCGGTCTTATCGGCTTCCTCACCGAAATGGTCTTCCGCCATTACGGCATGAAGTGACCTTGAGTTCAGCCCCCAGGCCGCGGAACGACTTCGTCCCACCGCACGCCGGGTCGGCGCTCGCGCCAACCTGACGCGCGAGTTCGCCGCCAGCCCGGACTCCCCCTGTCGGGAGCAGAACTTTGCGTTTTTTGTGCGTCTTGTGGCCAAACCCGCCACGGCATCCCTGTGACTCGCCTCCGGCCACTTGTTCCTTGCGCGCGCGTTCGCGGAACGCGAACCTTCGCGCCGCATGAGCACCTCCTCCCCCGGCATCTATATCGGCACTGACAGCGGCGCGACGACTTCGAAGACGGGCGGGGTATGGGCCGATGGCACGATCATCTCGACGAAGCTTCGCCAGAGCTCCACCAATTCACAGGCCGGCACCGCCGCCGTGGTCAGGGGCTGGGTCGACGGCGTCATCGGCTTCCTCACCGACAACCACCTCACCTGGGATCAGATTCTGGGCGTGGGCCTCGCGATCCCCGGACCCTTCGAAAGCTACGGCGTCATGGGCCGCGCCGCGAACTTGCCCAAGACTTTCGAGGGTTGGAATTTCCAGGCCGATTACGCCGCCGCCCTCGCCGCGGCCGCCGGCCGGCCCCTGCCCCTCGTCGTCGGCAATGACGGCAACTACGGCGGCGTTGGGGAGGCCCAGCGCGTGCGCGGTGCCAGTCGCGCCACCGTCCTCATGCTCGCCCCGGGTTCCGGACTCGGTGTCGCCTACGTCGACGCCAATGGACTGCCGCTTGACGGAGACACGCTCAACGGCATGGAAGGCGGCCACATGCCGGCCGTCCTTCAGATGCTCGGCGGCATGAAACCCCTCCGCTGCGGCTGCGGGCGCGACTGGGGCTGCATCGAGCCCTACACCACCATTTCCGGCCTGCCCCAATTGCTCGAGGAATTCCTGCCCCGCCACCCGGATCACCCCTTCCACCAGTCGCCGGCGCCAATCAAGGAGAAGGTCCTGTCCCTGCGGACCCTCGCCCAAAAAGGCGACCCGCTCGCGGTCGAGATCTTCAATTTCCAAGCCAAGGCCCTCGGGCTTCACATGGCTTCCCTGCTCACGGCCGTCGACGCCGAGTATGTCGTGATCGGCGGCGGCCTCATCGATCCGGAGGCCACCACGCCGGAATTCCGCGAACGCTACCTGCGTATCATTCGGGAATCGGCCGAGCCCTATCTCTGGCCCCAGCAGCGCGCGAAACTGAAGGTCATGCCGGCCACGCTCGGCGAACTTTCCCAAGCCATCGGCGCCGCCCTGGTCGCACTCTACACGGTCAAGGCCCAGGGTTGACCCCGGCCCCGGGCGCGGCGGGCGACGGCGGGTTTCGATTTCGTCCCCCGCGCCCTCAGCTCGCCTTCCACGGCGGCTGGCTGCCGCTTCGTTTGCCCGCGTTACGGCTCTCAAGCAGGGCCAGCAATAGGTCGTTCTTCACCAGAACGCCGGTCAACAGGCGGCTCGCCGGCTCCACGACCGGCAGCGTCTGTCCCGAATGCTGGGAAAACACCCGCAGCGCCTCGGCCAGCGTGGCCGCCGGCGCGACGGCCGGGATGTCATCCCGCAACAGATCCTCGGCAATCACGTGCTCCGCCACCTCCGGGTCGCTGAGATGCGGCTTGATGTCGTGCAGGGAAATCGCCCCCGCGTACCGGTTTTCGGCATCCGTCACGTAGATGTCCTCGTGCCGGCTCAACAGGAACTCCTGTGCGATCACGTCGAATCGCGCCGTCAGCTTGACGACCGCGGTCTGTGGGCGGGCCAGATCGGCCACCGAGCCCGGCAACACCGGCTCGGGCTCGTCCGCCGCCTTCTTCGAAAGCGCCTCGCTGTACAATGACTGGTTTTCGATCCCGCGCGCCGTGTAATACGCCACCACGCTGCACAGCATCAGCGGCATGATGATGTCATAGCTGAGCGTCATCTCGAACAGCATGATGACCGCCATCACCGGCGCATGGCTCGCCGCCGCCAGCAACGCGCCCATGCCCACCAACGCAAACGCACCCGGGTCCGCCGCCCCCTGCGGCCAGATCTCATGCACGCCAAAGCCGAAGAGATAGCCCATCGCCGCACCCATGAAGAGCGTCGGCGTGAAGACCCCACCCGGCGCGCCGGACCCGAACGACGCCGCCGTCGCGAGCCACTTGCACACGACCACCAGCAGGAGCACCTGCCAGATCAGATGACCGTTGAGGATCGCCACGACCACGCTGTAGCCGTTGCCGCATACCTCCGGCACCCACACGGCCAGCCCGCCCACGATCAGCCCGCCCGTCGCCAGGCGCAGCGGCATCGGGAGTGCCAGCGCCGCAAAGAACTTCTCGGACTGCCGCAACGAGCGCAAGAACCACGGCGCCACGACCCCGGCCATCGCGCCGAGCACCAGGAACGGCCCGATCTCCCACAGCGAATGCAAGGTGAACGCCGGCACCGTGTAGAGCGTGTGGGCGTCCGAGACCGTGCGCATCGTCAGCGTCGCCGCCACCGCAGCCACCGCCAGCGGCCCCAGGCTTTCCATGGCGATGGTGCCGAGAATGATCTCGGCCACAAAAAATGATCCCGCGATCGGCGCATTGTATGCCGAGGCAATGCCCGACGCCGCGCCGCACGCCACGAGCAGCCGCAATTGCGGGGCCGAGAACTTCCGCCACCGTCCCAGCCACGACGCCGCCACCGCGGCGAGCTGCACCATCGGACCCTCGCGCCCGATCGATCCGCCGGACGCGATGGAAAACATCGCGGCCGTGCTCTTCACCAAGGTGACCCGCACCGGCAGCTGCCCGCTGCCGATGAGAATGGCCTCCATGTAGTCGGTCGAACTCTGTCCCTTGTGCAGTCGTTTTCCGAAGAGCAACACCAGCCCCGCCACGCATCCGCCCACGGTGGGGACCGCCAGCCGCTGCCACCAATCCAATTCGCGGAACGAGTCCACCATGCCGCTACCCGTGCCCGTCATCACATAATGGATGACCTCCACCCCGTGCCGGAACAGCAACGCCGCCAGGGCGCCCAGCACGCCGGCCACGGCCGCAAAGGCCAAAGTCTCCTGCCAGGGCGAAGGCCGGAGCTTCTCGATGATCCACAGGCGCCAGCGCAGCAAACGCAGCAACCGGCGGTAGATTTGCGGGACCACTTCCTTCACGCGCGGCGACTTTCACCAGACAGACGCGACCGTGCAAGTTTTGTTCCCGCCCCGCGCCCTGGTCCCCCCGGGGCCGCCCACGATCCCACCCCGCCGGCGTGCTTCACCCGGCGACCGGGCCGGCCGGTGTCGCGATTTCTGCCGCCGGCGCCACCGGCCCGTAGGCCGCCTCCCCTTCCGCCGCTTCCGCCGCGCTGAGCTGGATCAGGCTGTTCAGGGAGCTGAAATGCGTCGTCCACTCGAAGTCGCCGCCGTGGCCCCCGACCACCTGGTTGAACAATTGCTTCTTCTCCCCCTTCAGGTCCTGGATCCGTTCCTCGATGGTGCCGGCCGTGACCATGCGATAGACAAAAACGGTGTTGGTTTGCCCGATCCGGTGCACGCGGTCGATCGCCTGGTCCTCCACCGCGGGATTCCACCAGGGATCGAGCAGGAAGACGTAATCCGCCGCATGCAGCGTGATGCCCGTGCCGGCCGCCTTGAGGCTCACCAGCATCGCGGCGGCGCCCTGCGCCGATTGGAAGTCCTTCACCGGCTTCTGCCGGTCCACCGTCATGCCGGTGATCTCGTAGCGCGGGAGATCCGGATAGTGCTGGTCGAGCGCCGCGCGCACGCGGTCCAGCAGGGTCACGAACTGCGAGAAGATCACGACCTTGTGCCCGCTCGCCACGACTTCCTGCAGCTTTTCCACCAGGAGCTGGAGCTTGCCGCTGTCCGTGAGCGGCGAGTTCAACCAAGGCAACAGGTCGGGATCGCAGCAGACCTGCCGCAGGCGCGTGAGCAGCGCGAGGAAGCCGAACGACTTCTCCCGCAGCGCCAGCCCGATGTCCTCGCCCAGGCGCGCCAGTCCCTCGGTGCAGATCCGCGCATACTCCGCGCGCTGCACTTCGGTGAGCGGGCACAGGAGATCCATTTCGACCTTGGGCGGAAGCTCGGTGGCGACCTCGTTCTTCGTGCGGCGCAGGATGAACGGCGCCACCTGCTGGCGCAGCCGGTTCATCGTCCCGTCACGGTCCTGGACGAGCGCCGATTCAAACCCCGAGCGCGAGCCCAGCAGGCCGGGCAGCAGGTAGCGGAAGATCGACCAGAGATCGAGCTGCCGGTTCTCCAGCGGCGTGCCGGTCATCACCAGGCGGTGCTCGGCGCGCAGGGCGAAACACGCCTGCGTGACCTTCGCGTCCGGATTCTTGATGAACTGCCCCTCGTCGAGGATGGCGTAACCGAAATCCGTGAAGTCGAGCAGCGCGCGGTGCTTGCGCAGCTGGGTATAGCTCGCGAGCCAGATGCAATACGACTTGTGATTCTTGAAGTCGTGGCCGGACTTGAGGATCTCGACGGTCGCCTCCGGGTGAAAGCGGGCGATCTCCTCCCGCCACACCGGCACCACGCTCGCCGGACACACCACAATATGCCGGTGGCGGCCCATCGGCCGCGTCCGGAGCAGCGCGATCACCTGGGCGGTCTTGCCCAGGCCCATCTCGTCCGCCAGCAGGCCATGGCAGCCGGTTTCGCACAGGTGATGCATCCACTCCACGCCGCGGCGCTGGTAGTTGCGCAGGTAATCGGGCATCACCGGCGGCGTCGCGGGGGCCGTGAGCACCTTCTGCCGCCACGCCTCGATCTCGGGCCCGAGCGTCACCTTGATCCGGCGGTCGTTGAAGAGCGAAAAAATCAGGTACGGCGGCACCTCCCCGCCCACCGCCGTCTCCTCGAGGCTGCGCTTCCAATGCTGGTAGCTCTCCCACTTTTCCGGCGTCATCGTGACGATGCCGAGGTCCGGCAGCAGCATCGGCGTCCGGCCATGCTTGAGCAGCGCCGCGGCCTGTTCATCGGTGAGGAGCTTTTCCCCGGCCCGGAAGATCCAGCGCAGGTTCAGGCCGCCCGAGGCGCCGCCGCGCTTGTCCGCGACCGCCTCGATCTCGATGACGCGCGCGCCCTGCTTGATGTTGTCCACCTTGGCGTCGAGCTCGATCGCGAACTGTTTCTTCCAATGGGGCAGCAGGTCGCGGATGAAACCCGGGATATCCGCGAGGGCATCCAGCGCATAGGCATGGGTGCTCTGGTTGTACCGGAAGTGCGCCTTGCGCGCGTAGGTCGCCAGCGCGATCAGCTTCGCGCGTTCCGCGGCGCTCGGGTGATGCGTGGTGTTGCCCAGCGCCGGGATGCGATTGCGACCGCTTTTCCAGTAGGCCAGAAAGACCAACCCGTCGCCGTTCGCGGTAAAACTGAGCAGGAGGTCCCGGACCGGCTGGTTGCCGTCGGCTTTCGCCGCGCCGCCATTCGCCGCGACCGCCGCACCCGCGCCGGAGCCGGCTCCCTGGCCGTTCCCGTTCGCCAATGCCGCCGTGGCGCCGCGGGCGGTTCCGCCCGGCAGCAGCGCGGGCATCTCATCCACCAGCAATTCCTCGATCTCGTGCAGCCCCGCCACGGCGATGGCGTGGGCCAGCAACGGGTCGGTGGACGAAGAGCGGACCTTGATCACATCGCCCTCCCACTCGATCACGGCATACTCCTCCTTCTTGTCGACGCGGCGGTGGATGATGGCGTCACGCGCCCCGAGTTCCACTTCGCGAATCTCATTGTCGCGGTACATGCCGTGACCCCGCTCGACCTGGCTTGCCTCAAACTGCTCCTCCCACTCGATTTCCATGCGGCCAAACCAGAAGTCCAGGGACTGCGGAGTGTAGATGCGTTTGGGACCGTGGGATTGCATCAAACTAAAAGGGGGACGTTAGAAACCCCCGCAATGCCGCTGCAACACCTATTTGGCCTATTTTCCCTCTGGAGTTTTTACGCGGTGTTTAGCCGGATCGTCACCTTGGCGCCACGAATTCTTCACGTGAAGCCGCCATGATTCCTGCGTGCTCGTCGGCTGGCAGGTCGCCGCCGCCCGGGCCGCACCGCGTGAACCTTGTCCTCGTAACCGAAACCTACGCTCCCGAAATCAACGGCGTCGCCATGACGCTCGGCCGCCTCGTTGACGGCCTCGCCGCGCGCGGCCACCGGATCACCATCGTCCGCCCACGACAGCGCCACGAATCGTCCCGCTACAGCGTCACCCAGCGTCTGGCCTGCCGGCAGGTCCGCTTGCCCGGTGTCCCCCTTCCCGGCTATCCGCAACTGAGGCTCGGCCTGCCCGCCGCCCGCCGGCTCCGGAAACTCTGGACCGTTCACCGCCCCGATCTCGTCCATGTGGCGACCGAGGGCCCGTTGGGCGCGTCCGCCATCACCACCGCCCGCCGCCTGGGCATCCCGGTCACCTCGAGCTTTCACACCAACTTCGATCAGTACACCCACGACTACCGCATGGGCTGGTTCAAACCCGTCGTGGCCGCGTGGCTGCGCCGCGTCCACAATCGCACCGTGCGCACTTTTGCGCCCACCCGCGACCTGCTCGCGCGCCTTGACACCGAGGGTTACCGCAACCTCCGGCTGCTCTCCCGCGGCGTCGACAGCTCGCTCTTCAATCCCGCGCGCCGTGACGAATCCCTGCGCGCCGCCTGGGGCGTCGAGCCCGGCGGGCTCGCGGTCATCCATGTCGGACGCCTCGCGCCCGAGAAGAACTACCCGCTCCTGTTCCGCGCCTTCGACGCCATCAAGGCCGTGCAACCCAAGGCGCGCCTCGTGATCATCGGCGATGGGCCGCTGCTCTCCGCCTGCCAGCGCGAGCGGCCCGACGCGGTGTTCACCGGCTTCTACACCGGGGTCAGCCTGGCCCGCCATTACGCCTCGGGTGACATCTACCTGCACACGAGCATCACCGAGACCTTCGGCAACGTGGTGACCGAGGCCCTCGGCAGCGGGCTGGCGGTCACCGCCTTCGATTACGCCGCTGCCCACGAATTCATTCGCCCCGGGGAAAACGGCCTGCTCGCGCCCGTCGGCGACGAACCCGCCTTCCTCATTCACGCCGCGCAACTGGCCCGCGATTCCACGCTGCGCTTGCGCCTCGCCGCCGCCGGCCCGGCCACGGTCCGCACCCTCACTTGGGATGCCATCGTGGAGCGCTTCATCGCGGATCTCCAGGAAGCGGCCGCCGAGTTCCACGGCTCCGCCCCGCGGCCCACCCTCCAGCCCTTCGCCCCGCCGGGGCCCGGCGAAGGCGGTCCGGCCCTCAGTTCCCAACCCCTGGCACCATGAGCAAACCCACCCTCAAGGTTCGCACCGTCATCCTCTCCGACGTCCACCTCGGCACGCCCCACTCCAAGGCCGGCGAAGTCACCCATTTCCTGAAACACGTGCGCTGCGAGCGCCTTATCCTCAACGGCGACATCATCGACGGCTGGCGGCTGCGCCGCGACGGCCGCTGGACCAAGGAGCACACGCGCTTCGTGCGCCGCGTGCTCACCCTGGTGCAGAAAAAGGACACCGACGTCATCTACCTCCGCGGCAACCACGACGATTTCCTCGCGCGCCTGCTGCCCATGCGCTTCGACCGGCTGAGCCTCGTCGAGGACTACGTGCTTGAATCCGCTTCCGGGCGCTACCTGGTGCTGCACGGCGATGTGTTCGACGGCATCATCAAGAACATGGTGTTTCTGGCCCACCTCGGCGACATGGGCTATGCGCTGCTCCTCAAGCTCAACCGCACCTACAACTGGTTTCGGAAAATCCGCGGCAAGGAATACTTCTCCCTCAGCGCCGCGATCAAGGCCCGCGTCAAGCAGGCCGTGAGCTTCGTCGGCAAGTTCGAGGACCAGGTGGCGGCGCTCGCCTGGGATCGCGGCTGCACTGGCGTCATCTGCGGCCACATCCACACCGCCGCCGACAAGCGGATCGGCGACGTCCATTACCTGAACTCCGGCGACTGGGTTGAATCCCTCACGGCCATCGTCGAGCACCACGACGGCCGGTTCGAGCTCATCGCATTCAGCGATTTCATCACGCAGTTTCCCATGCCGGAGGATGACAGCCCGGAGAACGATCTCGACGAACCCCTGCCCTTTCCCCCCGAGGCCATCGCCCCCGCCGCCATCATGGCCGCGCTGCGATGAGCCTCTCCCCGGCCGCGGTGCAGCTCGCCGCGCCCTTCGCCGGCGGACCAAGGTTCGCCCTGCCCCCCACTCATCGCATGAAACGCATCCTCATCCTGACCGCCAGCTACGGCGAAGGCCATAACAGTGCTGCCCGCGCGCTCAAATCCGCGCTCGACGAGCAGCCCGGCGTCGAGGCCGGGCTGGTGGATCTCTTTGCGGTGCACGCCCCCCGGTTGAATGAGGTGTCGCGGCGCAGCTACCTCAAACTGATCAACACCGCTCCCTCGGTCTGGAGTCGCGCGTACCGCTGGCTCGACACCTCGCCCCGGGCCCCCGCCCTCTTTCGCTTTCTCGCCAGCCACCGCCGCCTGCTGGCCCGCCTGATCGCCGAACGGCAGCCCACGGCAATCATTGCCACCTACCCGGTGTATGCCTGGCTCCTCAACCAACTCCGGCGTGACGGCCTTTCATTCTGCCCGCACTTCACGGTCGTCACTGACGCCCTGACCATCAATTCGCTCTGGTATCGCACGCCGTCCGCCGGCTGGTTCGTGACCGACCATGATTCGGCCGCTTTCCTGCGTGATCGCGGGCTGCCGGCCGATCGCGTGCATGTCAGCGGGTTCCCTGTGGCCGCGGCCTTTGCCGATCGCCCGGCCCAGTGGCAACCACCCGAACCAGCGCCCGGCGCGCCCCCCCGGATTCTGTTCATGATCAACTCGGGACGGGACGCGGCACTCGCCATCGCGAAGGAGGTGCTCCAACACGGGCCCTGGCGCATCACGTTCACCGCCGGCCGGGACACCCAGCTGCGCGTGGATCTTGAACGGCTCGCCGCCAGGGCGCCCGCCCGCGCGGAGATCCTGGGCTGGACGAACCGCATCCCCGAACTGCTGATGACGCACCACGTCGTCATCAGCAAAGCCGGCGGCGCGACCACGCAGGAATCCATCAACGCGCTCTGCCCGATGATCGTCAGCCAGATCGTTCCCGGACAGGAGGAGGGCAACTACGAGCTGATGCGCCGCCACGACACCGGTGCTCTCGCCACCACGCCCCAGGAAATCGTGACGATCCTGCACCGTGCCTTCGCCGGCGATGCTGCGCTCTGGCGCCACTGGCGCGCGAACCTCAAATCCCTGGCCCGCCCGGCCGCCGCCCGCACCATCGCGCGGCACGTGCTCGAGGGCACCGCCGCCCCGGTCAATCCGGGCACCCGGACAGCCATTGTCGGATAAATGCCAGCGTGCGCTCCGTCGCGCCACGGTTGGCCTCGTGCCACGCGTGGGCGGAAGCCGTCAGGCGTTTTCGCCCGGCCTCGTCGCCCAGCAGTTCCACGGCCACGCGGACGAGTTCCTCGTGGGACTGCACCTGGCGCACGGCACCCGCCTCCGTCAGGCCGCGGATGATCTGGCGGAAATTCGTCATGTGCGGCCCGTGCACCAAGGGCTTCTCGAGGATCGCCGCCTCCACCGGCGTCTGCCCGCCTTCGTGCGGCGGCAGGCTCTTCCCCACGAAAACGAGGTCGGCCAGCTGCGTGAACTTCCGCAGCTCGCCGGTCGTGTCGCCCACCACGATATCGACGATCCCGGGCGCCGGGCCGGCGGAACGGAAATGAAACGTCATGCCGGTTTTCTCCAGCAAGCCCCGCAGTTCCTCCCGACGCTCCGCGTGCCGGGGGACCAGCAGGAGCGAGACGCCCAGACCTTGCTCCCGCGCCCCCTGCACCGCCGCGATCAGCGACGCTTCCTCCCCCGGCCAGGTTGAGGAACCGAGCAGGACCAGCCCGCCGTCCAGGCCCAGTTCACGGCGCAAGCGCGCCAGTTCGGCCTCCGGCAGCAACGGAATATCCACGTCGAGCTTCAGGTTGCCCGTCGTGGCCAGGCACGCCGCGGGAAAGCCCAGCTCACGAAACCGCTGCTCGTCGAGTTTCGACGCGCACAGGATGCGAACGATGCCTTCGGACAGCGGACCGACCAACGGGCGAAGCCGCATCAGGCGGCGGAAGGTGCGGTCGGAGAGCCGGGCATTCACGCAGAGCACGGGCACCCCATGGATCTTTGCCTGGTGCACGTGCTCGGGCCAGCGCTCGCCCTCCATGAGGATGCAGAGGTCGGGCCGAACCCGCCACCAGGCGCGTTCACTGAAACCCCAGAAATCGAATGGGAAATAGCCGATGCCGACCGCGAGCGCGGCGTATTTCTCCCTGGCCAGCTTGTAACCCGTGGTGGTCGTGGTGGTCAGGTAGATCTCCGTGTTTCCCTCCCGGCGCAACGCCTCCAGCAGCGGCGCGATCGCGAGCATTTCCCCCACGCTTACCGCCTGCAGCCACACCCGCGCGCGGCCCGGCGCCTTCGGGGGCAGCGGGTCAACGCCGCCAAAGCGATGGGCCAGATTCTCCGCGAATCCGCCCCGCCGCCGCATCAGCCACAGAAAATACGGCACCGCCAGAACCAGGGCCGGCAACACGACGATGCGGTAGATCCAGATCACAGGACTGCGCGCTGGGCGCGAAATAAGTAACGCGAAAAAGCCGCAATGCCCGATTCGCCGAAGAATCCCGAAAGCATTCGCTTCTTCCGCCCGACCTCAAGGCGAAGAAAACGAAGACGTTGGGCATTCTCCGGCATGCTCGCGATTCTTCGCATTCAGCGTTCCGCGCTCTGCGTTCAGCTCTCCTTATTGCCCGAGCACCCAGCTGAAGATCAACGGGGCAACGATGGTGGCGTCGCTCTCGACGATGAACTTCGGGGTCTTCGCCCCGAGCTTGCCCCACGTGATCTTCTCGTTCGGCACCGCGCCCGAGTAGCTGCCGTAGCTCGTGGTCGAGTCGCTGATTTGCGCGAAGTATCCCCAGAGCGGAATGCTCCGCCGGCCCAGGTCCTGGTGCAGCATCGGCACCACGCAGATCGGGAAATCGCCTGCAATGCCGCCGCCGATCTGGAAGAACCCGATCGAGCCCTCGCCCGTCCGCAGCGTCTTCGCGTTCTTCGTGTACCAACCCGCGAGCCAGGCCATGTATTCGATGCCCGTGCGCACGGTGTGCACGCGCTTGATTTCACCCGTGACCACCCGCCCGGCATACATGTTGCCCAGCGTCGAATCCTCCCAACCCGGGACGATGATCGGCAGGTTCTTCTCGCAGGCGGCGAGCATCCACGAATTCTTCGGGTCGATCTGGTAGGACTTCTTCAGTTTTCCCGAGCGCAGGACCTTGTACATGAACTCGTGCGGAAAATACGCCTCGCCGGCCTCGTCGGCCGCCACCCACTCCTCCGCCACCGCCGCTTCAATGCGTCGCATCGCCTCGCCTTCGGGAATGCACGTGTCGGTCACCCGGTTCATGTGCCGCTCCAACAGCGCCTGCTCGTCGGCCGCCGTCAGGTGACGGTAGTGCGGAACGCGTTCATAGTAGTCGTGCGCCACCAGGTTGAAGATATCCTCCTCGAGATTGGCGCCGGTGCAGACGATGGCATGCACCTTGTCGCGACGAATCATCTCGGCGAGGGAAATGCCCAGCTCCGCCGTCGACATCGCGCCGGCCACGGTCACCAACATCTTGCCCCCGGCCTGCAGGTGCGCCTCGTAACCCTTCGCCGTGTCGAGCAGGGCCGCGGCATTGAAATGGCGGTAGTGGTGGGCAATGAACTTTGAAACCGGGCCCTTCTTCCGGGCGAGGGCGGCATTGGTCAGTTCGGGTTTCTGCGGGGCTTTGACTTTCGTTTTCATCCCCCCAAGGAAGGCGCGCCCGCGGGGCTTGGCCACACCAAACTCTCACGCCCGGCCCGGATGAAACCCCATGCCGGCTGGGCACTTGCACTCGCGCGCAATCTGCAAAGTATGATCCCTGCCATGAAGCTCCCCCTCCCCGCGCGGGCCCTCCGGCTCATCCTCGCTTTTTTCCTGGTCCCGCTGGCCGCCCTCCCGGCCGCGGATTTTGCCCACCAGTCCAGCGACCTGCCCGTCGACCCCGCCATCACCTGGGGCCGCCTCGACAACGGCCTCCGTTACGCGCTCCTCCGCAACGCCGAACCCAAGGGCCGCATCAGCGCCCGCCTCGCCATCAAGGCTGGCTCGCTCCACGAGAACGAAAACCAGCGCGGGCTCGCCCACTTCCTCGAACACATGGCGTTCAACGGCAGCCAGCGCTTCCCCGCCGCCGACGTCATCGAGTTCTTCCAGAAACTCGGCATGGACTTCGGCGGCGACACGAACGCCTCGACCGGTTTCGACCGCACGATCTACCAGCTCGAGCTGCCGGACACCAAGCCCGAGACCCTCCGCGAGTCCCTCACCTGGTTCGCCGACGTGGCCGGCGGGCTCCTGCTCGATCCCAAGGAGATCGACAAGGAACGCGGCATCATCCTCAGCGAGAAACGCGCCCGCGATTCCGTCGGCCTCCGCACGTTCATGGCCGAGCTCGAGTTTCTCATCCCGGAAACCCGCCTCCCCCAGCGTCTCCCCATCGGCACCGAGGAAGTTCTCCGCACCGCCAGCCGCGAGCGCTTCGTCGAGTTCTACCACGCCTGGTATCGGCCCGAGCGCATGGTGCTCGTGCTCGTGGGCGACCTCGAACCCGCCGGCGTCGAGCCGCTGGTCCGCGAGATCTTCGGCCCGCTCGCCGCCCGCGGCGACGCGCCGACCGAACCGCGCCTCGGACTCGTCCGCCCAACCGAAGCCGTCGAGGCCCATCTGCACACCGAAATGGAGGCCGGCGGCACCAATGTCTCCATCCAGACCGTGGTCCCGTACGCCTTCGAGCCCGACACCGCCGCCAACCGCCTGAAATACCTCCCGCGCACGCTCGCCCTGCGGATGCTCAATCGCCGCCTCTCGATCCTCGCGAAAAAGGAGGGCGCCCCCTTCCTCGGCGGCGTGGTCGGCGTGACCGAGCAGTTCGACCTTTTCCGCAACGCGAGCATCGAGCTCAACTGCCAGCCCCACCAGTGGGCCGACGCCCTCGCCGTCGCCGAGCAGGAACTCCGCCGCGCCCTGGAACACGGCTTCCAACCCGAGGAACTCGCCGAGGCCGTGGCCGAGATGACCAACAACCTCGAGCAGGCCGTGCGCACCGCGCCGACCCGCCGCTCCGGCGGCCTCGCCGATGCCCTCACCGGCGACCTCATCGACGACGCCGTGTCGACTCATCCCATCGCCGAACAGCGACTTTATCAGCCCGCCCTCGCCACGCTCACGCCCGAGGCCTGCACCGAGGCCCTCCGCGCCACCTGGTCGGAAGCCGCCGGCCGGAAGCTTTTCGTCGCGGGCAATGTCCAGATCCCCCGCCCGCCGCAAAACATCGCGGCCGCTTACACCAACAGCCTCCGCGCCAAGGTCGCCGCCCCGCCCAAAATCGAGCAGGGTGCCTTCGCCTACACCGATTTCGGCCGCCCGGGCAAAGTCGACGAGAAGACGATCGTCGACGACCTCGGCGCGACGCTGATCACGTTCAAGAACGGCGTGCGCCTCAATCTCAAGCCCACCGATTTCGAGGCCGGCCGCATCCGCGTGAATGTCCGTCTCGGCGGCGGCACGCTCACCGCGCCCGCCGGCCAGCGCGGCCTGCCGCTCCTCGCCAACGTCGCGTTCACCACCGGCGGTCTCGGCCAGCACAGCGTGGACGACCTGCAACGGCTTCTGGCTGGCCGCACCGTGGGGCTGTCCTTCGGGGCCCAATCCGACGCGTTCGCGTTCGGCGCCGCCACCAACCGCTCCGACCTTCTCCTTCAGCTCCAGCTCTTCTGCGCCTACATCACCGACCCCGGTTACCGTCCCGAATCCATCCGCCAGGTCCACAAGGCCGCCGACCAGCTCTATCAACGCCTGCCGCACACCCCCGACGGCCCGCTGCAGTTCGAGGTCGCCCCCCTTCTCGCCAATGGCGATCCCCGTTTCGGCCTGCCCGCGAAGGACGTGCTCCTCTCGCGCAACCTCGATGAGCTGAAATCCTGGCTTTCGCCGCAGTTCGCGCGCGGCCCGATCGAGATCACGCTCGTCGGCGACTTCGAGCCCGATGAAGCCATCGCTGCGGTGGCGCAGACCTTCGGCGCTCTGCCCAAACGCGAGAAAAAACCCGCCTACGCCGACGCACGCCGCGTGACCGGCCCGGACGCCCCTCTCGCCCGCGAATACACCTTTTCCTCCGACATCCCCAAGGCACTGGTGCGCCTCTACTGGCCCGCCACCGATGCGCGCGACGTCCGGCTCTCGCGCCGTCTCCGCCTGCTCAGCGACGTTTTCGGCGACCGCCTGCGGGTTGAAATCCGCGAGAAACTCGCCGGCACCTACAGTCCGAACGCCGTGCCCGACCTCAGCGACACTTATCCGGGCTATGGCTGGCTCATCGCCGACGCCACGGTCGCGCCCGCCGACGCCCGTGCCATCGCCGACGCCATGAAGAAAGTCGCCGCCGAGCTCCATGCGGGCGGCGTGACCGAGGATGAACTCGAGCGGGCCCGCCAACCCGTGCTCACGGCGTTGCGCGAATCCTCCCGCACCAACGGCTACTGGCTCGGGACCGTGCTTGCCGCCGCGCAGGAATATCCCGAGCACCTCGAGTGGAGCCGCACCCGCTATAGCGACAACGAGAGCATCACCGCCGCCGAGCTCACCGAGCTCGCGAAACGTTTCTACGACCCCGCGAAGGTGAGCGAATTCCTGATCATCCCCGTCACCACGACGCCCGCAGCAGCTCCCTGACAGTCTCGTCGTCCGCACGGGCCATCCCTCGACAAACTTCTTCCGCACATCGTCGCCTGAAACCGGGATCAACCGCTGGGCCGTTGCACAGGGAGCGGAGATGAAATTTGGAGAATGGAAAATGTGAGCGCCACCGTCATCCCGAGGCCGGAGCAACCGCGTGCTTTGCATGGTAGGCGGAGCTGAACTTCGGGAAGTACAACATATGCCCGCCACCGTCATCCTGA
The DNA here is from genome assembly GCA_023433275.1 of Verrucomicrobiota bacterium. Classification (GTDB taxonomy): domain Bacteria; phylum Verrucomicrobiota; class Verrucomicrobiia; order Opitutales; family Opitutaceae; genus Lacunisphaera. Next base: position 34,286 of record JAEZDN010000157.1, read on the forward strand.
GCCGCGCGAAGGATCCAAGGGATAGGACGAACGTGCACCGGCTGCTTGGTTCCTTCGCTTCACTCAGGAGCACGGTAGCGGTGGTTTGGTGTACTTCCCCAGCGAAGACGTCCACCGGCTCAAAACCCATTTCATCATCAGCGTAGCCAAGGATCCAAACCCCTGATGAACGTCCTGGGGCTCAGCTCCAGCTGAGCCTCCGCCCCGCTCCCTGTCACCACTCACCGATTCCAACACCGCGCCTCCGTCATCTGTGCCCATCCGTGTTCATCTGTCGTTAACTGCAATCATACCGTTTCCTAAAATGAAATCCCCGCTGTCCCGCCTCTTCGCTTTGACCGCCTTGTTCGGCGCCACGCTCGCCTGCCCCGCCCAAACGTCCGCCACCAAACCCAGCCCGTGGCCCAATGGCGCCACCTGCGCGGTTTCGCTCACCTACGACGACAGCGTGCCCGTGCATCACCTCCACGTGGCGCCCCTGTTGGAACAACACGGCCTCCGCGGGACGTTCTATCTCTCGATCAGCAATCTGGAGAGCCCCGAAGCCTGGAAAGCCGTCGCGCAGAAGGGCCACGAACTCGGCAACCATTCCCTGTTCCATCCCTGCCGGCGCAACCCGGGCAACGCCGCGTGGCTGGCCGAGGAATATGACCTCGCCGCCTACTCGCCCAAGCGCTTCCGCGACGAACTCCGGACCGCCAACCTCGCGATCAACCTGCTCGACGGCGGCAAACCCCGCACCTACGGCAACAATTGCACCAACCTCACCATCGGCCGCGACGCCCAGGAGACGCCCATGGATCCCATCCTGAAGGATCTGTTCGTCGCCGCCCGCGGCGCCATCACCAACCAGCCGGTCGATCCGGCGAGCCCCGCGTTCACCCGCCTCGGCCACTACAACGGCGACGGCAAAACCTTCGAGCAGCTCAAGGCCGAGATCGAAGCCGCCCGCGCCCGCGGCGGCTGGATCATCTACATGTTCCATGGCGTCGGTGAAGGCACGCACGCCCTCTTCATCGCCGACGAACCCCACCGCCAATTGATCGAATGGCTCGCCCAGGAACGCGCCACCATCTGGACCGCCCCGGTCGTCGAGGTCGCGCAGCACCTGCAATCCGCCAAGCATTCGCAAAACTAAATCGTAGGGGCGCAGTCTTGCTGCGCCCCCTGGAGCCGGGGCGCCCTCGCCCCGGTTCGTTGCACTGTGGCCGCGCGGATCGTGGTTATTGCCGGGGGGGGGGGGGGGGGGGCCGGGGGGGGCCGGG